>JARLGI010000063.1 GCA_031296115.1 Acidobacteriota bacterium | reverse complement strand
TCGATGCTGCCCGGGTCCTGCAGATCGTAGCCGGCGATGACCTGGAGCATCAGAGCGGCGTCCATGACCGTGCTCGTCATCGGCCCTACGTGGTCCAGGGACCACGCACAGGGTATGACTCCCGAGGCGCTCACCCGACCGTACGTGGGTTTGAGTCCAACAATGCCGCAGTAGCCAGCCGGCTCGCGGATGGAACCTCCAGTATCGGTGCCGATCGCCCCGTGACACATTTGCGCCGCGACTGCGACCGCAGACCCGCCGGAAGAGCCGCCTGGACTGTACGCAACGTTCCAAGGATTGCTAACCGGACCGAAGTAACTGATGGCCGAACTGCCGCCGTAGGCGAACTCGTGCAAGTTGGTCTTGCCCAAAAGCACGGCCCCAGCTGACCTGAGGCGGCGGACAACCTCCGCATCCTGAGTGGGGACGCGATCCTTGAATAAACCACTCGCTGCCGTGGTGCGCACGCCCGCCGTGTCCACCAAGTCTTTGAGGGCGATCGGGATACCGTGGAGCGGGCCCTTCCAACGGCCTCGCTGGATCTCTGCTTCCGCTGCACGAGCATCGACCAGCGCGGAGTCGGCCGTGACGGTGATGAAGGCGTTCAGCTTGGGATTGAGCTGTTCAATGCGGCCGAGACACGCTTTCGCCAACTCCACGGGAGAGATCTTCTTGCTGTGCACCAGTTCAGCTGCTTCGGAAAGAGTGAGCGACGAGAGACTTGCATTGTTGGCAACCGGTTGAGCTTCGCCTCCGGCTGGAGCGGCGCCGATTGCGATTCGCGGAATCAGTGTCCCCGCCGCTCCGGCCAATGCTGTTTTCACAAACAACCTGCGAGACAAATGCGCGATTCTCACGCTGCTCTCCCCAGTGCGAAACCAGGACGCCACGAAGACGAGTGTTGCGAGCCACAGCGTGCCAAGCTGCTTGCTTACGACACTGTCGTGCAACTCTACACGATAAATCCGCAGGTGTCTTCGTGCTCCTGAACGCCACACTTCCTCGAACCGGACTTCTGGCCCACTTCGATGAGCTGTAGTAAACACGTCAACTCACGACCTCTCCCGAACGGGCCGTTCAGCCCGAATAACCTACGACGTGGCGATGGCGTCGCGGCCACTGACCAAAGTAGATTTCCTCTTCTTTTCGCTTGTTGGGGCGAGTGCCGAACCTCGGCAAGACACCCGCAGAGTCCCAAACACTCGGTGGTGCGCGGACGAACTCCCCCGCATGACGTGAAGGCGCTTACATGACTGTCATCGCGCTTTACGGGATATCCAACGAAGCAAGCCATGGCCCGGAAGGAATGCCGTTCGCCGTCCGATGAGCGCAGCTTCAAAGCGGAAATTGTCAGCACTCATGAAAGCCTATTGGGCAGCAAAGAAAGAGGCGAAAGCCACTGTGAAATAATCCGTTGCACACGAAGAGAGTGTCCATCAATGACTTCGACTTCTTCATCCTTCGGAAAACACGCGAGTGGTGCGACGAGTGGCCAATCTGCAGTTCCCGAGCCTTCGTTCGCCGAGAAAGCACGCACGTTGATGCACTCAAGCCGCATCGGTAGTCTTTCGACCCTGTCGCGGAAACAGCCCGGTTTCCCGTTCGGATCGTTGATGCCATACGCACTGGATGGTCAGGGCCGTCCCATTTTCCTGGTCAGCACGATGGCAATGCATACGCAGAATCTGCAGGCCGACCCTCGCGCCAGCCTGTTTGTGACAGAGCCAGGGGCCAGCGGAGACCCGCTCGGTTCATCCAGGGTTACGTTGATAGGGAGTGTTAGCAGAATACCGGAGCCAGAGCTGGAAGCCGCGCGTACGGTCTATCTGACGCGTTACCCGGATAGCAAGTACTGGGTCGACTTTGACGATTTCTCCTTTTACCGAATGGACGTGTTGGACGTTTATTACGTGGGTGGCTTCGGGGTGATGGGATGGGTGGCGGCTTCAGATTACTCTCAGGCGCAGTCCGATCCGTTGGTCGAACATAAGAGCGACATCATGCAGCACATGAATGCCGACCATAAGGAGGCGCTCATCCTGCTCGCCAAACGGTTCTCTGGCATTGAGGCACAGGAAGCGGAGATGACCTCGATCGACCGCCTCGGCTTTCACTTGCGCTTGAAAACCCAGGACGGCGTGAAGGGAACTCGGATCGCATTCTTACGGGAAGTAAGTGATCCGGCACAAGCCAGAGAAGTGTTCGTCGAGATGGTACAGCAGGCTCGTCGAGGGTAAGCCGACTGGCAATCGAGGTGGACTTGTCCACATCGTCGCCAGTTGCGCTTACTGGGTACTGGCCGATCTCGAATTTGCGGCCGACGCAGCAAATCGCATTAAGCCGGCTTCGCGAAGTTTCCAGGACTGTTCGCGGTGGCACGCCATTCTGGCTTGCGCTCTTTGGTCGCCTCAGATAGCGCACGCCTTACACCTGCCGCGTCGAAGTCCGTGGCGTAAACCGGGCTGCCGGGTTGTTGCCGCCACGATTCATCAAGTCCACCGGCGTCAACGCCATCGAATCCGAGTTCGTCCAGCAACCGAAGCACTACTGCCTTAGCCGCTTCGACGTCACCAGCAATAGGTAGCGCGATTCGACCGGGAGCACCTGCAGGCCGGCCGAGATCCATAAGATGTTGCGCATAGATGTTGTTGAATGCCTTAACGACGGGGCGGCCCAACTGCTGAGCAACCCACCGGCTCTCGGTCGCGCCGGCTTCGATCCCCTCGATACCGCCGTCGCGCTGCTGCGGATAGTAGTTGCCCGTGTCTACGACGACCACGCTGCCCGGAACTCCGGCAAACAAATCGGTCGGCAGTTTGGGCACGTTTTTCTGGGGAATCGTCACGATGACCACATCTCCGCTGCGGGCAGCTTCCGTGACTGAGGCAGGGGTCGCGCCGGTGTCGCGGGCCAAACCTGCCAGCGTCTCGGGGCCTCGGGAGTTGGCGATAAACACTTGGTGGCCCAGCGCGGTGAAGCGACGGGCTAGGGTCCCACCGATTTGACCTGCGCCGATGATTCCGATCTTCATATCTACTCCTCGATGGACATCGTTATTTGCTTGCCCGGTGTAGGCCTCTGAAGGTCGTGAACCCAGCGCAAACGATACACATATCAGATGATGAAGACGCCTGAAGGATGCGCTCGAGCTTATGGTGTAAAGAAGCGCTTCCCACTGTTCCGGTGTCGCCGCTCCGCCGCTCTGATTATGGTGGAAATCTCTGTGGAGAGCGCCTTGGCAAGATCGGCGCCCCCCCCGCGCGGCAGCTTTCCGCGGATGTGGAGTCGGCAAGGCTCATGTGCTTGGCCCTTCGTGGCGCTTGGCGAGAATCTTTTGGCTGAACCGTTGTTGCAGTGCCGCGCCTGCTGAACGCCCTGATGTTTATCATCTTCCTATGGTGACGGAACACAGGCTGGGCGACATCATCGCGAACTCCGTAACCCACGGCGTCGGGGCGGCACTGGCGCTCGCAGGAGCGGTCGTGCTGGTGGTCACTGCGATGGGTGGGACCGCCTGGCAGGTTGTCAGTTGCTCGGTTTTTGGCGGTACCCTGGTGCTGGTCTATGTCTGCTCGACGCTGTATCACTCGCTCGTCCGCACCCGTGCGCGTCATGTGTTGCGGATCATTGATCACGCGGCAATCTATCTTCTGATCGCCGGGACCTATACTCCATTCGTCCTCGTGCCGCTGCACGGGCAGCTGGGATGGCTTCTGTTCGCCGTTGTGTGGGGCCTCGCCCTCCTGGGAATCATCTTC
>JARLGI010000062.1 GCA_031296115.1 Acidobacteriota bacterium | reverse complement strand
GCGCGGCGGGTGGCGGGTCCGCGGGCAGGTGCGACGTTGCGTTTGCCGGCCCTATGGGTCCGACACCCACAACGGTTTCCGCTTGGCGGCCTGCCCGCTGTCTGGTGGTCTTGAAATCGCCGTGCGGCGATTCCTGTCAATAGATACTCACGAGGGTTCGAAAGTGTCCAATCTGGGCGGCCTCTCTCAACAGGGCTGTCAACGAACGGGAAGGCGTCAACGGAGAAAACGGAGAGTTCGAGCGGTTGAGAGAGGCCAACGCTCTGAACCAGCAGGGTTGAGAGCGCACCCCGGTTTGCACGACTTCGAACCGGAGAGAGAGCCCCAACCGCAAATACTGTCGAATGTTTGGGATACGGACGAGGCGGGAAACGGCGATTTCAAGACCACCAGACAGCGGGCAGGCCGCCAAGCGGAAACCGTTGTGGGTGTCGGACCCATAGGGCCGGCAAACGCAACGTCGCACCTGCCCGCGGACCCGCCACCCGCCGCGCCGTAGACGGTCTCCCCAGGGGAGAAACCGAATGGAGATCCGAGACCGCCAGACCGGCGACGCCGTCGTCGAGATCGCGAGCCTCCTCGCCACTGCTTACCAACGCAGCCGCCGCGCGCGGCGCATCGAAATCGCAACAGTAGAGGCGGCTGACGCCGTCAACGGAGAACTTGCTAACTCGCACGCGGAGAGCCTTCATGTTCATGAGGTTGACGCGTGAAGAAACCCATTCGAGACCAGATTAACGAGCTCGCCGCGATGAGCGTCCGCGAGCTCCAGCAGAAGTACCGTGAGGCGTTCGACGCCGAGCCGGAGAGTTCGCATCGCCAGTTCTTGTTCCGCAAGATCGCCTGGCATCTTCAAGCAAAGGAGGATGGCGGCCTGGCGGAACCGGTCCGCCAGCTCGCCCGCGACATTGCGCGCGATGTAGCGCTCCGGAATCGCGTGGTCACCAACGCGGTGAAGCGGCGCGCCGGCCTGCCGATCGAGCAGACCGCGACGACGACGATTACGCCGGATCACGACTCGCGCCTGCCGATGCCAGGCGGGGTGATTGTCAAGCAGTTCCGCGGCGAGACGCTCGTCGTAAAGGTGACAGACCAAGGTTTCGAGTTTCGCGACCGCCGGTACTCGTCGCTGAGCGCCATCGCTCACGAGATCACGGGCACGAAGTGGAATGGCTTCGCGTTTTTCGGCTTGATGAAGGAGGGCACGCATGGCCGTCGCTGAATCTGAGATTCCGACCGGGCTGAAACGCAGGACACTGCGCTGTGCGATCTACACCCGCAAGTCCACCGAGGAGGGGCTGGAACAGACGTTCAACACGCTCGACGCACAACGCGACGCGGCGGAGGCGTTCATCCGCAGCCAGCGCGAGGAGGGCTGGGTTGTCCTGCCGGACAAGTACGATGATGGCGGATTCACTGGCGCCAACATGGATCGGCCCGCGCTGAAGAAGCTGCTCCAGGATGTGCGCGATGGCCACGTGGACTGCGTGATGGTCTACAAGGTGGACCGGCTGACCAGGTCGCTGCTCGACTTCGCGCGGATCATGGATGTGCTGGATAAACAGAGCGTGAACTTCGTGTCGGTCACGCAGCAGTTCAACACGACGGGCTCTCTCGGCCGGTTGACGCTCAACATCCTGCTGTCGTTCGCGCAGTTTGAGCGCGAGATGATCGCTGAGCGCACGAAGGACAAGATGTCAGCGGCGCGTCGGAAAGGCCGTTGGGTGGGAGGCATTCCGATGCTCGGCTACGACTTGAGCGACAAGGGCGCCGCGCTGGTGGTGAACGAGGACGAGGCCGCGCGCGTGCGTGGCATCTTCGATCTCTATCTGGAACATGGCTCGCTGATCCCGGTGGTCCAGGAACTCTCTCGGCGCAGCTGGCGACTGAAGGAATGGACCACGCGCAAGGGCACGCCCGCCGGCGGACACGAGTTCACGAAGAATCGGCTCTATAACTTGCTCACGAACATGGTGTACGTCGGCAAGGTCGATTACGGAGGGCAGGTCTACGAAGGAGAGCACGCAGCAATCGTCGACGCCGCGATCTGGCAACGGGTTCAGGACCGGCTGCGATTCAACGCCAAGACTGGTGGCCGACAGATCCGGAACAAGTACGGGGCGGTGCTCAAGGGCATCCTACGCTGTGGCAGTTGCGACGCGGGTATGTTCCACACTTACACGCAAAAGGCGCCCAACAAGCTCTATCGCTACTACGTCTGCGTCAACGCGCATCAGAAAGGATACAACCAGTGCCAGACGAGATCGGTGTCCGCGCCGGTGATCGAGCAGGCGGTGGTGGACCAGATCCGCGGGATTGCCGGGAACCCGGAGGTGGTCGGCGAAGTTCTCCGGCAGCTGGATGAGCAGCGGTTCGCGGGCCGCGAGGGGCTGGAGCGCGAGAAGCGTGTCATCGAAAAAGACCTGCAACGCCTCGGCGAGGAGATGGCCAGCCTCGTGCGCATGACGGGGAAGCTGGCCACCGACCGGATGGCCGACCTACAGGATCGCGTCGCTGTACTCGAGCGCCAGTTACGCGACGTGCGGGACCAGTTGGCCGAGTCGGTCGGCCAGACGGTAGACGCGGCAAGTGTGCGGAAGACGCTCCAGGAGTTTGATGCCGTCTGGACCGAGATGACGCCGCGAGAGCAGGAGAAGTTCGTGAAGACCCTGGTGGATCGCGTGAGCTACGACGGCACGACCTGCACGGTTACGGTCGGCTTTCGTACGGCGGGGATCCGGCAGCTTTGCCTTGAGGTGGAAAACAAATGACGATTCAGAACAACGGCTTCGAAGTGAAGGTCCGGTTGCAACCCACGGTTCGGCAGATCAACCGGGCGCCGAAGCAGATCCCGCCGGCGGCAGAGCCGGGCGTGAAGCGTGGCCGGCTGCCGCGCATCACTCAGGTGCTCGCGCTGGCGCTACAGTTTCAGGAGATGGTCGACCGGGGCGAGATCCGCCGGCACTCAGACCTCGCCCGGCTCGGTTGCGTCAGCCGGGAGCGGATCAGCCAGATGATGGTGCTCACCTGGCTCGCACCCGATATTCAGGAGGCGATTCTGAGGCTGCCGCAGATGCCGGGGGGGCGGCTCCCGGTCAGCGAAGGCGCGCTGCGAGGAATCGCGCGGCTGCCGCTGTGGGAGGACCAACGAGAAAAGTGGGAGTCGGTGCCATTCCATGGCCAAGATGAACTGCCATGATCCTGACATCTTACGCAATCAGCATTGCGGACAAGCAGCAGGTGCTACGACTCCCAGCGATCGCAACATACTAGCTGCCGAACTTGTACCCCGGCTCGCCGTCACTATTCTGGTGTCGCGGTTTCACGACCGCCATCCGAGCATCCGTAGAGTGGAACGTTTGATGCAGTCGCCGAGTTCGCCGTCAATCTGACTCCCGGCGCGAGCGCGATCCGCGAGTTCAGCATCAGCATCGCGGGTTTAGTCGATTGCGCAGATCAATTCCCCGGAGGTTGAGGCGGCCGCGCTCTTTTTCTGAGCCTCTGGAGTGGCATAGTATCCCGTGCGTGTGCGAACCGTGTACTTTCCTGCAGTCACTTTGATCTGACGGAAGGTGCCGTCAAGGTTCTGGTTCAAAGGCGTGTAGCCGAGCACATATTGGTTTCGAATGTCGCGCGCAATCTGCTGCGCCATGCTCTCCACTTCGCCTAGGTCCTTGGGATAGAGGCTGAACCCGCCAGAAGCCTTGGTCAGTGCGTCGAGGGCGCGTTTGGCCTTGCCGGCCTCGCGTTTATCCTCCTCCCCGAGAATGCCGATGGCATAGATCAGCACATCCTGGAATTTGTGCGCCTTTTCTACCAGCTTCTCCAGGGTAATGCCCATGGATGTCGTATCGTTTCCATCGGTGATGACGAGCAGCACCTTCTTGTCTTTCTTTCCCTGCGCCTTCACGTAATCGACGGACATTGAAACGGCGTCGCGCATAGCGGTACCGCCCTTGGAATCGATGCGGGCGATGCCTTCTTCCATCTTGCTGATGTCATTTGTGAACGGGACGTCGAGGTAAGCGTCGTCATTGAAATTGACAATAAACGTCTCGTCGAGCTTGTTGGACGACTTCACAAGCTGGATCGCGGCAGTTTCCACCTGTTGGCGCTTGTCGCGCATACTGCCGCTGTTGTCCACGACGAGGCCCATCGAAACGGGAACGTCCTCCCGCTTGAATACGCTCACCTGCTGTTCGGCGTTGTTCTCAAAAACCTTGAAGTTTTCCTTGGGGAGGTTCGTAATGAGTTTCCCCGAATGATCGAGGACGCTCATGTGAAGCACCACAAGCCGGGTGTCGGAACGGATCACGAAAGGCTCATCTTGAGCGGAGGCAAGCATGCCGAGGCATGCGGACAGACCGAGCGAACCGAACAGCTTGCTGACTAGGTGCATAGTAGCCTTGCCGGCTCAATGCCCCGGGTGGGGGCAGACCGCGTGTTTGATTCAATATCACCGTGACTCGGCGATACTCTATGTCTCGGGGCAGGTTCTTCGAGACTTGAACTACAACAAGCGGTATTCGCAGCTCGATGCGGACTTTCGCCGCGGTGTTCGGAAGACCACCGAGCTTCTCCACAGGGAAATGGCGCCTTCCAATCGATTGAGCCAGCTCGCGGAGCAACCCCGGTCCTCCAAATTCTTCGGGGTGCGCCCGCGGGAGCCGACAGGTTCAAAGGTCCCCATGGCATGCATCTGTTCGTCCGCCAGGCGTAACAGATTGCGGAGTTTCGCCTCGGTGAAGCGGCTGGAGTTGTTGCCGCCGCAGAAGATGATGAGCAGCGCTCCACGGGTTTTCCCATTCCGCAACTCCTGCGGGGTCACATAGATTCCGTCTTGCGCGGTCGAGGTCAGGATGCTGTTTCATGTCCACGTCGGCATGAACCAGGGACATGTGTGCCGCTCTCTGCAGACCGCCCGAGCTGACAGTGAATACGTCGCCATGGCCTGCTGCGGTGACTATGCTCGTCGGACCGGTCTATCTCAGATACGTTCTTAGCGCGTGAATCAGATCGTCAGCAGCTTGTATCTGCTCGTCGGTAGCGGTGGTCTTGGGATCGAGGACA
This sequence comes from Acidobacteriota bacterium, assembly GCA_031296115.1. Taxonomy (GTDB): domain Bacteria; phylum Acidobacteriota; class Terriglobia; order Terriglobales; family Acidobacteriaceae; genus Bog-257. The sequence goes on along the minus strand of JARLGI010000062.1, from coordinate 3,985 downwards.
TGAAAGCGAATGTGTCCCTCGATGACCTCAGCCATGAGGGCGTCCATCGCACCTCGGCAGGCGGAAATGTTATGCAGCACATCAGAACACTCGACCTCTTGGTCGACCGCTCGCTCGATCGCGTCTACCTGGCCTTTGATTCGTCGCACGCGATTGAGAAGTTTCTTTTTTTCTTCGAGTGTGTGGGCCATTGCAAAACCTTGATCTGCTCTTTACAAGGATACCCCGCCGGGTATACTCTAGTCGAGACTGGCTATTCGCGACTGCGTCAGATCCAGAAGAAAGGAGGCCAATTGATGTCAGACCGCCGATCCAGTCTGCAACGGTGCGATGAAGTGTCCGGCACCGAGTCAGCTGAGCCTCCGTCTCCCCTAGCGCGTCTGCGGCCTGTGGGTCGCTGACCGCACTCGCGCCCTCGAAATTCTGATACCTCCCATGCTCCTCGGACGAATATGCCGAAGGGCTGTCTGAAGCCCTCGTATTGCAGCGGATTCGTGACTGCATTTTGAGATGAATGCGTAAGGCGGCATCCCGGTGAAACGTGGATGCAATTTGCGGAAAGGAGAAAGACCTTGAACTGGATAGATTTCGGAATTCGGATGTTCGCCGCGCTGTTCCTCGGAGGAGTCATCGGTCTCGAGCGCCAATGGCGGCAGCGCATGACAGGCTTGAGGACAAACGGGCTTGTGGCCGTCGGCGCCGCCATGTTCATCATGATGGGGGGCCTGATCGCAGGAGACGGCAGCCAGGGCCGGGTGGCCGCTTACGTTGTTTCAGGGATCGGGTTTCTGGGGGGCGGCGTAATTCTGAAGGATGGTTTCAACATCCGTGGCATGAACACTGCCGCGACGCTTTGGTGCACGGCGGCGGTTGGGACTCTGGCTGGGCTTGGACACCTTGGCCTCGCCGCGATGGGAACCGCAGGTGTACTGGCAGCGAACCTGATCCTTCGCCCTGTGGCGCATCTCATCAATCGCGCGCCGGTTCAGGAAGCAGAACACGAGATCCTTTATCGGTTACGCTGCACCTGCCGGACCGCAGATGAAGCCAACATTCGGACCATGCTGATTCAGAATGTCGGGCGGATGCCGCTCGCGCTGATCGCACTGCACAGCCTTGATGACGAGTTGCTCGCCCGCGTGAACGTGAAAGCGTATCTGAAGTGCATCGGTCCGAAAGAGGAAGCCCTGGAGCAGATCGTGACGAGGCTGTCTCTGGAATCGGGCGTTACCGCCATTTCGTGGGAGGTCGTGGCCGCGGTAGACGCCGAGGACGCGTCCATCACGACGAGTGAAGAATTGGTCCGAGCGAGTTAAGCGAGATCTTCATGGCGGCATACCGATTTCAGTCTAAGCACGTGACTTGGGGCGCCGTTGTTCTGCGCGTCTTCTCCCTTTCCGTCACACTCATGTTGATTGGCATGGCCGCTCGAGCGCAGGAGCAGCCTCCGTCGCCGGTTGAAGTACAGGTTCCTAATCCAGGAGTGAGCAAGTCGCCCGACGGGCCTGCCGACGCCGAGCGCTGGAATCTGTTCTTTCAGGCCACGTCAATTGGTCAATACCACGGCACATTCCATTCGCCCTATTCGGGTCCATTCAGCCTCCAGGACTACATGGAGCGCGATGTGTCGCTGACAACAACGTTGTTCCTCGGCCTTCGCCTGGAGAAGAATACAATCCTGTACTTCGATCCCGAGATCGCAGGTGGGCGGGGCTTCAGTGGCGTAAACGGCCTGGCCAACTCCTCCAATGGCGAACTGCCGCGCGTCGCGTCGGCGATGCCAAAGCCATATGTGGCCCGGTTGTACGTCTCGCACGATTTTGGATTCGGCGGCGAGACGGAGGCGTTTGAGAGTGAGGCAAACCAGCTCGCGGGACGGCGTCCGATCAACCGCTACACAGTCACGGCCGGGCGTTTCACTTTGACCGATTTCTTCGACAACAACCGCTATTCGCACGATCCGCGATCGCAGTTCATTGGGTGGGCGGTCATGTACAACGGTGCATGGGACTACCCCGCCGATGTCCGCGGCTACACCTGGGGCTGGATGCACGAATTCCACACCCGGAACTGGTCATTCCGGTATGCGAGCGCCGCCATGCCGAGAGTTGCGAACGGGCTTCGATTCGACCGCAGGCTATTCCGCAATCGCGGCGATGTGTTCGAAGGGGAATATCGCTACGCGATCAAAAAACACCCAGGTGCGGTCCGGCTCCTGAACTATGAAAACCACGCGAACGCGGGCAACTACGCTGACGCGATCCACCAGGCTCAAACGAGCGGCGGCAATCCGGATGTCACGTCAACACGCCAGAACGGGACTCTCAAGTATGGCTTTGGGCTTAACTGGGAGCAAGAGATTACCAAGGACGTCGGCGCCTTTGCCCGGCTCGGTTGGAATGATGGAAAGACGGAAAGCTTCGCGTTCACGGCTATAGATCGTCTTGCCACGGGTGGTATTTCAATTTCCGGACGCCGATGGGGCAGGTCCTTCGACACCTTGGGAACCGAATTCACGGCCAGCGGGCTATCCGGCATCCATGCGTCATATCTGACTTTGGGTGGTCATGATTTTCTGATCGGAGATGGTCGGCTGCGCTACGGACCGGAGTATATTTCGGAGACCTACTACAGCGTTCGCCTATTGCCGGGGATCTTCGCGAGCCTTGACCTGCAGCGCGTCTCGAATCCGGCGTACAACCAGGACCGGGGACCCGTTTGGATCTCCTCCGTTCGAATGCACATTGAACTCGGAAAAGACACCTTCGTCGGGCACGCCAAACAACACTGACAGGCTTCCGATCAGCGACGCCCGCAGCAGGATCAAAGCCGCCTCAGCCAATGATGCGAGTGCCCCGAAATGCTCATGCAGTTGCAGGTGCCATTTGGCGTCTCGATCAGGCACCTCCTACACCTATATCTCGCGTGAAATCAATCTGTTGCGCTTTTTCTTGCATTCGCTGTTTGTTCGCGTGTTAAGCTGATGGCTTCCGCCACTCAAATTGCTGGCGAGATTCAGGAGTTGCGGGTTCTTAAACCCTGGTCAAACGTGCCGACGCGACCAGATTGAGCAGTGCCGCCGAAGCGCTGCCAAGCCTGGAGCCCGCGCCGATTGTTGGAGGGCCAGTATGCCTGCAGTCTTCAGCCTGCCGTCTTTTCTTCGGCGGGCGCCAAATACCTTACTTAGACGGTTTTTCGACTCATACCCGGCGTTCGCCGGCTTTGATTGGGAGACGGTCAGCGAACGGCGTGTCGATCCCGTTCTGGAATGCTACATGGAGCTTCCCGCCCCCGACCGCGAACGCGTGCTTCGGATCTTCCGGCGCGTTGAGGCGCTCGCCAATTCCGCAGGCAGCCAGGTGCTGATCGAAGCGGCGCGCGATGACAACGCAGAGATCGCGTTGCAACTCGGTGCCATGAGGAATTCACGAGAACGCGCGCTGTGGACCTACATGAACCATCCGAGAGTCTTCGAGAGTGCTCGGACGCTCTCGCACATCGACAGGCTGCCGAAGCGGTCCTGGGAGATCCGGAAGGTACCAGCGGTTCCCGAGTTTCGAGCAACGGACGACATGAAAGTGGAACTGGGACTCCGCATTGCCGCGTTCTTCCAGGCCATTCAGGGGCGCGGTGAACAATGCAAGGTGGATCATGGCGCGCGTGACGGCGAGGTGGAGTACTTCTTCGCATATCCGGCCGACTACGCTGACGAACTCATCGGGTACGACGACGATGGGCAGTTCGAACGGAAGAACTACCACCCGGCCTTCGAGATCGTGTTCGGGTATCATCCGGCCGACGGGACTCTCGACATTTACGCGCAAGGTGGCAGCGCGATCCGAGACCATCTGGCCCGTGCTTTCTCAAGCGCGGTCTTGGGCATCGAACAGGATCCTCAGCCCTGGCCGGTCCCGTGCTTTGATCTGGAACTGTTCAAGAACAGGACTCTCACCTTTCCCACCAAGCCCGCTGATGGGATTCCGCT
>JARLGI010000061.1 GCA_031296115.1 Acidobacteriota bacterium | reverse complement strand
GCGCCTGTCAGTTCAGGTATCTTGTGGAGGCCGTAGATGCAGACGAAGGCCAGTGTGAGCAATGCGGGCAGCAGTGTCACGATGTTCGAGAGTGAGAGGGTTCCGATCACACCGAACATTCCGACAACAACCTTCGAGAAAATGAAAACGAAGGCTGCGGCTACGACCTGGTAAAAGCTGAAGCCGATGAACGCCTTGAACCATCCCCAGAACAGCCAGTCCAGCTTGGGCACGATGAACCAGGGTATGAAGATCGGACCGATGAGCACGCAGACTGCCGTGGCGACATAGCCGTAAGCAATGACGGCGAAGATGAACGCCTGCATGATCATCAACGCGAGACTTGCGGTCATCCAGGTCAGGTCCTCGGAGAAGCTGAAGAGGCCGGGAGGCGCGCCGAGTTGCTTCTCGGCGGCGGTGATCGAATCGACGATCTGCTGCGTGTTGTCGGCCTGAATCTGCGCCGAGAGTTGAATCGCCTCTTTGGTGATGAGGTCGCTGAAGCTGTACCCGACGCCCGGTATCGGCGAGGAATAGTAAGTCAGCATCCCAAGGCCGAAGGAGATCATCAGGATCAGGTCCGCGAACTTGGCGAAATGAAATCCGCCGCCGTGTCCCTGCGCAGCGGACAGCGCGGACTTCACGCCGAACCACACGATGAGGATCACGGCCAGGCCACGGAAGATGTCGAGTCCCGTGGCCTGAATCGCCGCGCTCTTCGTAGTCAGCAGGTCGTTAATCGCCTGCGAGAGATATGTGAGATAGTTTTGGGACATGGCCTACCTTCCGCTGGGGCTGAGCGAAATAGACTGGATGGCGTTGCTGATGCCGCTCGTCGTCTGCTGCATCACGTTGGAAAAGTTCTGCTGGAAGTAAATGGCCTGATTGATCAGCCGGTTGCGCTCGTCCAGTTTTTCCTTGGCATCGAGCGCCTGCTGCGCAGCAGCGGCGGCGAGGATCTGGTTGGTGTCCTGCTGCGAATGAATCTGGAGCATCGTCGCCGTGTTGATCTTGCCCAGCACACCCACCTCGGTTTGCTGGCTGGGATCAGTGGAATAGGTATCGGATTCAAGGTTGGCGAGCTTCTGCTGGAAGGTCTGCGAGTCCGAACGGATGGTGCCGAGAGTCGAGAGAAGATTGGTCACGTTAGCCTGGCCGATCTCCGAAGACGTGTACTGGTTCTGGATCACAGCTTGGGTTGTCGAATCCATCGCGGACAGGCTGCTGGACGGATAGGTCTGCACCTGAATCACCGCACCGCTGTAGGCGGATGCGGCGCGGGTGGGATTGCCCAGGTCGAGCGCATTGAGCCACGCCGAGGTGATGCCGTTGGTGTTCGACGCGGAGAGGCTGGGGTTCGAGAAAGCAGTCCACTTGGAGAAGTCGGATTTGTAACGAGCCTCCAGATTTTGCGGCATCCGCGACATCTGGTAGGCGAGGTTGTAGGTCGCGATGACCTGGTTCATGGTCGTGTAGGCGGTGGTGTAGATCTGCTCCTCTTTTTGGAGGTGCTGCTCCCAGTTCTGGAGTTCGGTCGCCCAATGTTGGAGTTCCTGTTCTCCCTGCGAGAGCTGTTGAATGGCATGTGCGCTTTGGGTGGGGTCGTAGACGATGCCGGAGCCGAACTGCGCATGCGCCATGGGTGCGAGCGCGGCGGCAAAGGCAAGAACGGGCAAGAGAAATCTGATGGACTTCATGAAGACTCCTTTTCAAGTGCGCCCAGCGCGAGCGAGGGCGCGGGGTTGTGCGTAGTGGTAAGGTGAGGGCTTCTTCGGCGAGCGCGAAGTCGAGGCGCAGCCGGCCACAAGCGCGCAGATGAAGAAGCCGAGGAAGAAGACGCGCATTACATTACCCCCGGCATGTCATGGTTCTCGTATGCCGGCAGCAGTATGTCCTGGGTGATGTAGACCTTGATGCGATGGCCTTCGCGGATGGTGATGGTCGGCGGGATGTTGATGAACTTGTCGAGCACGTTGGCGCCGGAGGCGGCGAGGCTCGACGCCATGCCCTGCCGGTACATATCCGAACCACTTTCGGAATACCCGCCGTTGGTCGTGGCCTCCGCCGCGCCGGAGATCACGCCAAGGGCAATCGAAGCGCCGAAGATTTCGAGATAGTGGTTGTTGACCTTATCCTTGAGACCCGTTTCACCCACCTGATCGAGACCGTGAAACTGGTCGAGATCGATGGAGTACCCATCCGGCATCAGCATCCGGTGGAAGGCGACGGCGAGGCGCTTCTGGCCGAAGCCGGAGACCTTCTGAGCATCGCCAAGGATGAACGTCCCTTCCGGTATCAAAACGTGTTGGCGGTCCTGGCTGTAAACGGGATTGGTCACCATCACCTTGACCGGCCCGGCGAATTCACCGTCAAGGCGATTCACCAGAGCGGTGTCGATCGTAGTGCCTTCGAAGATCACAAAGGGCTGGCCATGTGCGAAGTTGACATTCACCTCTGGTGCTCGCTTCTGCCCATTCGCGGCAGCGGCAATCTGCGAAGCAGGAGCCTGCTGCGGCGTTTCCGCTGGACGAGCCGCATTTGCGGGGTCGGGTTGTGGAGCAGATGCGCGCGCAGCGGCGTCATCGGTAGAAACAAGGTTGGAGGCAAAGCGCGCCTTGAAGGCCAGCGCCTTTTCCGCGTCTGCCACAGGATCGCGTGGCGGCTCTGCACTCTGGATCGGGGCAGACGGCGGCAACTGCGAAGCAGGAGCCGCGCTGCCAGCTTGCGCAGTATTTGCTTCGGCTGCCGTGGTCGCGGGCGATGTTGCCGTGCCGGTTTTTTGCACCGCAGCCTGTTGCAGGCTCTGGCGCTGGTCAGCGCTCAAATCCTGTTCGAGTTCATGAATCTTGCGCTGGTTGGCGTCCGTGGATACACCCACCGGCGACGAAGCACTTTCTTTCGGAGCCGGCTTGGCGTGGTTTTTCGAGAACATCACCGCCATCAGAATCAGTAGGGCGAGCCCGGCGACCACGTAACCTTGCGCCTGCTTTGGCACTACGCCTTCCGGCAGAATGCGCTTGTCGCGGACTGCCGGGGCCGTCGCCTCCGGCTGCGGAAGGGACTGTACTTCCGGGATTTGTTTCTCCTCTGCCATCGGCGCCACCTACTGTCCTTTCCTCTGGAACTCCAGCCGGTGCTTGCCGATTTCGAGATAGCCCTTGTCCACGATCTTGGGAAGGATGTAGGTGCCGTCCTTCAACTGGAAGGTGATGAGATCGGGCTTCTTATCTTTCTCCTCGTAGACAGCGAACTTCTCGGCTGCGGACGACTTGATGTAAGTGAACCTGTCGTCGTGGTAGATCGCGGTCACGTCGAAAGGCGATTCACTGCGATAGCTGTAATCGAATTTCAGCGCCTGGGTGGGGTACTCCGAGCGGAACTCTTCGACGGCAGCGGCGGCGTGCTGTT
>JARLGI010000060.1 GCA_031296115.1 Acidobacteriota bacterium | reverse complement strand
TGGTACCTGATGTCGCCCAAGCCGGTGTACTTTTCGCACGCCACGCCGCGGCCGGCAGACCAATCGTTTGAAGAGAACGATCCGGTGTATGGGCATGTGTATCACCTCGGTTCTATCGATGACACAGTGAAGATGATCAACAACGAGCAGAGCATTATGTGGGTGGCGCATCCGCGCACCAAGAGCTCCGCGATGTATCCCGATATGTACAAGGACAAGGACTTCTTCTTCAGCGACCGCTTCATCGGGGGGTCGTGGGAGTCACTGCCGGTGGATCAGTCGCAGAAGCGGCTGTGCGAGGATCGCTGCTTCGGGTTGAACGACGAGATGAGCAACTGGGCGCCCAAGCCAAAATTCATGCTGGCCGAGGGCGACACCTACATGAAGGTGCCGGGCGACGATACTTATCCGTTCCTGGCCATCAACTACCTTAAGCTCGACAAGATTCCGACTTACAGCCAGAGCTGGTCACCGGTGGTGGAGGGGCTGCGCGCGGGGAACTTCTTTGGGACCACGGGCGAAATTCTCTTCCACAAGTGGGGCATTGAAGGCTCGGGAGCTAAGAGCATTTACACGGCCACCATCGAATACACCTTCCCGCTGGATTTTGCGGAGCTGGTGTGGAGCGATGGAACCAAGGTCGATCGCAAGATTATCGATCTTAGCAACACTCAAGCGTTCGGAACCAAGAGCTTCAGTATTCCGTTCGATGCCACGGGCAAGAAGTGGGTGCGGTTTGCCGTGTGGGATTCAGCGGGAGACGGCGCATGGCTGCAGCCGGTGGCGGTGAAATAAACAGGGAACAGGGAGTAGGGAACAGGGAGTAGCAAGAACTCCATCGGCTGGGCAGAGAAGAATGTCTGGCCAGCCGATGGAATTTGAATGAGTCGAACAGACTTTGCTTGTTTACCGAGATGATGGTTGAAAGACTGTCGTTGTGACTGGGCAAAGGATAGATGTTTCGATATAGCAATCGTGGTGCGATTGCACATAAATAGCTTTCTGTAGATAGCTCGCTAAAGAATCCCGGGGAGCCTTCCCGTTAGCCGATCGATCACTGTGTCCTCATCTTCAATTTCAGTACACAACTGAGCCGTTTTCAGCGGGCGCGATTCAGAGAAGGCTGCGGCCAGCTCGCCCAACCGTACTCTGTCCTTCTCGGTGGTGACGAAGGCTGCTGCGGCGGTGCTGCGCGCGGCGTCCTGAATGCAGTCGAGGTCGTGCTGCACGTAGAGATGGTGGTCGGGGAAAGCGAGGCGGGACGCAAGGTGAAGGCCGGCTGCTTCGAGTCCCGCGAAGAATTGCTTGCTGCGCGCGATGCCGCAGAATGCGACCACGGGTCCATCGATGGGTGGGACTTGCATGCAGCGGCGCAGATGCCAGACGGTTCCTTGCCAATTTGAGGCTTTCAGCCGCGATTCGAGCTCGGGATTGTCCGCGGGAATTGCGATGACGTGAGCGCGGCGGATGGCGCGAAGCGGCTCGCGCAGGTTGCCTGCCGGTAGTAGATGATCCTCGAAATCCTGGGCATCGAGCAGCAGGATGTTGACGTCGCGGTGAAGCTGGCGGTGCTGAAAGCCATCGTCGAGGAGATGAACCGCGGGCACATTAGACTCGCTGGGCGCAGCTTCGGCCAGCAGGCCAGCCCGGTAGCGCTGGGTGGCCACGTAGACGGGAACTCCGGCTGCGCGCGCGATTAGCAGCGGTTCGTCACCGAACTCCGCGGCTGTGCCGCTGGGGTCGACACGCGTGACCGCGTCGCTTTGGCGGCCATAGCCCCTTGAAAGCACATCGACATGCAGGCTGCGGCGCATAAGAGCCTGCGCGAGGGCGATGGTGAGCGGAGTTTTGCCCGAGCCCCCGGCAGAGAGGCTGCCGATGCTGACTACGGGAAAGCGCAGATGGCGGACCGGTTCGAGGCTGGTGCCGAGGCGTAGTTCGCGCAACGCGAGGGCGAAGCGATAGAGGGGGACGAGTGGGAAGAGCAAAGGCCGCGTCATGACGGGCACTCCTCGGCCCCGGGCGCTTGGAGCAGTTCGCGTAGAGCTTCGACGCAACGGCCGGTGGCGCCGGCCTGTTGGTCAAAAACTTGGCGGGCACGTTCGCCCATGGCTTCGGCTGCGGCGGAGTTCTGGAGTAGATCGATGAGGGTCGAGCCAAGGCCTTCTCGCGGAGCGATGCGCAGGGCTCCGCGCGCCAGCAGATCTTCGGTGATGGCGCGGAAGTTAACGTAGTGCGGTCCCATGACGATGGGGACGCCGAACTGGGCCGGTTCCAGCGGATTGTGGCCGCCGGCCGCGACCACGCTGCCACCTACAAATGCGACCGCGGCCAGCGAGTAGACCGAAGCCAGTTCGCCGATGGTGTCGAGGAGGACGATTTGTCCAGGACTGATCGGTGGGATTGAGGTTTCGGGCTGCGAATGCCAGTCCGAGCGCTTGATCCACGGAACGCCGGATTGCGCCAGCAGAGCGGCAACGGCTGCGAACCGTTCCGGATGGCGCGGAGCCAGAACCATGGCCAGGTTCGGGTCGGCATCCAGCAAGCGCGGCCAGGCGCCAAGCAGGGTGGCTTCTTCACCGTCGAGGGTACTGCCTGCAACTACGAGGCGGAGACCGTATGTGAGCGTCTTGAGCAGGCGGGTTGCGTCGGCTTCAGCGGCGGCGCGGATGTCGAATTTGAGGTTGCCGGCGACTGTGACGCGATCGTGCCGGCAACCGAGGGCACGGAGTCGCTGTGCGTCGGTCTCGCTCTGAGCGAGGACCCGGCCGATGCGGCCGAGGATGGGGCGCCAGAGGCCTTTCAAAAGCTGATAGCGCGGCCAGGAGCGGTCGGAGATGCGGGCGTTGACCACGGCGACGGGGATGGAACGGCGGAAGCAGCCGCTGAGCAGATTGGGCCAGAATTCGGTTTCGGCGAGGATGAGGATGCGTGGTTGGAGTGCATTGAGATAGGCGCGGACAGCCCAGGGCAAGTCGAGCGGACAGTAGAAGACGCGATCGGCGCCGAAGCGCTGCCGGGCCAAGTCCTGGCCGGTGCGCGTGGTAGTGGAGATGAGCAGACGAAACTCGGGGAAGGCGCGGTCGAGCTCGCCGACTAGGCGGCTGACGGCAAGTACCTCGCCGACCGAGACGGCGTGAAGCCAAAGGATGGGCTGGCCGCGGTCGTCCTTGATTTGGCTTTTGACCCTACTAACGCTGCCAAGCCGCTCGGCCATTCCTTCGCGGTACTTGTGCGTGGACGCCATCTTCCACAACCACCACGGGGCGCCAGCCACCAGGATCGAAAGCAGGGCGAGGTTGTAGAAAAAGAGGACCATTCGTGACGGACACGCCTTTCAGCAGTCCAATCTAGAATGATACAGTCGAGCACGATGAGGGCCTTAGGACTAATTCCGCTTGTTCTACTCGGGCTGGCTCTGCCCACACGGGCCAGCGACCACACACCGCCTCCAGTGCAGCCGGCCACGTCGTTTGCCGCGGTCGAAGTTCACCAGGACGAAAAGGTCGCCATCGCCGCCGAACCCTACGATACAAAGGAAAAAGAGTCGATCTTTCGCGTCGATTATCTTGGCCACGGAGTGATGCCGGTGCGGCTGGTTGTGACGAATCTGGGTGATAAGCCGATCTCGCTGCGCGACGCGCGCATTCTCTTCCAGACCGCCGCGGGCGACCGGATTCAGGCAGCCGAGCCCGAGGATGTGGAGAGGCTGATGACCCGCAAGGAACGGGAGGGATCGAGTATTCCGATGCCGGGACCCCTGCCCAAGATCAAGCTGAAGCCCAAGGCCAGCAATAAGGAGATCGAGCAGGATTTTGACAACTTCGAGTATCAGGCGCTGGTGGTGGAACCGCATACCACGCGGGCGGGATTCCTGTTTTACGACGTATCGGAGCTAGCCCACCCGCTGCGGGGCGCGAAACTACACCTGCACGCACTGCGCGACGCGGACGGCAAAGATCTGTTCTATTTCGAGATTCCGTTCGATAAATACTTGCAGTCCAAGTCGGGACAGATGAACTGAGCGCGGACACCTACTCGTAATAAGTGGCCGTGGTGGTGTCGGTCTCCCAAATGGTGCAGTCTTTTACGCGTACGCGGCCCGCCGTTACATCGGCGAGATGGTGGTTGGTCTGCTCGTAGAAATATTTGGCGATATTTTCAGCCGAGGGATTCAGCACCGTGAACGGCTCAAGATCGTTGAGCATCTGGTGGTCGATGCGATCGATGACCGGACGAAGCACCTGCTTGAGCAGCTTGAAATCAAGCAGCAGACCAGCTTGGTCGAGCTCGGTGCCCGCCAGCGTGACGCGGACTTTATAGTTGTGGCCGTGCGGGTTCTCGCACTTCCCTTTGTAGTTGCGAAGATAGTGGCCGGAGGAGAAATCTGCCTCCACTGTGACTTCATACATCGTCTTCTGCTCGATCCTGTGCTGGAATATGTCCCACACCTTATTTTAACGGGAAGCCAGGCCGTTACTGGTTGTCATTCCTTCGGCGCTTGCGCCGCGCTGTCCGGCGGGTTTCTTCACTATGCCGATCAACCTGCTCGAAAAGGTTGCTCATGACGCCGATAAACGCCGAAAGCAGGCCGAAGAGCAGGAGAAACAGGGCGACGGTCCGCCAGAGGGAGCCGTTGGCAGGCAATCCCGGCTGAAAGCTGGAGGGCACCATCGACATGCCCGCCGAGACCAGCGCGAAGAGCAGCAGCGTTGCGGCGAGAATGTAGAAATTGCGGGACATAGCCGTGGGCGCGGAGAAACCCCGCAGAGCCTGTTGCGATTCTACGGTGTGCGGCTTCAACCGGGAAGCGCGGCGCTTTCAATTACGGCGACACCGGCTGCGGCAAACTCAGCTTCAATCTTGGCGAACGAACCGTTGAGGTCGATGGCCCGGCACGCATCGCGGAGGACAAATGCGGGCAAGCCGAGACGACGCGCATCGACGGCGGAGTAGCCGACACAGTAGTCGTAAGCGAGACCGGCGAAAAAGACGCGGGACAGGTTGCGATCGTCCAGATAG
>JARLGI010000059.1 GCA_031296115.1 Acidobacteriota bacterium | reverse complement strand
GTGTCGATTGGCTCTTGGGCCGCATCGTTTTTCCCCGGTTTTCAGGCTGTTTGCTAACCACTACAGGGAAATTCTAGACCAACAATCTTCGCAAATCATCAGGTTTTATCGTGGTTTTACCGGTTTTTCAGGAACGACTGAATTAGTCCTTTGGCATTTGCGGTATCCCACCCATTCGCCAGAAAAAAGGCGAATGGATGGGGCACGGAGCTGGTACAAAATCAATCGGTCAGAGACTTGGCATTGGCTGGGGCAAAAGGGGCTGGTTTTCGAGGCAAAAACGGGATTTTTCGGTCATTTTCAGGGGGCGAATCTCACGATGCGGGAGGATTTGGAAGCGAAAAGTTTTCAACAGGCATTGATTCCAAACGGGTTAAAAATAATCTGCAAGGTTTTTGAGGGAAATTTGCATCCCTTGCTCGAGGGGGGTGGGGGTAGGGTACTTCGCGGGTATAAACCGGGCACATGCCTGACATTTTTACCGGGACATTCCTAAAAAGAAACAAGGTGTCGATTGGACCTGGATTTGAACGATTACGGCATTTTCCGAAAATGCGTTAGCGGGAAGGTGCGGCGAAGATTGTGGTAATAAATTTAGCAAGTTAGCGTCCGCTTCGCGGACATGGCAAGTTAGCGAGTTCGCGCGGGCATTGCCAAGCAAAGGTTTCATCCCCCGCGGGTCGGCGAAACCGGTGGACGACTGACACTGCGAGTCATGGTACAGACCGGTGACATCCCTGGCATATGGTGCTGGCAGGAACTGGATATCCTTCTTCATGTTTCCATTGTGCGCGCCGGGCGGGAAATCATCTGCAATGCACCGGGCTATTTGCTTAGAGCGTAAGATGCGAAACCTCAGGCAGGCAGATCGGCGAGTTGATTGACGCAGCCCACCTTATCCGCAAAGACAACGACGCGGCGAAGGTGGGCGCCAAGTTCTTGAGGGCCTTCCATGAGAAGGCCCTGGCACTGCGAGGTACTTCAGTCGATGGCCTGTTCCACGCGCAGATCGCGGCTGGAAGCGCCGACGCTGACTGTGCGCTTACCAGTTGCGGTGACCCATTTGCTGTCTTTTGTGGACCAGTACTGCAATTGGCGCGGAGCCACGTGCAGGGTTACGGCCTTGGTTTCGCCCGCGGCCAGGTGAATGCGGTCGAAGGCTGCCAGCGTCCGCACCGGGAACTGCACTCCGGCCGGAATCTCGCTGGGCGCGCCCAGATAGACCTGCGGAACTTCGTCCGAATTCGCGCGGCCGGTGTTCTTGATGTTCACCATCACGTCGAGACCGCCGTCGGAGGCTTTCTCGATCTTCAGGCCGGAGTAGGTGAAAGTGGTAAAGCTGAGCCCGTGGCCGAAGGCGAAGAGTGGATCGATCTTCTCCTTGTCAAACCAGCGGTAGCCCACATTCACGCCTTCGCTGTAGGTGGTCTTGCCGTCCACGCCCTTTAAGGAGCGCTCAGGGTGTTTGGGATCAGTGGCGGCGTAGTCTTCAAGCCGCCTGGCCCAGGTTACCGGCAGACGGCCGGCGGGGCTGGTTTTGCCCGTCAGGATATTGGCCGTTGCCCAGCCACCCTCGTCGCCGGGCCACCACATCTCCAGAACCGCCTTCACCTTGTTCACCCAGGGCAGGGCGACGGGCTGGCTGGTGTTGAGGACCACGATGGTGTTGGGGTTGACCGCGGCTACTTCCTCTACGAGCTTGTCCTGCTCACCGGGGAGGCCGAAGACCGGTTCAAGGCGCGTCCACACAAACACGACCGCAACCTTGGCGCTCCTCGCGGCGGCGATGGCGGAATCGTGGTCGGCCTTGCGCTGCTCGGGGGTATACCAGTTGAGCCGCACCTGAACGGGCGCGTTGGAGCTGTCGGGGCTGGTCGTGATCTCGATCGCGTGGGGTCCGGCGGTCAACTCAACCGCGCGGCGCACGTTGTCGAGGCCATCGGTGGTGGGAATCGCGTTATCCTGGTTGGCTTGCAAAATGTCGCCATGCACACCGCCCTGAACGACTCCGGTTTGGGCCAATCGCTTGCCGTCGATGAAGATTTTTGCATTGGTTCCCAGCGCCTGGAGATAGAGCCAATAGACGCCGGCATGGGGCGCGGTGAGCGAGCCCTTCCAGGTGACGGTCGAGTTGGGAGCCAAAGCGCCGTCGCCCGTGAAATTGAGCTGTGCGTCGGTCTGCGGAGAGCCCGAACCGGTGCGAACCAGACCCGGCTTGCCGTCGTGGCTGAGCGCGCTGGCTGGCACTGGTGTGCCGGTCATGTCGTCGTTCACGGCAAAGCGGATGTTCGCGTTGCCGGTGATCTTCTTGAGGGCCGCAAGGGGACCGACTTGCCGCGAGGGTAGACCAACAGACCGCTCTCCGTTAATTCCGATTGAGTCCACCTGGCCGGCTGTGGGGCCGATCAGAACAACGGAATCCAGATCGGCGGCCTTCAATGGCAGCGCGCCGTCTTCGTTCTTCAGCAGCACTGCGGCCTCTTCGCCGGTCTTTTCGATAATCTTTGCGTTGGCTTCGATGGACTGCTCGGTCACTTCGTGCTTCGACTGGCCGTCGAGGTAGCCGAAGTGGGCAATCTCATAGAGCACGCGCCCCGCGGCGCGGGTGATGGCGGCCTCGTTGACGGTGCCGTCTTTGAGGGCTTCGGCCATCTTCCTGGGGTCCAGCTTGACGCCGAAGTCGTTCAGGCCGCTCTTCGGAGCCGGTTCCTCGGGAATACGCCCGCCGAACATATTGGCATTGTCGTCATCGGCTGCTGCGACATTGGCTGGAGGAGGCACAGGCTGAAAACCAAAGAAGGATGGAATGGACCAGCCGCCAAGCTTCATCTCGCCGGGCATCTCCATATCCAAGCCGGCATTGATAAAGTTGACGGCGTGAACCGCGCCCCAGTCAGAGGTCACGAATCCCTTGAAGCCGAGTTCGTCGCGCAGGATTTTGGTCAGCGTGGACTCGTTGCCGCAGGCAAATGTCCCGTTGAGACGGTTATAGGAGCACATGATGGACGACACCCCGGCCTTGATGGCCGCATCGAAAGGCGCCACGTAAACCTCGTGCAGCGTCTGGTCATCGATGTAAGTGCTGGTTCCGTCGGAATCGTAACCCACGAAGTGCTTTACCTGGGCCATGACGTGCTGCGACTGGATGCCCTTGATCTCTGCCGCGCCCATCTCGCCGGCGAGGAACGGGTCTTCGCCGAAGGTGTTGTAACCACGCCCAAACTGGAGGTCGCGGTCGATATTCACAAAGGGCTGCAGGGAGACGTCAATGCCCAATGCGCGGTCTTCACGGCCGATGACCAGCCCGTTCTCCTCAGCCGACTTGCGGCTGAAGGTCGCGGCCACGCCCATGGTGGCCGTCTCGCCCTGCGAGGGACGCCGCGTCAGCACGCCCGGAGGTCCATCGGCGAAACGCAACCCCGGAATGCCCAGCCGCGATACGCCGCCCAGGTAACCGGCCTGGCCCTGATAAACCGCGGGATCTTCCGGCGTGCCGTGGATCAGCATCAGCTTCTCTGCGAGCGTCATCTGACTCAGCAGCTTGTCAACCCGTGCGTCGCCGGTCACCACCGGCACTCCCTGTCCAAGCGCCCTGCTCGCGCTCAGCGCCAAGGCAAACCCCAACACGGCTAAAATGGCCGTGCGCAATACCTTCGTCGTCCGCATGAAATTCCTCTTCTTCGTTTCTCTGCCGTCTCTCTGGACGGCTGCTTCGGGCACCGGAACAAACTGGTTCCAGTCCAGTATCTGCTCTCTCGACGCTAGCCCCGTGTCAGGAAAATCGGCAGTTCCAACTTACGATCATAAGTCGGCCGGTAGCGCTCCGTGTTGTACATGGTGGCGATCTCAACTTTGCGCGGCCCCAGTTTGGGATCGGGGATTGGCACCATCGCGTAGCAGCCGCTGCTGATCGCCGTCATCAGGCCGCTCTTTCCCTCTTCCACGGCGTCCATCGCCATTCCGGCGAAGGTGATAGCTACCATGCGGTCGACAAAATCCGGACTGCCGGAGCGCAAATCGTATGTCAGGTCACTGACAACGGTCTCGTCGCCGGTGGCAGCCTTGATCTCGCTGCTCAGGTCCTCCGCCACGCTCATCTTCTTGCGATGGCCAAAGGCATCGGCTGGGCCGTATTCCTTTACCGCGTATCCTTCCCACTCCGCACCCTCGGAAAGAATCACTAGCGAATAGTTACTGGGATTGCTGTGCTTGTCAGCGACCAGAATATCAATCAGGTGTTTCAAATTCACCTTGTACTCGGGGATGCAGCAGCGCAAGGATGTCACGTACGCGGTGTAGAGAGCGGTGTACCCGGCATCACGGCCGAAGACCCGGAAGATACCGATGCGCTCGTGCGAGCCGACCGTCGTCCGCTGGCGCTCGATGGCGTCCATGGCGCGCGTGATGGCGGTTGAAAAGCCTATGCAGTACTCGGTGTTGCGAACGTCGTTATCCATGGTCTTCGGCACCGCGATCACCTTCACACCGTGCCGGTCAAGTTCAGCGGCATAGCTAAGGGTGTCATCGCCGCCAATCGCCACTACGTAATCGAGCCCCAGCGCCTCGATATTTTTCAGCACCGCTGGTGTCACATCGAACACCGTGCTCGTTACGCCATTCTTGGTGGATTCCTTACTTGAGAACTTTTGTCCCTCAAGCACCGGCGGCAGCTTTGGCATCTTGGTGGGATTGGTGCGCGAGCTATGCAGATAGGTGCCGCCCGTGCGGTCGATCGTGCGGGTATTCTCGCGATTAAGTGGCAGGATATACCGCGAACGGCTGGCCGGATCTTTCAGATCGATGTGCGTCAGGCCTTCCCAGCCGCGGCGGATGCCAATAGTCTCGCATCCGATTTCCGTCCCCCGGTACACAACCGACTTAATGACAGAATTCAGGCCCGGCACATCGCCGCCTCCCGTGAGAATACCAATTCGCTTTGCAGACATATAAATACCTCCTAGAAGCATGAAGTACGCTTCAAGACTCTCCAAGTTTATTTTACAGAAGACAGCGCCACGTGTTGTTGTTTGGGCAAAGATTCGCTTGGCGGCTCAGTTTCAGACGCGAAACCTGAATGCTGCCCGCCGCTCCAACTCGGCTTCAAAGTATGCGTCCGGCCAAATACACGGTTGACCGAGGCAGGTGTGGCCGGATAGGTTATTTGGCTTTGCTGGCGGCGTAGGCTGCCCGGGTGATTTGGTCGAGGCTTTGGATGGAGCGGTTGGCGAGCCCACGCAGGATGGCGGCCAGATATTCGCGGATCGGCAGGCCTACGGCATTTTCGGAAATAGAGTGAACTCGCAAAAGTTGTGAATGTGGGTTTTTCTTGAGGAAAAACCCACTCAGCTATTGTGCTTTCGGTCTACATCATTTCCGAAAATGCGTTAGCCTGCGGCAGCTTTCGACGATGGAAAAGATTGCTGCCACTTTGGCGCCGGCCTGCTTGCTGCCAAGATGTACGCAGTTTTTGCGGCCGATGGTTACCCGACGCATGGAGTTCTCGGCCAGGTTATTGGATAACTCCAGCACGAGATATTCGAGGAGGATAGTCAGCTTTTTCCGGAAGGCCAAGGTGCCATTACTGATCCGGCCCATAAAGTATGCAACGTTTGTGCATATAACTCCGTCTAATGGGGCATGGAGAAGATAGATTCCCGTCGACTGCCTGAATCGGCCTTGAACGAGCGGCGGCGGCGTGCGGTAAAGATGCGCGAAGCGGGTATTCCGGTGCGCGAGGTAGCGCGGCAGTGCGAACTGTCGACGCACACCGTGGTCGAAGCCCACAAGGCATTTCGCATAGGCGGTTGGAAGGCCGTCAGCATCCACCGGCAGGGACGGCCAGTCGGATCAGGCCGGATGTTGACGGTCGAGCAGGAGAAGAAGATTCAGCGGACAGGTGGCCGGCCTGGAAGACAGCGCACTGGAGAAACTTCTGCTGGGGCCGGTTCCGATCGCTAAGACCCCAGAGTCCGATAAGACAAAACAACCGGTAAGCGATACTTTGCTTCCCATCCTGGCAGCCATCGAGTCGTTTGACTATGCAACAGCCAACTTCCATCTCGGCAGGGATGGCTATTGTGGCCGCAAAAGGCAGCATTGGATTTCTGTGCCTATTGAACCTCTGAATGCAACGGCAACGTAATTGTCACCAAGGCTCCCGGAGACGCGTTCGCGGCCGTAATGTCTCCGTGGTGAACGCGCACGGCTCTTCGCGCAATTGCCAAGCCAAGGCCCAATCCACCCGTATGCTCGTCGCGTGAAGCGTCCGCGCGGAAGAACGGATCGAATATCCGCTCTCTCAACTTTTCCGGGATCCCCGGTCCATAGTCACGAACGGTGATCCGTGCCCAGCTTTTCTCGTGTTCGAGCCTCATTTCAACAGTCGAGTCAGGCGGTGCATAGCGGATGGCGTTGCGCAAAACGTTTTCGATTGCCCGGTGCAGCAACTCGGTATTGCCCTGAAGGTTGGTCTCCTCTATGGCAATTACATCGATGCTGCAACCGGCCGCCTGTGCTTCAACCTCGCAGTCCTCTGCCGTATCCAGCAAAATATCGTTCAGGCAAAGCGCCTCGATCTCGACTTCTCTGGGATCGCCCTCGGCCCGAGCCATATCGATTAGCGTTCCCACCAGTTCCGAGAGCCGCTCGATCTCATGGCGCAGCCTCGTTGCTGCCGCATCTCGATCCGACGTCTTGCGAACCATCTCTGCTTCGAAGGTCAACCGGGCCAAAGGAGATCGCAGTTCGTGCGATACGTCCTGCAGTAATTGCCGCTCGGTCGTCAGCAGAGTATGAATGCGTTCGGCCATCGCGTTGAACGATCTTCCCAGGTTGCCGATTTCGTCGTTTGAGCGCGGATTCGCGCGTGCTGTCAGTTCGCCGGCTCCGAAGCAGTCCACCACACTGGCAAGTTGCCGAACCGGGCGCGTTATGTACATCGTAACCAGCCAGTACAACACTACGACCGTCACCAGCAGCAGGATATAGAACGGGGCAAACAAGATGGCGGGCGGCCCGACGGAGGTCGCAAGCCAGATGTAGCGCCCCTCGTCAGAACGCAGTCCCATGGTGAGCCGGTTGTGTTCTCCGCGGTGCGGGCGCTCTTTCCCAACGGAGACTCTGATCAACTCAGAATGGTCCTCCCCGGTCTCAAGATCGTGCCCGGAAGCATCGCAAATGCTGTACTGCGTGCCTCCGGGCTGGTTCAACTCCTGCATATAGCGCGACAGCCCTGTGCTTCCGTCCGAATGGTAGACGGCTAGCGCATAACGAAACAGTTGCTGATTCGCCTGAGTCAAGTTCTCGATTGTGGACTTTCCGATTACGCTGGCAGCAATCAAGAGAAATACAGCCAGAGAGATCGCCAGCGCCGCAACCGACCAGATGGTGACTTTCAACGATATCGATCTCACTGCTCGTCTCCTGCCAGGACATAGCCCACGCCGCGAATGGAGCGAATCGTAACGCCAGCACCTTCGATCTTCCGCCGCATACGGCTGATGTGCACCTCAAGCGATCGTTCGAATGGCGTGGCCTGCCGCTGGTACAGAATGCCGCATACCTGGTCGCGGGTGACCACCTTGCCACGGGCTCGGGCCAGAAGATCGAGGATGTCGAACTCGGTAGACGTAATCTCGATCGGCTCTTCTCCAATCCAGGCGCAGCGCGACGCGGCGCTCAGTCGCAGTCGCCCGACGGAGATTGTCTCGCTTCTCGCGGTCTGCGAGTTCTGAGTCCTGCGCAGCACCGCCGCAATGCGCGCCGCCAACTCCTCGGGACCGAACGGCTTGGCCAGATAATCGTCGGCGCCTATATTCAGGCCTTGCACGCAGTCTTCTCGCGCACCGCGAGCCGTGAGCATAATCACGGGCACTGAAGAGCGCCGGCGCAGTTGCGTGAGCACTTCAAACCCGTCCAGTCCGGGTAGCATAATGTCGAGAAGGATGAGATCAAACTTTTCTTCGAGTGCGCGTGCCAGGCCGGCTGCACCATTGTGGACGGCCTGAATCGCATAGTCCGACTCGGAGAAGAATTCGTCAATCAGCCGGCACAGGCGCACGTCATCATCAATGATCAGGATGTTACTCACTCTGCGGTTCTCATTCTCCATGCTGCATCTTCTTTTACCACACTTCCGCGAGCGCTGATCGACCGGCGCCGGAACCTTAACAATTCTTGACTTTTCGTGGTACTGATGCTGCGTGGCTCGTCTGATTTTACAAATCTTGAGGTTCGCGCAGCGGTATCTGCTGTTCAATCAGGTCAGGAAGCCGATAGGTAGGCTGGGAACCGACTCTGAAAGGCAAGCAGATGCTGCTGAGAACCAACTATTGCACGACAATCATCGTTCTTGGCGCGATCCTGGGGTTCGCCTTCGTTGCCACGGCTGCAGACTCCAAGTCCATTCCGTCGCAACTGGTCGCCGAGCAGAACTGGAAGACCGCTCCGGCTGGAGGCGAAGTTGCCCGGCCCGCGGACGAGGTCACGCTCGCACATTGGTGGACTGTCTTCAACGATCCAACTCTTACTTCACTCGAAGAACGCGCGTTAAAGTCGAATCTCGACCTACGCACCGCGCTCGCGAGCATTGAGCAGGCGCGAGCCAATCGCCTCTCCGCCAGCGGTTCCCTCCTGCCAAGCGTCAGCGTCACTGGAACGGCATCGGGCAGTCGAGCCAGTTCACGTTCAGGAGGGCAGGGTTCCAACAGCAATAGCGCGGAGATTGACGCCAGTTGGGAGCCCGACTTCTTCGGAGCGGTGCGCAAAAATGTTGCCGCCTACGATGCTGACATTCAAACCGCGCAAGAGACTCTTCGCAACACGATGGTCACCCTGTCAGCCGAGGTTGCGCTCGACTATGTAAATCTGCGCTCGTACCAGTCGCAGATTGCGGTCACGCAGTCAAACCTTGCGAAATACCGTGAGACTTATGAAATGACGCTGGCCAAGCGGGAGAGTGGACTGAGTACGGACCTCGATGTTGCACAGGCTCTCGAAACCGTGCAGTCCACTGAGGCAACGATCCCCACGCTTGAGATCGACCTGCAGCAAACGAAGAATGCTCTCGCGATTCTCCTTGCCCAAAGGCCCGGTTCGCTCGATTCGGAACTATCCGAAGTAAAGCCCATCCCCGTCATTCCGTCCGAGGTTGCTGTTGGCATCCCAGGGGATCTTGTTCGCAGGCGTCCTGACGTAAGAAGCGCCGAGCGCAAGGTTGTGGCTCAGTCCCTTCGCGTCGGTGTTGCGAAGGCGAACCTGTATCCGACCTTTACGCTATCGGGAACGTTCCTCTTCAGCGCGCAGAATATCCTCAACGTGCTCACACCAGCGTCTCTTGGTTCCACGGTTGCCGGTTCCGTGAGTCAAACAATTGTGAACCGGCGAAGCCTCAAGGCACAGGTCAAGCTGCAGAACGCGCTGCTGGACCAGTACGAAATCTCTTATGACAGCACGCTGCTTGGCGCGGTTAAAGACGTCGAGAACTCGCTTCTAGCATTCGGTCAGGACCAGGTAAGACGAAAGTCGCTTGCATCCGCGGCCCAGTCAGCGGAGCAAGCCGCTGAAATATCGCGCGAGTTGTACGCTTCCGGGCTGAAGGATTTTCTTACCGTGCTTGATTCCGAACGTACCCTGCTCACCGTGCAAAACAATCTGGTGCAATCCGACGCAACAGTGAATACCGATCTGATTCAGCTCTACAAGGCGCTGGGCGGCGGGTGGAAATGACCGGGCGGCAGCTCGAAGCGCAAAGCGCAAAAGGACTGGATTCATGACCAAGGATATCGATCTGCATCAGGCCCTCGGAATTGGTACGGAAAAGGGCAAATGGAAGAGGCGCGCCTACTGGATGGTGCCTGTGATCCTGTTGGTTTGCATTACAGGAATGTGGGGCGTCCAGCAGAGGAGCGCCGCGGCAAAGGCCACGCAGCATTTCCGCACAGAAGAGGCGCGGATCGGAGACCTGACGGTCACCGTCATCGCCACCGGCCAGTTGAAGCCAACCCGCACGGTCGATGTCGGCAGCCAGGTTTCTGGAATCACGGACTCGGTCCTCGTCAACTACAACGACCACGTGAAGGCCGGACAGGTGCTGGCGAAGATCAATACGGAAAAACTCGACGCCCAGGTGCTGCAAGACAAGGCTTCGCTGCAGAGCGCGCGCGCCAAGGTGAATGACGCGAAGGTCACCGTGACGGAGACCGAGGCGGAGTACAAGCGGATGCTCGACACTCGCCAGCGCTCGAAGCTGCAGATCGTCTCCCAGCATGATGTCGATACCGCCAAGGCCGCCTACGACAGGGCAGTCGTCGCTGTCACAACAGCCGAGGCCGCGGTAACCCAGGCTGAGGCCAATCTCAAAATCGACGAGGCAAATGTCAACTTCGCCGTCATCAAGTCACCTGTGGATGGCATTGTGCTCTCGCGGAGTATCGAACCCGGTCAGACCATCGCGGCATCTTTTTCGGTCGCCACATTGTTCGAAATCGCCGAGGATCTCCGCAAGATGATCGTGCAGGTCAACATCGATGAAGCCGATGTAGGCAAGGTCAAGATTGGTCAACACGTGCTCTTCACCGTGGATGCCTATCCCGGCCGGCAATTTCCGGGCACCATCACGATCATTCGATACAGTTCCACCACCACCAACAACGTGGTCACCTATCTTGCGGAGATCTCGGTCAACAATGACGAGTTGCTGCTTCGCCCCGGCATGACCGCGACGGCTACCATCACCGTTCAGTCCGTCCCGCATGCTCTGCTGGTCTCAAATCATGCGCTTCGATTCCTTCCCTCGACGAGCGACAAAGACAACAGTTCCAGCTCATTCTTACCGGGTCCGTCCAACTCGAACCAGAATGCGAACACGGAATCCTCTGCGGCGCTGAACAACCCGCGCGTCTGGGTTGTGCGTGACGGAAGGCCAACCCCGATCTCCGTAGCGGTGGGGGCCACCGATGGCAAGCTCACCGAGATTCGTTCTGGCCTGGTCACGCTGGGCACGCCCTTGATTGTCGAGACATTGAAGGAAGGCAAATGAGCACGCCGATTCAAGAACCCGAGATGTCCCCCTCTGCCGAGGCCGTCCTTGAGTTTAGCGACGTGATGAAGATCTACGGCGCGGGGGAAGGCGAGGTCCGCGCACTGGCTGGTGTGAGCTTCCAGATCGGCCCCGGCGAATTTGTTGCTATGATGGGCCCCAGCGGTTCAGGCAAATCCACCACGATGAACATCCTCGGCTGCCTCGACACGCCCTCCAGAGGCGCGTACCTCTTCCGCGGCGTCGACGCCGGTGCGCTTACTCGGAAGCAGCGCGCCTGCCTGCGCCGCTACTACCTGGGATTTGTCTTCCAGGGATTCAATCTTCTGGCTCGCACCAATGCCCTGGAAAACGTCGAACTACCCCTCATCTATCGTGGAACTCCCCGTGCGGAACGCCGCGAACGAGCCCGGCAAGCACTGGATCTTGTCGGGCTCGCCCGCTGGTGGGACCATACGCCGGCGGAGCTCTCCGGCGGCCAGCAGCAGCGCGTAGCCATAGCGCGAGCCGTGGTCACCGAGCCCACGGTCCTGCTTGCCGACGAACCCACCGGAAATCTGGACAGCGCGCGAAGCCAGGAGATCATGGAACTGCTTTGCCGTCTCAACATCGAACGCCGCCTTACCATCGCCATGGTGACGCACGAGCCCGATATGGCAACATACGCCAGCCGTACGATTCACTTCCGCGATGGACTCATCCACTCGGATTCGAACCACGACACCACCACCGCACCGGCATCCGCGCTTCAACCCGCTCGGCCGCAAGCAGCAGGGAGAGCCTCATGATCTGGAATGCAATCTTACTCGCACTCTCAGCCATCCGCCGCAATGTCCTGCGCTCGGTGCTGACCGTGCTCGGTGTCATCATCGGCGTCGCCGCTGTCATCGCCATGGTCACCATCGGTAACGGAGCAACTGCGAGCGTTGCCACGCAGATCAACAACCTGGGGGAGAACGTCCTCACACTGATGCCCGGCCAGCTGAGTGGGCCGACGAGCGGATTGCGCGAACAGGCTAAGCTC
>JARLGI010000058.1 GCA_031296115.1 Acidobacteriota bacterium | reverse complement strand
GACCTAACCCGTACGCCTGGCGGGTCGAGTGGTGGTACCGGCGCGGGTGTGGCTGCCAATTTCGCGATTGCGGGCATTGGCACCGACACCGTCAACTCCATCCGATCACCAGCGTCGGCAAACAACATCGTGGGTATTCGCCCTACGCTCGGTCTCGTCAGCCGAGCCGGTATTATCCCGTACTCATTCACCCAGGATGCCGCTGGTCCGCTCGCCCGCACCGTTACGGACGCGGCGAAGATGTTAAACGTGCTCGTCGGCTATGACCCTAACGATCCGGCGACGGCATGGAGCGTCGGGAATACCGAGGAGGACTACACGAAATTCCTGAAGGCCAATGGTCTGCAGGGCAAGCGCATCGGCGTATTACGCAGTTTCTTCGGCACTGCACCCATCAACGACGAGGTCAATAGTATCGCGAACCAAGCGGTCGAGGATCTGAAGAGGTCTGGCGCTACGGTAGTCGAGCTGAACACCCCAGATCTCGATAGTGGGAAGCTTACCTCTGATATCAGCGTTCACCTGTACGAATTTAAGCCGGCAATCAACGCTTATCTTGCCGCGGGTAACACGCCCGTTAAATCGCTCGAGGAGATCATCTCTTCCGGCAAGTTTCATCCGAATATCAGGGACAACATCACGAAAGCACAAGGTCTCGAGATGGACGACAGCTATCGCCTGCGACTGCAGAAGCGCTCCGAGTTGCAGCAGCGTGTCATGAAGATCATGGCTGACGAGCGACTCGATGCGATCATGTTCCCGCATCAGAAGCGGCTTGTGGTGCCCATTGGGGAGACCCAGGTGGAGCGCAACGGCGCTCTTGGTTCAGTGACCGGCTTTCCTTCCATCGTCGTACCAGGCGGATTTTCTTCCCCAACTCCGACGGCCCCGCTCGGCGTCCCGGTGGGCATCGAATTCCTCGGCAGACCATGGTCCGAAAAGCTATTGATCGAGATTGGCTACGGTTACGAACAAGCGACCAAGCACCGCCGCCCTCCGCCAACCATACCGCCACTGCTCGCCGCCCGACATCCTACTGGGTGACGAGGTTAGTCCGAGGGCTGAATCGGCATTATGATCGGATTGAAAATAATTCAGCGTAAACGCGGTAGACTGGTCGGCAACCCTTCCCTAATCCATGAGGTAAGGTTTGCCCGTCATCCGCCCAGGAAAGAAGTTCAGCACGAAGTTGGAAGATTTGCTCGAAGGGGCACGACAGGAACACGTGAGACAAACAAGAAAGAACAGACACCTGTGATGCGGGCGCTTGCGCCCTGGCCGATTCGTCCTAGACTGTTTCCATGTCGCACAACACCGCCCGGGAGAGCTATCGCAAACTGTCGGAGCGTATCAACCGCTTTGCGCAAGGGGCCCCGCCGACCGATCTTTTGTTTCAAATCCTCGAGGTCCTGTTCACGCCGGCAGAGGCCGAGCTTGTCGCGTTGCTTCCTATCAAACCCTTCACGGCTGAAACAGCGGCACGCCTCTGGAAGAAGTCTGAAACCGAGGCCCGCAACATCCTCGAAGCGCTCGCCTCGCGCGGCATGATGCTCGACCTTGACTCACGCCATGGCCAGACGTTCGTAATGCCGCCGCCGATGGCCGGCTTCTTCGAATTCTCCATGATGCGCATCGGCGACCACTACGACCAGAAACTCCTCGCAGAGCTTTTCTACGAGTACCTCAACGTCGAGGAGGACTTCATCAAAGCCCTGTTCACGACCGGCGAAACACAAATAGGACGCGTCTTCGTCAACGAGTGCGTGTTGAGTGCGGAAAACACGCTGCACGTGCTCGACTACGAACGCGCCTCGCAGGTCGTCGAAACAGCGTCGCACATCGGCATCGGCACCTGCTATTGCCGCCACAAGGCGTCGCATCTAGGCCGCAATTGTGAAGCGCCGATGGATATCTGCATGACCTTCAATTCCACTGCGAGTTCGCTGATTAAACACAGCATCGCCCGCCGCGTGGATAAGGCAGAATGTCACGATTTGCTCGCTCAGGCCCGTGATCGGAATCTGGTGCAATTCGGTGAGAACGTGCGCCAGCGCGTGTCCTTCATCTGTAACTGCTGTGGATGCTGTTGCGAAGCCATGTTGGCAGCCAAACGCTTCGCCGTTCCCAATCCCATCAGCACCACCAACTTTCTGCCCGAAATCGTCGAGGACAAATGCTCTGGCTGCATGAAATGTGCCAACGTCTGCCCAGTAGAAGCCATGGGCATGGTTTCTGCGGGAGACTCGCGCCATCACAAACGCAAGAAGGCTAAGGTCAACGAAGAGATCTGCCTCGGTTGCGGCGTGTGCGCTCGGGTTTGCGACAAGCAGGCCATCGGACTGAAGAAACGAGGTCAGCGTGTGATCACTCCCGTGAATACCGCTCATCGCACGGTTGTGATGGCCATTGAGCGCGGCAAACTCCAGGACCTCATTTTCGACAATCAGGCCCTTGCCAGCCATCGCGCGATGGCCGCCATCCTTGGTGTGATTCTGAAACTGCCGCCGCTGAAGCAAGTCATGGCGAGCCGGCAAATGAAATCACGCTATCTAGAAAATTTGTTGTCCAATCATAAGTCGAAACGCGCGGAAGCATAGGTTCGAAGATTACCGAAGAGTATAAAGAGTCCAGCATTGAGGTTTCAGTACCGCCAGTCACCGTGCTCTGTAGTTCAAGAGGGAGATTTATGTCTGATTTGCAGGCTCGATTTGCACAAGCCCAACAGGACGTGAGCGCTCTTGCCGAACGTCCGGACAACAACACTATGCTGAAGCTATACGCTCTCTATAAACAGGCGACGCAAGGCGATGCCACGGGCGAGCAACCAAGCAGCTTTGACTTCGTCCGCCGCGCCAAATTTGATGCCTGGAGCGCGATCAAAGGGACCCCTGCAGAAGATGCACAGCAGCAGTACATCGACCTGGTTGCCTCCTTGCGGCGTTGACTCTATTTGTCGGTCGCGGTAGGGAGGGGGCGCCGGGTGTTGTTGGCGTGCCCAGAGGAGGCGCTCTTACCTTGGGATTACTTCCCGCTTGTCCGTGACTCGGGCCGAACCTGAGGGGCATCCCTAACGGGCCATTTTTTCCCAGCATGTCGGCGCGTTAATCACCAGGCGATCGTGGGAAAATAACGAGGCACGCGCCGAATGCAATGCGCATAAGTTTGCGGCATCTGCTTGTTCGAAGTGCCCATGACTACCGCAGGTTAGTGTCCCAGCAATTCCAGCAATTCCGTTGTTTCGACAGTCATTACCGTTTTGAGAGTAGGCGTATAGTCAGGAGCCCACGTGGACGAATGGAGCTGCGGGAGGTCTGCGCCGGACCGCTGGGCAGCAGCGAACTTGTCAGGTTCAACCGCGCCGACCCAGAAATCGGCAGAGGGTATGCCGGCAAGATTGAATTCCGCGAAGTCTTCGAACACCATGGTCGGCTCAACCTGAACCACATTCGCCTGGCCCAGGACACCTCGCAATTTGGCGACCAAGCGGTTGGTCAGCTCGGGATCGTTATACATAGCATTCGCAGCAGGCGTCACCTTCACGAGCGGCTCCTTGGGAGCGCCGCTGGCCATGGCTTCGCCTTTGGCGACGCGTTCGATGGATGCCAGCACGCGCTTTCGCACTTCTGGCTTGTACGTGCGCACAGTGAGTTGCAGCTTGACCTCGCCCGGGATGATGCTGTTCTTAGTGCCGCCGTGGATCGTGCCGACAGTAATGACGACAGGATCGAAAGGATTGTTCTCGCGCGAAACAATGGTTTGCAAGGCGAGGACCGTGCGAGCAGCAATTACAACGGGATCAATCGTGTTCTGAGGCCGCCCGCCGTGGCCGCCCTTCCCGAAAATGGTGATGTCCACCGAGTCAGCGGCGGCCAGCGCGTAACCCGGAGTAAAGCCAATCTGTCCGACCGGCTGAACAGCACTGTCATGAATGGCCAGGGCGAAGTCGGGCTTCGGGAAACGTGTTAGTAAGCCGTCCTTAATCATGGCGGCGGCTCCTTCGCCTGTCTCTTCGGCCGGTTGGCCGATGAGAACCAAAGTGCCACGCCACCGATCTCGATTTGTTGCCATCAGTTTGGCGGTACCGACCCAACTGGACATGTGGATATCATGACCGCAAGCATGCATAACTGGGATCGACGTTCCAGAATCGCTCTTAACGACGATATGGCTGGCAAACAACAACCCCGTTTCTTCTGCGATCGGAAGGGCGTCCATGTCAGTGCGCAAAAGTACGGTGGGACCCTTGCCGTTGCGCAGCACAGCGACCACTCCGGTGCCGCCCACGCCCGTCGTCACTTCATATCCCAGCGCTTTGACGCGATCCGCGAGTTTGGCTGCCGTTTGCTGCTCATGCATGGCCAACTCGGGGGTTCGATGGAGATCGAAGTAGAGGGACTCCACCTCGGGATAGACCGCGTTTATTTCCTCAGCAGATGGAGTTGTCCACGATACGGGCTTGATCTGCGTGGCGGCGCTAGTAAGCAGGAGCACACAACCGGACAGCATGGCTAGGGCTGGATGGTTCATTGTTCCCCCTTTTGCTGGGAGGATGCTACTCGCTTTGTGCCTAATCGTAAACCTTTTTTCAAGAAGCTCCGACAGTCGGAGCGCAGAAGACTCGAGTGGATTTATCGTGTAGAGTTTCACGAGATGTCATAAGCAAGCAGTGGCACGCGGGCGCTCGCAACACTCTCTTCATGGCGTCCAGGTTTCGCGCAGAGGAGGGCCCCATGAGAATTGCTCATTTGTCTCGCAGGTTGTTTGTGAAAACAGCCTTGGCCGGAGCGGCGGGGACACTGATTCCGCGAATCGCAATCGGCGCGGGTCCAGCTGGAGGCGAAGCTCAACCGGTTGCCAACAATGCAAGTCTCTCGTCGCTCACTCTCTCCGAAGCAGCTGAACTGGTGCACAGCAAGAAGATCTCTCCCGTGGAGTTGACGAAAGCGTGTCTCGGCCGCATTGAACAGCTCAATCCCAGGCTGAACGCCTTCATCACCGTCACGGCCGACTCCGCGCTGGTCGATGCTCGTGCAGCGGAAGCAGAGATCCAGCGAGGCCGTTGGAAGGGCCCGCTCCACGGTATCCCGATCGCCCTCAAAGACCTGGTGGACACGGCGGGCGTGCGCACCACGGCAGCGAGTGGTTTATTCAAGGATCGCGTCCCCACTCAGGATGCGGAGGTTGTCCGCCGCCTCAGATCCGCTGGGGCCGTGCTTTTGGGCAAGACCAACTTGCACGAGTTCGCCTACGGCGGCAGTTCGGCCATCAGTTATTTCGGTCCGGTTAGCAATCCCTGGAACGTTGCGTACAGTCCAGGCGGCTCTTCCGGCGGGTCTGCGGTCGCAGTCGCGGCGGAAATGTGTTACGGGGCGATCGGCACCGATACTGGAGGTTCCATCCGCGAGCCGGCTGGCTACTGCGGCATTGTTGGACTCAAACCCACGTACGGTCGCGTGAGCGCCTCGGGAGTCATACCCTGTGCGTGGTCCCTGGACCACGTAGGGCCGATGACGAGCACGGTGATGGACGCCGCTCTGATGCTCCAGGTCATCGCCGGCTACGACCTGCAGGACCCGGGCAGCATCGATCTCCCGGTTCCAGACTACGTGGCCACCATTGCCGCCTCGACCTCCTCGTTGCGACTCGGTATTCCGCGCGCCTGGTTCTACGAGGGACTTCATCCCGACATTCAGTCAGCAATGGAGAGTGCCCTCTCGGTTCTGAAGAGACTCACGCGCTCTCAGCGCGACATCGCTCCGTTGGCGACCGATGGCACCTACGCATCGGTCATGAATCCGGCCCTCACGATCGTCTTGGCGGAAACGTACGAGTACCACAAGGACTACGCTCTTAAGAATCCCCAGCTTTACCAGGCGTCCACGCTCAAAAGAATCCTTGCCGGGGCAGACGCAACAACACCT
>JARLGI010000057.1 GCA_031296115.1 Acidobacteriota bacterium | reverse complement strand
CGGTTCCGTCTCGCTGCTCACGCTCGCTCAAGGTGATATATATTGGATTTTCAGCCCATGACTCAGCAGAAAATTCCTGTCGGCATTCTTGGCGCGACTGGCGTCGTCGGTCAGCGCTTCATCCAGATGCTGGAATCGCATCCCTGGTTCGAAGTGGCTTGGTTGGCGGCCTCGGACCGTTCCGCCGGACAACAATACGGCGAAGCCGTTCGTTGGCGTCTCAAGACGCCGGTGCCTGAACGCGTGCGCCAGATGCCGGTTTCGAACGCCTCGCCGGACGGCGCGCCACGCGTCATCTTCGCCGCTTTGGACGCGGGCATTGCGCGCGAGCTTGAGCCCCAGTTTGCCGCCGCAGGTTGCGCCGTGGTCAGCAACTCCAGCGCCTTTCGCATGCACGAGAATGTTCCGCTGGTCGTCCCTGAGGTGAATGCCGAGCACGTTGCCCTCATCGAGAACCAGTGCTGGCGCAAGCAGTCAGGCGGTTACATCGTCACCAATCCCAACTGCTCAGCGATTGGGTTGGTTGTAGCTCTCGCACCGCTGCACCGGAAATTCGGCATCGATTCCATCTTCGTTACCACCATGCAAGCCATCAGCGGCGCTGGTTATCCTGGCGTTGCGGCACTCGACATCCTCGGCAACGTGATTCCCTACATCGCCAAGGAAGAGGAGAAGATGGAAGAGGAGACGCGCAAGCTGCTTGGCCGCCTGAACGCCGGCCACGTCGAGCCGGCCGTGTTCAGCATGACGGCGCACTGCAATCGCGTCGCTGTCGAAGACGGCCACACTGAGTCCGTATCGGTGAAGTTGCAGCGCAAGGCCACTGCGGAAGAAATCATCGCGGCCTTCAACGACTTCCGTTCGACTCCGCAGCAACTGAAACTGCCGCTCGCGCCGGAACAGCCCGTTATGTACGACGACGCTCCCGATCGCCCGCAACCGCGCTTCGACCTGGATCGCGGCAACGGCATGACCGTTAGCGTTGGGCGCCTGCGGCCGTGCGGCGTGCTCGACTACAAGTTCACCGTGCTCTCGCACAACACCATTCGCGGCGCGGCCGGCGCGGCGCTGCTCAACGCCGAACTGCTGAAGGTGCAAGGCTACCTGTCGTGACCCGCGCTCTGCCACATCGTGCGACCGTGGTGCAGCCGTGATCGTCATGAAGTTCGGCGGAACGTCGGTTGAGGATGCGACCGCCATCGATCGCGTCGCGGAGATTGTGAAGTCGCGACTCGCGGTACGGCCGTTTGTGGTCGTCAGCGCGATGGCCATGGTCACGGACCAATTACTGGCCATGGCTGCGGCTGCAGGTCGTGGTGAACGCGACCCCGCGCTGGAAATCTGCCGCCAACTGCGCGAGCGCCATTACCTGACCGCTGGCGAATTGCTCGGCACAGGCCTTCACACGGAATTGCACAGCGAGTTGGGGGCTGAGTTCGATTCGCTCGATGAACTCTTGCGCGGCATCGCCGCCGTCGGCGAACTCACGCCTCGCACTTCCGACTACGTTGTGTCGTTCGGCGAGCGGCTGTCGAGCATGATTGCCACGCCTGCATTCCTGGCGCGCGGAATTCCCGCCAAACTGGTGGACGCGCGGCAGGTCATCGTGACCGACGCGCAGCACAGTCGTGCGGTTCCGCAAGTGGAGGAAATCAACGACCGCTTGCAAGACCGCGTCAAGCCGCTCATCGCGCGAGGCTGTGTGCCAATCATGGGCGGATTCGTGGGTGCCACACGCGAAGGTGTTGTCACGACAATCGGCAGAGGGGGTTCCGATTTTTCCGCCGCGCTGGTCGGCGCGGGACTCAACGCCGAGCGCATCGAGATCTGGACCGACGTTGATGGCATGAAGACCACCGATCCGCGCATTTGTCCTGACGCGCGCCGAATCAAGGTGATCAGCTTCGAAGAAGCCGCCGAACTAGCCTACTTTGGGGCGAAGGTCTTGCATCCTGCAACGGTGCTGCCTGCCGTCGAGAAGAACATTCCAGTGCTGGTGTTGAACTCACGTAACCCGGCGAATGAGGGCACGCGCATCTTGTCGCGGACGCCGCGTTCGCGTTCGCTGTTCAAGGCCATCGCAGCCAAGAGCCGCATCACCGTCATCGAGATCGTCGCGGCGCGCATGCTGATGGCGCATGGCTTCCTCGCCAAAGTGTTCGAGATTTTTGCCCGCCATCGCTGCGCGGTGGACGTAGTTTCCACCTCAGAGGTCAGCATTTCGCTGACGGTGGACTCGAACGAAGCCATCCCGCAGATCGCCGCCGACCTGGAAAAGCTGGCCTTCGTGAAATATTCAGGCCGGAAAGCTATCGTGTGCCTCGTGGGCGAGAACATCCGCGAGACTGCTGGCGTTGCAGCGCAAGTCTTCGACGCGATCCGCGACATCAACGTGCAGATGATTTCGCAGGGCGCGTCAGAGATCAACCTGACGTTTGTCATCAATGAAGCCGACGTGCCGCAAGCCGTCCGCCGTTTGCACGCGAAGTTTTTCGCCGACGTCGATCCTGAGGTGTTCGATTGAACATTCTGGTTTTGGGACGTGGAAAGACGGGATCGCTGGTCGCTGACGTTGCCGGCGAGCGCGGCCATCAGGTGCGCAGCCTTGACGAGGTGGAGAACCCCGACGCAACGTGGCTAGCGTCAGAGCACCTGCGCGAATTCGACGTCGCCATTGACTTCACCACGCCAACTGCGGTTCTCGCTAATATTGACGCCTGCGTGCGAGCACGCAAGGCGATGGTCGTGGGCACAACTGGCTGGTACGGCGAAATCGAGCGGGTGCGACACGCCGTTGAACAGTCAGGAACAGGGTTCGTGTTTGGTGCAAACTTTTCCTATGGCGTGAACCTGTTCTTCCAGATTGTGGCGGCTGCCGCGCCCGCGCTGAAGCATGGCTACAGCGGACACATTACCGAACGCCATCACATCCACAAGAAGGACGCGCCGTCCGGAACTGCCGCCGCGATACAGCGCGTACTGGAACGCGCCTCCGCAGTCCGCGTGGACATCACTTCCGAGCGCGAGGGCGACGTGACCGGAACGCACAGGCTGGAGCTGACTTCGGGCGTCGATCGCATCGTGCTGACGCATGAAGCCATGTCGCGACGCACCTTTGCCGAAGGCGCGGTGCTGGCAGCCGAGTGGATTGCCGGCAAAACCGGCTTCTATGACTTCAAAGATATTTTTGGCCAGCTATGAACGTCAAACGTTTCTTCGCAATACAATTTCATTTATGAAACTGCGTGGTTGTGGTACTGCACTTGTCACCCCCTTCAAGCGCGACGGAAGTCTCGACGAACCGGCTTTGCGTAAACTGGTTCGCTGGCAGGTCGAATCGGGTATCGACTTCCTGGTGCCGTGTGGAACCACGGGCGAGACGCCGACCCTGACTCACGATGAGTGGTTGCGCGTGGTTGATCTCACCATCGAGACCGCGAACGGCCGCGTGCCGATTATGGCCGGCGCGACTTCGAACAACACGCGCGAAGCGGTGGCCAAGGCCAAAGAGATTTCCGCGCGGCCCGGCGTTGACTACGTGCTGACCGCGACTCCGTACTACAACAAGCCGACGCAGGAAGGCATCTTCCAGCACTTCCAGGCGATCGCCGAGGCCTCGGAAAAGCCGCTGATGCTGTACAACATCGCGGGCCGCACCGGCGCCAACATTGAGACGCCAACCCTGTTGCGCCTGGCGGAAATCCCCAACATCATGGCGGTGAAAGAAGCCAGCGGCAACATCTCGCAGATCGCCGAAGTGTGCGCCAGCGTGCCGGAAGATTTCCAGGTGTTCTCGGGCGACGACGCGATTACCTTGGCCGTCATTGGCCTCGGCGGTTCAGGAATCGTCTCCGTAGTTTCCAATGAGATTCCCGCCGAGATGACGCGCTTGACGCAAGCTGCGCTGGCGAACAAGTGGGACACCGCGCGGACTCTCTTTCGCAAGTACCTGCCGCTGATGCAGGCCAACTTCATCGAGTCCAACCCTGGACCTGCAAAAGCCGTACTGGCAATGATGGGCCGCATGGAAGAAGTGCTGCGCCTGCCGCTTGTCCCTATGAAAAAGGACACGCGCGCCAAGTTGGCGAAGATAGTCGCCGAGGTTGGATTGCTGCAGAGTCAACCTGCGGCGGGTTGAGAAGCCGAATCTCGCTTCTTTTCTGAGCGCAAACGCTTGCCGCGCAATCGCCTCTGCTGGAGTACACAGCAGCCAGCGGTTATACTGCCCGCCATGCGAGAACTTCAGCGCGAGATTGAGTCGCTGTACGCGATGGGCGCCGATGCGAACAACGCAGCGAACGCCCGTGATGCTTTCTTGCGCTTTCGCGATGCGCTGACCGCAGGCGCCATTCGCGCTGCCGAGAAGGTCGACGGCCGCTGGCAAACCAACGCATGGGTGAAGCAGGGCATCCTGCTGGGCTTCCGTCTCGGCAGGCTGTCGGAAAGCGGCGACCCGCGCGTCCTCTCTTTCGTGGACAAGGACACGTATCCTGTTCGCCACTTCTCCGTAGACGAAAATGTGCGCGTCGTTCCCGGCGGTTCGTCGGTGCGCTGCGGGGCTTATGTCGCGCCCTCAGTGGTCTGCATGCCGCCCATGTACATCAACGTGGGCGCTTACGTTGACGAAGGCAGCATGATCGATTCGCACGCCTTGGTCGGCTCCTGCGCACAGGTTGGAAAGCGCGTACACATCAGCGCCGCTGCTCAGATTGGCGGCGTCCTGGAACCGATCAACGCCTCGCCGGTCATCGTTGAGGACGACGTGCTGGTCGGCGGCAATTGTGGCGTGTATGAAGGCACGCAAGTCGGCGCTCGCGCTGTGCTCGGCTCCGGAGTCATCCTGACGCGGTCAACCCCGCTCTTCGACACGGTGGCGGGTGAGATCTACCGTGCGACTGCGAACGAACCCCTGCGCGTTCCCGATGGAGCGGTTGTGGTACCCGGTGCGCGGGCGATCACCAAGGGTAAGGCGGCGGAATGGGGTCTCTCTTTGTACGCGCCGGTGATCGTGAAGTACCGCGACGAGCGGACCGATCGCGGCGTGGAGTTGGAGGACATTCTGCGCTAGCGTATCAATCGACATGGCCGGCTCCATTTCAAAGCGCAATGAGAATGCGGCGCTGTTCACCGCAGCGATAGCCACCGTCCTGGCGCTCTCGTGCTGGCGATTTGCCGGCCAGACCGTGCTGTGCCCGGTGTTGCGCTGGATCACGCTGGCGGCACTGGTGGTTTACGGCTGCTTCCGGCGAACGCTCACCGCCTGGATCTTCATTGCCATGCTGCTCGGCGCGGAGATCGGCCAGGACTTCCCCAACCTCGCCACCGACCTGCGGGTGCTGGCGCTGATCTTTCTGCGGCTCATCAAGACCATCATTGCACCACTTTTGTTTTCGACGCTGGTCGTCGGCATCGCCGGGCATTCTAACCTGCGGCAGGTCGGGCGGCTCGGCCTTCGCTCCATCATCTACTTTGAGATCGTCACCACGATCGCCATTTTCCTGGGCCTTGGCGCCATCAATCTCACCAGGGCAGGAGTTGGCGTGCAATTGCCGCCAACTCCCACTTCCGAAACTATTCCGGTGAGCAAGCTGAGCGCGTCGGAGGTCATTCTGCACATGTTCCCGGAGAACATTGCGAAGTCGGTGTCCGATGGCGCGGTGTTGGAAATAGTGGTGTTCAGCCTGATTTTCGCCGCCGCGCTCGCCATGGTCTCCGAACAGAAGCGCCGTCCGATGCTGGCCTTCTGCGAAAGCCTGGCCGATACGATGTTCAAGTTCACCAACATCGTGATGTACTTCGCTCCCATCGGGGTCGGCGCTGCCGTGGCCTACACTGTGGGACATACGGGAATCGGCATTCTGGGTAGCCTGCTGAAACTGCTGCTCACGCTGTATGCCGCCCTCGCGGTGTTCGTATTGGGCGTGCTGTTGCCCATTGCGCTGATGTTTGGCGTTCCCTTGCGGCGGTTCGTCGCGGCGGTGGCGGAACCGGTCACCATCGCATTCGGCACGTCAAGCTCCGAGGCTGCGCTACCTCGGGCCATGGAGGCAATGGAATCCATTGGAGTGCCGCGGCAGATTGTGGCGTTCGTTATTCCCACAGGCTACAGCTTCAACCTGGACGGCAGTTCCTTGTATCTGAGCGTCGCGGCCGTTTTCGTGGCCCAGGTCTCGGGCATCCATCTTTCTCTAGGCCAGCAACTGGTGATTGTCCTAACCCTGATGCTCACCAGCAAAGGAGTCGCCGGAGTCTCGCGGGCCGCGCTGGTCATCCTGCTGGCGACGGCCGCCTCGACCGGACTTCCCACCGAGCCGGTGTTCCTGCTGCTCGGTATCGATCAGCTGCTCGACATGGGACGCACCGCGGTAAACGTGTTGGGCAACTGCCTGGCAACGGTAGTGATGGCGAAGTGGGAGGGCGAATTCGGCAAGGAATCGGCGGCTGCGGTCATCGCCGCAGCAGTCCCATAGGATTCGGCTGCGATGGCCGGGCGTGCAATGAGGACCGCGGCCGCTAATCCAAAGCGGTGCTGGAAGGCAGTGGCATGGTCTGCATTTTCCGCCGTGCCGCAAGGTGCTTCTGACGAAAGTGTGCGATGGCGCGCTCGCCCCAGACCTTTACGAAATAATAATTCAACCCTGCTCCGATTACGGAACTGAGCACGGGTATCAGGCGGGCCGACCATTTCTCCACGATCTCGCCGCTCGCCTTGGCAGCGATTCGCTGAATGACCCGTGGTACGAACTTTCTTACCAACTGCTTCTCCAGCAGCTCGCGGCTTATGTCGACGCCCGCGGCAGTGGCGGCCGCTACCCAGAGCTCAGCTTCCTCCTCCTCGGTGTTGTAAGGAAAGCCGTAAATCAAGCTAAGTTTCTGGAGCATGCGCAACGTGATGGCAGACAGGATCCCGAGGTCCGGAACGATGGTCAACATCCCGCCCATGCCGAGACCGGCGCCCTCAAGGGACGCCAGCCGCATGCTGGCGCGAATGGTTTGTCCGGCGATGTGGTCCAGCAGGTCGGGATTGACCGAGTACACGCCGTTGTAGGTAAGCGCCGGCAAGTTATAGGCCATTCGCAGGTGTTCCAGGTACTTCTCCGGGTCGACCTTGATGGTCTGGTAGGCCTTCATGAAGGCGGTGCGGATCACGCCTTCGAGGCGGTTCCTCATCCCCGACTTATTGTCCTGGCTTGCCATCCTGCCTGCTTCCAGTATAGGCGGATTGCTCGCCGGCGCGCAGCCACATCACAAACTGAGGCGCTTTCGTGTGCTAGCATCGAAAGTTGAAGATGCCCACCGGAAAACTCCAGGTTGTTCCCCTCGGCGGACTTGGCGAATTTGGCATGAATTGCATGGCCATTCGCTGGGCTGACGACATCATCGTCATCGACGCCGGGCTCATGTTCCCCGAAGCTGAGTTGCTTGGCGTGGACATCGTTGTCCCCGACATCGCCTACCTGATTGAAAACCGCGACCACGTTCGCGGGATCATCCTTACCCACGGACACGAAGACCACATTGGCGCGCTGCCCTACATTCTTTCCGATCTCAACGTGCCGGTCTACGGTACTGAGTTCACCCTGGCTTACGTGGAAGGCAAGCTGGAAGAGCACGGTCTGCTCGATGACGTGGTGCTGAATGAGATCCAGGCGGGCGAACGATTTAAGATCGGCCCTTTCACGGTCAACCCTATCCAGGTTACGCATAGCCTGGTGGATTGCGTCGCGCTGGCCATTCACACGCCCATCGGTGTCATCATTCACACTGGCGATTTCAAGGTCGACCCGACTCCGACAGATAACCGCCTTTTCGATCTGCACTCCTTTGCCGAGTACGGCAAGGAAGGCGTGCTGGCGCTGTTTCAGGACTCGACCAACGTCGAGCGCCGCGGCTACACGCCCAGCGAGCGGGCGGTCCGCGCCCGCTTCCAGGAGATTTTTGCCCGCGCCGAGCGGCGCTTGTTTATCTCCTGCTTCTCATCGTCGATCCATCGCATTAAGCTGGCGATTGACGAGGCTTTTGAAGCCGGCCGCAAGGTTTCGCTGGTAGGGCGCTCCATGATGGAGTCCACGGAGATTGCGCAGGACCTCGGGTATATCGAAATCCCGGAAGGCGTGTTGATTCATCCTTCGCAGATTCGTGATTTTCCGCCGGAGAAAGTCTGCGTGCTGATCAGCGGCACTCAGGGCG
Source organism: Acidobacteriota bacterium (assembly GCA_031296115.1). Classification (GTDB taxonomy): domain Bacteria; phylum Acidobacteriota; class Terriglobia; order Terriglobales; family Acidobacteriaceae; genus Bog-257. The sequence goes on along the minus strand of JARLGI010000057.1, from coordinate 62,652 downwards.
AGCCCATGTCGGCTCTGTCGCGCGCAGCTGTGGACAACCACAAGCACGCGCGCATCCAACCGGGCGACACGGTCGTGTTGTCGTCGCGCATCATACCCGGCAACGAGAAGGCGATCTATCGCGTGGTGGATCACTTGTTCCGCCGCGATGCCCACGTCATCTACGACGACGGCTCGCAGCCGCCGGTGCATGTCAGCGGACACGCCAGCCAGGAAGAGCTGAAGCTCATCATCAACCTGGTCAAGCCGCGGTACTTCATACCGATTCACGGCGAATATCGTCAACTCAAGCTGCATGCTGAGCTGGCCGGAGCCATGCACGGCTCGGTCGGCCAGGTGATGATGATTGAGAGCGGAGACGTCCTGGAGTTCGACGAGATGGGGGCGCGCAAGGCCGGACGGATCGCCATCGGCCGCATCTGCATCGACTCCAACTCCATGGGCGACGTGGTTGAAGACCTCGTCATCAAAGACCGGCGGCATCTGAGCGAAGATGGCATCGTGCTGCCGATCATCGCCATCAACAAGCTCACCGGCCGGGTTGAGAGTACCCCGGAGATCGTGATGCGCGGGTTCGCCGCCAGCACCAACGAAGATGGCTTCCTGGAGCAGGCGCGCACGACCGTGATGAATACCCTGGAAGCGTCAAGCGATGAAGAGAAGGGTGATTACGGCATGATCAAGGAGAAGATTCGCCAGGACCTAAAACGCTTCATCGTGAAGAACACCTCGCGGCGCCCGCTCATTATGCCGGTCATCCTGGAAATTTGAAGTGTCACCGCCGCGCGCCTGCGTATGACGACCGTTCCCTGGCAAGGCCGTAACCCATCGCGCAGTGCCCGTTGGATCGTTTGGCTCCTGCTGCTGTTGCCTGTCATCGTCGTTCTGCTTTATCCGATCGTCCACGACTACCTGCGAGCTGCCGCTTTGCTGCAACGGATTTCCGACCCGCATTCCGGCGGATGGATCGCCAATTACGACGTGCACCCCGTGGACGTGCGCGACTCTACCTTCGATTTCCGCGGAAAGGCGCTCCCGGCGCGCACCTACACTCCGCACGGCGTCGGTTTCGCACCTGGCATCGTCGTCGTGCATGGCATGCATGAGCTCGGCATCAATGAGCCGCGGCTGGTAACTTTCGCGCGCTCTCTGGCTGCCAGCGGCTTCTTCGTGATGACTCCGCAAATCCCCGGCCTGGCTGACTATCGGGTGGAAGCTGAATCCGCCGACCTCATTGGCACGGCAGCGAAAGACTTCACGCGCCAGTTACAAGTGCCGAACGTCGGCGTGCTGGCAATCAGCTTCTCGGGAGGACTGGCGCTGTTGGCGGCGAGCGACCCGCAGTATTCGTCCTGTATCGCCTGGGTCGCCACAGTTGGAGCGCATTACGACCTGGCGCACGTGCTTCGCTTCTTCGCTACCGGTGACGCGGTTCGCCCGGACGGAAGCCTTGAGCATCTACCGGCCCACGAATATGGTCCGCTGATCGTGGTTTACGACGAGCCACAGGACTTCTTTGCCCCGCAGGATGCGCAGGCTGCGCACGATGCGATTAGGCTTCTGCTGGCCGGCAACGGCAAAGAGTCCGAAGAGCTGACCAGAACTATGTCATCGGCGGGTCAGGAGACCATGCAACTCCTCTATCACAAGCAACGCGGGACCTTAGCGCCGGCCATTCTTGCCGAAATTGACAAGCGGCGCGACCAGCTCGCTGCAGCCTCCCCTGCGGGACATCTGAGCGCTCTGACCATGCCGGTGTTGTTGTTGCACGGCTCCGACGACACCGTGATTCCTCCCACCGAGCTGTTGTGGCTGGAGCCGGACATTCCCAAGGGCCGCCTGCTGGAGGCTCTCGTCAGCCTGGCGATTACTCATGCAGAGGTCGGCAACAGGGTGAACCTGCGCGACCGGCTGGCACTTGTACACTGGATGTCGTTGATGCTGCACACGGCCAGATCCACCGACAGCGGCCGGGCAGCTCTGTTGCCTGCCGGAGCGTGGTTTGCAACCGCGCCCGCAAGGACACACTGACACCATGGTTGACCTCGAACAAATCAGGGTGGCGCAAGTGCGATTACGCGGTGTCGCGGCCCGCACGCCGCTGGTGTGCCTCTTTGCGCCGGAAAGCGACCCGAGGGCCGGCGAACTTTGGTTTAAGCCTGAGAGCTTTCAGCCTATCGGCTCGTTCAAGCTGCGCGGCGCCTATAACAAGATCGCCTCGCTCACGGAACAAGAGCGGCAGCGCGGGGTTATTTCCTACTCCAGCGGCAATCATGCGCAGGGCGTGGCTTACGCTGCGCGCGTGCTGGGCGTGAAGGCGGTCATCGTTATGCCGCGCAACGCCCCCAAAATCAAAGTGGACAGCACAGCCGCTCTGGGAGCGGAGATTGTGACGGTGGGACCTGGCAGCTCGGAGCGCCGGCAGAGGGCGGAAGAGCTTGCCGTGGAGCATGGCTACGCCATTGTTCCTCCTTACAACGACGAGCAGATCATCGCTGGGCAAGGAACCGCCGGGCTCGAGATTTGGGAAGACATGCCGGACGTGGATCTGGTTCTGGTCCCCGTCGGTGGCGGTGGACTGATTAGTGGCATATCGTCGGCAATCAAGCTGAGCGGGTCGAAAGCCAAGGTGATTGGCGTTGAGCCCGAACTGGCGAACGACGCGCAGCAGAGTTTTCGCAAGGGCGAGATCGTCGAACTTTCGCCGGAACGGGTGTCCAGCACTTTAGCCGACGGCCTGCGTACGCAGTCGATTGGACCGCTGAATTTTGAGCACATCCGGCAATTCGTCGACGACATCATCACTGTAACCGAAGACGAGATTCGCAGTGCGATGCAGCGGATGATTGTTAGCGCGCGGATTGTCGCCGAGCCCAGCGGTGCTGTCACCTTTGCGGCGTGGGTGTTCCATGCCGGCGAGTTGCCGGAATCGATCCGGGCCGTCGCGGTGGTGAGCGGCGGCAATGTCGAACCACAGTTGCTGGCGCAGATTTTGTCGGAGCAAAGTCGGCCAAGCTAGCCGCACGTCAAGTTTCAGGAGTCACCGTGTCACAGAGACATTCACTTGCTTCGACTTCGTCGTTTTGCCTGATCATTTGCTTTTCGCTGGTTGCCTTTGCTGCGGAACGCGGTGTAATGCTGCGACAGGGAGTAATCTACATCTCCCCCGACACATCTTCGGCGAAGCTGTCGGACATTGGCCGCGGACGCGAAGTCGCGGTGATCGAGCGTACCCCCGGCTGGGCGCACATTGTCGGGACGGTAGACGTCACGTTCAACATTGAGGTCGGCGAGGAAGAGCGGACCGACCGCAATGTTACCGGCTGGGTCGTCGACAAAGGTGTGATTACCCCAAAGACTGTCGATGGCGACAAAGTTCTTTTTGGCGAGGCTTTCGACTCCGAGATGGAAGCCAGCCATCGCGGCGGACGGCGTGGGGCGGCGCAGGACGCCATGCGATTGTATGCGGGCCTGGCGGAGTATTTCCCTGCTTCGCCACTGGCGCCGCAAGCTGCCTATCGTGCTGCCGACATACGCTGGCAGATCGAGGCCGAGGACCTGGCTACGCGCCCTTCGGCCAAGATGCGCGACCCCAGTCTGCGTCTGCCTATCGACGAGGAGCGGATGAAGCGGGTGATGAAGAAGTATCCCGGAACGAAGTGGGCCGATCTCGCTGCGTATCACCTCATCGACAACAAGCTTTGCGGCGACTGGCAGGCCGAGGCCAAGTGTCCGGAGATGGAGGCGCAGATTTACATGAAGTACGCCGAAGAGCGCCCGCAGTCCCCGAAAGCTGCCGAGGCCCTTTACAAGGCGGCGTGGCGCTACTCGGCGCTCATTACCATTTACAAGACCGCCAATGAGCAAAAGAAGGCGGACGAGTCCACGGCACGCGCCTTAGCGGTGGGGAAGAAACTGGTTTCGCAATACCCCAATGACACCGACTGGTCCAACCGCGGCGAACGTCTGGTATATATGGTTCAGAACAACATGCCTACCTACGGGCCTGCTAACGAATAGCGTATCAATTCCTATAACGTCTGAATTCTGTCGCGCGGAGGCGATTTGAACGAGTATTTGTTGTCTGTCCTGCTGGGTGTTGTCGAGGGTCTCACCGAGTTTCTGCCTGTCAGTTCAACCGCTCATCTGCGCATCGTCGAGGCTTTCCTCGGGCTCGATCTGGGCAATGGCTACTGGAAGATGTTCTCCATCGTCATCCAGTTGGGCGCGATCCTTTGCCTGCCTATTTATTTCTGGAATCGCATCGTCGAACTGCTGCGCGATTTCCCGCAGGGCAAACGCGGCGATCGCACCGTCGTGAACCACCCTCTCACGCTCACACTTATCGCGTTTGTGGTCACCGCGATCCCGGCCTTCCTGCTCACCAAGATCATCGGTAAGCACTTGGAAAGCCTGCATTTAATGGCTTGGGCACTGATAATCGGCGGCGCAATCATGTGGGTGGTGGACGCTGTTTATGAGCGCTCCACACATAAGGCCTTCGCCCGCGGCAAGCTTACGGAAGACATGGAGCAGATGTCGGTGGCGCAGGCCGTTTGGATTGGCTTCTGCCAGATCTTCTCGGCGGTCTTTCCCGGGACCTCCCGATCGATGTCCACCATCACAGGCGGTGAGTTGGCCGGCATGAGCCGCCCCGCTGCCTTGGAGTTCTCGTTCTTTCTCTCGATTCCAACCATGGTGGTTGCGACGGTTTACGACCTGTTCAAGTCGCTGCGGCCGCACCACGGCGAGCCTAGCGCTATTGGCTCCATGCCCAGCGACGCGCATTCGTGGATCGTGCTGGCCATCGGATTCGTCGTGTCGTTCATTGTCGCCTACGGCGTGGTGGCTTGGTTCATGAACTGGGTCCGCACCCGCGGATTCACGGTCTTTGCCATCTACCGGATACTGCTGGGCGGGTTTGTGCTGTGGTGGGTGGCCCGGCTGCCGGGCTGACCTTGCGCCACGAGAAAGTTCCAGGCTGGAGTCTAGTTCTGGCCGGAGAGCTCGACGGCCTGCGCCGCTCCCCGCAACGCTCCGCGCCGGCCCGGAGCATTTTCGAGTGCCGTCTGGAATTCCTTGAGCGCGGCACCCGGGTGATTCTGCTCCAGAAGCAGGTAGCCGAGCTGTTCGCGGGCCGGAACAATCGGCCCCGGCGTCACCGGAAGCTTCTCGACAGCATCCTCCTCGTCGGCTGACGTGCGCATCAAGGCTGAGGCTTCATCCGGCTTCTTGTCCGCCTGGGCTGACCATGCCATAACTTCGCGCGTCAGGATCCCCACCTGAGTGGCCCAATAGTCGTTACCTGACGCTCGAAGCTGCTCTTCGATCCGCCACAATTTATCGACTTCCACGCGCGCCTCGGTTGCGCGTCCGCTCCGAGCAAGCCCGATCCCCCGAGCCCAGACCGCAATTGCCATAACATGAGGCGGGGCTCCTGTCGGAGGAACGATGCCGGCAGCATCAGGCCATTGACCCCGCTCAACCATGTAGCGGACCGGCATCGCGATAGAAGCGTACGCTATCTTGAACTCGCCAACATTCAGCTGCGGCATGTTCTTAAGTTGCTGAATGACCTGAGCAGCCTCATTGTCGCGTCCCGTTTGCAGATAGGCATACACCAGATAATCCATCGCGTGCAGCTCTTCTCCTGTGTCGCCCTGCCGCTGTGCCGCATCCCGTGCCGCCTGGTTGGATGTGATGGAGTCGTCCCATAGGCCGAGTCGTGTGAATATATGCGATGGCATGTGCAATGCATGCGGCGCCGACGGTGCAATCTGGGAGTAGGCTCTTGCCGCAGGGAGGCCTCGGGGTGCGAGTTCCGCATTGTCGTAAGCATGGATGAGGTAGTGCGGGATCCCCGGGTGCTGCGGGTAGGTGCGATCCAGCGGCTCAAGCAGATCGGCCGCCTGTTTCTGCTTCGCATGCGTCTTGTCGGCAGGAGATGCGTTCGCCAACAGTGCGAGCGCGTAAAACACTTGCGCTTCGACATCTTTCCTATTCGCCGCAGCGAGATCGCTCATGGCGTGCTCGTAGTTCAACGCGCGCGTGCGGTACGGAACGGCGGCAGCGTCCTGATATATCAAGCCCAGCGCACTGATGAACTGGCGTTCTCGTTCCGAGCCCGCCCCGATCTGCTGCGCCCGCTGGATTTGGCGTTGCGCAAGCGGAACCTTCGCGGGCGAAATGGGCGGCTCCCAAAGCTGGTGAAAATACGCCATGGCCATTCCCCAATGTGCCATCGCACACTGTGGATCCAGTTCGGCCACGGCCTGAAATGCATTTTCGGCAGCAGTATAAGCGAAGGAGTGAAGCAGAGCCACGCCCCGATCGAACTCTTCCTGATCCGCGGGTGTGCAAGAAATCGGAAACGACACTTTCCCCAGTTTCTCAGGGGCGCTGTGACTGTGTGTCTCTTGCGCTGCCGAGAGGCGAACCGCGAACAGCAGGGTGAGTAATAGACGCCATAGATGGGACATCCGGATCTCCGTAGGCGATTGGCGCTTTGTGACGGAATTCTACATTGAAGGTCGCGACCACGCTCACCGATCGGGGCTCGAAACCCTCTTCCCTTCGCATGCGTCTGGGGTAGGCGTCTAGAACGGCAACACTTGGGTTACTATTTCTTACAACAATGGCCTGCCTTTTTGGGATAATCACTTGGCTCTGGTTTATCTGCGCGCCCGTCGTTGGGCGCCCCGCAATCGGCATTCTCTGGAATCACGCGTTGGGTTTCGCTGCGCGTTGCGCGGCGCTGTCTGCTTGCGCATGAGAAGACAAGCTGCATGAGCGCTACCAAACGCCGTAGTTTCCCGAAACGGCCGAACGCCAACATGAACGTTATCTCGCGCGCATTCACTCCGACGGCCAACCGCCGGCTCAATGAGCTGATCGGCTTCCTGGTCTTCGTTTTCGCGGTCCTCCTTGTCCTCGCGCTGGTTTCCTATTCGCCGCTGGATCCTTCGCTGAACACCGCAGCCAATCCCCCCGCTGGCCGGCCCGCCCACAACTGGATCGGGCCCTTCGGAGCCGTGGTCAGCGATCTCGCGCTGCAGTTCTTCGGCGTTGCGGTTTTCCTGGTGCCGCTTTTCCTCACGCTTTACGCGGTGCGCTGGTTCCGTTCACGACTTATCGCGGTGCCATACGCCAAAACACTGGGCGCGCTGGCACTCATTACGTTCTTGGCCGCATTCATCGGGCTGTTGCCGTGGCACGTGCGCTGGATGGCTGCCATACCGTCAGAAGGCCTGCTCGGGCGCATCGTGGCGGATGCTCTGATCCATTATTTCAACCTGGTCGGCGCCTACCTGGTCTGTCTGGCGGTCATCGCAGTTGCGCTCTATCTGTCGACTGCTTTCTCTTTCGGAGCGCTTCAGATCTGGTCGCAAACGGGTTTCTCCTTTGCTTACGCGGCACTTGACCGATTTGCTGACTGGCGCGCAGAACGCGCCCGCAAGAAGGCAGCCAAGGACCTGGAGAAGAAGCGCGCTGCCGCCGCCAATACCAAACCGGTGGTTACGGCGCAGCTGGTTCCGCGCCGGCAAGCGGAAGAGGTACCTGGGGCCAACATGCAGCTGGCTGGGATTGGTGTTCCGCTGCCGCAGTCAACGAAAAGCGCAAAGAGCGGTATCGAGCGCACTTTCGAGAACGAGAGCGCCAAGCCCGATGTAGCAGACTTTCCAAACGAAGTAGCTGCCGAGGCCATCGAGGTCACGACTCGCGCTGACAGCACGCCGCATGGCAAGACCACGATGCCACGCCTTGCGGGGAGCTACAAGCTGCCTTCGACCGCGTTGCTGCATCGTGCTGACGAGCACAGCGACATCAACGAACTTGAACTCAAGAACCTGGCACAGGTCCTGGCGGAAAAATGCGCTGAGTTCGATGTGCGCGGCCAGGTCGTACAAATCAATCCCGGGCCGGTGGTGACCACCTTCGAGTTCAAGCCTGAGGCTGGCATTAAGTACAGCCGCGTCACCAGCCTGTGCGACGATCTCTGCCTGGCACTGCGTGCCGAAAGCATCCTTATCGAGCGCATGGCCGGCAAATCGACCGTCGGCATCCAAGTTCCTAACCACGAGCGCGAAACCATCTGGCTGCGCGAGGTGGTCGAGGCGCAGGAGTTCCTGGCGTCGAAGTCGAAAATCACGCTGGCCATGGGCAAGGACATCAACGGCCGGATCGTGACTGCCGAACTGAATACCATGCCGCACCTGCTGATCGCAGGCTCGACCGGCTCCGGCAAGAGCGTAGCCATCAATGCGTTCATCATGTCCATCCTGTACAAAGCGACGCCGGAGGAAGTCCGCCTTATCCTGGTTGACCCCAAGCGGCTAGAGTTGTGGAATTACGAGGGCGTGCCGCACCTGCACACGCCCATTATCACCGAGCCGAAGCTGGCCTCTAATGCGCTGCGCAACGCGGTGCGCGAAATGGAACGCCGGCTGAAACTGCTCGCCGAAAAAGGCGTGCGCAACATCGATCAGTACAACCGGCTCTTCGACACCAGCACGCCGAGCTTGTTCGACGAAGGCAGCGAGGCGCGGCCCTTGCCTTACATCGTCATCATCATCGACGAGCTCGCCGACTTGATGATGCTCGATGGGCAGAACGTTGAGGCTTCCATTACGCGCCTAGCGCAGATGGCGCGCGCGGTCGGGATCCATCTTGTGCTCGCCACCCAGCGCCCGTCGGTGGATGTCATCACCGGGCTCATCAAGGCCAATTTCCCGTCCCGGATGTCATTTCGCGTGGCCACAAAAATCGATTCGCGAACGATTCTCGATGCCAACGGTGCAGAAGCGCTGCTGGGCCGCGGAGACATGCTGTACCTGCCGAATGGGTCGGCCCGAGTCCACCGCTTACATGCTCCGCTTGTTACGGAGAAAGAAATCGCTGCGGTGGTCGAGTTCTGGCGGTCGCAAGCCCAAGCGCAGTATGAGGAGAACTTCCTGGCGCCCCCGCGCGACGACGGCGAGTCTGCAGCCGGCAGCTCTGGGTCCGACGGCGAAGGTGGCGACGAGAATGACGAGCTTTATCAGGATGCGGTGCGAATCGTTCTGGAATACGGCAAAGCGTCAACTTCTCTGCTTCAGCGGCGGCTTCGCATCGGCTATGGCCGCGCGGCGCATCTTATTGACCTCATGGAGCGTGACGGCATCGTCGGCGCTGCGGACGGTCCCAAACCGCGTGAATTGCTGAAGCGTCCTGACTGGCTAAGCGAAGTCGAGGACGCGTTGCGTTAGCTGCTGCTACTTCTGCCGTTTGCAGCACGAGCTGCTGAGGGGCGCCGTTGGCGCCACACTAGTATCAAACCGAGCGGCTAAACCACTGTCAGCCTTTGCGCATGCCAATTCACTTCGGTCGCGTAAAAAAGCAAAGAGCCCGCTGCGCGCCGCGGGCTCTTACTGTAGAAGCTCGAACGATTAGAAGGTGAATGCCAGTCCGCCACGCACGCTGCGAGCTGATTGCATCAGGTAAACCGTGTGCCCATCCGGGCCCATCACCGGGACGTAGCCTTGCGCCAGCAGGTTGCGAATGTCAATCAGCATTTCCATGTTCAGCGGCATACCGTGAAAATGCGGCAGAGGCTGGCGGATAAACAAATTGAAAAACGGGTCCGCCTGTCCGGCGGAAGCATTGAACAGGTCGACCGGCAGCAGCGTATTCTCGCCGCTTGTATAGCGGTAGGACGCTATCCAGCGCGTCTTGGAGCGAGGTACCGTACCATTGAACTTCAACGCTGCTGTATGTCGCCAGCCATGCTGAATCGTGTTCCGCACATCGCACCAGGCAACACCTGGTTGTTCCAAATCCAGCACGCCGCCGTATGCGTAATCCAGCGTGGCCGCAGTCCCATTGCTGAACCGATGCTGAAACACCAAGCGCACGCCCTGGGCCTGTAGGGTCCCTCCGTTGTAGTTGAAGGTGCCAGAATATACATCCGGCAAAATGTCGCCGGGGTCGAAGCCGATTTGCCCAACCCCCAGTAATGCGGTGTCGGCGATGCGGTCGTTGAAGTATGCGACCTGAACTTTATTGTTTTCACCGAGGCGTTGTGACAGCGACATCTCGTGATGATGAGCGTTCTCCAACAGCGGCTGCCCGTCAACCATAGTCATGCGCGGCGCACTCTCGCTGAGGTCGGCTGGGGCCGTATCAAAGCCCTTTCGCGCGCGCATGGTAGGTTCCGTGGTGGCATACCGGTACTCAAGGATGGTGTTTGAAGTCAGGTGCAGGTCGGCCGTTCCGGTGGGACGAAAGGCGTTAGACTCCTCACCCAGGAACTGGATCGCCTCAGCGTCGCCACCGAATTGGAAATCGAAGAGGTCTCCAATTGAGAAACCGTCTGCGTACGACAGCGCCGCCGCCTGTAGAGCTCCCCGGCGCGGAACGGCATCCGGATTGGCAAAGCGACGAACCAGCAAAGCCACTGTCGGGGTCCAGCCCTCCTGACTGTTCCGGCGGTAGGACACGCGGAGCACGCCGTCGGGCGTGCCGGTTCCGTATCCCAGGTTCCCATCCAACCCAACGGTCGCTGTACGAAACAGGGAGTGTTCCACCGCAAAGACCGTTCCCAGGTCAGAAGGACTGCCGTAGCCTTCATTGGTGGCACCCGCCATGAATGCCATCGTTCCCTTCATCGACTTGTCCTGGGAGGCAGTTTCCAGGACCACGGCATTCCCATCGTCAAACCGCAGAATTGGGCGGTTCGCCGTGGAGCGCAGCGTCCACTTCCAACTGTCGTCGTCATCCCCGCTGCGTTTAAGCTCGGGCATCATGCGGATGGCTTCGAACAGCGTGTTCAAGGTGATGTTTAGAACTTTGCTGGCACCCGAAGCCAGAGCGACGTCTTCGCGAAGCGCGGGAAGGAAGGAGGGAGCGGAGACGCGCAGGTTATAACTGCCTGCCTGCAAGCCCGCCAACCGGAAGAAGCCTTTCGTGTCGGTATAGGCAGTCTGGTGTTGCCCGGTCTCGCCCAGCAACTCAACCGTGGCACCCATTTGGGCGACGCCCGCCGAGTTCCTGACGTATCCTGAGATCGAGCCTGGAGCAACCCCAGCGGTTGCGGCGACGCACAGTACGATCGCTACCGCAAAACAACCCAGAGTTCGCATCATCATTCGACCTCCAGTCAGAGCCTCCCGGAAGCAAAACTCATGCGCGACCAGAACTTTCCGGCGCGTCCGCCATCCCGCGATGCTACTCAACCGCAAACCGTACCGAAGGAGCAATCTGCTGCTTTGAGATATTGTCGTCGACCTTCACCGTCAGCCTGTACGTACCTGGCTGAAAGCTGTTCAAGGCCAAGCTCTTCTCCAAGGTGACCTGGTCACCAACATTCCCCATCGCCTCGGTGGACTCCAAAGAGTGCAGCACCGCTTGATTATTTGCCAAGTTTACAATCTCGTACTCGATTTTGGCCGACGATTTCTTAGTTTTTTCGTCCGCCTGCAAATTATAAACCTGCATCCACAGGTTCACACGCTGATCGCGTTTGAAGCTGGCCGGCTTCCCGTCGGGGGACTCGAGGTGGGGATACGCAAACCTGGTCTCCCCGATGGTAAAACTTCCCGATCCAACGTTCTTGGTGGGCACCTTCTCCATGTGATCGGCCAGAATCATTGACGAGGAAGCCAGCTTGTCTTCATTGAACTCCGGTACCAAAACCCCGCGGCTCCAGGTTCCGACACGATCACCGTTTACGTCCTTGACCACCACGTCAAAGCGATATCTGCCGGGCCGTAAGGGAATCGCCTTCCAATAGAGAGAAACGTGCTCCATGGTTTTTTCCAGCAACTCCGAAGGCACATCCACCTGCACAGTGTCTTCGAACGTCTGCGCGATGCGTCCCGTAAGACCTGTCACTCGACCAAAGATGTTAACCGTGCCACGTTGAATGCCGTCCTTGCTGACGAAGGTGATGTCCTTGTTCTTCACCTGCAAGGTGACCGGAACTAACACCGTGTCCCCAGTGACCTTAACGAAATCGGTACGGATTTCGAAGGGCATCAGGTTCACGTTAATCTTGTGGCTGACAACTTCTTCGAGGTCCTTGAATTTGACCTTTGGCGGGGTCTGGACCTTGGCCAGCAGCTCAAGCCTGGTGAACTCGTTGTTGCTCATTAGTCCAGCTTCCGGACCGGCATTGGCACCGCCGGAGCCGCTGTTAGCGACACGCGAGGTCTTGCTGGATATGCCCATCTGTTCATAGAGGGTTAGACCAGCATTAGGAGTGTGCAGTAGGGCGTCCTTCTCGTTGGGATCGATAGTCAGGTGGTAATCGCCGCACATGCAGGTGTCGACGAATTCCAAATTGACTTCCTGGCCGACCCCTTCCAGGTAGCGATACCGCCAATCCTCGAACGGAAATGTGGACGTCGAACCGCCGCCTTCTTCGATCGGCCGCTGGTATTGTCCGCCCGACGGATGCGTGTCGATCTGGTCGGGCGGGCCCCACATGATGTAAATACGGCCCCGGTCCGTACGCCAACCCGGGACGCCAGCCGCGAAATGTTCGTTGGCGTAAGCGATACGGCGGTAATGTTCTTCCTTGTATTCGTTCTCCGGCGTGTCAGGAGTGGGGTCGCGACGCAACCAGAACTGCTCGATGAACTGATCGCGTTCCTCGTCGTTGGAGAGCTGCTTGAAGGCCGACATTTCCTCCGGCGAGATGATGTAGCGTACGTCCTCATTGAGCCACTTCTTGTAGGTGGAACTCAACTCCTGCTTCATGGCCTTGGAGTTGGCCTTTTTCTGCTTCTCCGGAACTGGCCGTTTGAGAGGGTCGGCTTGCTCGCCACCGGTCTGCGCCTGTCCAGACTGACCCGCCGCCGCGGGAGTATCGCTGGTCTTGGGAGTTACAGACTGGTCCGCCGGTTTGGCGGATGGGGTATCCGAAGCAGGGATGGAGGTACTTTGGGCTGTAGCTGAAGCGGTCGCCAGGCCTCCGGCCAGAAGCAACGAAAAAATAAGACGTAAGATGCCAAACTTCATGTGTTAGAAACCCACCCGCGAGACAAAACTTCGACTTAGTAAATTGTATGTTTTAGGGACGGTGAAAGCAAGGTTACGGCAGGCTGTCGCCGAGGGCCAGGTTGGCCCCGCCTTCTTGCGGTTCTTCAAGCCCACCTCGAGCTCGAAAGTCGCATGGCTGCAAACCGCTGACTTCGTCATTGGACGAGCCTCGCGATGCTTAGGACGGGCTGAAAATACAGATGTTATCGAGGATTTCCCATGCTAGCGGCTATAATGAGCCGTTCGGGAGGTTGCAAAGAAACCGTCTGCACTGGCTGTTACCACCAGGCGTTCTGTTGACTAGCAACGCCCCTGCCACTAAGTCGTTGCTTTCTAAAGGAACCTTGGGTCGTCTCACTGCGTATCATGCTGTGGGTGGAAGTGCGTTTTGTGTCACGGTTTCCCCGATTGAGGACCGATGAAGAACTGGAAGAAACTCGCACTGATTATCGGCGGCATAGTTGTTTTGCTGGCAATTGTCGGGTTCACCGTACAGCAAACCCGCAAGGGCGTCGTAACCGTGCAGACCGGCAAAGTCGTCCGTGAGGGCTTGACTTCGGTGGTCACGGCGTCAGGCGAAATCAAGCCGAAAGTCTACGTCAACATTGGTGCGAATGCTTTCGCAAAGGTCACGCACTTGTACGTCAAGGAAGGCGACCGGGTGAAGAAAGGCCAAATGCTGGCTACCCTGGATAACATACAGTCGGCTTCCGACGTCGCTGCCGGTGAAGCAGCCCTGAACGTTTCCCGTACCGATGCCGTCGCCTCAGATGCGGCAGTCAACACCGCCGCAGCCGAACTGAACCAGGCCGAAGCCGAGTTCGAGCGAGCTAAGCTCGACTACGACCGTGCCAAGAGTCTTTACGATTCCCAACTGATTGCCAAGGCTGATTTCGATACCAAGAAGGCGGCTTTCGGTACTGCCCAAGCCCAGCTCGGTCAAGCCAAGGCAAAGCTGGCGCAGTCCAAGGCGCAGCTTGATTCATCCCAGGTTCGCATCAAACAGAATGCCGCTGCGCTACGTCGCGTGAGCGACGTGCTCAGCAAGACGGAGTACCAGGCGCCGTTTGATGGCGTGATCACCAACCTGCCGGTCCGTGAAGGCGAAACCGTTGTGGTCGGAATTCAGAACTCTCCGGGAAGCACGCTGATGACGATCGCCGACACCTCGGTCATCACCGCAGAAGTGAAGGTGGATGAGACCGACATAGTGAATGTGCAGATTGGGCAGACTGCCGAGGTTTCCATCGACGCTATCCCTAAGAAAAAGTTCAATGGCATAGTGACCGAGATCGGCCGCAATGCCGTGCTGCGGTCGACCGGCGTTTCCACGGCCCAAACGACGTCCAGCGGGCAGGAAGCCAAGGATTTCAAGGTCGTAGTGGCGTTGCAGGATCCACCGCCGGACCTCCTTCCCGGTCTGTCGGCTACTGCCCGCATCACAACTGCCACGCGCAGCAGCGCACTGGCAATTCCAATTCAGGCTTTGACTATTCGCCAGCGCGGCGAACTCGAACCCGAGAAAAAGGGCAAGGCCCAGGCTGCACAGACCGCGCCACCTGATCCCCACACCAAGGAGGAGCTGCAGGGAGTTTTTGTCCTAAAGAACAAAAAAGACGCCGTCTTCGTGCCTGTAACCACCGGGATTAGCGGTACGACCGACATCGAGGTGACCAACGGGCTCAAAGAGGGTGACGAGATCGTCACCGGCAGCTACAAGGTGCTTCGAACACTGCGTAACGGCGCTAGCGTTAAGGTGGACAACACAGCCGGAGCTAAGAAGGAAGAAGAGTCGTAGTAAGGCGTCGAGCGAGCAAGAACGGCCGTACGTAAGGAAACAGAGAATGCGTTCATGACCAGCCCGGACCAGTCGAATAAGGAGCAGAGGATGGCAACGGAATTGGCAAGCTTAGCCGAACCGCAACCCGTGATAGCCCCAGAGCAGAGCATCATCGCAACGGAAGACTTGTGGAAGACGTATGACATGGGGTCGGAACAGCAGGTCCATGCTCTGCGGGGACTGACCCTTCGCATCCAGCGCAACGAGTATGTGGCCATCATGGGCCCGTCAGGTTCGGGGAAATCGACCCTGATGAACCTGATTGGCTGTCTCGACACTCCGAGCAAAGGCAGCTATTGGCTTAATGGACAGATGGTCAGCGAACTTGACGACGACGAGCTGGCGCGCATTCGCAACAAGGAGATTGGGTTCGTCTTCCAGACCTTCAATCTACTGGCTCGCGCCACGTCGCTGCACAATGTCGAGCTGCCCTTGATTTACGCCGGCGTTCCGGCCGAGGAGCGTATCGAACGCGCCAAGAAGACGCTAGCCTCGGTGGGAATGGAAGAGCGAATGAACCACAAACCCAACGAACTGTCCGGAGGGCAACGCCAGAGGGTGGCCATCGCGCGCGCGCTGGTGAACAACCCCTCGATCCTTCTCGCCGACGAGCCCACTGGTAATCTCGACTCCCAGACCGGCGTTGAGATCATGGCTTTGCTCGACCGCCTGCATGCGCAAGGCAACACGATCGTTCTCGTCACCCACGAGCACGACATTGCCGAGTACGCCCACCGGGTCATCCACATCCGTGACGGACAGGTGTTCAGCGATCAGAAAACGGCTAGAGCCTAAACTCCTTTCTGTGCAGACTTGGCGCCCGGCGTATCGTCAGGCGCTTCTTTTTGTACCGCAGTTCGGTGTAACCTGCCAGTGTAGATGGTTCCGTGTGGAGTGCAATTCTGTGTTCCTTTACTACAGGCTTCTCTTCATCATCGTCCTTTTGGCCGGGCCCTCTGAGCTTGTCCTTGCACAATTCGACTTCCCGCTAGGCCAGCACGAACAGGTCGATAAGAGCGCAGAAACCCGCGAACTGGTTTCGAAATACTGCCGCCTCGACTATGAAGGCGCTCGGCTGAATGCTCCGGATTGGAGCAAACTTCAGCCTCTGGTGTGGTGGAAGACCAACCCGGATTACACGCAAATGGACATCGTCACACGGTATACGGTTGAAGGTGAGCCGAGTCCCAACCGCGGCAAATACAACGTGACTGTGCAGTACCGCACTTTGGGAATCTTCGATCTTGTCACAGGCTATGTCCGTGAGCCGGCAAATTCAGTACAGGAAGTGAATTACACAGTCTCGGCGGTGAATGGCGAATGGCGCATCCTGGACGCCGACAACACGATGCCCCATCCTTCGCGCCCTGCGATGATCAAGTGGCTGAACTCAAGGATCAGTGGGACGACGGATGCAGCGGCCAGAAAAATCTACGAGGACGCCTTACGACAGCTCCAGACACCGGGTGCAACGCCTGCTCCCTAGCCATGCACAGGTTCAAAGCTAAAGGCGTCCCAACGGGGAGGCCTTTTATTTTGGATCCAGATTGCGTTACTGTACCGCGCCAACCGGCGCCGTGCCTGCGGTTCGGACGGGCACCGTGGACGGCTTCACCGTGAAGAAGTCGTGATCATAGAGGTTGCGATACAAGTGGCCCGCCAGCTCGGCGGCCTTCGGACCGAAGGTCGGGCGGCCACCCTCGAGGAAGACCACGGTAACGATCCGGCCATATTGGGTGTTGGCGAACGAACCAAACCATCCGAACCGAGTTCCGTCCTTGGAACAGGTCCCCGTCTTGCCGAGAACCGGCTCCTCCATGAAATTCGTCTTCAGCAGACGCGCCGTGCCATAGTCGACCGCGCCAGCCATTCCGTCAGCAATCTCCGGGATGATAGGACCAATGACCAGCTTGCGCTTGGCCTTGGGAGCGAAGTTCGTAACTTCCTCGGGCGTGGTCGGGTGTTGCAGATAGTACAGCGTGCCGCCATTGGCGATGGCGCTGATGAGCGCTGCCAATTGTAATGGGGTGAGCGATATGCTCTCGCCAAACGAGCACATCTTGCCCACGCCGCCGAGTTTCTCGTCGAGAACAGTGGACGGGAAAGTGCCTAGATGCTCACCTTCGATGTTCCATCCAGCGAGTTCGCCCAGCCCAAACTGGCGGGCGTAGTAGCTGACTTTCTCGAATCCCAGCTTGCGTCCGACGGCCTCAAAATAGGCATTGTTGGAATGGGCCAGCGCCGTCGTTAAATCCACGCGGTAATACTTGCCAAGCGGAACCTGGGTGTCTTTAGTGATGACGTTTTCGCTAAGAGCGGCCAGCGCTACTGCGACTTTGATGGTGGAGCAAGGCTGAGCACCCGCCGAAAGAGCCATCTTCTGGTTGACCATCGCCAAGACACGGCCGCTGTCGGGATCGATCGCGACGATGGTGCCGTTCATGTTGCCGAGCGCTTCCACTGCGGCGGCGCGAACTATGGGATCTTCGCCCGCCGTGATATCGCCCTCCACCTGATTGTCAGCGAAGGAACTGACGGAGAAGCGCTCGTAGTAACGATGGCCCCTTGACACGCGATAGCTGGTGCTATTCAGCTTTGCGGAAGACTTGCTGCTGTGGCTCATGCGCGCCATCTTCTTCTGTGCGGCGCCGGTTTCGGTGATCTTGTGCGACTTGCTGTGGCTCTTGTGAGTCGCAATCGTGGCGGCGGAGGCGTCGAACGAGGCCAGCAGCGCTAGCAAACTGCCTACCATGGATATGGTAAAGCGCTTAAACATTGTGAAGGTCCCTAACCCTCCCCGAAAATTTGCCGCCTAGTAACAACCTTACCGTTCAGGTCGATCGCCTTACGCCGCCGCAAGAGGCCTATCCTAGGTGCTCTCGCGATCGATTGCAATCATGAACTGCGCTGCATACAACTAAAGTCTCGCGCACAAACCAAGCGATGCTTGTACTCACAAAGACGCGCGTCGTCTAAAAAGTAATCGGCAATCCTCGCTCGATTGCCTACTTGATACTTATCACATTTCTTCTCTTTCGCGACCGTAACGATGCTGGTTCCTGCCGTAAAGTCGCCCAATTCGGCTCTCAGCGGACGGTTCCCGATTTGGTAATCGCCCGTCAGCGAGGGCTGTTCAGTAAGACTTCAGACTGAGCGAGTTTGGGACGGCGGGAGGTTATCCAATTCGGAGAACTTTTTTTGGCTCCGCGAAACTTCGGCAAATGTGCTGTGTTTAGGCAGGTAACAACCCTGAGAATGGTCGTGTAACAACGGCTAAACCCTCCGAGGTGCAACTCGCCCCTGTGCTTCGGAGGGGTTTTTTGTGCCTATTGAACGTCGGATGCCGGATCCGTTCTTTTCCCTTGGATGTACTGGTCGATGACACGCTGTAGCGAGCCTTGTGCCCGCAGCACGTATTCGATGGCGTCCCGTACGGCCCCGTGTCCGCCTTCATGCGGGGTAACATAATGCGCTTCCACGAGCACTTCCGCGCGGGAATTCTTGACGGCGATCGCCAAGCCGCACAGCCGCATGACCGGCAGGTCAATCACATCG
Organism: Acidobacteriota bacterium; assembly: GCA_031296115.1. GTDB lineage: Bacteria > Acidobacteriota > Terriglobia > Terriglobales > Acidobacteriaceae > Bog-257. Next base: position 44,241 of record JARLGI010000057.1, on the reverse strand, counting down.
TCGCCGACGTAGCAGACCTGCTCCGGCTCCAGGCCTTCCTTTTCCCGGATTTCGTAGAAAGCCGCCGCTTTGTCTTGCTGGCCCTGGTAGACATGTTCGATTCTGAGGTCACGAGCACGGAGAGCTACCGTCTCCGAGATGCGTTTGGTAATGATGCCGGTCTTCAAACCTCCCAGCCGGGCCAGCGAAACCCCCGCGCCATCATGGGCGTTAAAGCCCTTCGCTTCGATCATCGGCCCGGCTGGAATGCTGAAGCCGCCCTTGTCGGCCATCTTTTCGCGATGTTCGCGGACGCCGTGCTCTGCGCCGGCGGGCGCTGGAAAGAGGAAAATGGTCCCGTCGGTCATGACACCGTCCACATCGAACAGCATCAGTTTTATTTTCTTGGCGCGCTCGTCTGACATTGGAGAATCTTAGCAGGAGGGATTCGAGACTGTCTGTACAGTACCCCTCCCCCCTACCCGTATCAACAGAATCACGACTTTATCCGTAATTCCCGCGCAAAGTCGTTCAAATAAACGAGTTACATCATGCTATTGAAAACAAACGACTTACTCGCGTAAAATACGGCGATTCGCACCGCCGGGATCGTCGTGATGATTGTCTGTTGGTCAAGGAACAAGCATCAACTTGTCAAAGAACGTTCGGCCCGCCCGACTGGTCGGCGGCTGTCGCTCTCCCCGCTCGCGACCGGACAGAATAGCCCAAATAGTAATCAAATGCAAGTTACCAAAGTTCTGTTTATACGGGTACTTGTTTCGGTAGAGCCTGCGTCCAACCCGCTTCTATCAGGCGAACAATTAGCGAAGACCTGCTAGAATATACGAACTGTGTCTGTGGGGAACATTCCGGTCGCGCTGGCCTGGGCGCATCCGCTGGTTGCCGAGTGGTTTCTGGGGCGATTCGGTTCGCCCACAGAACCGCAGGAGCAAGGCTGGCCAGAGATCCTCGCCGGCCGAACCACGCTGATCTCCGCTCCTACGGGTTCCGGCAAGACGCTCGCCGCGTTTCTCATCTGCATTGACCGGCTGGTGCGCAAGGCCTTGGCTGGCGATCTGCACGACTGCACCGAGGTCCTCTACGTTTCTCCGCTGAAGGCGCTGGGCAATGACATCCAGAAAAACCTGGAGATCCCTCTAGGAGAGATTCTCGCGCTCGCGGGCGAACGTGGCCTGCTGATGCCGGAGATCCGCACAGCCGTGCGCACCGGCGACACGCTAATGAAAGAGCGCCGCGAGATGTTGAAGCGGCCGCCGCACATCCTGGTCACCACGCCGGAGTCGCTCTATATTCTGCTGACCGCCAACAGCAGTCGCGCCATCCTGACTCATGTGCAAACCGTGATCGTCGACGAAATCCACGCGGTCGCCGATGATAAGCGCGGCGCGCATCTCAGCCTGTCCCTCGAACGGCTGGACCTGCTGGCAAACCGGCCGACCCGCATCGGGCTCTCGGCCACGCAGAAGCCCATCGAAGAGGTCGCACACTTCATAACTGGCGCGGGACGCCCCGCACCTGCAATCGTGAACATCGGTCATCGCCGCACGCTCGACCTGGCGGTAGAGGTTCCGCCTTCGGAACTCGGCCCCATCGCCACCAATGAGATGTGGGGCGAGATTTACGACCGTCTTGCAGAGCTGGCATTGCAGCACCGCTCGACCCTGGTGTTCGTGAACACGCGGCGTCTGGCCGAGCGTGTAGCGATGCACTTGGGGGAGCGCATTGGGGAAGTGCTTGTCGCTGCGCATCATGGCAGCCTCGCCCGAAAGTTGCGTCTCAATGCTGAGCGCAAGCTGAAGAATGGCGAGATACGCCTGCTGGTGGCGACGGCCTCGTTGGAACTCGGAATCGACATCGGCTCGGTCGATCTGGTCTGCCAGATCAACTCCCCGCGCTCCATCGCAGTCACCTTGCAGCGCGTCGGCCGGGCAGGCCACTGGCGCGGCGCAATCCCCAAGGGACGCCTGTTCGCCACCACGCGCGACGACCTTGTGGAATGTGCGGCGGCGGTGCGTGCCATCAAGCAGGGCGACCTGGATCGCCTGCAGATTCCCATCTCGCCGCTCGATATTCTGGCGCAGCAGATTGTCGCCATGTGCGCCTGCGAGGATTGGGATGAGGACGCGCTCTTCGACTGCGTGCGGCGCGCGTATCCGTATCGCGAACTCCTCCGCGAGGAATATGACCGCATTTTGGAGATGCTGTCGCAAGGCATCGCTGCCAAGCGCGGACGTTATGGGTCATATCTGTTCCGCGACATGGTGAACCGTCGTCTGCGCGCCCGGCGAGGCGCCCGACTAGCGGCCATCACCAGCGGTGGCGCCATCCCGGAAACGGCGCTGTTCACGGTGGTGGCGCAGCCGGACGAGGTTGTCGTCGGCACGGTCGACGAAGACTTCGCGGTGGAGAGCAACGCGGGCGACATCATGCTGCTGGGCAATACTTCGTGGCGCATTCACCGCGTCGAGAACAGGTCCGGACGCATGCTGGTGGAAGACGCACACGGCTCACCGCCGACAATTCCCTTCTGGCGCGGCGAGGCACCGGCGCGCACCGATGAGCTGTCGCAGCAAGTCGGCGAACTGCGCGAGCGGGTCAGCGCGCTGCTGCCGAGCACCGCGCCGCTGCCCGTGCCGGCAAATCCCGAGCTCGATGGCGAGGCCCGGGTAGAGCGGACCTTTAGGTCTGCGCCCGAGCCGTCCCTCTCTTCCACCGGATGTGTTCGCTTGCGCGGCATCGCATCCAGTCCCGAAGTGCAGAATGCCGTCGCTTGGCTGAAGGACGAGTGCGGGCTGGACGATGCCGGTGCGGAACAACTCATCGAGTACATCGTCACCGGCCGTGCCGTGCTGGGCGAAGTGCCGACCAAGCAGACCATCATCGCCGAACGCTTCTTCGACGAGGGCGGCGGGATGCAGCTCATCATCCACGCCCCGTTTGGCGCGCGCATCAACAAAGCTTGGGGACTGGCGCTGCGCAAGCGCTTCTGCCGCTCCTTCAACTTTGAGTTGCAGGCGGCTGCGACCGACAACGGCATCAACATCGCCCTGGCTGAACAGCACAGTTTCCCGCTGAGCGATGTGTTCCATTATCTCCAGACTGAAACGGTGCAGGAGATCCTGGAACAGGCCGCGCTGGCCTCGCCTATCTTCGCCACGCGCTGGCGTTGGGACGCCAATCGCTCGCTGGCCCTGCTGCGCTTCCAGGGCGGCAAGAAAGTCCCCCCGCAAATCCAGCGCATCCGCAGTGACGACCTTCTGGCATCGGTCTTTCCCGACGTGGCCGCCTGCTTTGAAAACATCGAAGGCGACATCAAGATTCCCGATCACCCGCTGGTCCAGGAGGTCATGAAGGATGTCCTCACCGAGGCGATGGACATTGATGGCTTACGGGCGGTGCTGAATGGCGTCCGCGATGGATCGATCCGGTGTCTCGCGGTGGACACGCCGGTTCCGTCACAGTTCTCGCACGAGATCCTGAACGCGAATCCGTACGCATATCTCGATGACGCCCCGCTGGAAGAGCGGCGGGCGCGGGCGGTCCAGATGCGGCGAGTGCTGCCTGAAGCCGTACTGCAGGAGGTCGGCAGGCTCGATCAGAGCGCAATTGGCCGCGTACGCGAAGAGGCACGGCCGGACGTCCGGGACAGCGATGAACTGCATGACGTGCTGCAGACGCTGGTCGGGTTGCCCGAGGAGTTAGGCGATCCTGGCTGGCAGGAGGCGGTGGACAGTTGGAAACCATTCTTCGCCGAGCTGCTGGAAGGCTGGCGCGTGGTACGCGCGAGGGTAGACCAGCGGCATTATTTCGTTGCCTCGGAGCGCGCCAAGGACTTCGCGCTGATCTTCCCCGAAGCACAGTTCGAGGTTGTGCCGCCGGATTTGCCGTCCGCAATCAGCTCCCACGATGATGCGGTTCTCGCCATGACAACGGGATGGATGATGCATAGCGGACCAGTCACTGCATCGGCACTGGCCTACTGGCTTGGGCTGCCCGACTCCGATGTTGGGAATGCTCTGCTGCGCATGGAAGCCGCGGGATCGGTTCTGCGCGGCAACTTCACCGGGCTTGCCAGAGGCAACGAGCCGAACACCGCCGAATGGTGCGACCGGCGATTGCTGGCGCGCATTCATCACCTCACCGTCGCCACGCTACGCAAGCAGGTCGAGCCGGTTACGGCCGCGCAGTACATGCGCTGGCTGTTGCGCTGGCAGCATGTGACGACCGGCTCGCAGTTGGCAGGAGAGCGTGGCCTGCTGGAAGCGATTCGCCAGCTTCAGGGATTTGAGGTTCCGGCGAACGCATGGGAGAAGCAGATTCTCGCGCCGCGAGTCGGCAAGTACGATCCTGTTGCTTTGGACCAACTTTGCCTGACTGGCGCTGTCGGTTGGGGACGCTTGTCGCCACATCCGGCAACGCTGGAAAAGTCGGGCGAGGGCCGCCGGCGCATCGTACCGACCAGTGTCGCTCCTATCACGCTGTTCGTCCGCGAGGATTCGGACTGGATGCAGCCGCGACTGGCCGAGGAAGAGCAGAATTACGAACGTGTGTTGAGCGAGGGAGCGCGGGTGGTGCTGGAGTTCCTGCGGCGGCGCGGAGCATCATTCTTCGCCGACATCGTGCGCGGCACCAGCAAGCTCAAGGCCGAGATCGAGACCTCGCTTTGGGAACTGGTTGCTGCAGGAATGGTCGCGGCCGACGGCTTCGACAACCTGCGTTCGCTCATCAATCCCAGGCGGCGCAACGCGTTGGGCACGCCGAAGCAGCCGCGTCCGCGACACACGGCAGGACGCTGGTCGCTGCTGTATCCGGCGGAGGGTAACGATCGCAACAGGATGGTCGAAGCCACATGTTGGGTGCTGTTGCGCCGATATGGCGTGGTCTTCCGCGAGGTGCTGGCGCGGGAATCGAACCTGCCTAAGTGGCGTGAACTGCTGATCATGTTTCGCCGCCTGGAGGATCGCGGCGAAGTGCGCTGCGGACGCTTCGTAAATGGATTTCTTGGCGAGCAGTTTGCGCTGCCAGAAGCAGTTGAGTCGGTGCGCGCAATGCGCAACCTCGCCGCCAGCGGCGAAATGGTAACGGTCTCGGCCGCCGATCCACTCAACCTGGTCGGCTTCATTGTCCCCGGCGAACGCGTGCCCGCAATCTCCGGCAAGTACGTCACCTTCCGCGACGGCGTTGCCGTCGCAGCCGCTGAACGGTCGGCATTGCTTGAGGCGGCGCAGTAATGGCGGAACAATTCGCCGAAGGCATCGACTACTAGATCGAGAACGGATTCATGGTTTTCACCGCACACTATCTGCGCAATCGCGGCTACTGCTGCGAATCAGGATGTAGACATTGTCCTTACGGCTTTGTGGCTGCCGAATCCAAGAAAAACAACTCCAATGCGGACTGAACGCAAGGAAGCGGGCTCGCGGCCAGCTTCCCTGAGTTCGAACGGTACTATCCCATGGTGTGAACGTGCTCAGGCTTGATCTTATAAAGCACGCGTTGCTCACCGGGTTGTGCAAACGGATACTTGTCTTTTCCCAGGTATTTCTTCGCCATCTTGTCGATATGTTCGGGGGCGCCTTGCTGCGTAATCTCATGCACACTTCCGCGCACCTCGAGGAAGCGGTAAGGGTTATCAGGGTCAATCACCGCGACCGAGACGCGAGGATCGCGCTTGATGTTGCGGTCTTTTAGCCGGCCCACCGCGGAATTCACCCAGAGCTCGCCGTTCTGATAGTCAACCCAAACGGGATTGGTTTGCGGGCTGCCGTCGGGCATGAGCGTACTCAGGCTGCCGAATGCCTTCTTCTGAAAGAGGTCAAGATAATTCTCGGGAATCGAAGCTGCCATGACAATCTCCTCGCTGATCTTTGCGCCGACACCGGCAAGAGGAACCGACTCGATTCACAACATTGTATGCGGTACCGCAGAAGATGCAAATTGACCCTGTTTCGGCGAAAGGCAGTGTAATCGTCCCCGCCAATGTGTAGGCCAACGCCCTATTTCTGCTGAATCGATTCGATATATTTCGTCAGGTTGCGAATACGCAACTGCTGCTGTGCCGGGTCATGCTGTCCCAGCCAGAAAAGCACCGGGCCCCAGACCGGCATCTCCTTGTTGCCGTGGGCGGCGGTCACGACGTCGCCCTTGATGACTTGCGCGATGTGGGCATCGGGGAACTTGCCGCCATTCTTCGCTGTTAGCTGAGTTAAGCCGGTGGGAGGCGTCTTCAGCGCCGGCGCCGCCGGACCGTTCCCCTTGCCGTCGGCGCCGTGGCAGGACGCGCAATAGGCGAGGTACATCTCTTTACCGGAGCTCGGGTCGGTGTAGCGCGCAGGGACGTTCTTGATCTCCGGCTTGGTCGCCTGCGCAGAGGAGGACTGCACGTTGGAACCAGTCTGCGCAGCCAGGGAAATCGCGAGTAGGAATATGAGAGCGGTTGCCAGACATACGGCACGTAAGCGCATAATGGCCTTCCTTCCGGTCATATCAAAAACCGATTAACATTTCACTATGGCCCGTTGATCGTAACGAGTCAGCGACACGCATCACAAGGCAGGTGTGCGCTCTTCCCATTTTGGGAATCAGCCTTTAGCACAGCATCGTCCTCAATTCAGGGCTCATGATGAGCGGCGCCTCGGTAGCGCGCTGCACGTCCTCGGGCGTCAGGCCCGGCGCGATCTCTTCCAGTACTAGGCCGCTCTGGGTCACGCGAATCCACGCCATCTCGGTGGCTATGTTGTGTACCACGCGCAGTCCCGTAATGGGTAGAGTGCAGCGCTGCAGTATCTTAGGCGCGCCGTCGCGGGTGGTATGTTCCATGGCCACAATCACGCGCCGGGCGCTTGCGACCAAGTCCATCGCACCTCCCATGCCTTTGACCATCTTGCCGGGAATCATCCAATTAGCCAGGTTCCCCTCTTCGTCCACTTCCATCGCACCCAATACGCTGAGGTCAATGTGGCCGCCGCGAATCATGGCAAACGACTCGGCGCTGGAGAAATACCCTGTACCGGGAATCTCGGTCACGGTTTCCTTGCCCGCGTTGATCAGGTCGGCGTCTTCCTCGCCGGAGATGGGATACGGCCCAACACCCAGCATGCCGGTCTCGCTCTGCAGCACGAGCTCCATGCCTGGAGGGACGCAGTTCGCGACCAGCGTGGGCATGCCGATGCCGAGGTTCACGTAGAAGCCATCGCGCAGTTCCTGCGCCACGCGGCGCACGATGCGGTCGCGTTTTTCCGTGTCTTTCTGCTTGCCGATATTCGGTGGCGTTGCCATTCGATCTCCTGCAACTAGCTTTGCTAACCTTGAAGGGGCACGGCTTCAGCCGTGCCGTCAATCGGCTCAGCGTCCCGGCTCCAGCCGCTGAGGGGTCTCGCTTTTCAAACCCGAATGACCTCAGGGCTAAAGCCCCAAATCCTTCACGACCCACTACGGCACGGCTAAAAGCCGTGCCCTTTCAAAACACTTGCAAGGCAGATTCCGCAGGCTCGCTTCTCGATGCTCATGCCTTACGCAACGTCCTGCGTTCGATGCGCTTCTCGTAATCCGTGCCCTGGAAAATGCGGTGCACGTACACGCTAGGCGTGTGCACCATCTCGGGATCGATCTCCCCCGGCTCCACCAGGTGCTCGACCTCGACGATGGTGACCTTCGCCGCAGTCGCCATCATGGGATTGAAGTTCCGCGCGGTCTTGCGATAGACCAGATTACCCCAGCGATCGCCCTTCCATGCCTTGATGAGCGCGAAATCCGCCGTGAGCCCGCGTTCCATGACGTACGGGCGCCCGTTGAACTCGCGCGTCTCCTTGCCTTCAGCCACGACGGTGCCGAAGCCTGCCGGCGTAAAGAACGCCGGAATGCCAGCTCCGCCGGCGCGAATGCGTTCGGCAAACGTTCCCTGCGGGATCAGTTCCAGATCGATGCGGCCGGTCAACACCATCTCTTCCAGCAAACGGTTCTCGCCGACGTAGCTTCCCTTGTGCGAAGTAATCTGCCCGGCGGCGAGCATGAGGCCGAGACCGAAGTCGTCCACGCCGACGTTGTTGCTGATGGTATGCAGGTTCTTCACGCCCTTCTTCACCAGCGCGCGAATGAGGTTCTCGGGGATGCCGCACAGCCCGAAGCCACCGACCATGAGTGTGTCGCCGTCCTTGATGTCGTGGATGGCCTCGTCTGCATTCGCCACTACCTTGTTCATTGCCATAGGAAGATTCTCTAACTCGAACCGAGCCGATTGTATTCAGCCAGCCTGCTTTCGTCCAAATTCATTCGCGCTCTCAAACATCTCGCGCAGACCCGGCCCACGCAGGTTCTCACGCAGGTGGGCTAACTGCTGCTCGAAGCGCAAAAGCGCCTCGTCAATATTTTCGGCGTTGGTCAGCGCGATGTCGCGCCACATCGTGTACGGGCTGCCGGCAATGCGCGTCATCTCGCACAGGGCGCGTCCACCAATTTGCGCGACGGCTTCCTCGTCGCTCAGTTCCTCGCGAAGCAGCGAGGCCAACGCGGTAGCGATCATCTGCGGCAGGTGGCTGACCCACGCGCAGATCCGGTCGTGACGCTCGGCGTCGAGGGAGATGATGCGCGCGCCGATGGCTTGCAGCAGGTCAATATATTCCTGCTGTCGCGGGGTATAGGGATGCGAGTCGCTGACAGGGGTAATCAGCCAGGCCGCATCGCGAAACAACTCGGCGTCGGCGTTCTCAATGCCGCCGTGCTCTTTGCCTGCCATGGGATGCCCAGGCAGAACGCGTTCCGACGCGGCCGCGCCGAGCACCATCCGCGCGCGCTCGACGAATGGCTGCTTGGTGCTCCCGGTGTCGGTGATGAGGGTGCCTGGAGGAAGCGTGGGCGCGAGCTTCTCGAAGAGCGAAAGAACCGTTCCGACGGGAGTAGCCAACACCACCACGTCACTTCCCTGTACCGCCTCTGGGGCGTGGGTCGCTCCGCGGTCGATGGCGCCGCGAAGAATGGCCGCATGCAGAACCTCGGGCTTGTCACAGCCCATGATGGTTCCGGCAAACCCGCGCTGCCGCATGGCGAGTCCCAGCGACCCGCCGATCAACCCTGTTCCTACGATCGTGATTTGGCGAATCGGCATCGGCTATTCCTGCTTTGTGGGTGAACCATCGCCAGAATCACCCGATCGTCCGGCCCACAGCGGGAGCGATCATTCGTAACTGGCCCATCAGTTCGGAGAATTGCTCTGGATAGAGCGACTGCGCGCCGTCGGAAAGTGCCTGGTCGGGATTGGGATGCACTTCAATCAGCAGCGCGTCGGCGCCCGCGGCAATGGAGGCGCAGGCCATCGGTGCGACCTTGTCGCGGATGCCGGTGCCGTGCGACGGGTCGGAGGTCATGGGCAGATGCGACAGCTTGTGCACGACGGGAATGGCCGAGATGTCAAGCGTGTTGCGGGTGTAAGTTTCGAAAGTGCGGATGCCGCGCTCGCACAGGATGACCTGGTAGTTTCCGCCTGACATGATGTACTCCGCGGAGAGCAGCATCTCCTCGATGGTGGCGGCGATGCCGCGTTTCAGCAGGACTGGCTTGCGGATCTTGCCCAGCTCGCGCAACAGGTTGAAGTTCTGCATGTTGCGCGCGCCGATCTGGAAGATATCGATGTACGGCAACATGAGCTCGATCTGCGAGATCTCCATGACCTCGCTGATGACCATCAGACCGTAACGGTCTCCGGCTTCGCGCAGCAGCTTGAGCCCATCAAGCCCCATCCCCTGAAACGTGTATGGTGAACTGCGCGGTTTGAACGCGCCGCCACGCAGGACTTTTGCGCCAGCCTTGCTCACGTGCTCCGCTGCGGCGAAGAGCTGCTCCCGAGACTCCACCGAGCATGGCCCAGCCATGACAATGATTTCCTTGCCGCCAATCTCCACTCCATTCGGCAGTATTACCCTCGTGCCTTCGGGCCGGAAACTTCGTCCCACCAGCTTGTACGGCGAGCTGATGCGGTGCACCAGTTGCACACCAGAGAGCACTTCGATGTCGCGGATATCGAAATCAATGCGGCGCCCCACCGCTCCCAGCACGGTCTGACGCGCGCCGGTGCTGCGGTGCACCTCGAAGCCCATCTTCACCAGGTGGTCGATGACGCCCTGGATCTGGTCTTCGCCCGCGGTTTCGAGCATGGCAACAATCATTAGTCGTTGGGCTCCAATTCGGTCGCTTCAGCCTTGTCCTGCGGTTCGGGTGCCATTTCCTCGCGTTGGATCTGCCGCATTACGTCCACCAGCCGCTCGTACACCATGCGCAACTGGGCTTGCGATAACGGGCCTTGGTTCATGCCGGCAATGTTCTGAAAGATGATCCTTTCGCGGTCCGGCTCGTAGATTGGCATGGACGAGTTGGCTTTCAGCTTGCCGATCTCATGGGCGAACTGCGCGCGCTGGTTCAGCAAGTCCACCAGCTTGCGGTCCAGCTCGTCGATTTTCTTCCGCCAGTCCGCGATGTCCACCTGGAAACCTTGTGCCGCCCCTAAAGGGGCTCTAGTCAATTATTCATCCTACCCAGCGCTGCCGCGCTGGGCTATCCTGAACCGCCCCTGCGGGGCTGGTTGAGTGCCACTGCAAACCGCGTTCGCAAACCCTGCAGGTTCGCCCGCGGCAACGCGGCGCTAAAGCGCCGCTCTACCCGTACCCTCCCGCGTCTACCCGCCGGCAGTCGCCGTTTGTGCCGTTCCGGTAAGCTTCAACAGAAATTGTCCCACAGCCTCGGCTTCGCGGCCCGGATTTTGCTCCACGGTCTGCACGATTGCACTGCCCACCACTGCGGCATCGGCAAATGTGTTGACTTCGGAAAATTGCTGCGGCGTGGACACTCCAAAACCAACCGCGATGGGCAGCTTGGTAAATGCCCGCAGCCGCTCGACCAGGGAGCGCGCGTCGCCGGCAAGCTCCTGGCGAGTACCGGTGATTCCCGTGCGAGAGATCGCGTAAACAAATCCGCGAGAGTGCCGCGCAACATCCCGCAGTCGCTCGTCCGTGCTGGTAGGTGCGGCGAGAAATACCGGAGCGAGCTTGTGCACCTTCATGGCCTTCAGATATTCGCCCGCTTCTTCCACCGGAAGATCGGTGACCAATGCGCCGTCAACGCGGGCTTCTTTGGCGGCGGCACAGAACTTCTCCAGCCCGAACTGGAGGATGGGGTTCAAGTAGGAAAAGATGATGAGACCGGCCTTGGTCTGCGCTCTTATTTGTTTTGCGATGTCAAGGACGCCGGGAAGATTGGTTCCATGCTTCAACGCGCGCTCGCTGGCGCGCTGGATCACCGGCCCGTCCGCCACCGGATCGCTGAAGGGGACACCGAGCTCGATGACGTCAGCGCCAGCCTGAATCGCGGCAAGCGCGACATCCCGCGAGATGCCGAGGTCAGGGTCGCCGCAAGTGATGTAAGCCACCAGGCCGGGTTTGTGGAACTTGATTGCCAAAGCAGATCCCTCGCGGGCGGCTTCGTCGTCCGGAGCTGAAGCTCCGGACTACCGAGCCCGCTCGTGATGACAAGAAAGAACAGCTAACTGCGGGCCTGAAGGCCTGCTCCACCGTATCGTGGATCTAGAACTTCAAATTCTCCCGCAGAATTCCGATATCTTTGTCGCCTCGGCCGGAGATGTTCACGATAACGACGTCCGACTTCTCCATCCTGGGCGCGCGCTTCATGACCTCGGCTACCGCGTGTGCCGACTCCAGCGCGGGAATGATACCCTCCATGCGGGCCAGTGTCTGGCAGGCGTCGAGCGCTTCCTGGTCACTGGCTGATACGTACTCAGCGCGGCCTTGGTCGTGCAGCCATGCGTGCTCGGGCCCAATCGCAGGATAGTCCAATCCCGCCGAGACTGAGTGGGTATTGGCGATCTGGCCGGCTTCGTCCTGTAAAACGTACGAATACGTCCCTTGCAGCACTCCCGCGCCGCCGCCATCGAAGCGCGCGGCATGTTCGCCCAGCACATGACCCCGGCCGCCGGCCTCGACGCCTATCAGCTTCACCTCGCGGTCCTTGAGGAACGCGTGGAAGATGCCGATCGCGTTGGAGCCGCCGCCGACGCAGGCAATAATCGCCGACGGCAGCCGACCTTCGGCCTTCAGAATCTGCTTGCGGGCTTCCTGGCCGATGACGCGATGAAAATCGCGCACCATGGTCGGATAGGGATGCGCGCCCAGCACGCTGCCCAGCAGGTAATGGGTCGTGCGGACGTTAGTGACCCAGTCGCGCATGGCCTCGTTGATGGCGTCTTTCAGCGTGCGCGAGCCGGATTCGACGCCGCGCACCTCGGCGCCCAGCAGTCTCATACGGAAAACGTTCAGTTCCTGCCGCCGCATGTCTTCGGTGCCCATGTAGACCACGCACTCCATGCCGAAGAGCGCGCACACCGTGGCGGTGGCGACGCCGTGCTGGCCCGCGCCGGTTTCCGCGATAATGCGGTGCTTGCCCATGCGCCGCGCCAGCAGCGCCTGCCCGATGCAGTTGTTGATCTTGTGCGCGCCGGTGTGCAGCAGGTCTTCGCGCTTGAGATAAATCTTCGCGCCGCCCAATTGCTGGGTCAGGCGCTCGGCAAGAAACAGCGGCGTTGGGCGTCCGGCAAAGTCGGCGAGCAGGCGATGGTATTCATCGCGGAATGACTTGTCCTTGCGCGCCTTAGCATAGGAGGCCTCGAGCTCCTGCAAGGCGGCCATGAGCGTCTCGGGGACGTAGCGTCCGCCGTAGGAGCCAAAGCGGCCGGGAACGGCGCGCGGGCGCTTGGGCCGCTTACTCTGATCGCCGTCCGGCGCCAATGTTTGTGCATCGCTGATTGGGTCCATGGTCGCTTGCTTTATTCTCGTTCGTTGCTGATTACTAGAATCCATTCAATAAACTTCGTAACTCTCAAGAGCGAAGTACCTCAGGGGCTAAAGCCCTGCACTTTAGACGCTCTCTACGGCACAGCTGAAGCCGTGCCCCTTCAAGTCGGATTCATGATATGGGTTCCAATTGTTCCGCCTGCCTTACCGACGCCAGAAAACTATCCAACCTGGCTTCGTCTTTCTTGCCGATGGCGCCTTCGACGCCCGATACAACATCCACGCCGAACGGTCTGAACAGGCGGATCGCCTTGCTAACATTTTCGGCATTCAGACCGCCGGCGATGATCAACCGCATGACCGACCCTATCGCCCCGGCGATCGGAACGGCCAGCTCCCAATCGAAGGGAATGCCGGTTCCTCCCCGCTGCTGCGGCCATCCGGAATCGAGGAGAACGGCGTCAAAGTGCTCGCGCGCCTTCAGATACTCGCCGATGACCTGCTCCCTGGCGTCGTTCTCCAGCAACTGCCGGGCCTGCAAGGTCTTGATGATCTTTCTCTGGCCTAGGGCGCGTCTGAAATCGGCTATTTGCGTGGCTAGCTCATCGCCGTGCAGTTGCGCGCCGGTTAAGCCCGCCTTTTCAGCCACCTCCGCCAGGTCCGTGGGCGTTTCGTTCACAAACACGCCGATCTTCTCGACCGACGGAGGGAGTTCCGCAATAATTCCGGCCGCCGCCTCAACCGTTATCCGGCGCGTGCTGGGGGCGAAAATGAAGCCCAGCGCATTGGCGCCTGCGGCGACGCTCGCCAGCGCGTCGGGAAGATTGGTGGTAGCGCAGATCTTTACCCAGGTCATCGCGCGGTACTCTCTTGTTGTGCGCCCCTGCCGGGGCTCCGGTCAATCTTCCGCTTTACCCAGCACTCCGCCTGCGGCTCCGTGCTGGGCTAAACTAAGTCGCCCCTTCGGGGGCTCAATCTGCGGTAGGCCGTCTTTTCTCTGTCAAATGAAATCGCTGCCCTGAGCAACTCCGGCAGTGCCTCGCCCGGATGCTGGGCGCGCATCAGCGATTCGCCGATCAGAAACGCATCGAACCCGGCATCACGCAGTCGGGCGATATCTTCGGCGGTCTCGATGCCGCTCTCCGCCACCTTCACCACGCCGGGCGGCAACAATTCAGCCAATTGCAGCGAGGTATTGAGATCGACGCGAAAGGTGTGCAGGTCGCGATTGTTGACCCCGATGGTTACGCAACCGGCGTCGAGCGCCCGCTGCAACTCGGGCCCGTCGTGGACCTCGCACAGAACGTCAAGGTGCAGTTCTCCCGCGCGACGCAGCAGGCCAGTCAGCTCGGTCTGAGTCAAGACGGCCACAATCAACAGCACGGCATCCGCCCTGTTCGCCCGGGCTTCCAGCAACTGAAATTCGTCGACAATGAAGTCCTTGCGGAGACAGGGGACGGAGGTCGCCTGTGATGCCACCCGCAGATTCTCGAGCGAGCCCTGAAAAAACTGCGCGTCCGTCAGGACCGAGAGCGCCGCCGCCCCGGCCTCTGCCAGCTCTCGCGCCAGATCGGCTACCCGGAAGTCAGCCCGAATCAAGCCTTTTGACGGCGACGCCTTCTTCAGCTCGGCGATTACTGCTACTCCGCCCTTGGCGACCTGCTGAAGGTTGCCACGAAAACCCCGCGGCTGGTGCCGTTCCGCAGCCGCGCCGAGCACCCGGAGGTCTGCCGAAGCCTTGGTGGTGGCGACTCGTTGGCGGCTGGCGGCTGTGATTTCTTCCAACTTGGTGGGCATGGGCGTAGAGAGAGTATACCGAAGAGATAAGCTTGACTTGCTCACAGCCCGAGCATAGTGTCCCCGTGAAATCCTAATAGCCCAGGGAGGTCCCAGATGCGGCCGACAGGTGTAACCCTCATCGCGATTTACCATTTCGTGGGTGCAATTTTTTTAGTGCTGCTGTCGGTTGCGCTCATGGTAGGCGGCAGCTTACTTGGCGCCATGTTTGGAGCTGGCGGCCATCGTTCCATCGGTGGTATGGGTGTGGGACTCTTCATAGGGATCGTTGGGGCGGTGTTTACGTTAGTATTCGCCGTTATCGCCGGGTTGGCGGGCTATGGAGTCTGGAACCTGCGCGAATGGGGCCGAATCTTGTGCATTGTGCTCGCAGCCATCGCGTTGCTGTTCTCTATTCCCGGACTACTGATGATGGGTGTGCACCTTGGCCTCTTTATGGGCGGATACCGCCTCATCCGCATTGCCATCAGCGTGCTGATCATATGGTATTTAGTTCAGCCAGAGGTCAAAGTGCTTTTCCAACGAAGCCCAGTAGCGGTGCCGCAGGTTTGAAGGCATGATTGGCCAGTACCTCTTAGGTGGGGTCACTCCCCTGATTCGGGCTGTTTTAGCAGGTTCGTTCACCCTGCTCCCGCACCTATAATCGAAGTGCTCTGACGAACAAGTCTCCGCCGGACCACATCCCGGTGCACTCGCGGTCAACCGCGGCAACGGCACAGGTGTATCCGGCAACTTTTTCGCGTGGCGATGACTTGGTCTTCACGATTCGGCGGAAGTTGTTCTCCGCGCCTACTTTCCTCGCATTTCAATGCGGCAGCTTTCTTTCGCTTGCCGTTATGGGCCGTTTTCGGCCTACTCCTGCTCTTGACCAGCGCCAGTCTTGAGTGCTTTGCGAGGACCCCGGCATCCCGCAAACAGGAGGCCGCCAGCCAGTTCGAAAAGGCCGAACAGACGCGGGAAGCGCTCAACGGCCGTCCCGAAGAGGAACGGACACGGCGCGACTACCAGCGTGTGGCCGACGCTTACCGCAAGGTCTACTACGTCGCGCCGGCATCGAGCAAAGCCGACGCCAGCGTGGTCGCAGTCGCCGAGATCCTGGCGGAGATGGGCCGGCAGTTTCAGCCCGGGGACAAGGACCTGCAATCGGCCATCAAGGAATACGAGTTCCTGCGCCGGGAATACCCCGGGAGCAAGTACCGCTTCCAGGCGCTGTTCACCATTGGCCAGATATACAAAGAGGACCTCGGCGACGAGGACGAGGCCCGCCAGACCTTCGACGAGTTCCTGACACGCTATCCGCGCAATCCCCTGGCCCGCGAGGCCAAGGAGGCGTTGGCGGAACTCAACAGTCCCAAGCCAGTTAAGAAACCGGTTGAGCAGGCCCATGCCGACCCCGCTGACGCATCGAGTTCGACCGATGGCACGCAACCGGCAAGCCAAAAGAAGCCGGGTCTGCCGATGGTGACCAGCATCCGTCACTGGTCCACCCCGGATTACACCCGCGTGGCCATCGACCTGGATCGAGAAGTACAATACGAAACGGGCAGAGTTCCCAATCCAGATCGCATTTTCTTCGACCTGCCCAACACCAGGCTGGCCTCCATCCTAGTCGGCAAGAGTTTCGACGTGCAGGATGGCTTCCTAAAGAAGATCCGCGTGGCACAGTACCAGCCGGGATCCAGCCGGGTGGTCTTGGAGGTTGCCGATGTCTCTGACTATTCGGCGTTTCTGCTGCCCAACCCTTACCGCCTAATCATCGATATTCACGGGCGTAAGTCCAAATCAGAGAACCAGATAGCGCAGTCACAAGGCGGCACGGCTTTCAACGACGAAGACATCGGGCCAAATGCCATCGAGCAGAAGAAACCGCCAGCGCCGGTGACCGCCAAAGCTCCGGCGAAGGCTCCCGACAGCAGTCCAGCCGGTAAAGCCGTTCAGGCCGCCGACGAGAGCGGAAATGCGGCGTCCGGCGGAGCAACCGTTGCCAGCAAGCCGAGCGATACGAGAACACCTCCGCGCAAGGTTATCATCGACGAGAATGACAACTTGGCGAGAAAAACCGATACCGCCGACACGCCCGCCAAGAAGAACACAACCACCGCCAGCAAGACCAGCAGCAAACCGGCCCCAGTCACGACGGCGCGCAAAACCGACGCCGACGACACACTGTTCACCGGTAACGGCGATACGAACGGATCCGAGGTGAAGCCCACCACCCCGCCGACGACGGCACCCACCGCCGTAGCGGTGGCTCCGCGCAGCAAGGACCGGAAGAAGACAACCAAGACCGCAAGCAGCGATGTGCCGTCGACGCGGGAAGCCGCTCCGACCTCGGCTGGCGAGCGCAACCTCATCCGCGCGCTCGGCCTCAAAATCGGCCGCATTATGATCGACGCCGGACACGGCGGACATGACACGGGAACCATCGGGCCGAACGGATTGCAGGAGAAAGACCTGGTCCTCGATGTGTCGCTACGGCTGGGTCGGCTGCTGGAAACGCGCTTGGGAGCAGATGTCATCTATACCCGCGACGACGATACGTTTATTCCGCTGGAAACCCGCACCGCACTAGCGAACGAGCACCAGGCCGATCTGTTCATCTCGGTGCATGCCAACTCCAGTCATGATCCGTCCGCACGAGGGGTGGAGACCTACTACCTGAACTTCACCTCGAATCCGGATGCGCTGGAAGTGGCGGCGCGCGAGAATGCGGTCTCCGAGAAGTCGATCTTCGAGCTGCAGGATCTGGTCAAGAAGATCACGCTGAAGGAGAAAATCGAGGAGTCGCGCGAGCTGGCCAGCGACGTTCAGCAATCGCTTTACAGCGGACTAGGCGGCAAGCACTCGACTCTGCGCGACCGCGGCGTGAAAAAGGCACCCTTTGTGGTGCTCATCGGCGCCAATATGCCCAGCATCCTCGCGGAAATCTCCTTTGTCTCCAATCCCACGGACGCCGCCAAGCTGGAAACGCCCGAGTACCGGGAGAAAATCGCGGAGTCTCTCTATAAGGGCATCGCGAAGTACGCCGGAGGGCTGAGCGGGGTGAAGGTGGCCTCGAAGATCAGCAAGGAAAACAGCAATTAGCAATTAGCAGCTAGCGGTTGGTCCTCTGGCGCATTCAGTAATTCACAACGACTCCAACCGCTGGGAGTTCTCAAGGCCTGCAACATGCGCTGTATTCATTCCGGCTGAATACTGAGTGCGTCCTGCTTTCTGGAAACTTTGTTCCCGCCGCAGTAGTCTAATTCTGTAGTTGCGAGGCCAAACCCTGCTCTGCAGTTCCATGAAACGCTACGTCACCGTCGCGCTCCTTTCCATTTTGCTATCTGGCTTAGCTCTGGCGGCTGATGGTAAGGGCGTACTGCCGAAGTCCTTTGCTGGATGGACCCTGTCTGAAACACCCCAAACGATCACCGACGCGGCACAAGTGGACGCAGCCTATCCGGCGGTCCTAAAGGAGTACGGATTCTCGGGCGCTGAAACCGCCACCTACACTCGCGCCGATGGTCGCCGGTTGACCGTCAAGGCGGCGACGTTCAACGACGCCACCGGCGCTTACGGTGCGTTCACTTTTTATCGCCACCCGGAGATGACAACGGAACAGATTGGCACCAAGGCCGCTTCTGCCAATCGGCGCATTCTGTTCTTCCGCGATAACGTCTTGATTGACGCGAACTTCGACCGGGTGACCGGGATGTCGGCTGCGGAGTTGCGCGATCTCGCGGCCCAGCTGCCCGCGGCGAAAGGCGCGGCCGGGAACTTGCCGAACCTCCCGGAGTATCTGCCTAAGAACGATGCTGTACAGAATTCTGCGAAGTACATCCTCGGACCTCAGGCTTTGCTGGCCACGAAGATACCGCTGTCTCCGGAGCAGGTGGACTTCAGTCACGAGCCGGAGATACTGACGCAGAACTACTCGACCAAGAGCGGCCCTCTCACCCTGATGGTGATCGCGTATCCGACACCGCAAATTGCCGGCGAACGTTTGCGGGTCTTGCAGGGTGCGGCGCAAGCAAGCCCGAACTCGTTTCTGGTGAGACGCAGCGGTCCGCTGGTGGACGTGGTAACTGGAACGATTGGAAGCAGCGAAGCACAGGCGCTACTGAATTCAGTCAACTACGAAGCCGAGGTGACATGGAACGAAGCCACCTCGATGAGCAAGCGCGACAACATCGGAAATCTGATCGTCGCCATCTTCACACTGATCGGAATTCTTTTGCTCGTCGGTCTCATCTTCGGCATTTTCTTCGGAGGCATCCGCGTTCTGCTGACGCGAGTGTTCCCCAGGGGCGGCTTTGCCCGGTCCGAGGACAACGACATCATCCGCTTGCACCTGGAGTGAGACCTCAGTCAAGCTATTGAAAAGATGATGGTTATACGATTCCCTTGTGAAACCGGCTCTTTTCGGCTAATTTCTGCCGATTCGTTGAATCCAGCGTAAGTTATAGAAAACACAGCGATTTAAGTCCTAGAAATTGCTTGACACGCGCTTTCCCGTGACCCTAGTATTTGTGCAGAAAGTTTTGACGGTCTAGCCTCCGTTGGAACTATTCTCCCTTGAAGAGAAGGCCACCCAGTTGCCGGGTGGCCTTTTCGATTGCAGCGACAGCGTCTATAAGTTGTTATTTCTGTCTGCCGGTTGCGGCAACAATTTTTCGCTTCGGCTAGGCCATCCACATCACTAACGAACTCGGCATCAGTCTGATGCGTATTATCCTGTCGTCAGCGATCGACAGGAGAGCCATTGACCTCCGTTGCTTCCGTCCACAATGAACCAAGGGAACGCGCGGAGTCTCTGCGCTGGTGGGCCAGCGGCTTCGCCGTGGTTGTTTTGATCGTATTGCTGCGCTTGCTGTTGCACCTGTTTACCGCCAACCGCTACGGCATCTTTCGCGACGAACTCTATTACATCGCATGCAGCCGGCATCTGGATTGGGGTTATGTGGACATGCCACCATTCGTCCCGGCGGTGACATGGCTTTTCACCACGCTGTTCGGATCTTCGCTATTCGTGATTCGCGTGATACCTGCAATCGCAGGCTGCGGCGCAATTGCAATCACCGGCTACCAGGCTTACCAGTTCGGCGGAAAACGCTTCGCGATGGGATTAGCAGCTCTGGCGATGGCGGTCTCCGCCGTCTTCGTCATCAACGGCCACCTGCTTGGCACTAACGACTTCGAGGCACTCATCTGGATGGGCTGCGCCTCCATCGTCATTCGCATCATCCAGACCGGTAACCAGAAGCTGTGGCTGTGGTTCGGCATTCTGTCGGGCATCGGCCTGCAGAACAAGTATTCGGTGGCGGCGTTTGGTCTTGGCATTGTCGTGGGGCTGCTGATGACGCCGGAACGCAAAGCCTTTGCGCACAAGTGGATCTGGATCGGCGGACTTCTGGCGGTTGTGATTTTCCTGCCGAACCTGCTGTGGAACGTCCATCGCGACTGGCCGTTCGTGCAGTTGATGCACAATATCCGCGCCAGCGGCCGCGATGTCGAACTGAATCCGCTTCAGTTCATCCTGCAGCAGATTCTCATGGTGAATCCCTTCGCGCTACCGCTATGGCTGACGGGGTTAGGCTGGATGTTCTTCGGCCGAGAAGGTAGACGATATCGGGTGCTGGGCTGGGCATTTGTGGTCACCTTCGCCGTGTTCATGGTTCTCTACGGCAAGGACTACTATGTCGCCCCCGCCTATCCCATGCTCCTCGCCGCTGGCGCCGTAGTATGCGAACAATGGATCGAGCGCAGAAGCCTGCGCTGGCTGAAGCCGGTATTTGTGCTGGTGCTGATACTGCCGGCGGTGGCGTTCTTGCCGCTCATCGCACCCGTCGTCAGCCCGGAGCAGTTCGTCGCTTTCACCCAGGCGATTCACTTCAAGCCGCCGGTCAGCGAGCACAGCCACGCGCGCTCGCCCCTGCCGCAGTACTATTCCGACGAGCTGGGCTGGGAGGCGATGGTAGCCGAGGTGGCTCGCATCTATCACAGCCTCCCGCCGGAGGTTCAGGCGAAAACCGCCATCAAGACCAGCGATTACGGACAGGCTGGCGCGATCGACTACTTTGGGCCGAAGTACGGACTGCCACCAGCGGTCTGCTTCCATCAGAATTATTGGTATTGGGGAATCCACGGCTACACCGGCGAGAGCATCATCGTGGTGGATGAGGGAAACGAGGGGAGGCACCTCAAGCAAATCAGCGAGCACGCCGAGAAGGTTGGGCACTTCGAGTATCCGTACGCGCTGGAGAATTTCGACATCTGGTACGCCCAGGGCCCGAAGGTGAATCTGCACGATATCTGGGAGCATGAGAAAAACTGGGACTAATCCGAAGGCGGTCGTCCGCAACCCTCCACAGAAACGCTTTGCCCGCAAGAGCCGGATAGCTCCGCCAGCGGAAGCGTCTTACCCTGTGAACATGCAAACCGAACTTCAGAACCAATGGCAACAAGTGCTGGCCCGCGATGCCCGGCAGGATGGGCGCTTTGTGTTCGCAGTGCGCACCACGGGGATCTTCTGCCGGCCGTCCTGTCCGAGCCGCCGGCCGCGCCGCGATTCGGTTGAGTTCTTTGCTGGTCCGCATGAGGCGGAACGCGCCGGGTACCGGGCCTGCCTCCGCTGCAAGCCGACGCAGATTTCCGAGCAGGCGCAGTACGTGTATAGCGCCCGGCAATTGCTGGACAGCGCGGAGGGAGTGGTCACCCTGGCACAACTGAGTAAGCAGGTTGGGCTAAGCCCCTTTCATCTGCAACGGCTGTTCAAACGCGCAACCGGCCTGAGCCCGCGCGAGTATCAATCGGCACGCCGCATGCAGCAGGTCAAGCGCGAACTGCGCAAAGGAGAAGACGTGACGACCGCATTGTATGAAGCAGGTTTTGGCTCGCCCAGCCGGCTCTATGAGACTGCCACCCAACAACTAGGCATGACGCCCGGGACCTATCGCCGCGGCGGGGCAGGTGCAACCATCACGTTCGCCGTCGTGCCATCGCCGTTGGGACTCATGCTGGTTGCGGCAACCGAGCGGGGCCTGTGTGCTGTCCGCTTCGGCGATAGCGCAATTGAGTTGGAGCGCGATCTGCGGCAGGAGTTCCACGCCGCCGAACTGCATCGCGATGAGGCAGCCATCCGCCAGTATGTCGAGCCATTGGTCGCCAGTCTTCGCGGCGAGAAGACGACCATCGACTTACCGCTCGACGTGCGCGCTACTGCGTTCCAGAAGAAGGTCTGGGATGCGTTGCGCCAGATTCCGCGCGGCGAGACTCGTAGCTATACCGAAATCGCGCGTGAGATCGGCGACCCCAAGGCGGTCCGCGCCGTGGCCCGCGCCTGTGCGTTCAACCCGGTGGCGCTGGCGGTGCCCTGCCACCGCGTCATTCGCGGCGGCGGAGACCTGGCCGGATACCGCTGGGGAATTGAAAGGAAGAAGAAGCTGCTGGCCGGAGAGCGCGCGGACTCCTGAGCGATTTAGGTGCGCTGTTTTCGCTGAAATGCGCACCTGGAGTTCGACTCTCAGTCAAACCTCCGACTCCACTTTCCCATTTTGGAATGCGGATAAGAGCAGCGTTTCCCTATCCTCACTCCACTCATTTATACTTGCTCGTTTCCCCACAGGTGTTGATTGCAGTCAGGGAAACATGGGGAGTGCTCTGTGAAAATCCTGGTCTGCATGAAGCAGGTTCCGCAGAAGGATGCGCCGCTCAAGCTCAACGAGAGCGGCACGTGGATTCGCGAAGACGTTTCCTACGAAGTCAATGAGCCCGACGCTTACGCGTTGGAAGAGGCGCTGCGCCAGAAGGGAAAGCACGGCGGCGAAGTTGTGGTCATCACCAGCGGCCCGGCACGGGCGCAGCAGGTCTTGCGCGAAGCGCTGGCCAAGGGCGCCGACCGCGCCATTCATCTCGAAGGTGACAGTTTCGTCACGCTCGACGCTTTCAACACCGCGAAAGCCTTTGCGGCTGCGATCAAAGATGAGCGGTTCGACCTCATCTTCACGGGCCTGCAGTCGGACGACTACGGCTTTGCCCAGACCGGCGTAATCCTGGCAGAGCTGCTGGGCTCGCCCCACGCCACAATCATCATGCAAATCGAAAAAAGCGATGGCGGCATCCGGGTCAAGCGCGAGCTCGAGGCCGGCTTCTTTCAGTTTGTTGACATGCCGCTGCCGGCGGTCCTCACCATCCAGTCGGGCATCAACAAGCTGCGGTACGCAACGCTGATCGGCATCAAGCAAGCGAAGAACAAGCCCCTCAAGAAGGTCGCGTTCGAGGAAGTCTCTTCGGCGCTGAGCGGCAACCTACAGAAGATTGAGAAGCTGTACGTCCCGCAGAAGACCAAGAAGACCGAGATCTTGGAAGGTCCTCCGGCAGAAATCGCCAAGAAGCTGGTGGACAAGCTGCGTAACGAAATGCGGGTAATCTAGGCAATGTGAAAGCGGCTATGACGGCGGGATAGCCTTAAGGGTGGGCGAGTCGCAGCACACAAGCCTGCTACGGCAGGCAGGAGGTGGCTATGGCATCGTCAGAAGAAAAGCGTGAAACGGGCTCAGCCATGATGATTATCGGCTGGGTGCTGGTGCTGTTCGCAATGCTGGTGATGTTTTTTCACCCGGCAGCCAGGAAACTCGGCGAGATTCGGTTCGAAGTTGTGGCCGGGATACTGGTGGTAGTGGGTTTGGTGCTGAACATCGTCGGCGCCCGCGCACGGGCACGAAACCGTTAACGGCTTCGCGTTAGGTCTTAAACAGAATTCATCTTTTCATCACGGCCGAATCGGAACCCGACGATTGCGTTGGTCGGTTTCAGATATGGCAAAGAAGAACGGACCCAAAATGGCAGATACGATCCTGGTCGTAGTGGAGCAGCGGGAAGGCAAGTTGAACCGCGTCTCCGGGGAAACTCTCGCCGGAGCACAGGCTATCGCGAACCAGACAGGCTGGACGCTGGAAGCGGCCGTGGTGGGCAGCGGCGTCGGCGATATCGCGAGTGAGCTGGCAGCGAAAAGAGTCGCCAAGGTCTACGACCTTGAATCGGTCAAGCTGGAGCCTTACACGCCGGATGGCTTTGTGGCTGCGCTCAGGCAGTTCATTGAGCAGAAGCAGCCTCGCCTGGTGCTGATGCCGCACACCTACCAGGTGCGCGACTTCGCGCCCAAACTGGCGACGGCGCTCAACCGGGCGCTCATCAGCGACGCCATCGGCTACAAATACGAGGGCGGCAAGCTGCTGTTCACCCGCCAGATGTTCCAGGGTAAGTTCGCCGCCGACGTCTCGTTCGTCGGCGAGCCTCCTTATTTCGCTACGTTTCAGAATGGCGCCTTCCGGGGCGACCAGGTCGAGGCAGGCAGCAGCGCAGCTCCAGTGGAGACCGTCACTGTCGACGTACCCGATGGCGCCGTGCGCAATAAGCCAGAAGCGCCATTCAAAGAAGCCAAACAGGCGGTGGACCTCACCCAGGCCGAGATCATTGTGGCCGTAGGCCGCGGCATCAAGGAGCAGAAAAACATCGATCTGGCCAAGCAACTGGCGGACGCCCTGGGCGGCGAGATTGCCGCCTCCCGTCCCATCTGCGATTCTGGCTGGCTGCCTATGGACCGCCAAGTCGGCTCGTCGGGCCAGACGGTTGCGCCTAAGCTTTACCTGGCGCTCGGTATCAGCGGCGCCATTCAGCATGTGGTCGGCATGAAAGGAGCGCGCACCATCATTGCGGTTAACAAGGATGGGGAAGCGCCTATCTTCGAGATCGCCGACGTGGCAGTAGTCGGCAATCTGTTCGACATCGTGCCGCCGCTAATTGAAGAGGTGAAGAAAGCGAAGGGCGCGTAAGAAGGCTTCAAGGCAACGAGGTTCTTGCTCAACAGTAGAGTGGCGCATGAACTGCGCCATTTTTTTTGCATAAAAGCTCTGGAAAGCTCAGAATTAGTACCGTCTCAATACCAACTTAAGGGTTTCTTCAGTCTGACTTTTGACAATGTCGGTTTGCGAGAGTTCCGGCGCGATGGTCCCATTATTGGAAAGGCACGATGATCGTCTTTCGTAAGCCACTTACGGGCGTGGAACGTCCGGCCATGGAGGCCGACGTAGTCATCGTCGGCGGGGGCCCGGCAGGCATGGCCTGCGCCCTGCGTCTGTCGCAGCTTATCGACGAGCACAACGCGAAGCATCCCGACGCGCCACTGAGCAAGGAAAATATCTACCTGCTGGAGAAGGCGCGTGAAATAGGAGCGCATTGTCTCTCCGGCGCCCTGCTGGATCCGCGTTCCATGCGCGAGCTGCTGCCGGACTTCGAGAAGGAGGCACCGCTCGACGCGGCCGTTATTAAGGAGTCCGTTTACTACCTGACGCGTACCGGCAAGTTCAAATTCCCCGTCACGCCGCCCCCCATGCGCGACCACGGCAACTACGTCATTTCGATCAACAAGTTCGTGAAGTGGCTGGGCAGCAAGGTGGAGGAGGCAGGGATCACGGTGTTCACCGGCTTTGCCGGCTCCGAGCTTATCTTTGAGACTGGCCGTGTGGTGGGTGTTCGCACCGACGACAAAGGGGTGGACAAGAGCGGTGAGCAGAAGTCGAACTTCGAGCCGGGCTACGATCTGAAGGCCAAGGTCGTCATCCTCGCCGAAGGCACACGCGGCTCGCTGACCAAGCAGCTGGTTGGCCGCTTTCAGCTCGACCGGGAAAGAAATCCTCAAACCTACGGCGTTGGCGTGAAAGAACTCTGGGAACTCCCCGCCGGGCGTATCGCGCCGGGCGAAGTCATCTACACTATGGGCTATCCGCTGAGCTTCAACGAGTACGGCGGCGCCTGGATCTACGGAGCAAAAGACAACACAGCGTCGCTTGGCTTCGTCACCGGACTCGACTATCCGGATCCGCGAATTGATCCCCAACACGTTCTGCAGGAGTTCAAGAAGCACCCCTTCATCGCCAAGTTGTTGGAGGGCGGCAAGATGGTGCGCTACGGCGCGAAGTCACTGCCGTACGGCGGCTGGTGGTGCGTGCCGCCGCTGGCCGGCGACGGCTGGATGATCCTGGGCGATTCCGCCGGCTTCCTGAATTCTCAGAGGCTGAAGGGCATTCATCTCGCCATCAAGAGTGGCATGCTGGCAGCCGAGACCGCCTTCGAGGCAATGGCCAAGAACGATTTCTCACTTCCGGTGCTGGAAAGCTTCCAGGATCGGGTCGAGGAGAGCTGGATCAAGACTGAGCTATGGCCGGTGCGCAACTTCCATCAGGGCTTCGAGCATGGCTTTGTTTCCGGCATGATAAACGCTGGGATTCAGCAATTCACCAGCGGACGCGGCCTGCACGAGCACTATCCCAACAAAGCGGGTCACCTGCGCATGAAGCATCTCAACCAGCTGCCAGCCGATGGCGGGGCTGAGGCGCGTATCATCGGTCCGGCAAAAGGCGATGGCAAGCTGACCTTCGACAAGCTGACTGACCTCTATTACTCGGGCACCAAGCACGAAGAAGATCAGCCAGCGCACCTGGTCATCCACGATACCGACATCTGCAACGAACGCTGCGTGAAGGAGTTCGGTAATCCCTGCAAGAATTTCTGCCCGGCCAACGTGTATGAGATGGTGGAGGCGACGGACACGCCGAGTGGCTTGCAAATTCACCTGAACCCGTCCAACTGCGTGCATTGCAAGACCTGCGACATCATGGATCCGTACGAGGTCATCACCTGGGTGCCGCCCGAGGGCGGCGGCGGCCCGAATTACGAAGGCATGTAGCGGAAAACTGCTCTCAAGCTTGCGGCCTTTCAACCGACGGTCATCTATAATCAGGAATACTGTTTCCGACCTCCGCAGCCTAATGGGCTTACCGATGGCTGCGGCGGCGGTGTTCCGCGGTGTAGCTGCGGGACCGAGGGTGTGGAGGGAAACGTCCACGCCTCCCGTGCTTGGAAAGGAGACGATTAGCGCGCCGCGTGCCCTCGCGCGCGCCGTCACGCCTCCTTCCCCCGCACAAATTAAGTAGCCGATGGGCTGAAGCATGGTTCGTGGGGGCAATAGGGGTCCTTCGACTCCGGCGGCCAACAGCGGGCCGCCTCCGCGATGACAGGCATGAGTCGCTGATGACCAACGGTCAATAGCGAGTCGCGAAGAGCGAACAGCGTTCCGCATGCATCTCACTGACAAATTCGGGCGGCGCATTAGCGACCTGCGGATCTCCATCACCGATCGCTGCAACTACAAGTGCGTCTATTGCCGTTCAGGCAATGATGGGCCGCAGTTTTCCGAGATGGATATCGCCGAATATCTGCGCATCGCGCGCATTTTCGTTGAGCTCGGCATCACCAAGGTGCGACTCACGGGCGGCGAGCCGCTGCTGCGCAAGGGTCTCGTCGAAATGGTGCGCGAGTTAGGCGGGATGCGAACACTGGAGGGGCGGCCGCTCGACATCGCTATCACCACCAACGGGCACCTGCTGGCCGAACTGGCGCAGCCGCTAGCCGATGCCGGGCTGACGCGCGTGACCGTCTCCATGGATGCGGTAGACCCTGAGCACTTCGCGCGCATCACGCGTGTGCCCAACGGCTATGAGCGTGTGCTGGCCGGAATTCGGGCGGCGCAGCGGGCCGGCCTGCATCCCGTCAAAGTCAACTGCGTGCTGCTGCGCGGCTTCAACGACGACCAGATCATACCCTTCGGCGTGTTCGCGCGCGAGGAAGGTGCCATCGTTCGCTTCATCGAGTTCATGCCGCTGGAAGAAGACCGCGTGTGGACGCCCGAGATCGTGATCACGCTGGACGAGATCGTGCGCCGCATGGCCGCGTTTATGCCCCTGAGGGAAGTGGAGCACAGCCGCAGTGAGACCGCGCGACGTTATCGCTTCGAGGACGGCGTCGGGGAGATTGGCATCATCGCTCCGGTGTCGCAGCCGTTTTGCGGACACTGCAGCCGCATCCGCGTTACCTCTGACGGCAAGATCCGCACCTGCCTGTTCTCTGTACGTGAACACGACCTGGCAGCCCTAATGCTCAATGGCGCCAGCGACGAAGAGATGATTGCGTTCATTCAGCGCGCCGTCGATCAGAAGGAAGAGCGTCACCACATCGGCGAAGCTGGCTTCATCCCTGCCTCGCGCACCATGGTGCATATCGGGGGGTAGTGGTAATCGGCATTTGGCAGTTGGTGCTTGATGATTGGTGGTCGCCAGGTTGAGTTAACCAGGCATTCTCGCAACCAGGCGCGAAGGCGCTGGGTCCCACTGCGAATGACCAATTGCCAACTACCGATTTCCTTGCAATCACACGCCCAAAGCGCAACAATAGTAGCGGGTTCGATTCCCTATACAGAGCGCGCGCTTGCGGCTGGCGCCGGGTGAGGCGCGAGTTTCGATTTTGTGACGAACGCGCTTTCCGGGTCATCGAATGAAGTGAGTTGTAAAGAGCGTCAACTTGCAGCTTCAACATCCCCGTAGGTCGGGCGCGTAATCGCGTAGTGGACTTACTGGAGCCGCCGGTCAGCTTTCAACATCCCCGTTCCGGGGCGTGGGTTTCGATCAGGCTACGCGGCCGGGACTGAAGGCAGAGACAAAACGTGGCAACAGCACTCATTAGAGAAGCAGAATCGTGTTCGCTGGAAAACTATCTGGTACTTCCAGATTTTTCCATGAACGGCCGTATTGCGGCCGCCAGAAAAGCCTTGGGCAGCGAGTGCGTAGTCCTCGGACACCATTATCAACGCGATGAAGTCATTCGCTTCGCGGATTACCGGGGCGACAGCTACCGTCTCTCGCAGATGGCCGCGCAAGCCAAGGGGAGTTACATCGTTTTCTGCGGCGTGCATTTTATGGCAGAAAGCGCCGATATCCTGGCCCGGCCTGGACAAGCGGTCGTGCTGCCCGATCTCAACGCCGGCTGCTCCATGGCCGACATGGCCGAGATCTCGCAAGTCGAAGACGCCTGGGAACAGTTCGTCAGCCTCGGACTTACCGACGACAACGGTACCGGTATCACGCCGATTACCTACATGAATTCCACCGCGGCCATCAAGGCATTTTGTGGCGAACGCGGCGGACTGGTGTGCACCTCGTCGAATGCAAAAGGTGCATTCGATTGGGGCTTCAGCCGCAACGAAAAGATCTTTTTCCTTCCCGACCAGCACCTGGGCCGCAACACCGGATTCGCGCGCGGCATTCCGCTGGACGAGATGGTTGTGTGGGATCCGTACATGCTGCAAGGCGGGCAGACCGTCGAACGGCTCAGAAAAGCCAAGGTGATCCTGTGGAAGGGGCATTGCTCGGTGCATCAGCGCTTTCTGCCGGAGCACGTGGACAAGGTCAGGGCAAAGCATCCCGGCATCCAGGTTATCGTTCATCCCGAGTGCCGCTGGGAGGTCTGCCAGAAGGCCGACGGAATCGGCTCGACCGATCATCTCATCAAAACGGTGAAAGCGGCCCCGGCGGGCAGGTCATTTGCCATCGGCACCGAGATCCACCTCATCAACCGCCTGGCGAAGGAGAACCCGGATAAACACGTCATTACGCTCGACGATTCCGGGTGTTTGTGTACTACCATGTTTCGCATATCGCCACAGCATTTATGCTGGGCGCTGGAGAGCCTGGTGGATGGCAACGTGGTCAACCAAATCAAGGTGAGGGATAACGTAAAACAGTGGGCGCGGGTCGCACTTGATAGGATGTTAGAGATCCAATGATTGTTCGCAAGCGTCCTCGTGAAAAATATTGGCGTCGAATGCCGCGGTATTGGTCCGATCTGCGGTTCTACCGGCGTCGCGTCCTCAATCGCCGCAAGGCGCATAAGCAGGAAGAGTTGGGAAGTATCGATATGTCGCGCACCTTCACAGTCATGGAAGCGAAGACTCTGCTGCCGGTACTGGAGTCGTTGTTACGCTCCGCCATGCAGGCCAAGGCACTGATCGAAGAAGTTGACGGCGAGATCCAATCGCTGTCGAGCCGCATCTTTATCAACGGCGGCACCATGGTCGACGTGGTGTCGGTCGCGCGGCGCAAGGCCGAGCGCGAGAAAGCCGTCCAGCGGGCCAAAGACGCCGTGGCCGAGATCGACGCAACCGGCGTGCAGGTGAAGGACCTCGACGTCGGCCTGCTGGATTTTCCCTGTATCGTCGACGACGAAGTCATCTTGCTGTGCTGGAAGATGGGCGAGAAAGACGTCACCCACTGGCACAACACCACGGAAGGCTTTGCCGGCCGGAAGCCGATTGACGAGCGGATTCTGCGCGGCCAGAAGAAGAGCAACTAGAGCTTCATGATCCAGCTCTCTTCAGCCGGAAAGCGCTTCGGCCCTAGCCTCCTGTTCGACAACCTCGATTGGCTCATCACCCCAAATGACAAAGTTGGACTGGTCGGCGCCAACGGCACCGGCAAGTCGACGCTACTGAAAATCCTGGGCGGGCTTGAGTCGCTCGACTACGGCAGCCTCACTTCCGCCAAGAACACAACCTTCGGCTACCTGCCGCAGGATGGCTTGCAGCTCTCCGGCCGAAGCGTTTTCGACGAGTGCATGTCGGTCTTCAGCAATCTGCGTGCGCTGGAACAGGAGATGGTAGACCTCGCCCACAAAATGGGCGAATTCGACCACACCTCAGCCGAGTATGCGCAGGTGGCGGATCGTTACCAGCGAATCTCCGGGCACTTCCGGGTGAACGACGGCTATGCGCTCGAGTCGCAGGTGGGCACGGTGCTCGACGGTCTGGGCTTTCGCAAGGAAGACTGGACGCGTTACACGGAAGAGTTCTCCGGCGGCTGGCAGATGCGCATCGCGCTGGCGAGACTGTTGCTCTCGAAGCCGAACTTGCTGCTTTTGGACGAACCGACGAATCATCTCGACCTAGAGACCCGCAACTGGCTCGAGCAGTATCTGTTCCAGTATCCCTACGCTTACGTGCTCATCTCGCATGACCGCTATTTTCTCGATGTCACAGTCGACCGCATCGTCGAAATCTGGAACAAGCGGGTGCAGTTTTACAGCGGTAACTACGAGAAATACCTACAGCAGAAGGAAGAGCGGCGCGAGCAGGTGGTTGCTGCCTACAAGAACCAGCGCGACCGCATCGAGCAACTGGAAGCCTTCATCAATCGCTTCCGCTACCAGGCGAGCAAGGCCAAGCAGGTCCAGAGCCGCATTAAAGAGCTGGACAAGATCGAGCGCATCGAGGTTCCGCCCGACGAGAGGACCATCCACTTCACCTTCCCGCAGCCCAAGCCCAGCGGGCGCACGGTGGTGGAAACGACCGGCGTGGCGAAGAGTTACGGCGAAAAAGAGGTGTTTAGCGGGGTGGACTTCACTATCCAGCGCGGCGACCGCATAGCGCTGGTGGGCGTCAATGGCGCCGGCAAGTCAACCTTGATCAAGCTGCTGACTGGCATCGAGCCGCTGACGGCGGGAACGATGAAACTCGGCCACAACGTCGAGCCCGATTATTTCGCGCAGGACCAATACAAGGAACTCGACCCGTCGCGGCGTATGCTGGAGGACCTCTCCGACGTTGCGGAGGGCAAGACCATGACCGAGCTGCGTGGTCTGCTCGGCTGTTTCCTCTTCGGCGAAGACGACGTCTTTAAGCCCATCGGCGTGCTCTCGGGCGGCGAGCGCAACCGTTATGCGCTGGCGCGAATGCTGCTGCATCCCTCGAACTTCTTGCTGCTGGACGAGCCGACCAACCACCTCGACATGCGTGCCAAAGACGTCCTGCTGGAAGCGCTGGAGAAGTACAACGGCACCGTGGTCTTCGTCTCGCACGATCGCTATTTCATCGACAAGCTGGCGACGCGCGTCTTTGAGATCGGCGACGGACGGGTTGAGGTCTTCCCCGGAAATTACGAAGATTATCTCTGGCGCAAACAGCGTGCCGACGCGGCGACGGAAGGCGAGTCAGCTAGTTCGGTAAACTGGGCGCCTACGTTGTCTGACGTGCCCGGTTACGAAGAACGGAAGTCAGAATCCAAAAAGCGCGTGAATCCCATCAAGCGCAAGCAAATGGAAGAGCGCTGCAAACAGGTCGAGGAAGAAATTGCCAGTCTGGAGAGCGGGATTGCCGAATGCGAGCGCGAGTTGCAGTCGTTCGTCAGCGCCGAAGAGACCGCGCGCTGGACTAATCTACTGGCCGCGCGCCGCGCCGAACTTGTGCCGCTGATCTCGGAGTGGGAAGACTTGTCGCAGGTACTGGAGCAGGCGAATGCCTAACTATGCCCTGATCCGCCTAAATTCCAATCCATCCAGCGCGAATTGCCAGCAGGCTGGCCAAGGCCACAACAACCCACAGCAAGATTCCCTGCAGTAGCGGACGCGGGCCGACTTTTCGCAACGCCACCGGCGAGAGGCTGGCGCCGATGAGGAACAGCGTGATTACCAGCATGAGCTTTCCGGCGTTGCTCAGGAAATGATAAGCAGCGGCACCCGGATGGAAGTAAGTGTTTGCCACGGCCGCCAAGCAGAAGAACAGGATGAACCAAGGCCACTGGATGCGTGTCTTGCTGCCCTTGACCGCGGCAGTACCGATGGACAAGGGGACAATCCACAGCGCGCGCGC
The DNA here is from genome assembly GCA_031296115.1 of Acidobacteriota bacterium. Taxonomy (GTDB): domain Bacteria; phylum Acidobacteriota; class Terriglobia; order Terriglobales; family Acidobacteriaceae; genus Bog-257. The sequence goes on along the minus strand of JARLGI010000057.1, from coordinate 12,135 downwards.
CAGCTTTACCGTAGTCCCAACCGCCAGCGCAACGGCGCCATACTTCGCCGAAGCTCCCACGACCGAACTGGTGTCATGAATCGCCAGCGCCGCCCACAGTCCAAACTGATTTTGCGAGAGCTTGAGCATTAAGCCGATGGTCGGAAACGTCAGCAGGGCAACCGAATTGAGCATGAAAATGGTGCCGAGCGAGACGGACATCTCGTCTTCCGTCGCGCCGGTAATGGGCCCCACGGCCGCGATGGCGCTGCCGCCGCAGATAGCCGTACCGGTCGAGATAAGAAATGCCGGCCGCGGTTGCACCGCCAGCAATTTCCCCAGCAGCGTGCCTACGATTAGCGCAAACCCGATGCCCAGCGCCGTGTAGACAAATCCGCTTCGTCCCGCGCGTACTACCTCTTGCAGGTTCATCCCGAACCCCAGGCCCACCACCGCCGATTGCAGGAGGACCTTCGACAGCTTCTGCGATTCTGCCTTGTAGGGGTGAGTGGAGATTGCTCCAAAAGCCAGACCAGCGAGCAAGGCCAGCGGCGGCGTGGCCCACGGCGTAAGACAAAAGAACAGTCCCAAAGCAAAGAGGATTCTGGAATTCATCAGTTGGAGGCTGGCCCGGTTGTTCTGGCGTCGTCCATTGTACGTGGTAGCGGCCCTGGGCCGGAGGCGGACGTCCGACCAAATTAAAATGGGCCCGTTGCCAAGGAGCGGTGACATTTCCTTGGCCTCGAGCCCACTCGATCCTGAAGCGGATCGGAGGTGATACTTTCATCCTACGCCGGGCTGTGGAAATGTCAAGGTAAATCGTGCTCGTCAGCTGTCTTCGCGGACCTCGTAAGTCTATGAAAAGGAGCGGGATTACCCGCTATCTTTGGTTTGCAGGCAAAGCTACGGTGAACGAAAAATCTGTCCTGTCCTCGGGTGCTACACTGCGCATCTGCTCCCGACGGAGGAGCACTTATGAAACCTGCCTGGCGCGGCGCTTTCCTGGTCTATGTCCTGGTTGCCGCCCTAGCTGCAATCGCTCCTACCGTCATCTCGGGCCGGCAGGTTCCGGCGAACGCGCCCACGTCCGCATCCTCGCGGCGGCTCCTGCAGTACGCTCTGCCGCCCGACAAGCTACAGAAGTCCTATGCGCTTTACCGGTTGGACTTCACGTTGTATTTCGCGACGACCCTGTGGAGCCTGGTCGTCCTGCTGCTGATGCTGCGGTCTCGTTTTGGCGGGCGGCTGCGAGACTGGGCCGAACGGGTTTCCCGCTACCGCATTCTCCAGGCCGTGATCGTCATGTCGCTCTTTGTCCTGATTCTGGAGCTGACCCAGCTTCCCTTCGCGGCTTACGCACACAGCGTCGGCTTGCAATACGGGCTGTCGGTGCAAACCTGGGTATCGTGGTTTGGCGATTGGGGTAAGGGCCTCCTGCTCGAAGTTTTGTTTGCCAGCATCGCGGGCTGGATTTTGTACGCCGTTTTGCGACGCAGCCCGCAACGGTGGTGGTTTTATTTCTGGCTGGCGATGGTCCCCATCCTCGTGTTGGTCATGTTCATTGCACCCATCTGGATTGAGCCGTTGTTCAACAGGTTCGAGCCGCTTACCGGCCATCACGCCGATCTGGTGGCGCAGATCGAGCGCGTGGTTCACCGCGGCGGCATGAACATCCCTGAGCAGCGCATGTTCGAGATGAAGGCCAGCGAGAAGACCAACGAGTTGAATGCCTACGTCACCGGATTCGGCCGGACGAAGCGCGTGGTGGTTTGGGACACGACCATGGAGCACATGACAATCCCGCAAACCCTGTTCGTCTTCGGCCACGAGATGGGGCACTATGTCCTCGGCCACATTCCCAAGGAACTCACGCTGATCCTGATCCAACTGCTGGTCCTGATGTATGTCGGCTGCCGGCTTGCAAATTGGGCAGTAACTCGTTACGGATCACGATGGGGCATTCGCAGTCTGAGCGACCGGGCCTCCCTGCCCTTGCTTGTCCTGATCCTCTCAGTGCTCGCTTTCCTTGACACTCCTATCGTGAACGGCATCTCGCGCCATTATGAGCACCAAGCCGACCAGTACGGCCTTGAGGTCATTCATGGTCTCGTACCTGATGCTCATCTCGCGGCCGCGCAAGCTTTCCAGATCCTCGGCGAGCGTTCGCTGGATTATCCCTATGTTGGTAAGCTGGCCGAGTTCTGGTCATGGAGCCATCCGACCATTCGCGATCGCATGATTTTCGTTCAGAGTTACGATCCCTGGGGCGAAGGGTGGCAGCCGGAGTTCGTCAAGAACGCTCCCTGAGGCAGGCCGTCGCGCTAGGTATCCCTGTCGGAAAGCGTGAAGTCAGATAGGTCACCCACGCTCGCTTTGGGCCCGACTACGCTCTGCACACTTCGTCCTCCACGTCCGGCTCCTCCCGCCGCGGCTGCGGCAGGCTCAGGCCGCTGCTCTTCCGCGCCCGGCTGGTCTCCATTCTTCAGCAGCCCACCCCCGGCGATCAAGCTCGAGGTCAGCCGCTGGTAAACGTCGTCCACCGAACCTGGAGAGTGATTCATAAAGAGGGTGTTGGTGTGCGACTTCGAGGCGACTTCCTTGAGCGTATCGAAGTAGTTGGTGATGACCACAAACTTCAAAATCTCGGTAGGATCGATGCCGGCCAGCTTGTCTTTGAAATCCTCGACCGACTTGGCCAGACCTTCGACGATGGCGGCGCGCTGCCCGGCCGTGCCTTTGCCTAACAAGATATCGCGCTCCATCTGGGCCTCGGCTTCCTTTACCACGATGATTTTGTCTGCTTCGCCCTTGGCCTTGGCGGCTTCCTGATCGCGGCGCGCGGCGTTGATATTGTCCATGGCTTCACGCACGTTGTCGGGCGGCGTGATCTTCGTGACCTGCACTTTCTGCACACCGCGTCCAAATTCCTCCATCGGTCCGTCGAGAGCGGCCTTGATGAAGTCGGCGATACCGATCTGGCTTGTGAAAACCTCGTCAAAATCCATGCTGGGAACGTGTCCCAGGATGGCGTTTGCGACGTAGGACTGAATTTGCGCCTCCGGATTGTAAAGCTTGTAGTACGCATTACGAATGTGATCGGTCGTATCCTCCAGCACGTACAACTGGATGGAGACAAAGATGGTCACGAACACGTTGTCCTTAGGTCTTGGTCTCGACTTTTACATCGTACTGCTGGATCTGAGTATTGATCCGTCGTATCCCGTCGATGAAAGGGACCTTGAACTGAAGACCCCGGCCAGTGACCCGCAGGAACCGGGAATTGCGCTCGATGAGGGCGCGCTCCGTCTGGCTGACGGTGAACATCGAACCGAACAGGATGCTCATGCCGAAAAAAACTAAAAGCAGCGTACCAAATAATGAGATCAGATCCACGCTCGCCTCCCATCGATCACGCAGCATTCTTCACGGGACTCATCATGGAAATGAGCCGAAACCTAAGACATGGCTTAACACGTGGCTGCGGATTGGAGTTTGGCCCCCAGGCCTTCGCAGCTGTCAATTGGTAACTTTGCGTTACACACGGCAATCGAGCAGGCGGGCTGGCGTTCCGACACGCACAAACACAACATTTTGCAAGAGCTTCGGAGCCTCGCCAGGACGGACGCTCGCCTTCGCTGCACATGCAAAAAGGTTAGAGGGACGAACGAATGGCACTGGTCTTCCATCCGTTGACACCCAGGCTTAAGCCCTGTTAGCTTTGATGGTTCCAGTACTAGCCGTAGCGCCCTCTGTGCATCCCAGCGGCAGGCACTCACGAACAAATATGGATACGACTCTCAGACAAGTAGGCGAATTACTGCTCGGAGCCATTCCGACGGTCATTCTGTTGCTGCTGCTATACGCCATCTACAACACGCTCGTCCGCAAACCACTGGTGCGGATCAGCAGTGAACGCCGGGAGCGTACCGAGGGGGCCGTTCAGAAGTCGCGCGCCGCCGTGGCCACAGCGGAAGCCAAGACTCAGGATTACGAGCAGCGCTTGCGGGAAGCGCGGCTGACCATCTTCAAGGCCCAGGAAGCACGCCGCCAAGTCGCGCAACAGGCCCGCGCGGAGGCCGTGGCACAGGCCCGTTCACGCGCCCAGCAGCAGATCCAGGAAGCGCGTACCGCCCTCGAACAGGATATGGCCGCCGCCAAAGTCGGCCTGCAAAGCGAGGTCGAGCACCTGGCTTCCGAGATCATCCGCACCATCCTGCGACCGGCAGGCGCGGCTCCCGCGATCGGCGGTCAATCGTGAAGAACATTTCCTTTCGCCGACTTACCAGCTCATTCGCCCTAGTCGTCTTTCTTTCCTGTCTGTTTTTGGGAAGTGTTCGCGCCCAAGAGGCCACGCAAGCAAAGCCCGAGCATGGCGACTCTGCAGAAGCTCCGCAGGCAAAACCCGAGCATGGCGACGCTGCGGCCGAACCGGCGGGCGAAGGTCCCAATGCCGGTGTGGGAGAGATCCTGGCCAAAACCACCGAGACGGCCGCTTCCAGGGCGGAGACGTGGGGCCGCAAACTCGGCATCGGCCCGGATGTATCGTTTGCCATATCGCTGGCCTTAAATTTTGCTGGTATTGCGGTCATTTTTTATCTGCTGCTCAGGTCGCGGCTGCCGCAGGCATTCCGTGAACGCACAGCAGCCATCCAGAAGGGCATCCGCGAGGCGGAAGCCGCCAGTGCCGACGCGGCGCGCCGCTTGAGCGAGATTGAAGCGCGCCTGGCGAAACTAGACAGCGAAGTCGCAGACATTCGCACCGCGGCAGAAAGTGAAGCCGCTGCGGAAGAACAGCGCATTCGCGAGGCCGCGGAAGACGACAAGCGCAAAGTAGTGCAGGGTGCCGAGGCGGAAATCGCTGCGGTGGCGCGCAACGCTCGCCGCGAGCTGAAATCCTACGCTGCTTCGTTGGCGGTCGACCTGGCGACCCGCCAGATTCGCGTGGACGAACCCACCGACCAATCGCTGGTGCGGGAATTCGTTGACCAACTGGGAAAGGACGGCAAGTAAGCCATGGCCGCTATTGCCAGCCGTTACGCCCGCGCCCTGGTTGAGGTCGTCCTCGAGCAGAAGATTGCGCCCGACACCGCCCGCGAGCAGGTGCGCTCAATCGTCACCGCGGTGCACGAGAGCGCTGAACTCCGCAAGGTGTGGGAGTCTCCGGCGATCTCCGCGGAACAGAAACGCGCGGTGCTGGATGCCATCGCCCGCCAGATCGGTGCGCTTAAGCCCATCCGCAACTTCATCGCCGTGCTGATCGATCACCGGCGTATCGCGATGCTGGACGACGTCGTACGGCAATTTGAAATTGAGCTGGATGAGAAATTGGGCTATGCCGAAGCCGAGATTTCCAGCGCACGGGAGCTTTCGTCGGAAGAAAAGACCGCTCTGCAATCGCAGATCGAGCGGCTTACCGGCAAGAAAGTTCGCCCGCGTTACGTCGCCAACTCCGCACTCCTGGGCGGAGTGATGGTACGTGTCGGCAGCACGATTTATGACGGTTCGGTACGTGGGCAACTGGAGAAGATGAAGCAGGAGCTGATTACCGCGTAAGCGCGGCGAGATTACGAGTCCCACAGGAACGCAATTCTATGGCGCAGATCAAAGCAGACGAGATAACAAAGCTCATTCGTGAGCAGATCGACAACTATGAATCGAAGATCGCCGTCGACGAAGTCGGTACCGTTATGTCGATCGGTGACGGCATCGCCCGCGTTTACGGGCTCGACAAGGTCATGTCGGGCGAACTCCTCGCCTTTCCGCATGACGTTGCCGGCATCGCCATGAACCTGGAAGAAGACCCGGTGGGCGTGGTGCTCATGGGCGAATACACCGCGATCGAAGAGGGCGACGAAGTGAAACGCACTGGCCGCATCATGAGCGTTCCGGTCGGCGAGGCCATGATTGGCCGCGTGGTCAATTCTCTCGGTGTGCCCATTGACGACAAGGGTCCGGTCAATACCGGCCAGTACATTCCCATCGAGCGCCTGGCGCCGGGCGTCATCGCCCGCCAGCCGGTGAAAGAGCCCATGGCCACGGGACTGAAGGCCATCGACTCGATGATTCCCATCGGCCGCGGCCAGCGCGAACTGATCATTGGCGACCGCCAGACCGGCAAAACCGCGGTCGCGCTCGATGCCATCATCAACAGCAAGGGCCGCGACCTGATTTGCATTTACTGCGCGATCGGCCAGAAGCGGTCGTCGGTCGCGCAGGTGGTGAAGACGCTGGAAGATTTCGGTGCGATGGAGTACACCATCGTCGTCTCGGCGTCCGCCTCCGACCCCGCTCCTATGCAGTACATCGCACCTTATGCGGCGTGCGCCATGGGTGAGTACTTCCGCGACAACAAGCGCCACGCGCTCTGCATTTACGACGATCTTTCCAAGCACGCCGTCGCTTACCGCGAAATTTCATTACTGTTGCGCCGTCCGCCGGGACGCGAAGCCTATCCCGGAGACGTGTTCTATCTCCACTCGCGCCTGCTGGAGCGCGCGGCGAAATTGAACAATGATCTTGGCGGCGGTTCGCTGACCGCGCTGCCCATCATTGAAACCCAGGCGGGCGACGTTTCGGCGTACATCCCTACCAACGTCATCTCGATTACCGACGGCCAGATTTACCTCGAGACAGACCTGTTCAACTCGGGCGTTCGTCCCGCGGTCAACGTGGGTCTGTCAGTCAGCCGCGTCGGCGGCAGCGCGCAGATCAAGGCCATGCGCCAGGTTGCCGGAACATTGCGGCTTGACCTAGCGCAATATCGCGAACTGGCGGCGTTCTCGCAGTTCGGAAGCGATCTCGACAAAGCTACGCAGGCACAGCTTGCCCGCGGCCAGCGCTTGACTGAAATCCTCAAGCAGGGGCAATACCAGCCGCTGCCGTTCTCCAAGCAGATTCTCATCATCTTCGCTGGAACCCAGGGCCTGCTGGACGACATGCCGGTCGAAGACCTGCGCGACTTCGAGAAGAGCCTGTATGCGTACGTCGCTACGGCCAATGCGGGCGTCTTGAATTCCATTGAAGAGAAGAAGATCCTGGACGACGAGTTGAAGGTAGCCATGACCAAGGTCATCAACGAAGCCAAGGACCGCTTCGCCAACGAGCGGCAGGCGGTGGTCAAGGCGAGCGCGTAAACAACCATGGCGAACATTCGCGACATTCGGCGGCGCATTCGCAGCGTGAAAAACACGCGCCAGATCACCAAGGCCATGAAGATGGTCTCGGCGGCGAAGTTGCGGCGCGCGCAGGAACGTGCGTTGGCCGCGCGTCCTTATTCGCTGATGATTACCAACGTGTTGCGCTCACTGGTAAGCCGCACCGACCTGGTGAATGAGCAGACGGGCGAACCTTTACACCCGCTGTTGGCGCAGCGGCCCGAAAAAAATATTCTCCTCGTGCTGGTGACCGGCGACCGCGGACTGGCGGGCGCGTTCAACTCCAACGTCCTGAAGGCGGCCCTCAAGTTCATTGCGTTCTTCAAGGACAAGAACATCGACATCGCCGCGGTTGGCCGCAAAGGCCGCGACTTCATGCGCCGCCGTTATCCTTTCGCGACACCTGAGAGCCCCACTCGCGCCGGCGAAGTGCAACTGGTGGGCGAGCACCTCAACCTGCTGGGCAAGCTCGAGTATGAAGCCGTGGCCGAGATCGTGGAGAGAGTGGTCCAGGCGTACATGGACGAGAGAATCGACTCGGTGTACGTCATCTATAACGAATTCAAGTCGGTGATTTCGCAACGGCTGATCGCACAGCGCATTTTGCCGGTGCAGGAGATCGGGCGACGCGAAGTGGTGCTGACGGAAGAGTTCACGCTGGAAGAGCGCGAACGCATGGGCGAGGCCGCCAAGGGCGCGGGCATCAGCCTGAAGGAACCGCCAGAGTCGGAAGAAGAGCGGCGCGCCAAGGAATTTCCCGCGCCGGGCATTGACTACATCTATGAGCAGCCGCCGGCCGAGATTTTCCGCGACATGCTGCCGCGCTACGCGACCCTGCAGCTTTTCCAAGGGATGTTGGAGTCGGTCGCGGCTGAGCACGCGGCGCGGATGACGGCGATGGATTCGGCGAGCAACAACGCCAACGACGTGATCGATTCGCTCACGCTGACCGCCAACCGGGCGCGGCAGGCGGCGATCACCAAGGAAATCATCGAGATCGTCAGCGGCGCAGCAGCGTTGTAGGGCAGTTTCGAGTTTCCAGTTGTCGGACGTGACAGTTTGGAAGTGATGGGCTGACGGCTAAAAGCGAACAGCCAAGAGCGGAATTCATATGGCAGAGAACATCGGACACATCATTCAGATCGCAGGTCCCGCGGTGGACGTGCAATACTCCGAGAACGCCTTACCGCCGATTTATTCGGCGCTGCGCGTTACCAGCGACGGCTTCAACGTCCCGGAACCCATCAACGTCATCCTCGAAGTCGAGCAGCAGCTCGGCGAAGGCCGCGTGCGTTGTGTCGCCATGGAACCCACCGAAGGCATGGTGCGCGGCATGAAGGCCATCGACCTCGGCGGCCCGATCACCGTTCCCGTGGGCCGCGAGACCCTGGGCCGAGTGATGAACGTCATTGGCGAGCCCGTAGACAAACTTGGGCCCATCAACACGCAGAAGCGCAATCCCATCCATCGCGAGGCGCCGCGGTTCGACGAGCAGTCCACCTCGATGGAGATGTTCGAGACCGGCGTGAAGGTCATCGACCTGATCCAGCCGTTCCTGAAGGGCGGCAAGATTGGCCTGTTCGGCGGCGCCGGCGTGGGCAAGACCGTCGTCATCATGGAACTCATCAACAACGTTGCCCTCAAGCACGGCGGTTTCTCCGTGTTTGCCGGCGTGGGCGAGCGCACCCGCGAGGGCAACGATCTCTGGCTGGAAATGCAGGAGTCGGGCGTCGTCAATATCAAAGAGCCAGCGAAGTCGAAGGCCGCGCTGATTTACGGCCAGATGACCGAGCCGCCCGGAGCGCGTCTGCGTGTGGCGCTGACCGCGCTCACCGTCGCCGAATACTTCCGCGACGAAGAGGGTTCGGACACGCTGCTGTTCATCGACAACATATTCCGTTTCACGCAGGCGGGCTCGGAAGTATCCACGCTGCTGGGCCGCATGCCTTCCGCCGTGGGCTATCAGCCGAACCTGGCGACGGAAATGGGCGAGTTGCAGGAGCGCATCACCTCGACCAAGAAGGGTTCGGTGACTTCGGTACAGGCGATTTACGTGCCTGCCGACGACTTGACCGATCCGGCGCCGGCAACGACTTTCGCTCACCTCGACGCGACCACCGTGTTGTCGCGCCAGATCTCCGAGCTGGGCATTTATCCTGCGGTCGATCCGCTAGCTTCGACCTCGCGCATTCTCGACCCGCGCGTGGTTGGTGATGCACATTACAACTGCGCGCAAGCCGTCAAGCGCGTCTTGCAGAGCTACAAGGACCTGCAGGACATCATCGCGATTCTGGGCATTGACGAACTTAGTGAGGACCAGAAGCTTACGGTGTCGCGCGCCCGCAAGATCCAGAAATTCCTCTCGCAGCCGTTCTACGTGGCCGAGCAATTCACCGGCCTGCAAGGACGCTACGTCAAGGTCGCCGACACGGTGCGCAGCTTCCAGGAAATCGTCGACGGCAAGATGGACGACATTCCGGAGCAGGCGTTCTATATGAAGGGCTCGATCGACGAAGTGCTGGAAGAAGCCGAGAAGATGAAGGCGCGCGCGTAAACCGCCATGGACGACACGCTGCAACTCGATATCGTCGCGCCCGACAAGCTACTCGTCCGCGAGCAGGTGGACCAGGTGCAGATTCCGGGCAAGCGCGGCGAACTTGGCATTTTGCCCGGACACGCGCCGCTCATCACCGAGCTGACCATCGGCGAAATCCGCTACATGCAGGGCGGAACGCTGCACTATCTCTCGGTCGCGTGGGGCTTCGCCGAGGTGCTGCCCAACAGAGTGATCATCCTGGCCGACACCGCGGAGCGCGCGGAGGAGATTGACATCAAGCGCGCGCAGGAAGCCAAGGCGCGGGCTGAGGCCGAACTGAAGCAAGCCGGTGCCGACACTCATTACGAGGCCTTGCAGTATGCGCTGCGCCGCGCCGAAGTGCGCCTGCAAGTGGCCGCGCATGCTGGGCACGTAGCACCCGCACACTAATCTGAAGTCAGCAATAAAAACGCGCCAGAGTTTGGCGCGTTTTCTTTTGCCTGCGATCTCACAATACAACTGCGGATGGACGCGAACTCCGCCGGAATGGCGGCAACGCTGCTACGGCGAACGTTGCAGCGCAATCCCGCGAAATCCGCGCCCTCCCGCGATCGCAAGCTCTCTACTTCGCGGCGCCTGCCAGTTTTCTCTCCGGCGCGACGAAGCGAATCGCCTTGGCCAGCAGGACGGTCTCGATGCCGCGCAAGGCTTCCAGCACCTTGTCGCTGATTTCGCCATCCACCTGTACCACCGCGACGGCCGATGCCTCCTGCCCCTGCCGGCTGCGGCCGAGGGAGAAGTTGGCGATGTTGACGTTGTGCTGCCCCAGCACCGTTCCCACGCGGCCCACCACACCGGGCACATCGAGATTGCGCAGGTAAATGAACGTGCCTTCCAGCGGCGCTTCCACGTTGATGCCGTCAATTTCCAGCAACCTCGGGATACCACCCGCCAGAACGCATCCGGCCACCGTGTTTTCCTGCTGGCCGGTCTTGAAGGTGACGCGCAGCACGTTGCCGGCAGCGCCGGCGCCGGGCGCTTTCTTGCGCTCGGCGATGCGAATGCCGCGCTCCTCGGCGATGGACACGGCGTTCACCAGGTTGGCCCGCTCGTGAGCATGCGCAATCTGGTTGAGCGCGCCGGCCACGGCAGCGTTGCGGATGAGTGCCGTCTTCCACTCGGTGATCTCACCGCTGTAGCTAAGCGCGATCTCCTCCACGCCGCCTTCGCTGGACTGCGCCAGGAACGCACCCAGGCGCTCGCCCAGCACGATGTAAGGCAGCATCGCCTGGTACTCTTCCTCGCTGATGGAAGGCACGTTGACCGCGTTCTGGATGACGCCTTTCAGCAGGTACTCACGCACCTGAAGGGCAATCTGAACGCCGACGGCCTCCGACGCCTCCTTGGTTGAGCCCGCGATGTGCGGCGTCAGGATGACGTTGGGCAGGGTCGCCAGCGGAGAGTCCTTGACCGGCTCGTGAGCGTAAACGTCGAGCGCCGCGCCGCCGAGTTGTCCGGACTGTAGGGCCTCGATGATGGCGGGTTCATTCAGCAACTCGCCACGTGCGCAGTTGACGAGGCGCACGCCCTTTTTCATCTTGGCGATGGCCTCGGCGTTGATCATGCCCTGCGTCTGCGGCGTCAGGCCGACGTGCAGTGTGATGTAGTCAGACTGCGCGAAGACCTCATCGAGCGGCGCCAGGGTGATGCTCAACTGTTGAGCGAGACTCGGCGCTACATACGGGTCGTGGGCGATGACCTTCATGCCAAAGGCAAGCGCCCGCTTGGACACTTCGACTCCGACACGGCCGAGGCCTACGATGCCCAGCGTTTTGCCGCGAAGTTCCGAGCCTTGCAGCGTTTTCTTTTCCCATTTGCCGGCATGCATGGTCACGTCGGCGCGCACCAGGTGCCGCGCGAGGGCCAGCATAAGGGCAAAGGTGTGCTCGGCGACGGCAACCGCGTTGCCGCCGGGGGTGTTCATCACGACGATGCCGCGCTTGGTGGCGGCGTCGAGATCCACGTTGTCCACGCCCACGCCGGCGCGCCCGATGACGCGCAGCTTGGAAGCCTTGTCCATCATGGCAGCGTCGACGAAGGTGGCCGAGCGGACCAGGATGGCATCGGCATCGGCCAGTTGGCCGGGCAGCGTTTCTTTATCGGTGGTTACGACTTCCCAGTCACTGTGTTCGCCAAAGATGGCGGACGCGGAGGAGGAGATTTTGTCGGCAATTATGATTTTCATGCTTTCACCGCCTCAGCGAATTGCTCGGCGAAGGTTTCCTGCACGGCGCGGACGCCGGTCCCGAGCTGGGATTGATGTGCGGGCGCAACCTTGAGCAGCACGTGCTCCAGAGCGCCAATCACGCCGATGGCATCGAGGTAGTCGTAGTAACCAAGGTGAGCGACGCGGAACAGCTTGCCCTTCATCTCGCCCTGGCCGTTGGCGACTACCATGGCAAAGCG
>JARLGI010000056.1 GCA_031296115.1 Acidobacteriota bacterium | reverse complement strand
GATGGAGAAAGACTGGAAAGGAGTTCCTCCGGCCAAAAGGTCGATTGCTCGCACATCCTCGGCTCCAATCTTTGTGAAATCTCCCGCATTGATCACGTCGCCATCGGCGGGCAGAGCAATGACGTTGCGAATGGCTGCCGCACGCTGTTTTGCCTCTTTGCGCGAGGCCGCGTCGTTCGGGCTGGGCATGTGCTGCGGCCGCGATGCGCGATAGCGCGAGCGCAGCAGCCAGCAGCAGAAGGGGTCGATCTCGGCAAACATCGCCGGTTTCCAGCCGAGCGGCTGCCACGCTACCGAGACGGCTTCGATGCCAGAGCAGACGGAGAGGTATCTCACGAGCGCACCTCCTGCCAGAACAGCGGCGCATCGTCGCGCACACGTTTCTCGGACATGGCGACGTACTCGGGATTGAGTTCGATGCCAATATAGCTACGGCCAAGTCGCAACGCGACGAGGCCCGTGGTTCCGGCGCCGTTGAAGGGATCAAGCACAGTGCAAGGCGCGATTTCCGCATTGCACGCGCAGGAGGGCTCCCAGCCGATGGTTGAGGTCGTGACGACCGGACCGAGGCGGATGTCATAGTCGCCGCTTTCGGCCTGAACGCTGCCGGCATACTTTCCTTCAGGCACGTTCCCGGATCTGCCGCTTCCTGATTGAAAGGCAAGACTGCGTCGAACAATGCGCGTCCACGGAGCACCGCATTTCGAGCAGCAGCCGTGCTCGCTGGTTCCGGCAAGGATGCATGGCTCGACCAACTTCGTGGGAAACACCGCGAAGTGCGCTTCGGGAAAAGCCTCTACCGCGATGGTCCAGACAGATCGCTTGTTGTGCCGGGCAAACGCGACCATCTCGGTAAGCCCTGCCTTCGTCCGCATGCGGATGTCGCCGTCCTCGAAAGCTGTTTGTTGTTTATGGGTGGTGTTGCCCGGCGTGCCGCCGACAGCAATCTCCTTGATTGCCTCGGCGTCATAGAAATAACGGTCGCTCTTTACGAGGAGAAAGACATACTCATGGCTCTTCGTGGGCCGGTCGGTCACGCTTTCCGGCATGGGGTTGGGCTTGGCCCAGATCACATCGGAGCGAAGCCACCATCCATCGGCCTGAAGCGCAGTCGCCAGCCGCCACGGAATGCCGACAAGGTCTTTCGGCTTGAGGACCGGATGCGGTTGGGTGCTCGGCGGTCGATAATCCTCGAGGCCGTCATAAGCTGGGTTGGGCACGGCGCTGCCGCGAACGATCTCACGCTGCGATCCCTGCCCGCGGTTCTGGCCCCCATAGTTTCCCCAACTGCCAAAATAGGTATCGCCGAGGTTGAGCCATACGGTGCCGTCACTCCGCAGCACGCGGCGCACTTCACGGAAGACCTCGACCAGCTTGAGGACATATTCTTCCGGCGTCGATTCGAGACCGATCTGGCCTTCGACACCGTAATTGCGCAATCCCCAATAGGGCGGCGAGGTAACGACACACTGTACGCTTTCACCGGGTTGTTCCCGCAGTCGCGCCAGCACATCGCCTTGGAGGAGGAGGTATCTCATTTCGCTATCTCCCAGCGGAGTTTGGCTTGAAGCGGATGCGTATCGACGCGTGGCCGTCCCGAGTTAGGCCGGTTCCAGGTATCACCTTTGGTTTTAGCGATGAGCTTCCATCCAGCGGCCCGCAGCGATGTTCCCGGTTCAGAGTCAAGAATGTAAGTGATCAGCTTGTGATAGCCCATCGCCCGTGTAGCTCGCCACGCGGCGGCGTAGAGCATGGAGCAGGCGTTTTTGGCTCCGTCCGTAGCGAGGCGAGTTACTTCCAGCGTGTAACCGTCGTCGAGTAACCTCGCAACAGGGCGTCCAACGACCACCACGCCATGCACACACTCGCCGGATGCACAGGCTATGGCGAACTTACCGCCCCATGTCCTGCGGTGATGGCGATGTACGGCATCGACAAAAGCGTGGGCCTCGTCGAGGTTGCATGGCGAAATATGCAGGTTCATTCGCATAGGCCATACCTCGATTCGCAGACTGGTGGAGGCAGGATGCGGAACAGGTTGTTCTGCCTGCCGCCACGATCGGTCTTTGCCCAGGCGACGACGTCATCGACCCAGTTGATCGCCATGCCTGGCACGCAGGGCGCAAAGAAGGTGCGCCCGACGTGCCGCTCCCAGACGCGGACTTTGTCGATCATCTCCGGGAAGCGTGTCGCCCAATTCAGGATGTCGTCTTTGTTGGAATTTACGCAGGGGGCGCAGCCCACGCGCGTGAACCCAAGCGAGTAGAGCGGATTGATCTGCTCTTTGTGTTGCTTCACGTAGTCGAAGCACATCTGCTTCGACCAGTCGTAGACCGGGTTATACAACTCGCAGTCGTAGAAATCGTCCCACTCCAGCCACTGGCGATCGGCGCGCGCCAGCGATTCATCGCGGCGTACGCCCGAGAAGCGGGCATAGTTGCCATCGGGATAGTTCGCCAGTATCCATCGGCGGATCGGTTGCAGCTTCAGCTTGTCGGTGCAGAACTGCCGTTTGCGCGATGGGAAGATGCGGCGCATCTCCGCCATGCGCACAAAGGTAAGCGGTTCGTTAGGATCGAAGCCGCGCTCCGCCGCGGTATCGGGGTTCACCCACATATCGCGGACGATCGCCTGGACGCGCGCGACCGGATGCACATGGGCTGAGTACCAGCCGATGTGCTCGATGGTCAGCGGATGCTTATTCCCACCGGCGTCCGAGTTTACGAGGACGACACGGGCTGCGCCGCAGCGGTTCAACATGAACCGCGCAGCGGCCTGCGAGTCAATGCCGCCAGAGAATCCGCCGATGTAGATAGGCTCGCTCACGCGGCGCTCCGGGGCTGCTGCTCACGTTTACGCGCGCAGAGCGTCTGAAGAGCGCCGAGGATGTGTTGCATCGAGGTGTTGCGGCCATAGAGCACCATGTCTGCGTAGCGCACGGGCGCCAGATCGCCGGTGCGGTCCACCAGCAGCAAGGGCATGTGGTCTGCGACTTCGAGAATGCGATGGACCAGCCGTCCGGCAAGGTCACCCTGCTGCGCGTGGATGAGTACGCCACAGACGAAACCCGCACAGCGGTCGCCAGCGACGAGAGACGCTTCCATGCTGTTCTCAGTCGCGGTGACTTGATAAGGATGCAGCCGCAACGCGAACGCCAGAGATGACAGCAACTCAGTATCGGCGCAATAAAGGAGGATGGGCTTCTTCTGTCGCATGGCGGTTAACTCCCGAATGCCTGGTCTTCATGGACGTAGCTGATCACGACGCCAAGCGGATTGGTCAACAGCATGGCGTTCGGGACCTCGTCGCGGAAGCCATAGACGACGTTCGCGGTCCAGCGTTCGCGGCTTTGTTCCTGCTGGTCGCCGGGCGAGTAAAACACCTTCTCGAATTCGATGTGAGCGCGATACGGGGCCTGCCGCGTATCGTCCAGCACCACGGCTTTGATTTCGATGTCCACGTTGGGCGCGCTGGGGTCGAGCAGAAACGTCTCCAGCGTCTTCGCCTTATTGACACGGGCGAGCGTGGCGCTCTGCAATTCGTTGGAGAATAAATTCAGCGATTCGGCAAAGTCACGCTGCAACGTCGCGTGATTGCGGCCGTAGTAAAGCTGCGCCCAGCGCGCGAGATAGTATTTGCTGACGCGCTCGACGGGGACCTTGGAGAAGTCGGCATAGTTCATGACCTGCCCGCGTCCGATGTCCGAGACCGAGATGACGAGCGGCTTCAGCCGCAAGGCAGCAGTCTGGGCACGGTAGAGAAGCGCAAGCAATGCCAGCGCGACAACGGAGAGGACCAGCACAGCTACCTTCAGGTAGGTGTTGGTGACGACCGGCTCGGCATAGAGTTCCAGGAACCTGTGGCCGGCATCGGTGGTTGCAAAGTTTGTTTTTGTCATGGTGTCATTTCCCACTGAGGTCTACCCAGGTTCCGGCGCGTCCGCTGAGGATCGCGCCTGTCAGTTCCGGTATCTTATGGAGTCCGTAAATGCAGACGAAAGCCAGCGTGAGCAGCGCGGGCAGAAGCGTCACGATGTTCGAGAGCGAAAGCGTACCGATGACGCCGAACATTCCGACGACGACTTTCGAGAAGATGAAGACGAAAGCCGAGGCCACGACCTGGTAGAAGCTGAAGCCGATGAAAGCCTTGAACCATCCCCAGAAGAGCCAGTCCAGTTTGGGCACGATGAACCACGGAATGAAGATCGGACCGATGAGCACGCAGACCGCGGTGGCGACATAGCCGTAAGCAATAACGGCGAATACAAATGCCTGCATGACCATTAGCGCAAGGCTGGCGATCATCCAGGTCAAGTCTTCGGAAAAGCTGAAGATGCCCGGAGGCGCGCCCAACTGCTTTTCGGCGGCGGTGATCGAATCGACGATCTGCTGCGTGTTATCGGCCTGAATCTGCGCGGAGAGCTGAATCGCTTCCTTGGTCACAAGTTCGCTGAAGCTGTACCCGACGCCGGGTATCGGCGAGGAGTAATAGGTCAGCATTCCCAGGCCGAAGGAGATCATCAGGATCAGGTCGGCGAACCTGGCAAAGTGGAATCCGCCGCCATGTCCCTGCGAAGCGGACAGGGCGGATTTCACGCCGAACCAGACGATGAGGATCACTGCCAGGCCACGGAAGATTTCGAGTCCCGTGGCCTGAATCGCCGCGCTCCTGGTGGTCAGCAGGTCGTTGATGGCCTGCGAGAGAAAGGTGAAATAGCTTTGCGACATGACCTACCTTCCATTGGGGCTGAGCGAAATGGATTGGAGAGCGTTGCTGATGCCACTCGTCGTCTGCTGCATCACATTCGAGAAGTTCTGCTGGAAGTAAATAGCCTGGTTGATGAGCCGGTTGCGCTCGTCGAGTTTTTCCTTGGCGTCGAGCGCCTGCTGCGCAGCAGCGGCGGCGAGGATCTGGTTGGCGTCCTGTTGAGAGTGGATTTGCAGCATGGTCGCCGTATTGATCTTGGCCAGTACACCAACCTCAGTCTGCTGGCTGGGGTCGGTCGAGTAAGTGTCCGATTCAAGGTTGGCGAGCTTCTGCTGGAAGGTCTGCGAGTCCGATCGGATGGTGCCAAGCGTCGAAAGCAGATTGGTGACATTGGCCTGTCCGATCTCGGAACTGGCGTACTGATTCTGGACCACGGCTTGAGTGGTGGAATCCATCGCGGACAAACCACTCGACGGATAACTCTGCACCTGAATGACCGCGCCGCTATAGGCAGACGCGGCGCGCGTGGGATTGCCGAGATCAAGCGCATTGAGCCACGCGGAGGTGATGCCGGAGGTGTTCGAGGCCGCAAGGCTGGGATTCGAGAAAACGGTCCACCTGGAGAAATCTGATTGATAGCGGGCCGCCAGATTCTGCGGCATCCGTGACATCTGGTAAGCAAGGTTGTAGGCCGCGATGACCTGGTTCATGGTCTGATACGCGGTCGTGTAAATCTGCTCCTCTTTTTGAAGGTGCTGTTCCCACTTCTGAAGTTCTTGCGCCCATTTCTGGAGTTCCTGCTCGCCCTGGCTGAGCTGCTGAATGGCATGGGCGCTTTGGGTCGGGTCATAGACAATGCCTGAGCCGAACTGCGCATGCGCCTTGGGCGCAAGCAGGGCGGCGAAGACGAGGAAGAGAGAGGCGAGTTTGCGTTGCATGAATGACTCCTTGTTTCTGAAGAGCACGGAGCGTCAGCGACCGTGCGTTGGGTTCTTAGTGGAGGCCGGGGCGCGATATGGGTTCACACGCACCCGGTCACGGCGCGGAGCATCGGCAACCACGCCGTAGTGATAGGGAGAGGGCTTCGGCGGCGAAGGCGAGGCGCAGCCAGTCACGAGCAGGCAGCCGAAGAGCACGAGCGAGGCGGGACGCATCACATCACCCCCGGCATGTCGTGGTTCTCATACGCGGGCAGCAGCATGTCCTGGGTGATGTAGACCTTGATGCGGTGGCCCTCGCGGATGGTGATGGTGGGCGGAATGTTGATGAACTTGTCGAGCACGTTGGCGCCGGAGGCGGCGAGACTCGACGCCATGCCCTGCCGGTACATATCGGAGCCGCTTTGGGAATAGCCGCCGTTGGTCGTAGCCTCGGCGGCGCCTGAAATAATCCCCAGAGCGATGGATGCCCCAAAGATTTGCAGGTAGTGGTTGTTGACCTTATCTTTGAAGCCGGTTTCGCCCACCTGATCGAGACCGTGAAACTGGTCGAGATCGACGGAGTATCCATCCGGCATCAGCATCCGGTGGAAGGCGACGGCGAGGCGCTTCTGGCCGAAGCCGGAGACCTTCTGCGCGTCGCCAAGAATGAACGTGCCTTCGGGGATCAGGACATGCTGGCGGTCCTGACTGTAGACGGGATTGGTCACCATGACTTTGACCTGTCCGGCGAATTCGCCATCGAGACGATTGACCAATGCCGTGTCGATAGTGGTGCCCTCGAAGACCACAAAGGGCTGGCCGTGGGCGGAGTTGACATTGACCTCCGGGGTACGCTTCTGTCCGTTCGCAGCGGCCTGCGCGGCAGGAACTTGCTGAGGCGCCTCCATAGGACGAGCCACGTTAACGGAATCAGCCTGTGGAGCGGATGCGCGCGCAGCGCCGTCATCGGCAGAAACAAGATTGGAGGCAAAACGGGCTTTGAAAGCCAGCGCTTTTTCTGCGTCGGCGACAGGGTCGCGGGGCGGTTCCGCACTTTGGACCGGGCCTGGCGGCGACTGCGTAGCAGGAGACGCGGCGCCTGGCTGTGCGGGATTCGCTGCATTCGCCATGTTTGCCGGCGATGCCGCTGCACCTGTTCTCTGTGCTGTTGCCTGCTGCTGGCCCTGGCGCTGGTCGGCGCTCAGGTCCTGTTCGAGTTCCTGAATCTTGCGCTGGTTGGCGTCCGTGGACACAGCCGCCGGCGACGAAGCAGTTTCTTTCGGAGCTGGTTTGGCATGGTTTTTCGAGAACATCACCGCCAGCAAAATCAGCACCGCAAGCCCGGCGACAACATAACCCTGCGCCTGCTTCGGAACCACACCCTCGGGCAAGATGCGCTTGTCATGGACTGCCGGAGCCGTTGCGGATGATTGTGGCTGTGCATTCTGCACTTCCGAGCCCGGCGTTACGTAGGTCTGTTTTTCCTCTGCCATTGGTTATTGCCCCTTCCGCTGGAATTCGAGCCGATGCTTTCCGATTTCCAGATACCCCTTGTCCACGATCTTGGGCAGGACGTAGGTGCCGTCTTTAAGCTGAAAAGTGATGAGGTCGGGTTTGCCGTCCTTCAGCTCATAAACGGCAAATTTCTCCGCTGCCGACGACTTGATGTAGGTGAACTTGTCGTCGTGGTAGATCGCCGATACATCGAAGGGGCTTTCGTTGTGGTAGGTGTAGTCGAACTTCAGCGCCAGGGTTGGATAGTCGGCACGAAACTGCTCGACCGCGGTGGCGGCGCGGGTCTGCGCCATCTGCGCCTGGACGCGGGCTGCCTCTACTTCACCCGCTGGCACAAGTTGCGTGACGCCATTGGCGGCGGCCAGCGAAGACGGGTCGGACGGCTCGATAACGACCTTCAGGTCGGGGTCGCCAGCCTCGACATCATCGAGCGTGAACGAATAGACAGTGCCCTTGTCGGTGATGAGGTTGAGATTGGAGTGGATGCCCTCTTTCGCCGGATGCAGAAAGCAGTAGTTGCCTACGGCGTCGATAATCCAGAAGTCTTTATCACCCGTAGCGACTTCAAGAATCTTTTCTGTGGGCGGCAACTGAATCAGCGTGGTGTAGCGCATCTTGGCGCGCACGCTGACGATGTCGTTCGAGTGGTATTTGACGATGCGGGCCTGTTGCTGGCCGTGGGCGACGGTCGCAACCAGGCCAAGCACCAGCGGAAGAATGGGAGAGCGGTTCATCTTTTCACCTCGGGTTTTGTGGGATTGGGGTAGTCGTGAGCCAGACGCAGGAGTCCCTGCTCCGGTCCGAAGCGGGCAAAGTAATCCTGCTTGCGCATGTTGTCGCGGGAGTTGTTAGTGGCGATCCAGTAGCCCAGGGCATCGACTTCAAGCACCAGTTTCTTGGTGGCCCCTGGCTGCATGAGTAGCAATTCGCGTTTGGGCACCAGCGACTCAAGCAACTCAAGCTGGGTGTCGTTCAACTGGAAAACTTCTGCGTACAGCTTCCGGTCGATGTTCGGATTCGAGAGGAAAATCCTGGTTGGGCAGGACTCGTTGACGACGTGCAGCATCTCGGATGCGGCCAGTTCGACGACCGACTGCGTAGCGAGGACCATCGCCGCGTTCTTTTTCCTCCACGTTTTTTCGGCCTTCAGAATCCATTCGCGGATGGTCCTGTTCTTCAAGAAGATCCACGCCTCGTCGATGGCAAAGAGCTTGAAGACGGCGGTGTTGGCGGGTTTCTCGATCTCCGACGACGCGCGCTGCAATACATAAAAGAGCAGCGGTTCCAGAAGGTCGGGATACTCGCTCCAACCATCGAAGTTGAAGGTCTGGAAGCGCGAGAATGTGAGTGTGTCCTCGGCGTTGTCGAAGAGGTAGCCGAACTGTCCGGCCTG
>JARLGI010000055.1 GCA_031296115.1 Acidobacteriota bacterium | reverse complement strand
GAGACAGAGACATAAGCAAAGCGGCTGTTGATGAGTTCCGGGTGAACATTGGTATCCATGTTGACCAGGACACGCTCGGCGGTGAGTCCCTGGGAACTGTGCGAGGTCACGGCATAGCCGTGGTCGAAGTGCCGCATTTCGTCGGCATTGAAGGTAACAGTTCTGTTCTTGTCGCCATCCATGCGGACGCTGATATTGCGGTTTTCGTCGATCTGGTGAATCGTGCCGAGGTCGCGATTGGCAACTTGCAGCGCACGATTCGGCGCGGTGAACTGGATGCGGTCGCCTATGGCAAATTCCCGCTCGATCTCGCGGTAGGCACTGATGCCGCGCAACCGTGACGGGTCGTAAGACACCTGTTCCCCGTTCGGTTTCTGGATGGTAACAAGATTCTCTTTCGGGTCCGTGGTGACGACCTGGGCATAACTTCCGCCCTCGATGCCAAGCTCTTTGCTTCCGCGGATGTAGTGCAGAACGTCCCCGGCCTGATAACGGGCGGCCCATGCTCGATCCGCGCCGGTCATATCGGAGCGTGGTGTCAGTACGCGCATGGAATGATCTTCCTTATCCAAGACGCCAAGCACTTGCAACTGCTGCCGAACAACCTGATTGATGGCACGGCGCGAGGCGTTGTCGGGTGAGACGATAATCGTGTTTTCAGGATGGACCGCATAAGTTCTTGCTATCGAATCAATGCGCTGCTGCGGGTCTACGATCTCCGTCACGCGGCCTTGCTGCTGAAGCATCTGCACACCAATTGCGGTTTCATTTTTCGACAGATGCTCGACAGCTTTCAGTAGTTCGGGATCTTTCTGGCGCACGATCTGGTCAAGCTGCGCGGTCTGCATCCCTGCCTGTTGCAACTGCTCGAAGGGCTTTCCGGCTTCGACGCCCTGGTGCTGCCGGATGTCGCCGATGAGCAGAACCTTGTCCTGGGGGCCGATTTTTTCAAGAAAGTCCCGCATCTGTTTGGTCGATGCCAGCGAGGATTCATCGACCATATAAAGATGCCTCGCACCCGGATCGCCGGCATTGCGGCTGCGAGCCAGGAACCCTTGCAGCGTATCGGCGGAGATACCCGCGTCGCGGAGCTGGCGCGCGGCGCGGGAGGTTGGGGCAAAACCCTCGACCACATAGCCGTTCCTCTCCGCCCCCTGCCGGATGCTTTCGAGCGTACTTGTCTTTCCACTTCCGGCCCTGCCTTGCAACCCCTGTATACGGTCACGGGAAGTAAGCACCTGTTCGATGGCGTTGCGCTGCGACGGGTTAAGATGCGGGCGAGCCTCCGTGAGCGGTATGGCCTGCTGAACAGGCATGAGCTGCGGAGCGCGGCCCTGTCCATCCAGCACCGTTCGCACGATCTTATTTTCGGCCTGGACCATTTCAGATGTCGTGAATCTGCGTGCCGAATCGTGCTTTTCGCCGGGCACGATCTGGAATTCGCCGGAGGCGACACGCGCCTCGAAGCTGGCGCGAACCTCCGGGTATGTCGTTTCTCCCATGCCGCGCCGCATTGCATCGACAAGCAACGCTCGCTCATCCTGGATAGCCTCGCGCTCGAAACCACGGTCGCGCGCAAAGGTCAGCGCGGAGTGCGCCTGTTTCTGGCGTTCCTCGGCCACTGGTTTCTGTGCTTGGCCGATCTGCCGTTTTCGTGCCTCGGCAACTACATGGTCAGCCTGGTTGCCGAACTCGGCGGCAATCTGCCGGTGGGCTGCCAACACCTCGTCAGGCGACAGGATCACCTTTTTGTCGCGGGTGTTGTGAGCCGCAATCTGCGCCGCCTCCGGACCACTGAATCCGCTGTATGCAAGGGCTTCCTCAATCTGCTGGCGTCGTGGGCTGGAGGCATCAAGGTACTCCTGCGAATATCCCTTGATCTCCGGCGCACCACTCTTGCCGGGCTCGATTTCGTAGCCAAGATTGCGGAGCCGGTATATCAGTTCCGATTGATACACGGCGGTTGCGTAGCTCTGCGAGGCGAAGAAACTCCGTTCCTGAAGCGCGCGCATCTGCCCGTTCTCGCGTTCCGTCATAGTGAAGATGACGGCGTGGGTGTGAAGCTGCGGCGCGGCGTAACCATCCACCGGGCGCGCCGTGTCATGCTCGAATTTAGCGGTTACAAACTGGCCGGTCATTTCCGCCGGACGGTTGCCGCCGATCCGCGCCTGGGTATATCGCTCCAACTCATTCAGCGCGACGTTCACGGCTTCTCGATGGGCTTCGCGCACCCGGTCATCGCCACCGACAAGGGCTGTCAGCGATACCGACTTGGGCGCACTGAAGGTTGCGTCCCATCCGGCGCGGTGCTCGACCGGCGCGACGGTTTTACCGTCCTCGGTCTTATATTCATGGACCTTGCGATGGCGAACCAATTGTTCGCCGGTTACCGGGTGCTGGCCTTCGGAAAGCCGGGCGAATTCTTCGGCTCCCACGGCGTCGGCAAGGCCGAATTTCCCGGCCAGCTTGCCGTGCCACTCCCCTTGAATTGTGTCGGCCTGTTTCCAATAATTCTGCTCGGCGGCGGTGAATTCCTTTTCGTGATAGGTCTGGGCTTGACTCGCGGAAAGCGGTTTGGAGATGGTCAGCATAGTAGTGTCTTAACCTCGCAGAATGAGATTCTGTTGATCGTCCGCGTCGGGAGCGACGGTTGGCTCCGGTTCGATCTGCTGCACCACAGGCAGCGCGTTGGGCTGCGATGAGGGAGTATCTTCTGGAACCTGTTTCAACTCCGTATTCGGCTCACTGCCCTGCACGCGCGCCGGATCATAGGGCAGCTTGTCATCGGGCCGGTCGCGCCGCTCGAAACCCTCGGCAACTTCCGGCATATTGAAGTACGGGAAAGAAAACCGCGTCACGTAGTTCTGGTATTTCATATAGGCATGGAGATCGGCTAGACCGGCGATTTCCGATTCCAGAACCAACTGTTCTACCTGCCGGTCAAGCGCGAAGTTGCGGCCTGCGCGGGTGCCGTCGAAGTGCGTCTCACGGAGCCGTTCGATCTCAACCTTGCCGATGAACTTCGAGACCCATTCCCCGGCATTCGGCTCCTTGGTGGTAAGCCAAACGCTGGTCGCCGGCTGCGACAACATGACCTCGGCCAGATGCCCGTACAAGTATTCAAGTTGTGCCTTGCCCTGAAAACCAAGGACGACTGGGTTATTGCTCTTGCGAGCCTCGGTAATCGCCGTGTGGAGCTGAGGAAGTTTCTGCAAGCTCGCCAACTCGTCGATCACAAACCAGACGCGCTTTTGCGCAGCGGTTGGCTCATTGAGCAGGCGCAAAACCAGCCAATCGATCCACAAACTCTGCAAAGGCCGAAGCGCTTCCCGCTCCGCCGGAAGCGAGGTCAGAAAGATCCAACCCTGGCGCTTTTCGGCCCACTCGGTTGCTGTCCATGTTCCGTTGGCTTCGCTCCTTTTCGGCAACAAGCGGAGGCTGTCGGCGACCAAGCCGAGCGAGGCCAGAACACCGGCCCGCTGCTGGTGCGCGTGCGGGTCGATCAGGTGCGCATGTTCGGTGCCTTGGACTCTGCGGTCGATCTCTTCCGGGTCTGACATCCAATGGACAAGTTGATCCGGCGTCGGTCCGTAGGCCATCAGGAAGGCAAAGATTTTTTGAGGAGATTCGATGAAAAATTCGCCCTTTTTGTCCTGCGGTGGCTGGAACAAAGAGACGGCCAGCGCCTTTGCTTCCGACCGGCTGCGCAACTCTTCAGCCGGTCCCCAATACGGGCAGCGCCGGTCAAGCGGATTGAGGATGATGTCGCCGCGGTCCGGGTCATAGAATCGCTTCACATACTCTCGCGCCGGGTCATAGACAATGGCTGAATCACCTCGGCTGCTAACCTGCCGGAGTAGCTGAAACATGAGCGCCGACTTACCTGCGCCTGTGTCGCCGATGATCTGCATGTGTTGGGCCTCGGCGCGAGCCGGAATGCGCAGCATTTTGCGCATCCCATCGATCTTGAAGCCGATGCCGTCTCCCTTGACGACGCGGTTGAACTGGCGTGGCGTCAGCATCTCCGGGCCTTTGAGACGCCGCCCGTAGCGAAGCTGTTTCTGTCGCTGCACATCTTTCAAGACAGCAAACGGCAGCAGGATCAAAAGGACCACTGTACCGCCGATAAACGGCGGTCGGAAGAAGGTGGGCAGACTGGTTCCGCCATAGACAACCTCCTTCATGTAATCGCTCAGACGAACGTCGGAAAAGCTACGTAGAGGACTACGGAAAAGGAGCGTGTACCCATGCAGCGGAGCATCTGCCGAGAGTTGGAGCGGAATGGTTTTGCCATCCGGTTCTGGAGTCCTGCCCAGCATCACATCGGTGTTCTGAGCAGGCCGCGGCTTGAGTCCTTGACCCGCTACAAAGAGTACGCGGTAGTTGCTTCTGTGGGTTTTGCTGAACGCGCCGATCACCGAGGTCCGCTCATAGAGCGGCAGGTAGTACCGCTGCAAGGGCGTGGTAGCGAAGCGAATCCAGCCGCAAACAAAGAAGAAGGTCACCACGGCGGAAAGGAACGCCGCGCTGTAAGCATAGATCGGAATCTGGTAGGGCCAGACGATCGATTCCTTACGCCCCCATGTGGTGTTCTGCATACAGCTACCTCCTGCGCTCGGACACGAGTTTTCCGGCCAGGTCATACTTGGCTGTGCCGATCTCGTCGAGCAGTTTGTCGAATGTTTCCGGTGTCAGCTTTTGCCCAGCGGCCAATGGTCGAAGGACATTGACCAGCAGCAAACGGATGCCAAGAATCTCCGCCAGAGCCGCATTGTTCCTGGAGGCGTGTTGCAACTGAGCCAGAATCACATCGCGTATCCACTGACCACGCGCAACGCCGCGGGACTCCGCGAATTTAGTTACAACGTTCCGTTCCTCTTTGGTCAGCTTGGTGGTGACCGGATAAACACGAAGAGTCTCCCGGTCGTTGCTTGCTTTTCTCACGGATTCTACTTTCAGAATTGGCATGTAGACCTCGCATTTCTCAGGTGCACCCAAGTGCACCTGAAATCTCTATGTCATTGAGGCCGCAACAAGTGCACCATGGTGCACCTGCACGACCCTACTAGGGATGGAGTGTCCAAATTCTTCCGGTGCGTAGCACCGTAGTGGGTCTGCCACCCCTGTAGGCGCAGGATCATGCCTTTGATCCCGCCACAATTGCCGCTGTTTGGGATGCCGATTGCGCCACCGAAACCGACGTCCTTCGAGATGGTTCGGTTGGCTCATTGGCGGATGGCCGACGCACACGCAACGTG
>JARLGI010000006.1 GCA_031296115.1 Acidobacteriota bacterium | reverse complement strand
TGAGGCCCAGTATCGTGCCCGAAAAACGGCTACTGCTTTGCGTACGGAAAGCCCGGTTCCCACGTATATCTATACGATCGGTTTGGGGCCGAGCGTGGGCGCGGCCACTCAGGCCTTCCTGGCGGAACTGGCCAATGATCCGGCCTATCCAGCAACTTACGTTGTAGGCCAGCCAGCCGGGGAGTTTTTCGACGTCCCAAACTGTCCTTCGGCTAGCTGTACATCTGAGCTGACCACGGCATTCCAAACCATTAAGTCCAAGGTCCTTTTGCGGTTGACCCAGTAGCATCCTTGTCGGTAATGTTCGTTAGAGCGGGCGCTGGGGCGCCCGCTTTATTGTCTGAGGTCGTGTCGCTGGGAATCTTTAGAGGCCGGACCTCCCGGGTTGGCTTTTCGTTTCTTGTCGTCCCATTACAACAACGACCTGGCCAACTTGTCGCGGCAGAGTGTGCAAGCAAAAAGGAACGAGTTTCTTGACAAACCGAATTGCAGGTAGCGATCAACTGCTCATCAAGCCGCAGGCGCACTTGCCCTTCTCCTTCACCAATCGGAGGAAACCGCCGCATCTTGCAAAGTTGGAGAGGTCGTAAGACCTGCCACTGAAGGCGGCGCTCGGGCCCTTCTTTACTGCTTTACTGCGGATCAGCGGCGTAGCTGAGTGGGCTATCACCTGGTCAAGCTTCTGCTTGTCAAAAGTGCAGGCAACTCCCCACTCTCTAGCAGGAGCGACCGTGCTGCCTTGAATAGCCGCTTCCAGCGTTGTGAAACGTCCCTTAGGTGAGGCTGCCGGAAACTTTCGTGAACTCCGCGTTGACTGAGGAAGCCAGGGTACCCATACCGGCGAGGGCACCCAGAGCGATGATTAACGCGATCAGCGCGTATTCGATCATATCCTGGCCAGATTCTTCCTTGTGCAGGTTCTTCAACATATTCATCATGGAAAGGTCTCCCTTCCCTCACAATCTAATTCGCTACGACATAAGCGGCGCAACCGCCCATTGCAAGGGTGAATCCAGTATAAGCTGCGCAACCACGCTTGCAAGTAAATTCATACGCGCGCGCCAATTGTCAAGGGAAAAGTGAAAGTTGCGAATCCGTCGTTACTATGGTAATCACTGCTTGGTTACCTTACCTAATTGTTCCACCGAGATCGGACAGATCCTCCGCACAAGACTGTCCGTTGGCCGAGATTCTCAACGTCACCAAAACGGAGGCATTCTCGGAGATCTCGAGCCGACCCGGATGTGGGTGGCTTTCACTTCCAAGTAAGTAGCGGACATCGCAGGAGAGTTTTGTCTGGCCGGGCGACCTGAGCCCCCATCGGCACCGGCCGAGCCTATGCCAGGACGTCGAGGAAAAACAGCACGAGCGCCGAGCGGCAGATCAAGCGAAACAACTTCCTGCGCCACTGTGACAAGGCGGGTACTCGCTCTGGCCTTGTCTGTGCTGATGTGCCTCAATTTTCTGGCACGGTATTGCAATTTGTAAGCCGGCGAAAATGTGGCGGGTTACGTGTGGCCTCACGCGCCTGAAATTGTTAGACTCGATTCCGTTCAGGGCTCGACCAGCCTCAGGGGGTCAAAATCGATGCCGACGAAGATCTCACGGTTTCTGCTGCTATTTCTCGCTCTTTTTTTCGCCCTGCCAGAAATGCACAGCCAGTCCGCGCCCCAGGCCGGCGATGCTCCCTGGTGGAAGCACGCAGTTTTCTATGAGATCTATCCTCGCAGTTACATGGACAGCAATGGCGACGGCTATGGCGACTTGAACGGTATCGCCTCGAAGCTTGACTACCTGCAGGCGCTCGGGGTGGATGCCATCTGGATCGCGCCCTGCTTCCCATCGCCGCAAGTCGACTTCGGCTACGACGTCTCCGATTACGAAAACATCGACAAGACCTACGGCACGCTCGGCGACTTCGACCGACTGGAGAAGCTGGGACGAGAGCACGGCATCAAGATCATCCTTGATTTTGTGGTGAACCACACATCCGACCAGCATCCATGGTTTCTTGACTCGCGCTCCTCGCGCACCGCCAAGAAGCGCAACTGGTACATCTGGCGAGATGGCAAAGCGCCTAACCAGCCTCCGAACAACTGGATTTCCGGGTTTGGCGGCTCGGCATGGCAGTGGGACGATAAGACCAACCAGTACTACTACCATTATTTCTACCCGCAGCAACCCGATCTCAACTGGCGCAACCCCGCGGTGGTGAATGCCATGTATGACACCACCGCCTGGTGGTACAAGCGCGGGGTCGCCGGTTTTCGACTGGACGCCGTGGACACCCTCTATGAAGACCCTGCCTTGAAGGACAACCCGGTTCTACCGGGAAAGGACGACCGGGGCGACCCCAACATGAGGAACGAGTACAACCAGAAGCTGCCGGAGGTCCACACCGCGCTGCAGGGGTTGCGCACGGTTGCCAACAAGTATGACGCAGTGCTGATCGGCGAGACCTGGACGTCCGACGTAAACGAACTCAAGCGGTATTACGGGTCCAGGAACGACGAACTTCAGATGCCCATGGACCTGATGTTCATCAACCTCAAGTTCTCGGCGCCGGTGTTTCGTCAGCACATTGCAGGAATCGACGCCTCGGGCGGATGGCCGGTCTACGTCATCGGCAATCACGACAAGCCGCGCTCGTGGAACCGCTACGGCGACGGCACGCACAACGACCACATCGCCAAGGACATGGCCGCGCTGTATCTCACGCTGCGTGGAACTCCCATCCTGTACTACGGCGAAGAGATCGGCATGCAGAACAACGACCCGGTCCGCAAAGAGGACGTAAAGGACCCGGTGGGGCGCTTGACCTGGCCCACCGACAAAGGCCGCGATGGCGAGCGCACTCCCATGCAGTGGAACGGCACGCCCAACGCGGGCTTCACTACGGGGATCCCCTGGCTGCCCATTCCCGTCACCTATAGAACGTACAACGTTGCCGATGAGTTGCAGGACCCGAACTCAATCCTGAACTGGTACAAGGGACTGCTGGCATTGCGGCACAAAGATCCGGCCTTGATCGACGGCGACTATATCGCGCTGAACCAGGACGATCCTAATGTGCTGTCCTATCTGCGCAAGCACAACGACGATGCGGTGCTGGTCGTAATCAACATGTCGGCCGCTCCGCAGAAAGCAAGCTTCGACCTGAAGCCGCAAGGATTCAACTCCGGACATGCGAAGACGCTGATGACAACGCAGAATATGGGCGCGACCCAAAAGCTGTCGGAAATCGCGTTGCAACCGTTCGCGGTTTACATCGGGGAAGTAGCGAAGTAGCCATTCGGCTGCCGTCGGTAGTGTCCTAAACGTGCGTTGCTGAATAACAGCAAGCGGTTGCAGTCGCATCTCTGCAATGCTACGGTTTGATCATGGCACGCAAGCAAAACGATCTCCGCGCACTGCGCAGCATGACATTTGGAGGCTCAAGGAGTTGCTGGCGTAGGTGTGGAGAAAGCACATGATGCTTGGCGACAGAGTGCGGGTCAAGCTGCTGGCAAATCTTCCGGATACGGAAAAACCTTATCGGGGAATGATTGGAACCGTGGTCGCACATAGCGAGCCCGGGGAAGTAATCCTGGTTGAGTTTGGTTACGAGACTATCACCCACCAGTTTCTAGCTGCAGACTTGGAAAAAATCGAAGAAGAATAGTCGTTTGTGCGTCAACGCACGTTTAGGACACTACCCTGCCGTCTGGCTCCAAACCGGCGCCCGCCTCGTTGCGATATACTTTTGTGTTTGCGTATCCCAGTTCGCGCTAGTCAGAAGGAGTTCTCCCTATGGCATCTACTGTCGTTTCCTCTGCCGTTTCCTACGCTCGCGAGAACCAGAAACGGTTCCTTGAAGAGCTGAAAAACCTGCTTCGCATCCCCAGTGTCAGCACCGCCGAAGAGCACAAAGACGATGTCCGCAAGGCCGCCGAGGTCGTGGCCAATGACTTGCAGCGCATCGGCTTTGAGCACGTCGAGATTATTCCTACCGGGGGCCACCCGCTGCTCTATGCCGACTGGCTGCATGCCGCCGGCAAGCCGACGGCGCTTTGCTACGCCCATTACGATGTCCAGCCAGCCGAGCCGCTCGACGAGTGGCACACTCCGCCGTGGGAGCCGACCGAGCGCAACAACAATATCTATGCCCGTGGCGCGGTGGACGACAAGGGCCAGCTCTGGATGCAGCTGAAGGCCTTTGAGTCGCTGTTCAAGACCGGCGGCGGCAAGCTGCCCATCAACGTCCGGGTGCTCATCGAGGGCGAGGAGGAAGTTGGCGGCGAGAGCATCGAAGAATACGTCCTGAAGAACGCCAATACCGGCAAGCTCAAAGCCGACTTCGCGCTGGTAACTGATACCGAGCTGTTTGCCCCTGACATGCCAACCCTGTGCGTCGGGCTGCGCGGCCTGGTTTATACCGAGATCGAAGCCCAGGGCGCAAAGACCGACCTGCACTCCGGCGTATATGGCGGCGCTGCGCCGAACCCGCTGTTCGCGCTGGTCGAAATCATCAGCAAACTGAAGGACGCCGACGGCAAGATCCTCATCCCCGGCTTCTACGACGACGTGCAGAAACCGACCGACGCCGAGTTGAAAGCTTGGGAACGCCTGCCCTTCAACGAGGAGGACTATCGCAAAGCCGAGGTCGGCTCCAGCGTGCTCACCGGCGAGCCCGGGTACTCTGTGCTCTACCGCACCTGGGCACGTCCCACGCTCGAAGTCCACGGTATACCCGGCGGCTTCGTCGCGCCCGGCGCAAAGACGGTGATTCCGGCCCGCGCCTCAGCGAAGGTCTCCATGCGTCTCGTCCCTAATCAGGACCCGGACGACATCCTGAAGAAGTACACCGACTTCGTGAAGAAGGTCACCCCCAAGGGCATCGCTATCAACATCAAGGTGCACAGCAAGGGGCCGGCCTGCGTGGTCAATACTGACAACAAGTATGCGCGCGCGTCGGTCGAAGCCATGCACGAGGTCTTTGGCAAAGACACCGTGTACATCCGCTCCGGCGGCTCCATCCCCATCGTCACCCAGTTCGACAAGGACCTGAAGATTCCCAGCATCATGATGGGCATGGGCCTGCCGGATGACAACCTGCACGCGCCCAACGAGAAGTTCCACATCCCCAACTTCTACCGCGGGATCGAGTCCATCATCCGCTTCTTCCAGATCCTGGGAGAGGGAAAGTAGTAGAGCGTTCGAAGCTACCGGATTGTCCCCACGCCGGCTTCGCTGGTGTGGGGATTTTCATTGCGTCAAACTACGGTTCGTCACATTTTTTCGCAATTTCTACAATTTCGTGACAATTCGACCTCGCGCCGCATAGACAATCGCTCTGCTATTCAAGATCGCTGCCGGTCTCGGCCGGAGTAACTAGCTCCGCGGCCTGACCGGCGCGGTAACAGGCGGGAGACCTGGCACCTGCCTCACGGGGCAAGCTGGCATCCCGACCGGCGCGAGCAACGCGGCCACAAACAACCCATAACTCTTCAGATACCTCGCCAGTTTGCCCGTTGAGTCTCGGGGCGCGGTGGCCTAAACTGTAAGTTGCTCTCGCGGTTTTCCCTTACTCGTAGTCTTTCCTCACCCCTGAATCTCGCCCAAGTGTTGCATTACCGGTGCAATATGCTGTGGTTTCCACAGGTAGGGCACAAAATATGGGGGTTTAACCTTGACCCAGCCTCTTTTCGACAGTAAAGTTGGTTTGGTTCCAGGTGAAACGGCAGGCCTTCGGGTCTGCGTCGGGGTTTGCTGTACTTGCGTGGGCGATGGCCGCGGGAAGCCGCTCGGCGCTCGAATGGAGTGGGAAGTTGCTCAAACTAAAGAAGCTGCAAATCCTTGGTTTCAAGTCGTTCTGCGACCGCACCGACCTGCGCTTTCAAGGAGATGGCATCGCCGCCATCGTCGGTCCAAACGGCTGCGGCAAGTCTAACATTTCTGACGCCATCTCGTGGGTGCTGGGCGAGCAGTCGGCCCGCTCGCTGCGCGGCGTCAACATGCAGGACGTCATCTTTGTCGGCACGCGCGAGCGCAAGCCGATGGGCATGGCCGAGGTTTCGCTCACGCTGGTCGATCCCGAGGTGTACGGCGACATCGGCGAGCCCGAGGTCGATGTGCAGGACGATCTGCCGGAAACCGATTGGGACGAGTCGGCGATCCGTGAGGCCGCCGCTACGGATGCCGAACGCTATGCCGTAGAAATTCGCCCCGGCCAGAGCGACGAAGAGGCAGATTCGACACCTGGCGAAGCAACTCACGACAGTGCTGCGGTGTCTCCGCACGTGGTGCTCAAAATCCGTCGCCGCAAGTTCAAGCGCACCTTCAAGGCCGGCGAGATTGCCGTCACGCGTCGTTTGTTCCGCTCCGGGGAAAGCGAGTACTTGCTCAACGGCAAGTTGTGCCGCCTGCGCGACATCCAGGACATCTTCATGGGCACTGGCCTGGGGCCGGAGTCGTACGCCATCATCGAGCAGGGCCGCATCGGGCAGATCCTCAGCAGCAAGCCGACGGACCGCCGCGCCATCATCGAGGAAGCGGCAGGCATCACCAAGTTCAAGACCCGCAAGCGGCTGGCGGAGGCGCGCCTGGAAGACGCCAAGCTGAACCTGGCGCGCATCAACGACATCTTCGAAGAAGTCACGCGCCAGATGAACTCGCTGAAGCGCCAGGCGTCGAAGGCCGAGCGCTATGCCCGTCTGCGCGACGAGATGCGCGCCAAGCTGCGCGTGGTGCTGGCCAGCAAGTTCGCCGCGCTGGACGCGGAAGCTGCGTCGCTCGACACCCAATTCGCCGAGATCGGCGAAGAGCTGCGCGTCCGCGGCGAAGCCGTTCAGCAGGCGGATGCTGAGCACGGCGAACGCACGCAGCGCGGCTATGCCATCGAGCGCGAGTCGCAAGAGAACCGTGAGCGGATCAATACGCTGGCGTTGGACCTCGACCGCGCGACAGCGCGCCGTCACACCAACGAAGAACGCTGTTCCGAGTTGGACGCCCGCTCCGCCGGAGCGCAGGCGGAAATCAGCACGACGGAAGAGCAGTTCGCACGCCTGCAGCAGGAACTGGAGACGAATCACGCCACGCTGGAATCGGCCAACGCCGACGTCGCCAACGCTCAACAGGAACTGCAGCAGCGGCAACAGGAAGCTGCGGCCGCATCGGAATCGTTGGCGGAGGTCGAGCGCCGTCAGGAACAGCGCCGCAATGACATCCTGCAGGCCGTTTCTGCCGCGTCGGCGGTGCGCAACCGCATCACCCAGGCGGAAGAGCGCGTAGCGGCCCTCGATCGCGAGGCGCAGCGTCTGCAGACGGAAACTGCGGCTGCGTTGCAGCAGATCGAAACCTTCGGTGGCCAGCAGGGCCAGCTTGGTCTAGAGTTCGAGTCGGCGTCCCAGCGGGTGAATGCCCTCAACGCGCAGATCGGTGAAACGCGCCACAATCTCGAACAGAAGCGCACCGCCGAGACCGACGGCAAGCGGCATCTTGATTCCCTGCGCGCGGAATACGCCAGCGCGATGGGAAAGCGCAGCTCGCTCGAAGCGGTTATCACCGAGCACGGCTACGCGACCGACTCCGTACGCAAGCTTTTCACATCCGGCGCGATGAAGGACGGCCTGGCGCCGGTTGGCGTGCTGGCCGACTTCCTGGAAGTAGAAGACCGCTACGAGCACGTGGTCGACGACTTCCTGCGCGAGGAACTGAACTACATTGTGGTGAAATCCTGGGACGCCGCCGACGAAGGCCTGCGCCTCCTGCGCAGCGACGTAGATGGCCGAGCGACCTTCCTGGTGCATCCCGAGGACTCACAGGCCAAGTTCTCGTTCCTCTTCGACGAGGCTTCGCATCACGTGACCCATGGCGCCGGCGTCGTCCCGCTGAAACACTGCGTCCGTGTGCTCAACGGCTTCGGCAAGTCGCTGGAAGTGATCCTGCCCAAGCTCGGCAATGGATACATCGTTCCCGACCAGAATGTTGGCCGTGACCTGGCTTTGAATAATCCGGATGCGTTCTTCCTTTCGCAATCCGGCGACTGCTTCCACAACGTGACCGTGACCGGCGGCAAGCAGCGCGCCCAAGGTCCGCTCTCCATGAAGCGCGAGCTGCGTGAACTGTTGCAGCAGATGAACGAAATGGAACGCGCCATGGCCGACCACGACATACGCATCGCCGCTCTGGGACGTGAGATCGCTGAGTTGACCACGCTCTTGTCGCGGCTGGAAGACGACAAGCGCGACGCCGAGCGCCAGGCCATGACCTCCGGCCACACGCTGCGCCAGCTTGAAGGCGAGATGACTCGGGTGCGCGAGCGGCTTGCCACCTATGAGAGCGAGTTGCGCCGGGTGGGTGAGGAGCGCAGCGAGCGCGAAGGCTTCATTTCCGGGCAACAGGGCGAATTGGCGGCGCATGAGGAGCGGCAGCGCTCACTCGAGCGCGAGATGCAGTCCGCACAGAGCAGCCTGGAATCGCTGCGCACGCGGCGCGACCAAGCCGCCCACTTGGCCGGCGAGGTTCGCGCCACGGTGGCGACGCTGGAAGAACGCCGGCGCGGCGCGATGGTTGCTGTCGAGCGCATCGAGGCAATGGTGGCGGAACTCGCGGCGCATATCGGCAAGCTGAAATCGCAACTCGAAGCCGCTGCCGCCGAAAAGCAGCAGCGCAAAGGCGAGAACCTCCGCCTGGCTGAACAAATCATCGGCTGGACGTCAGAGCGTGAACTGGCCGTCGTCCAGGATCGCGAATTGCAGGAAGAGTTGCAGGCCGTTCGCGCCCGCATCGTGGAGCTGGAAGAAACGCTTAAGTCGGCGCGCGAAGCGCTCGATGCAGCGCGCGACCGCCGCGGTGAACTGGCCGCCGCGCAGGCTAGAGTACAGTCGGACGCGCAACATATGTGCGAAACCTGCGTGCAGGAGCTGGCCCAACAGCGTGACGAGTTGATGGCCGATGAGTCGCTGCCGCGCGTCGCCGCCGAAGATTTGGTCAACGAAGAAGCGGCTTATCGCGAAATGCGTACGCGGCTCGACAACATGGGCCCGGTAAACATGATGGCGCTGGAAGAATACAAGGAGACGGCGCAGCGCCATGAGTTCCTGGAGACCCAGCGCCAGGACCTGCTGCAGTCCATCGAGAACACACAGAACACCATCAAGGAAATCGAGACTATCTCGCGGCAAAAGTTCGAAGAAGCGTTCAACGCCATCAACCAGAACTTCGCGCTGACCTTCAGCAAACTCTTTGGCGGCGGGCAGGCCTTCATGCGCCTCACCGACCTGGAGAACTCCGCCGAGAGCGGCATTGACGTGGTGGCCTCGCCTCCCGGCAAGAAGCTGCAGAACGTGCTGCTGCTCTCCGGCGGCGAGAAGGCGCTGACCGCGCTGGCGCTGCTGGTCGGCATCTTCCAGTATCAACCCAGCCCGTTC
The DNA here is from genome assembly GCA_031296115.1 of Acidobacteriota bacterium. Classification (GTDB taxonomy): domain Bacteria; phylum Acidobacteriota; class Terriglobia; order Terriglobales; family Acidobacteriaceae; genus Bog-257. Next base: position 354 of record JARLGI010000006.1, on the reverse strand, counting down.
TGCATCCTTGACGAGGTGGACGCGCCGCTCGACGAGGCCAACATCGGCCGCTTCACCAATCTCATCGCCGAGATGAGTAGGCAGACGCAGTTCATCATCATCACCCACAGCAAGAAGACCATGGGCATGGCGCCGGTGCTCTACGGCGTCACCATGCAGGAACCCGGCGTCTCCAAGCTGGTGTCGGTGCGCTTCCACGAAGAGCCGGCGCGGCTGCAGGCGATCTCGGCGTAGAATGACGAATGATCTACGGTGAGCTCTGCGCGCAGCGCTCGTTGCCGTTCGGCGTTCTCTCCACAAACAAAAAGGGGGAGCATCCCTGCTCCCTCAATTTCGAAACTCCTAGTCAGCTTA
>JARLGI010000054.1 GCA_031296115.1 Acidobacteriota bacterium | reverse complement strand
TTAGGTAGAGTAGACCTTCAGGTATGGTACAGTTCGGTCACATTTTCGCTTGGGCGGTTGAGGCCATTGGCATGACCCCAGCCTCCCAAGCCATTTTCTCGTAAGATTGTGGAGCAGGCCTGCAGGTCTGCTCCACCGCAAAGCTGGAGGTCCCATGAAGAAGACTGCTTTCGTGCTCTTGATCACGCTTTTGCTCACTGGCCTTGCCGTCGCCGCCGACACTTACACGCCTGGCAAGATCGTCAAGTGGGAAAACGGCAACTATCCCGACGGCAAGAAGACCAAGGGCTGGATCATCTACCAGGTGCAGGGCGACAACATGCTGTACTCCATTGCTCGCCATAAGGAGACGAAGCCCAAGATGCAGGCCGGCGATGCCGTGCAATATCACGTAAAGGGCAGCGAGATGACGGTGATCAACGCGCAGAACAAGAAAGAGAAGTACCAGATCGTGGGCCAGTCGCAAGCCCCGGCGCCGCCGGCACAGTAAGCGATCAGCACTGAGCACTTCTGAATGCTGAATGCTGCCGGCTGATTGCTGCCTCTTACCCCAGCGCCTGCTCCAAATCTGCGATCAGGTCGCCCAGATCCTCAATCCCCACGGAAATTCGCACCATGCCATCGGTGAGGCCGATGGCTTTCCGTCCGGCGGCGCCAATCGCCGCGTGCGTCATGGACGCCGGATGCGAGATGAGCGTCTCCACCCCGCCGAGCGACTCGCCCATCGTACAAAGTCGCACTCGCTTCAGCAGGCGCTTGGCGTTGGCGAGCGAGCCGGTCTCAATCGTGATCATCGCGCCGAAGCCCGACATCTGCCGGCACGCAAGCTCGTACTGCGGATGGCTCTTCAGCCCGGGATAGAACACCTGCTTCACCTTGCGGTGGCGCCTGAGGAAGTCGGCCATCACGCGGCCGCTCTCGTCGTGCTGCTTCATGCGGACGGCCAGCGTCTTGGTGCCGCGAAGCACCAGCCAGCACTCGAACGGCGACATGATGGCGCCCGCCGCCTTCTGCACGAATGCCAACTGCTCCGCCTGCTCCTTCGTTGTGCACACTAGCACTCCGCCCAGGCCATCACTGTGGCCGTTGAGAAACTTCGTCGTCGAGTGCATCACGATGTCGGCGCCAAACTTGATGGGCTGCTGGAAGTACGGCGACATGAAGGTATTGTCCACCACCACTTCGCAGCCGCGCTTGTGCGCGATAGCACTGACCGCGGCGATATCGGTCAGACCCATCAGGGGATTGGTCGGCGTCTCGATGTAGACGTAGCGCGTGTTCTTGCGAATGGCGCGCTCCACGTTGCGTGGGTCGGTGGTGTCCACGTAAGTGAATTGCAGCCCGAAGTTTGCCATTACCTGGTTGAACAGCCGCGGCACGCCGCCGTAGAGATTGTCGGACGCGACGATGTGATCGCCGGCTTTCATCAGGTGGCACAGTGCGCCCACCGCTGCCATGCCGCTGGCAAAGACAGGCGCTGCGATGCCGCCCTCCAGCGAGGCCAGGTTCTGCTCCAGCCGGGTGCGCGTGGGATTACCGGCGCGCGAATAGTCGTAGCCCTTGGTCTTCCCCAGCTCTTCCTGAGCATAGGTGGAAGTGGCAAAAATTGGGGGAGCAACCGCTCCGGTGGACGGGTCGGCTTCATTGCCGACGTGGATGGCGCGAGTGGCAAAGCCAGCAGTACTCTTAGGCGTGGTCATGTGCTTGTAAGTCTTGCTCTTTGAAGGGGCACGCCTTCAGGCGTGCCGGTGAATACCATTACTATTGCGGCTTTAGCCGCTGAGCGAACTCGCCTTTGCAGTCACGATAGAGAAACCAGCACTCAAGGGCTAAAGCCCGAACCCTAACTCCACAGATACGGCACAGCTAAAGCTGTGCCCTTTCAATCCCCTCAACTCGATTTCTTTTCGTTGAACTGAAAAATTCCCTTCGACAGGTAGCGCTCCGCGGAATCTGGAATGATGGTCGCCACGCGCTTGCCCGGCCCCAGCCGCCGCGCGATCTCGATGGAGGCAAACACGTTCGCCCCGGCGCTCGACCCCGCCAGTACACCCTCAATCGCGGCCAGCTTTTTCACCATGTCGAACGCGTCGTAGTCGTTCACCGCGATCACTTCGTCGGCCAGCGACAGATCGCAGGTCTCCGGGATGAAACTCGAACCAATACCTTCGACCTCGTGCTCGCCCTTCGGACCGCCGCCCAGCACCGAGCCCTGGGTCTCCACCACGACGGCCAGCGCCTTGGGATTGCGCTCCTTCACATAGCGCGCCACGCCGGTGAACGTTCCGCCGGTGCCCGAGCCGATGACCACGGCGTCAATCCGCCCGCCAAGTTGCTCGTAGAGCTCGCGCGCCGTCGTCTCGTAGTGAAAATCAGGGTTGGCCTGGTTTTCAAACTGCAGCGCCAGAAACGAGTTGGGCGTGCTGGCCGCACGCTCTCTTACATAAGCGATGGCGCCCAGCATGCCGTCGTCCTTCGGAGTGCGCACCACTTCCGCGCCGAGCGCCTCCATCAGCGTGACCTTTTCCTGCGAGAAGCCTTCCGGCACCGCCAGCACGGTCTTGTAGCCGCGGCCCGAGCCGATGAGCGCTAATCCCACGCCGGTATTGCCTGCCGTGGCTTCGAAGATGGTTTGGCCCGGCCGCAACTGCCCCGCCGCTTCCGCCTTGGTGATGATGCCCAGCGCGGCACGGTCCTTGATGCTGCCGCCCGGATTGAGGTATTCGAGCTTGGCATACACATCGGCAACGTTGGGAAGAACGACTTTGCGAAGATGAAGGACGGGGGTTTCGCCGACCAGTTGCGTGATATCTTCGGCGACCCCGGATGAGGCCAGTACCGCAGTCTTCATGAGCGCCTTAACTAAGAGAAGAGGCAGAACGCTCAAGGTTACGCGAAGCGGAAGAAATCGGTCAACGCGCCCACTGTCACGTCCGGGTCCTCAAGGAGCGCTCGGTAGCACCACACTTGCTCCAAGAGGACTTCTGGCTCGCGAGGGTAGCCGGTCCGGCTTGTGATGTCTCAGCCCAAGGGTGCACTCCAAGGGTGTGTACCACTCAGTTAGCCCAGATCTCGCCTTGAGATCACCCGGCATCCTGGCGCTGCCGTGTTGTCGGTTGCTATGCGGTCCACTACAATCGGCGGGAATTCGTGCCATCAGTCAGAAGCGCGGCCGGCGAGCGC
>JARLGI010000053.1 GCA_031296115.1 Acidobacteriota bacterium | reverse complement strand
TCCGGCAAGTCTCGTACCGTCGTCGACGGCCCCTTCACCGAGGCCAAGGAGCTCATCGCTGGCTTCTCGATCTTGCAAGTCAAGTCCCTCGAAGAGGCCATCGAGTGGGTCAAGCGTGGCCCCAACTGCGGCCCCGGCGACTACGAAGTCGAAATCCGCCAGGTCTTTGAGATGGAAGATTTTGCACCCATCCTGACCGAAGAGCAGATCCAGCACAAAGTAGCGAAACGCGCTGAGCTGCCAAATCAGACCGCCAACAAATAGCCGCTCTTGCATCCGCGGATTGAAGCTGGTGTGATCGGTAGCAGTGTCCGCTACCGATCGCCAAATACCTAACGGATATCCATCAGCCGGGCACACTTGCGTTTGGCGGCTCCGCTGTGGTCATTCTGGGGACCGTAATTGCTTCAGCTGTGCCTGCGGCGCGTGCCGCAAGAGTGAACGCGGTGGAAGCGCTACGTTCCGAGTAACTCGCTCATTTCGACAGCGTGGTTAGGCGGAATCACTTCAAGCATTTTCTGAGTAGAGAGCAATTCGTCGAAGATTTTCACAGAATCTGTTGCTTGCAGCCAAGTGCCAGTCGGTCGTTTGGTCCGGGTTTGCATCGAAAGGCTGGTATCTCGGGGAGGAACTGGTTCTCAACCTGGGGGACTTTCCACTTGGACGAAGAGTCGGCAAACCGCCGACTGAGAGCGGACGACACGCCGTACAAGAAAGGGTAGGGCGTGTTGCGTCCAAGTGGACTGAATTTGTAAACACCGGCCGACTTATCATTACCAATCCAAAGAAAGGGATGATTCGCGACAGGCCGCGCCTACCTTTACGGCCTCCTCAACTCACGCAAAGGTCCGTTGTCGTCAAGTGAGGCTATCGCCTTTAGGGGACCGCCCCAGATCGGGAATTGGACGCCTCTCCTCAGCGCCCCGCCAGCGCTTTCCTCAGAATCGACCTCAAATACTGTAGTTCGCCGGCGGGCAGTCCTTCGCCAAAGCTGATCAATTCCTGCCGCGACTTCACGACGATGCCGCTGGACGGCACCCATCGCTTCGCAAACTGCGCCACTTTTGTCGCTTCGGGATTCGGGACCTCGGGCCGGTTCACCGACCTATTCCTTGCAGATCTCAGTGCGGCGTCGGCGGTGCTGCAGTCCAGGTCCAGCAGGTCGGCGCCTGCGATTTGCGTGGTGCGCGTCCGCCAACCGCTTCGTGTCACAATTTCAAGCCCTGCTGCCGATGCGGTCACCGTCGCTCGCTTCCGCTTGCTCCCTACCATCAGGTTGACGCTGGCAACTATGGTGGGAACAATGAAGACGACAACGAGGATCAATAGAAACCCGTACTGCACGATCTGGGGCGCGCCCCGTGTAAAGAAGCGCAGAAACGCGGGGAGCACGAACAGAAGTATCACCAGCGGAAACACAACGCTTAGTACTCCCACTGGCCAGGAGCCTCCCCCGGGAACGACGATGGTCGTCTGGCCCGGAGACTCCGTGACCTCGCAGCGCATCTTCGCCGGACGCGACGGCTGCGCCTCGGCTGCGCCGGACAGCAGGCGTTCTCGCAGGCCCTGGCCGGCCCGCTCAGGCGCGATGACGGTGTCGTGGTCGGTGGTGGTGTCAACGAGCGGGAACCGCAGAAAAAACGACAGATACTCCGCCTGACTTCGTGACGGGCCGAACTCTGTCGGGTTGCTGACCACGAAATCTCTGCCCGTGATGCTACGCAGCCGGACCGGATAACACTCTCCCGAATCCGAATCGCCAGCTTGGTGGACGATGACCACGGCATTGAACTCGCTCAGCGACCGTTCGCGAGTATGGAGTGGAACCAGCAGGCCGTAGCTGCGGACGATACATTCCCGGCTGGCGTCGATGGTCAGCCAGCGCCGCCCGAACAACATCACGGCGCCGCCAGCGATGAACGCCACGCTCAGGCCCGCGAGCACCAGCGGAGTCCATTTGCCAGTGGGCTCCACTTCAATGTGCAGAAGTCCTGTGACCGTGAGCGCCATCACGACGCCCGCGAGTACGAACGGCAGGCCGACTATTGCCACCCATCCGCCTCCTTCGCGCAGCTCTATGATCTGCGGAGAGATTTGCCGGAACGGGGGCGGAGGCGCTGCCAGCGAACCGTTGTGTGTGCCGGTCGCCATATCAACTCTCCGGCTGGTACCACTCCGGCGAGCCGCCGGCGACGGCTTCGATTTCGGGGACGAAGGTGCGCTCCAGCTCCGCTACCACGGCGCCCAGGTTTTCCACAATCTTCTGCCACTGTTCGGCATCGCCGATTGGGTATTGGCATCCGACTACGGTTTTTTGCGTGGGCGGAAGAATGAGGGTTGCCTTAAACCCCAAGCCGTAAACAAAGAACATGGCCATCACGGCAGGGAACCACGTGCCGGTGTCCAAGCTGAGCTCCAGGGTGGAGTTCGCTGCAGTCCGGCGGCGCAAGTGAAAGCTGCCCATGGCGCTGCCGGTTCCGCCGCTAACGCTGTATCCCATCGGCTTGAAGACTCGCTCCAACGCGGGCTTCTTAGGTCCGGAATTGACGCCCTTTGCGAGCTCTGACATCTCCGCATTGCCGGGAAGGTCATGCGGCAGCCCCGCGCGGGCGATGATCTCCGCCATGGAGTCACGGTATTTCACCGAGACCGCTTTCACCGCAGCCAAAACTTCGGGCTTGGCACTGGGCACGGCCGCTCCGGTCGGCAGGCGGACACTGGGAAGCGGACCCGGTCCCAACGTCCCCGGCAGCGGCGCCTGGATGGTCTTCCTCGCCTTGCCACAAGCGGCCAGTACGGTAGCCAGCGGGCCGGTTGGCTCAGGCAGCTTTTTGGCGCCGAGTTCGACTTCCGTGAACCGGCATGCCGTGAGCGAACGTTGACGCGCATTCACCCACCAGTTATCGCTGATCAGAACTCCGGCCATCATCTCGGGCGCGATAACGCCCATCACCATCGCTCCGGCAGCCAGCAGGGGCGCGGGAGCGCCCATGACCATCAACTCGCCGAATTCCGCCGAATAGAAATGGATGGCGAGATGGTGGAACGGGAACGACCGAGGCACGCCCGCGGCGATGGCTTGCAGGGTCTCGTAGGGTATCGCCTCGTTCGCGCCCCGCGACAGCGGGCCGTTCGAGAGCCGGCGGGCGCCCGGGATCTTCAGCTGCGGCGCCGGCGAAGCCTCCGTCACAAAGCGCTCCAACTCCGGGTGACGCTTCAATACCCGGTCCACACTGGAAAAACTGACGACCCCTCCGTCTGCGAAGTTGAAGTGAATGAAAGGCTGCAGCCCGGCATCGAGGAAGCCCTGATGGACGCGATCCATCACCGCGACCAGCGGCTCTTTTCTGCTGGCGGTATAGGTAGTGAGCAGTGCGACGCGCATAGGGTAGAAGTTCCAACCCAAGTGCAATGCGAGGATCGGCTATCCCACATTTGAACACGTCGGGCGGTCTTCGCTCCAGAGTCTCGCTGGCCGAACTGGCGACAGATGACGTTCTGGGCGAGCGGTCAACCAGCCAACCGGAAGTAACGCGAAGCTCCAATCCGCAGTTGCGAACTCTGCCTACCGCTTCTCTATCATGGGTCAATCGGAACCCGTTAGTCCATTGGTAACGAGAAACGCTCCAGGGTCTACGAATGCTATTGGGCGCATTTCGCGGCGGAAATCCACTTGAGCGTGTTGTTTGAATGCTAAGTCCAGAAGGAGTGCGAGATGTTACAAGAAGCTGAACTCAGTGCCCAAGCTGATTCAGAAAACACCTCGGAGGATCCTCAGAGACTATGTACTTCATCGGACTCGATGTACACAAGAAGACGATCAGCTACTGCGTGAAGGACGCGGCCGGTCGTGTGTATCAGGAAGGCAAGATTGGATCGACCCGCCGAGAGCTGGATGAGTGGATCCGAACAATGCCTCAGCCCCGGACCATCGCCATGGAAGCGACGATCTTTACTGGGTGGATTTACGATCACCTGCTTCCGCATGCCGAGAAGGTGAAGGTAGCGCATCCTTTGATGTTGCGCGCGATTGCTGCGGCCAAGAAGAAGAACGACAGAATCGATGCCGGCAAGATCGCCGATTGCTTGCGGTGCGATTTCCTGCCCGAGTGCCACATGGCAACGACCGAGATCCGCGACCGGCGCCGCACGCTTCGCTATCGCAGCCTTGTAATCAAGCAGATGGTGCAGATGAAGAACCGCGTGTCCGGCCTGCTGATGGAGACCGGGGTCAGCTGCAACAAGCAGCGACTGCACAAGGTGGGCTACTTCGCGGAGCTGATGACAGGCAACGAAGAGGTGCACGAGAGTATACGGCCGCTGCTGAAGCTGAGCCGCGAGCTAATCAGCCGGTCGCAAAAGCTCGATTACGCCCTGCTCAGTTCGCTGCAACGAGATCCACTGCTGAAGGAACGGCTGCGGAGGTTGAGGACGGTGCCGGGTGTGGGTCCGATCACTGCGCTGACCTGGGCGCTTGAGGTCGGCGATTTCACCCGGTTCTCATCGATCAAGCAGGCTATCAGTTACTGTGGGCTCTGCGGAGATGAAAAGAGCTCAGCTGACAAGGTGATGCGAATGCCGATCTCTAAGCAGCGGAACAAGCATATCCAGCGCGTGCTGATCGAGGCAGCCAAACTGGCCCCGCGGGAGTCACCCGAGCTGGCCGTGGTCCGGGCCAGAGAACTGGAACGAGGTAATCCGAACCGCGCTACGCTAGCCGTTGCCAGAAAAATGGTCAGCTACATGCTCGCGGTCGAGCGCAGAAAGCAGGATTTCGTGCCTGCCGAAGAGTTCAGCCGAACAGCGGCTGCGTAAGAACCTTTTCCTGATAGTGGAAAAGCAAAAACATCGGGATACATGAACGCGCAGTCTGCCAGGTCCCGCCGTTTGCCGACTGGGCGAAGGGGCAATACTCCGGAGGCTCATTAGGAATTGTTTCGGGACTGGCAGAGAACACAAACTCAATCATCTGTGACGGCTCTCGCGAGCCCGAGACAGCAAATGGATGTCCGGTCCTGCATCGGATGCGGGGACCAACCGCCGTGAGGCACTCGTGCGCCGCCCTGAATCCTGATCAACCCAACGCACGCTCTCCCGAGCGCGCCCAGAGACTTTACATTTTCTTCTTGACTTACATGGAAGTCGGCAAACCGCCGACTGAGAGCGGACGACATGCCGTAAGTCACAAGAAAGGGTAGGGCGTTTCTCGTCAACTTGATTGTCGAACAGCCCAAGTTCGGGATCGCCCCTTATTTGCACTACAACAGCTCTCGACGGTTCTTGCAGCAACTTACTGAGAGTCGAGGAATTTGCGAATGAGTGCCACCGTTTCCGCAGGGCGCTCTTCCATCAGCCAATGCCCGGAGCCACCGACGACCGCCTCTTGAACATTGGTCGCAATATTTCTCATGATCACTGCCTGGAGTGGACCAAAGGATTTCTCTCCGCCAACGGCCAGCACGGGCATCGTGAGCTTCACGCGCGCGAAAACTTCATTGTCCTTTGCATCCTGGGAAAACGCAGTGAACTGGGCAAATCCAGCCCGCATTCCCCCTGGTTGCGCGTAAGTGGCGGCAAAGAAATTTCTGGTCGCTTCGTCAGGTTTGGAGGGGTCGCCCGTGAAGTCATTCCAAATTCGATCGAAGTAGATGCGCTCACGCCCAGCCACGAGCCGTTCTGCATCCGGACCATGAAAATTGAAATGCCAGACTCCGGGGTTCAGCAGAATCTCCTTCCACGGCTCGATCCCCGGAATCGGTGCGTCCATTACGACCAGCCGCTCAACCTTGTCCGGATACGTGGCAGCGTAGGCGTAAGCCACCATGTTGCCGATGTCGTGCGCGACCACAAACGTCTTGTCATATCCCAACGCAGTCACGACCGCGCGCATGTCTTGGGCCTGCGTCTTCTTGTCATACCTAGATTCAGGCTTCGATGACTTCCCAATTCCGCGAAGGTCCGGCACCACAACGGTGTGATCCTGCATGAGATCCGCGGCCAGAGGAGCCCAGGAGTCGCTGTTCTCAGCGTATCCGTGAATGAGCACCACTGCCGGTCCCGTTCCTCCCCAGCGCACGAAGATATCCGCTGCTTCCGGGCTGTGAATGGTCTTTGCCTGAAAACTGGCCGGCAGAGACGGCGGCGCGGCAGAACCTCGAAGCATGATTCGTTCACCCTAACGTTTGGATTTCAGCGCTAATCGCGATTGCGCCATGCACGACATGATAAAACGTTTCTACGGTCAGGGCGGTCCTCAGAAGTTCAAGCCCTTTAATTTAATGGCATTCATTCATATCAGAATCCCGAGTCAATTACTGCGCGAATCGTCGGACACTCGGAAACGATCGCTCGCTGCCACCTGGATGAATGGTCGCCGTTCCGTCCTTGTGGCCGCGACCTGGTGGAGTTCTTCAACAGCACGGGTTGGGCGTTTTTCGTCCAGGTGGATTACTTCCGAGTTGCGCGTCATTCGTCCGCAACCCGGAAGAACGAAGCCTATCGATGGATCCGAACGAATCAATGGGGAAGAATCTTGACCTCGGATTTGAATTCGTGATAGTTGCGGAAGTCAATGATGTTGTGGCTGCAGTAGCTGGTACCCCGTTCACAACCCAAGGTCTCCGCATGCACAGGAAGCAGAAACGATTTCTCGCCAACCATCACGAATGAATAATCAACTGCGGTTTCGACCGTATCCATCGGGAAATCTGAGGGTAGGTTGCGGGCCTGCATCTCGATTCGCAGGACGCGCGCGGTTGTCGGATCCACCCATACGGAGCCTACGTAAGCCGCAGTCAGGGTCTGAGAGCCGGCGTGCAACCTCCAACGTGAATTGTCGGTCCGCACTTGAAAGTCGTAAACCTGGGCACTGAAACCCGAAATGGTAGACGCACGACCGGACCGGAACTGCGCATCCGTATCGGGGTGAAAAAGTTCCACTAGTGTGGACGCAAATTCTCCGGTGGACCAGGACCCATCGATCTTCTCCAGGGATTTGTCCGCGGGGCGGTTATTGATCTTCACGTTACGATAACTTTCCTGTCCGTCCTCGTAAACGATTTCAGCGGAAACCAGGTCCAGGGGCATTTTCTCCGCGCGGCCTCGCTGGGCAAACCGCGACATGAACTCCTGGCAAATGAAATTGGGAAGCTTCTGTGAAAACTGGAACGCCGCCTCTCTGGCCCTTTCAATCAAGGCTTCGGAAGGAGTCAGCGAACGTGTGGGTACGGAGTCCGCAGGGGGCGGCGCGACCGGCGGCGGGTCAGGACAGGGAGGCAGAGCCGGTTGTGTGCCTCGTTTCAAGGTGGGAGGAGCGTCGGAGCAAGGTGGTGTACTCTGTTCTTGCGATTGGGCTCTGGGCGGCGGAGTGGGGCCGCTATCACCGGCTGAGGCTGACGAATCAGCGCCGGGTAATGAGCTGCCGCCCGGAACCGGCATGGCAATGGAGAACGTCCCGATAAAGTTATAGTTGCCGCCAAGCTCGGCCTTTGCCGGCGTCGTGGCCAAAGCAAGCGCTAAGGCGACGACGGCGCCAGCCAAGCGAAGCCAGCGGCCCGTATGTTGAAAGCTGCATCCTTTCACAGACTCACTTCCCCTCGAATTTAGCACAATTCATGGGGAATTTTAGGTCCCGAAATTACCCACACGCTAAGAACACCATGGTTGAACTCGCAATGCCAGCCACATTTCCCCGAACCGGACTTGGGGACAACGCCCCAACCCACATCTACCAGTAATGCGTTTTACATCCAAGCGGCGGTGCCAATGCGGTTGCAGGATGCTGGCCGACTTGCCAGGAGTAATCTCCTACATGTCGGCTTCTAGCCAATGTGACGAGAGAAATGCTGCTCGGAGCATTATGTCAGGGAACTTACTTATAGCGTGACTAGGCAGCAACACGCATGAATCGCCTCGGGTAATTGCTTCGGTGGCAGGCAACGACTCATCAGCCACGCCGTTTGCGACGAGTGGGTCGTGAACCTCACGCCGCGCTCAAGCTGCTGCAATTCCTCTGTATTGGCGGCGTAGGGTTTCATGGGGCGATTCACCAAACAACTCATGGTATTGTGCTGCGAAGCGACCAAGATGCCAGAAGCCGAACTCAAGAGCGACATCGGTCACTGTCGTCGAGCCCGAGCTTCGCTGCTGCAAAGCACGACGGACACCATTCAGCCGTACACAACGGAGGTAGGTGGCCGGTCCCATGCCCAGAGCACTTTGGAACGCGCGATTAAGAGTTCGTCTAGGCACTTCACACGCGGTGCAGAGTTCGGCCACCGAGGAGTCGACCATGCGAGATTTGTGCACATACTGATCAATCTCCCGCACCATGGCAGCGGCCCGCTGCTCCGCTCCATTTGAGTGCCTCGGGAGCTGTTGCTCGACGGCGTCCAGGAAGTCACCCACCAACTCCTCCTCAAACTTTGCCAACGCGCTGAGAGAGTTGCGGACCTGCGGGTCAGACTGAATGATCGCCGCCCCTTCCGCAAAGTGCTCGATGATTTTCTGTCGCGAGTTAGCTGGCGGCTCAAACACCGACCAGGGCCGGCGCATTGCATCTTGAACGTGCGGATGGAGTTGCGGGAGCAGTTTTGCTAGAACCTCGTCGCTAACGGTGAAGCAAGTGACCTTGAAGTTCCGTCCGTAAACCCCGTCGTGTTCCACACCGGGCCGGTGGATCACGAGCGACCCGGCACGAACCTCTATCCCGTGCTGCCGCGACCGGGTTGTGCTCCCTAAGATCACCGAGAGCGTCCACAGATTTGAAAAAGTACCGTTTCCGCGCAGTTGCTTGCTGGTTTCAGCATAGGAGAACTGACCGCCGGGCAGGCCGAGGCGCACATGGCGACCGCTCAGGCATCCGGGCTCAAGTTGGGAAATCTCCAGATTGGCCTCAGAAAGCACGGCCCCGTAGGAATCGGCATCGCGAATGATGTATTCAAAGTAGTTCGATGGCTCGGGCGTGGACATAAATACCTCGTGACTGGCCCAAAACGGATAGCCGATGTTAGCAACGCCAAGTAACGTATTGCAAACCAGTCCTGCCAAGCATTGAGTGAGTTTTTGGGATAGGAGAAAACGATGAAGCGCTTCGTGAATTGCGTTTCCACTATGGTATTGATCGTACTGCTGATTGCGACGTGGGGCTGCAGTAAGTCGCAACCTGGCACGGCGTTCGCTGCGGCGCCAGCCGCTCGCGCTGCGGCCGGGAACGGCACGGCGCAGGAACACGGGAAACCGGAGCACCCGGCGACCCCAACACCGCCGCAGGTGGTCGGAGGCGGGCCATATTCTCCCAATGTGGGCCAGACCTACCCGAACCGGGTCCTCTGGGGCCTTACC
>JARLGI010000052.1 GCA_031296115.1 Acidobacteriota bacterium | reverse complement strand
GTTTTACTTCCGCACGACGGACGTGACCGGGGTGGCCAACCTGCCGGAAGGCACGGAGATGGTGATGCCGGGCGACAACGCGGCGCTGGAGATCGAGCTGATTACGCCGGTGGCGATGGAGAAGGGGCTGCGCTTTGCCATCCGCGAAGGCGGACGCACGGTGGGCGCCGGCACCATCGCCGAAATTATTGCGTAGGGTTACTGGGTGCGGCGCAAACCGCATCCCCTTACTAACCGTGGCAAATGCCGCAGGGCCACAAGCCCCAGGCTAGATCTTTGAGAGAAACTAAAGTGATTGGCAAAGAACGAATTCGCATCCGGCTGAAAGCTTACGACTACCGCATTCTTGACCAGTCCACCAGCGAGATCGTCGACACGGCGAAACGCACTGGGGCGCAGATCGCGGGACCGATACCGCTACCCACGGTGAAGAACAAGTACTGCGTGCTGCGTTCGCCCCACGTGGACAAGAAATCGCGCGAGCAGTTTGAGATTCGCACTCATAAGCGTTTGCTCGACATTCTGGAGCCGACACAGCAGACGGTGGATGCCCTGATGAAGCTGGAGCTACCCGCCGGCGTGGATGTGGAGATCAAGGCGTTCGGCAAAGAGCATAAGTAAACAGCATTCAACAATGCTTCCGTGGCGAAAGCCCCCGGCGCAGAAAGCGACGGATAAGGAAGCGGAGTTAAGGACAAAAAGATGGCAGTCAACGGAATTCTCGGAAGAAAAGTCGGCATGACGCAGCTCTTCGATGACAAGGGGGATGTACACCCAGTCACGGTGCTGCAGGCCGGTCCTTGCGTTGTGACCCAGCGCAAGACAGTCACCAAAGATGGCTACGATGCCGCGCAGATCGGCCTGGTCGAGTTCGTGAAGGAATCGCGTCTCACCAAGGCGATGAAGGGCCACCTGGGCAAGAACAACCTGCCGCCGGTGCGCTTCGTGCGCGAAGTCGATGTAGTGGTGGCCGGCGAGGGTGAGGACGGCGCTAAGGTCGGTGACAAGGTTCTGGTCGACATGTTCGAGGGCGAGAGGTTTGTGGACGTGATCGGCACCAGCAAGGGTCGCGGATTCGCCGGCGTGGTGAAGCGCCATAAGTTCGCCGGCGGCGCTGCCTCGCACGGCTCCATGTTCCAGATCACCGGTTCGATCGGCTCGTCAGCGTTCCCCTCGCGCGTGTTCAAAGGCATGCGCATGTCGGGACACATGGGCATGGACCAGGTGACGGTCCGCAATCTGCGGGTACTGGGCATGGATAAGGACGAGAACCTGCTGGTGGTGGAAGGCGCGGTGCCGGGACCGAAAGACGGTTACATCATGATCAGCAAGGCGAAGAAGCCGCCGAGAGAGCGTCGTGGATTCAGCGGCGCGGGCACGGTTGATCCGTTGAAGGCTTCCAAGCGCCAGGTGGCGAAGAAGAGCAAGTAGCCGCCTGGCGGCTGAGAGATTGAACGGGAGCAAGCGCTCCCGATACGGAAGAGACTATGGCAACGATTGATGTAGTGAATCTGGGCGGCGAGAAAGTCGGCTCCTTGGAGCTGGCCGAAGAAGTATTCGGCGCAGTGAACGAGGACTTGCTCTGGGAAGCGGTGAAGCACTACCGCGCCGGGCAGCGCGCCGGCACGCATGCCACCAAGAACCGCAAGCTGGTCAGTGGCGCGGGCAAGAAGTTATGGAAGCAGAAGGGCACGGGCCGCGCGCGCGTGGGCTCCATTCGCTCTCCTCTGTGGCGGCATGGCGGAACGGTGCATGGGCCGCAGCCTCGCTCGTACGATTACGCTTTCCCGCGCAAGAAGCTGCTGGGCGCACTGCGCTCGGCACTGGCGGCGAAGTTTGCCGACGGCAAGCTGGTAGTGGTGGACAGCTTCGAGTTGAAGGAAGCCAAGACCAAGGGCTTCCGCAAGACGCTCGACGCGCTGAAGGCCAAGGGCACGACGCTGCTGGTGGAAAGCTCCAAGAGCGAGAACCACAACCTGCACTTGAGCTCGCGCAACCTGGCTGGCGTGGAATTGCTGACCGGCAATCAGGTGCATCCGTATCACCTGCTGCGGTATGAGAGCGCGGTGTTTTCCCGTCCGGCGCTGGAAAAGCTGCAAGAGTCGTTGAAGACCTCGGCACCCAAGCGCAAGCACGCGGAGGTGGCGTAATGAAGTCGGCTTATCAGATCATTCGCCGCCCGGTCATCACGGAAAAAGGCCTGGGTGTGAAGGAAACGGAAGCCACGCTGGTGTTTGAAGTGGCGTTGAAGGCGACCAAAACCGAGATCAAGCAGGCTGTGCAGAGCATTTTTAAGGTGAAAGTGGACTCGGTACGGACGGCGAATTTCGAAGGCAAAGAGCGCCGCCGGGGCAAATTTGTGGGTTACCGTCCCGACTGGAAGAAGGCGTACGTGCGGTTGAAGGCGGGCGAAAAGATGCCCGAATACGCCGAGAATTTGTAAGACGAAGCGCGAAGTCGCTGGCGCAGTGAGAAACGAGTAGAGACATGGCAATCAAAACTTACAGACCGTATACCCCGACGCGGCGTTTCACGACGTCGACGGTCAATGACGATCTGACGACGGACCGGCCGTACAAGCCGCTGACCGAGCCGAAGCAGCGTACCGGCGGACGGCGCAACTCCGGCGACCTGACCATCTGGCACCGGGGCGGCGGCCATAAGCGCAAGCTGCGCATCATCGATTTCAAGCGCGACAAGACCGGCGTTCCGGCCACCGTCGCGTCCATCGAATACGATCCCAACCGCTCGGCGCGCATCGCGCTGCTGAACTATGCCGACGGCGAGAAGCGCTACATCGTGTATCCGGTGGGACTGAAGGTTGGCGCCAAGATTGTCAGCGGCCCCGAGGCCGACATCCTGGTGGGCAACGCGTTGCCGCTGCGCAATATTCCGCCTGGCACCACGGTACACAACATCGAGCTGAAACCAGGCAAAGGCGCGCAGATGGCGCGTTCCGCCGGCGCCCAGGCTCAGCTGGTGGCCAAGGAAGGCGACTACGCGCTGCTAAAGCTGCCTTCCGGCGAGACCCGCAAAGTCCTGGTGGACTGCATGGCCACTGTCGGTCAGGTGGGCAACCTCGATCACGAAAACGTTTCCATCGGCAAGGCCGGACGCACCCGCTGGCTGGGCATTCGCCCGACCAACCGTGGCGTGGTCATGAACCCGGTGGATCATCCGCACGGTGGTGCTGAAGGCAAGACCAGTGGCGGACGCCACCCGGTAACGCCGTGGGGCAAGCCCACGCGCGGCTACAAGACACGAAACAACAAGCGGACCGATAAGTTCATCGTGAACCGCAGACAGAAGTAGGACTGAGACGATATGGCACGTTCAACCAAAAAAGGCGCGTTCATCGATTCGCACCTGCAGGCCAAGATCGATGGCATGAACCAGCGCAACGAGAAGAAAGTGGTGCGCACCTGGTCGCGCCGCTCGACCGTGATCCCGGAGATGGTGGGACACACCCTGGCCGTGCATAACGGTAAGAAATTTATCCCGGTATACGTCGCCGAAAACTTGGTCGGCCACTAGCTGGGCGTGTTCAGCCTGACCCGCAGCTTCAAGGGCCACTCGGTGAGGGCGGCTACGGAAACCGCAGCCAAGCCAGCGCCGCCGCCGGGCAGATAAGGAGACGACATGGAATTCACTGCCAAACTGAGTTACGCGCGCGTCTCCCCGCAGAAGGCCCGCCTGGTGCTGGACATGATTAAGGGCCGCCGGGTGGAAGATGCTCTGGACACGCTGCTGTATGCCAAGAAGGGCATCGCGCCCAAGCTCTACAAGTTGCTGCGTTCAGCACTGGAGAACGCCAACTATGTCAGCGCGGAGAAGGGCCTCGATGTGGATGTCGATCGCCTCTACGTCAAGCGCGCCATCGCCAACGACGGGCCGCGCATGAAGCGCATTCGTCCCGCCCCGATGGGCCGCGCGTACCGCTACCAGCGGCGCATCTCGCACATCGAGCTGGCGCTGGAAGAGAAGGTTGCAGGCAACGGCAAGGCCGCGTTGGTGGAGACGGTGCAGGGAGCCGAGCCCGCGAAGAAGCCGGCCAAGAAGGCCGTGAAAAGGGCACCGGCTAAGAAGCCGGCAGCCAAGAAATCCGCGCCGAAGAAGAAGGGGCCAGCTAAACAGCCGGCCAAGAAGAGATAGGCTTTGCAGCCCGCCGGTTGAATTGGCGGAGTGAAGCGGCGACGCCGGAACGCAGTCGTCGCGGAGAAGAAACGAGATTATGGGACAAAAAGTTCATCCTTACGGGTTCCGCCTCGGCATTACCAAGCCCTGGAGGTCACGCTGGTTCGTGGTGCGCGACTACGACAAACTGCTGCTGGAAGACATCAAGCTGAAGGCCGAGCTGAAGGACAAGCTTAAGTCGGCAGGTGTCAGCTCGATCGAGATCGAGCGTCCCGGCAACAAGCTGCGCATCATCATCCGCACCGCGCGTCCGGGCATCATCATCGGCCGCAAGGGCGCGGAGATCGACAAGCTGAAGCAGGAGATCCAGAAGCGCGCCAACCGCGATGTCTATGTCGACATCCAGGAAGTGCACAAGCCGGAGCTCGACGCCCAGCTGGTGTCGGAGAACATCGCGCTGCAGTTGGAGAAGCGTGTCGGATTCCGCCGCGCCATGCGCAAAGCCGTGGATTCGGCGCTGCGCTTCGGCTGCAAAGGCATCAAGGTGCGCGTCAGCGGGCGCCTGAACGGCAACGAAATCGCGCGCTCCGAATGGTATCTGCAGGGACGCCTTCCGCTGCACACGCTGCGCGCCGACATCGATTACGGCTTCTCCGAGGCGAACACCACCTACGGGAAGATTGGCGTGAAGTGCTGGGTATACAAGGGCGAGATCTTCAAAGAGAAGCGCCGCGAACCGCAGGGCATACAGAGCGGGGCGTTTTAAGAGCAGTTGTTAGTGGCCAGTTGTCAGTTGTCAGACAATCGGCCCAGGGTTTGCTCACAACTGACTACTAACCACTGGAACTGATTATGTTGATGCCAAAGAAAGTGAAGTACCGCAAGCAACAGCGCGGTCGCATGTGTGGCAAGGCGTGGCGCGGCGGGGAACTGTCGTTCGGCGATTTCGGACTGAAGGTCCTGGAGCCGGGCTGGATAACCGACCGCCAGATTGAAGCCAGCCGTGTTGCTATGACGCGCTTCGTGAAGCGCGGCGGCAAGATCTGGATCCGCCTGTTCCCCGACAAGCCGGTCACCAAGAAGCCGGCCGAAACCCGCATGGGCAAAGGTAAGGGAGCTCCGGACCACTGGGTTGCCGTGGTAAAGCCGGGCAAGATCCTTTTCGAGATGGAAGGGGTTTCCGCTACGGATGCTGCCGAGGCAATGCGTCTCGCCTCGCACAAGCTGCCGTTGCGCACCAAGTTCGTGCAGCGGGAAGGCGTGCACTAAACGGGGCTGAAGCCCCTGAATGGTCAGTTGTCGGTGGTCAGTTCGCAGTGAAGAATGCGCTGAAAAGACCGGTAATTGACGAAAAACAAGTAGGTCTGTTGCCGCGATCAGGGTCCGTGAAAACTGACAACTGATCACGACAACCGACAACTGGATTTGACGATGAATGTAGAGAAAATTCGCAATTTGACCGATGCCGAACTGGTCCACCAGCAGCGTGAACTGTCGGACCAGCTGTTCAAGATGAAGTTTCAGCTGAAGATGGGCCAGACCGAGAGCTTGAAGAAGATCCGCGAGCTGAAGAAAGACATCGCGCGCATCAAGACCGTGGTACGCCAGAAAGAACTAGCGAACGGCAACGGTGCAGCTGCTCCAAAGGCCGCGGCGCCCAAGGCGGCGGTAGCGAGCAAGCCGGCAAACCCGAAGAAAGCGGCCAGCAAAAAGGCTGCGACGGAGAAAAAGTAAGCCATGGCGGAAAACAAAGAAACCAGCAATACGACTGCCCGCGGCCGCCGCAAGACCCTGATTGGCGAGGTCGTCTCCACCAAGATGGCCAAGACCATCGTGGTCGAAGTGCGGCGCCAGAAGGCGCACCCGTTCTATAAGCGCGTCGTGGCGCGCAGCAAGAAGTTTTATGCCCACGATGAAAACGGAACGGCGCACCTGGGCGACTTCGTGAAGATTGAAGAGACCCGCCCGCTTTCCAAGCTGAAGCGCTGGGAGCTGAAGGAAATTGTGCGACGTGCAGCCCAGGTGGCGCCGATCGTGGAACAACCGGTCATCTAGGCTGCCGGGTGCGGAGCAAGGAGAAGAGACTATGGCAGTGATGATGAGAAGCATGCTCGAGGTCGCCGACAATTCCGGCGCGCGCAAGTTGCAGATGATTCTGCCGCTGGGCGGTTCCACCGGACTGGTCGCCAGCTTGGGCGACATCATAACGGCGTCGGTCAAGGAAGCTTCTCCCGACGGCACCGCTAAGAAGGGCACGGTGGTGAAAGCGGTGATCGTGCGCACCCGCAAGGAGCATCGCCGGCGCGACGGCACATATATCCGCTTCGATCAGAATGCGGCGGTGTTAATTAACGATCAGCACGAGCCGGTGGGAACGCGCGTTTTCGGTCCCGTGGCCCGCGAGCTGCGCGAGAAAAAGTTCTTGAAGATTGTTTCGTTAGCACCAGAGGTGCTTTAGCAACTAGCGACTAGCAATTAGTACTTGGCTTTTAGGTATTTGGGACAGGTTGCTAGTTGTGCTTTCAGGAACGTAACGGCTTTAAAAGCCAAAGGTCAATTGCTAGTTGCTAATTGCTAGCTGCTAGTTGCTGGAGAGATAGATGCAAAAGAGCGTAGATATTCGCCGCAACGATCAGGTGCGGGTGATTACCGGGCGGGACAAGGGCAAGCAGGGCCGCGTGCTCCGCGTCATGCCGGATGAAAGCAAGGTTTTGGTGGAGCACGTGATGATGGTCAAGAAGAACGTGCGCCCCAATCCGCAGAAGAACATCAAGGGCGGCATCGCGGAACAGGAAAGCCCGATTTCCATCAGCAATGTCATGCTGATGTGCGTTTCCTGCAACCGGCCGGTGCGCGTTGGGCACGAGAAGCACGGCGATCATCAGGCCCGCGTATGCAAGCGCTGCGGGGCGACGCTAGAGAAGTAGTTGTCGGGGCTCAGTTGCCAGTTGCCAGAAGAACCAACTGACAACTAACCACTTACAACTGGCAACTGACAACTGAATTGAGTTCCTCACGAACCGGTCTGAAGCCGAAACCGTGAGAAAGGTAGAAGCAGAGAAATGGCAGACGAGAAAGAAAAGAAGCAAAAGGCGCAGCCCGCGGGCGAAGGCAAGCCGGCCAAAGCGCCCAAGAAGCCGAAGACGGACGAAGCGCAGGCTGCCGCTGCAGAGCAGCATGGCAAGCCGTCGCGCCCGAAGGCGAATAATCGCGCGACCGCCCGCCTGCGCGAACGGTACTACAAGGAAGTTCAGCCGGCGCTGATGAAAGAGTTCAACCTCCAGAACCATATGGCTGCGCCCCGGTTGGAAAAGATCGTGGTGAACATGGGGGTTGGCGAGGCGACGCAGAATGCCAAGCTGATTGATCCGGCGGCGACCGAGGTCGGCGCCATCACCGGCCAGAAGCCGGTTGTCACCAAGGCGCGCAAGTCAATCGCGGCGTTCAAGGTGCGTGAGGGGATGCCCATCGGTGTAATGGTGACCCTGCGCGGGGACCGGATGTACGAGTTTTTCGATCGCCTGGTAAACATCGCGCTGCCGCGCGTTCGCGACTTCCGCGGCGTGCCTACCAAGTCCTTCGATGGACGTGGGAACTTCACGCTGGGCGTGCGCGACCAGTTGATATTCCCGGAGATCGATTACTCCAAGGTCGAGAAAATGAAGGGCATGAACATTACCATCGTGACCTCGGCCGGCAATGACGACCAGGCACGCGCCCTGTTGAAGCACATGGGCATGCCGTTCCGACAATAGTTCTAGTTGCAAAGAAGAAAAAGGAAACAATGGCCAGAACATCACAAATCGCCAAGTCGAATAAGAAGCCGAAGTTCTCGACCCGGCAGCACAATCGCTGCAAGATCTGTGGACGCTCGCGGGCTTACCTGCGCAAGTTTGGTTTGTGCCGTCTGCACTTCCGGGACCTGGCCCTGCGGGGTGAAATTCCCGGGGTCGCGAAGTCGAGTTGGTAGCTGAGTAAGGAAGTAAGTTCGTCGCGGCTGGTTCTTCCAGCAACGCTGGTCAAGTGTTGGCGCGAGTGCGCGGGAAGCTAACGGGCGACGTTTTGAGGAGAAGCAAAGCATGAGTTTGACCGATCCGGTCTCGGATTTTTTGACCCGCGTTCGCAACGCCATCAAGGCGCGCCAGCAGAAGGTCGACGTTCCCCACTCGAAACTGAAGGTGGAGATCGCCCGCATCCTGAAGGAAGAGGGCTATATCGCCAACTTCAAGGCGACTGACGAAGAGGGCCGCAAGGTGCTTCGCGTGTACCTGAAGTACGGTTCCGACAACGCCTCGCCCATCTCGGACCTGAAGCGGGTTTCGCGTCCCGGCTGCCGCGTCTACGTCGGACACGGCGAGATCCCGCGCATCCTTGGCGGGTTGGGAATCAATATTCTGACCACGCCCAAAGGCGTGATGACGGGTCGACAGGCGCGCAAAGAAGGCGTGGGCGGCGAAGTTCTGTGCGAAATTTACTAAGCTGATTTGCCGGAGGCTATAGGGGTCCTTCGACTCCGGCGGCAAAAGCGGCCGCCTCCGCTCAGGATGACAGTCTGGATTCCGTGGATTGAGAGTGAGCTATGTCGAGAATTGGAAAAAAGCCGATCCCGCTGCCGAAGGGCGTGACCTACGCCGTCGACGGCAACACGGTGCGCGTCAAGGGCCCGAAGGGTGAGGTTACGACCCATATGCCTTCCGGCGTGAAGCTGGAACAGAAGGATGGAATTCTCACGATTGTCCGTGACGACGATTCCAAAGCGGCCATTCATGGCCTGGTGCGCGCTCTGGTCAACAACTCGGTGGTCGGCGTAACCAGCGGCTGGACCAGGGAACTGGACATCGTCGGCATCGGCTACCGCGCCGAGATGAAGGGCAAGCAGACCGTGGTGTTCACCCTGGGCTACTCCCATCCCATTGAATACCCGCTGCCCTCAGGCATCGAGGTAGCTGTCGATCCCAAATTGACGCACCTGACGGTCAGCGGCATCGACCGCCAGAAGGTGGGATTCGTGGCGGCGGAAATGCGCTCACTGCGTCCGCCGGACCCGTACAAGAACAAAGGTGTGCGTTACACGGGCGAGAAGCTCAAGAAGAAGGTCGGCAAGACCGGAGCGAAGTAGCAGTTGCCAGTAGCGGGTTGTCAGTTTGAGCTGCGGCCAGTGAATAGCTAACAGCAGAAGAGCAAAAACATGATTGCAAAGACTTCGAAAGACCAGACACGGCAGAAGGTACACAGCCGGATTCGCAAGAAGATGACCGGGACCTCGGAACGTCCGCGGCTGAACGTTTACCGTTCGACGAACCATATCTACGTGCAGGTGATCGACGACACCACGGGAACAACCCTGGTGTCGGCGACCTCGGTAGAGAAGGGCAAGGGGATCAAGGGCGACAAGCGTCCTACGGGCGGGAATCTGAGTGCCGCCAAGGAAGTGGGCAAGCTGATCGCCGACCGCTCCAAAGCGAAGGGCATCAAGAAGGTGGTCTTCGATCGCGGCGGATACCTTTACCATGGACGCGTCAAAGCGCTGGCCGATGCGGCCCGCGAAGCCGGACTGGAATTCTAGGTAGAGCGGGCCTTCAGGCCCGCGTCGAAACGACGATTTTTCCGGGGGCTTTAGCCCCTCAGGAGACACAAAGGTAATGCCAATAGTAAAGAAGAAGCTTGACGCTGGACAGTTTCAGCTGAAGGACCAGGTGGTCTCGATCAACCGCGTTACCAAGGTGGTCAAGGGCGGCAAGAACCTGTCGTTCGCGGCGCTGGTGGTGGTGGGCGATCCGAGCTCCGCGGTCGTAGGCTACGGCTCCGGCAAGGCAAAGGAAGTTCCGCAGGCGATCCGCAAGGGCATCGAGGCGGCCAAGAAAAACCTGCTGCGGGTGAACCTGACGCAGACCTCGATTCCTCACCAGGTGCTGGGCCGTTACGGCGCCGGCATGGTCATGCTGAAGCCCGCTCCGGAAGGAACCGGAGTCATTGCCGGCGGCGCGGTGCGTGCAGTGATGACCTCTGCCGGCGTGCAGAATGTGCTCACCAAGTCCATCGGGACCACCAACCCGCACAATGTGATCAAAGCCACCTTCGACGCGCTTGGGCAATTGCGCGATCGCAAGGACGTGGCGGCATCGCGCGGCAAAGCGGTCGAGGAGCTGTAGTCATGGCGCGTGTACGAAAGAAATCGGAAACCAAGGCTGCGGCCAAGGGCACCAAGATGCAGCTGAAGTGGGTGCGGTCGGCCATTGCCGCGCCGGTGAAACATAAGCTGGTGGTCAAGGGGCTCGGCTTTACCCGGCTGAACCAGGTCATCGAGCGCGAAGATACGCCCTCGATTCGCGGCATGGTGGCGAAAGTGCCGCACCTGGTAAAAGTTGTTAGTAGCCAGTAGCCAGTTAGCAACTAGCACCTAGCGACCAGCAAACTACTGAAGGTACAAAATGAACTTAAGCAATTTACGTGCACCTCGCAAGGCAACCGAGAACCGCAAGCGTGTGGGCCGCGGTATGGGCTCAGGCATGGGCAAGACCTCGACGCGCGGCCACAAGGGCCAGCGGTCGCGCAGCGGTTCGCGCATCATGCGCGGCTTTGAAGGCGGCCAGATGCCGCTACACCGCCGTCTGCCCAAGCGCGGCTTCACCAACATTTTCAAGACCGAATACGAAGTCGTGAACCTGGAGCGGCTGGCGGGCCTGGGCAAGAGCGAGATCACGCCCGAGGTACTGCGCAAGGCGGGCGTCGTCACCTCCAAGAGGTCGCTGGTTAAGGTGCTGGGACAGGGCGAGTTGTCGAGCGCCATCACCGTACATGCTCACAAGTTTTCCAAGTCGGCCCAGGAAAAGATCGAAAAGGCCGGCGGCGCCATCAAAGTTGTTAGTGCCCAGGCGCCGGCTGCCAGTAAGAGCAACTAGTAATTGGCAACTGGCGCTGGAAGATCATAAGACAACGTGAGACTGCAACTGACAACTGGTTACTGGCTACTGAGGTTTTAGTTCATGCTTGAGAAGTTGGCCAACGTATTCCGCGTTCCTGATCTGCGCAAGCGAATTCTGTTCACGCTTGGGCTGCTGGCGGTTTACCGCCTGGGCGGGCACATTCCCACGCCCGGCATCAACGCTGATCTTCTGTCGCAGTTCTTCGATCAGAACCGCGGCAGCTTCCTGGGCTTCGTGGACCTGTTCAGTGGCGGCCAGTTGCGCCGGTTGACCATATTCGCGCTGGGCATTATGCCGTACATCACGGCGTCCATCATCCTGCAGCTGATGACCGTGGTCTACGAGCCGCTGGCCAAGCTGCAGAAGGAAGGCGAACTCGGCCGCAAGAAGATCACCCAGTGGACCCGTTTCCTAACCCTCGGGCTGAGCGCTGTGCAGTCGCTGGGCATCGCCATCACGCTGCAACGCCAGACCCTGAGCGGCGGAACGGCATTCGTTAACAATCCGGGCATCGGATTCATCCTCATGACTATGCTGACCCTGACCACGGGCAGCGTCTTCATCATGTGGCTGGGCGAGCAGATTACCGAGCGCGGCGTTGGCAATGGCATGTCACTGCTGATCTTCGCCGGCATCGTCGTAGGACTGCCGCGTGGCGTCGCGGACCTGTGGGACAAGGTCTGGAACCAGGCCTGGGGCGCTTTTACCGCTCCCGCCATCCTGCTGCTGGTCGTGCTGATGATTGCGGTCGTCGCCTTCATTGTGTTCGTGGAACGCAGCGAACGCCGTATCCCGGTGCAGTACGCCAAGCGTGTGGTGGGCCGCAAGATCATGGGTGGACAATCCACCCACCTGCCGCTGCGCGTGAACTCCGGCGGCGTTATGCCGGTTATTTTTGCGTCGTCGGTGCTGACGTTGCCGCAAACTGCGGGAGCGCTGTTTAAGGACAATCGCTATTTCGGTCCGATGCTGCGGGCGCTGTCCTGGGGCGAGCCGCTTTACACTTTGCTGTATGCGGTCGGGATCATCTTCTTCGCCTACTTCTACGTTTCCATTGTTTTCAACCCCAATGAAGTTGCGGACAACATGAGGAAGTACGGCGGGTTCATCCCGGGCATCCGGCCCGGCGCGCGTACCGGGAATTACATCAACGATATTCTGACGCGCATCACCCTGGTGGGTGCGCTGTACCTGATCCTCATCTCCTTCATCCCTGAGTGGATGATTACCGGTATTCACCTCAACCACCTGTACGGTCCTATCGGGGCGTTCTTTGAGCGATTGCCGGCGTGGGTGACCAACGGCTTGGGAGTGAACTTCTACTTCGGCGGCACGTCGCTGCTGATTGTGGTGGGTGTGGCGATGGACACGGTCAACCAGATTGAGTCGCAACTGGTGATGCGTCACTATGAAGGTTTCACCCCGCGCAGCGGACGTATCCGCGGGCGCCGGGCGACGTGGTAAGCGGAGCTACCGGGAGGCTCCGGCCTTGAGTCCAGGCAGAAAAGAGCTGTGGTTCGGCTCTCAGGGTGCAAAGCATGGAAGCGCGGACTTCCTCGGCAGTTGTAAAGACGGACCAACGCGTGGTGGGCCCCATCATAATGCTCGGGCCGCCGGGCGCGGGCAAGGGAACACAGGCCAAGCTGATCGCTGAGACCTATGGCATCCCGCAGATCTCCACAGGAGACATCCTGCGGGACAACGTGGCCCGGAAGACGGAGTTAGGGGTCAAGGCCAAGGCCATCATGGAGCGCGGCGACCTGGTCCCGGACGACCTGGTTTGCGACATGGTCGCCGACCGCCTGCTGATGGCGGATTGCTATAAGGGCTTTATTTTGGACGGCTTTCCCCGGACGGTGCGCCAGGCCGAATGGCTGGATGCACAGCTGGAAAAGATTCGGGCAGGGCAGGACGCGGCCGGGCGGGCCGCATGTGCGCCGCCGATTGTGCTCCGGCTGGTGGTGGAGTATAATCAATTGCTGCAACGGCTTACCGGACGTCGTTCGTGTCCCACCTGCGGGCTGATTTACAACGTCTATTTCCAGCCTCCGAAAGTCCAAGGCATCTGTGATGTCGACGGTAGCACTTTGGTGCAGCGCCGGGACGATACGGAAGAAGTTATTTCAGAGCGCTTGAAGGCCTACGAACAGCTCACCCTGCCTCTGGTGGATTATTACCAGGCCAGTGGACGGTTGGTTGAGGTCAACGGCGATCAGCCGGTGGATGCCGTGGCGGCGCAGATGTTGAGTGCACTCGAGAATGTCCATCGTTTGTAAGTCGTCATCGGAGATCGACAAGATGCGCCGCAGTGGGCGCATCGTGCGTCAGGTCCTGGAGGCGGCACGAGAGGCGGTTCGGCCCGGGGTTGCCACCATGGAACTGGAGCGGATCGCCGAAAGCAAGATCCGGGATTTGGGCGCGAAGCCCGCGTTTAAGGGCTACTACGACTACCCCTGCGTGCTCTGCACATCGGTGAATGACGAGATCGTACACGGCATTCCCTCGGAGCGGCGGGTTTTGAAGGCGGGAGATATTGTTTCCATCGATTGCGGCGTGGTGCTCGACGGCTTTTACGGCGATGCGGCCATTACTGTCCCAGTGGGCGAGGAAATTACAGAGGAGCTACAAAAGCTCCTTGAAGTGACGCGTGACTCGCTGTTTCGTGGCATTGAAGCGGCGCGCTCGGGCAACACCGTAGGCGATGTTGGAGCGGCCGTGCAGCGGCACGTCGAGGCCAACGGGTTCAGCGTGGTTCGTGAGTTTGTCGGACACGGTATCGGCACCAAACTGCACGAAGACCCCCAGGTCCCGAATTTCGGAACACCGGGACATGGGCCGAAGCTGCGCGACGGCATGGTGCTGGCGATCGAGCCGATGGTGAACGTAGGCCGAGCGGGAACCAGGTTGCTGGACGACAAGTGGACGGCGGTCACCGAGGACGGTAGTTACAGCGCTCATTTCGAGCACTGTGTCGCGGTCACCAAGAACGGTCCGATGATTTTAACGGAGTAGTTGTCAGAGAGACGCTGAAACCGGGAACTGACAACTGACAACTGGTTTTCTTGGGGTTGAATGAGTAAGGAAGACGCGATTGAAGTGATGGCAGTGGTCATTGAGCCCCTGCCCAATGCCATGTTTAAAGTGGAGCTGGAGAACAAGCACCAAGTCCTGGCGCATGTCTCCGGCAAAATGCGCAAGAACTTCATTCGCATACTTCCGGGCGACCGAGTTGCGGTGGAGCTTTCGCCTTACGATTTGACCCGCGGCCGCATCGTTTATCGGTACAAATAGCGAAGGGATTTTGAAGGCATCATGAAGGTACGGGCATCAGTCAAAAAGATTTGTGACAAGTGCAAGGTCATTCGACGTCACGGCGTAGTGCGAGTGATTTGCGAAAACGCCAAGCACAAGCAACGGCAGGGATAACTAAGAAGTGACTAGTGACTGGTGGCTAGTTGCTAGTTGCTGATTTGGAGCAACTATGGCACGTATTGCAGGCGTAGATCTTCCGCGTAACAAGCACGTCAGGATCGCGCTGACTTACATCTTCGGTATCGGCGACTCGCGCGCAGCCAGCATTCTCGTCTCCGCCAGCGTCGAGCCCACCAAGAAGGTGAGCGACCTCAACGAAGAAGAGGTCAACCACATCCGCCAGGTCATCGAGGAAGGCGGCAACGTCGAAGGCGACCTGCGCAAAGACGTCTCGATGCACATCAAGCGGCTCATCGAAATCGGCTCGTATCGCGGCTATCGTCATCGCCGTAGCCTGCCGGTTCGCGGACAGCGCACCCATACCAACGCCCGCACCCGCAAGGGACCGCGTAAGGGAACGGTTGCCAACAAGAAAAAAGCAGCAGGGAAGACATAATCCATGGCTAAAGCAGCTGGTTCCGCGGCAGCGGACAAAAAGGGCAAGAATAAGAAGTTCAAGAAGAAGGAGCGCAAGCACGTTCCGCACGGACTGGTTTACGTGCAGGCCTCCTTTAATAACACTATCGTCACCATCACCGACACCAACGGCAACACGGTGTCATGGAAGAGTTCGGGTTCGTTGGGCTTCCGCGGATCGCGCAAGGGAACTCCCTTTGCCGCGCAGCAGGCCGCTGCCAACGCCGCCAACCAGGCGCGCGATCACGGTATGCGCAGCGTGGACGTGCGGGTCAGCGGTCCGGGTTCGGGACGCGAGTCCGCGGTGCGCGCCTTGGCGAGCTCGGGTCTGGATGTGCGCTCCATCCGTGACGTGACGCCTGTGCCGCATAACGGCTGCCGTCCGCCGAAGAGACGTAGGGTTTAGTAAGCGTCCAGCGGGCGGCTTAACTGATAACTGGTCACTGGCAACTGACAATCGATTTCCGATCGGGACGAAAGGCCGCCAAGCGCCCGTAAACCGATCGCTAGAACGGCAGACAGGCTCTGCCATAAGGAGAAGGTAACTTGGCACGTTATAAAGACGCAGTATGCCGCCTTTGCCGCCGCGAGGGCATGAAGTTGTTCCTAAAGGGCGGCAAGTGCTTCACCGACAAGTGTCCGATCGAGAAACGTAATTTCGCCCCCGGACAGCATGGCAAGGACCGCAAGGCCAAGATCGTTGGCTACGGTTTGCAGCTCCGCGAAAAGCAGAAAGCGAAACGCATTTACTTCACCCAGGAAAAGCAGTTCCGCAACTACTTTGAACGTGCCGCCCGCACCAAAGGCGTTACCGGCGAGATGCTGCTCCAGCAGTTAGAGCGTCGTCTGGACAACGTCGTTTATCGCCTGGGATTTGCCGTGGCGCGCCGTCAGGCCCGCCAGCTGGTGCGGCATGGTCACGTGCAGGTGAACGGCCGGAAGGTCGACATTCCTTCCTTCCAGGTGAACGTGGGCGATGAGATTGCGGTGCGCGAGAGCAGCAACAAGCTGGCCATGCTGGAGACCGCGAAGGACTTCGCCAGTCATCAGGCGCCGCCGGCATGGATCCAGGTTGACCGCGACGCCTACAAGGGACGGGTCATCGCGCTGCCGACGCGCGCCGACATCAACCAGCCCATCAATGAACAGTTGATCGTGGAACTTTACAGTAAGTAATAACTTGCGGCGCGGAGCAATCTGCGCTGCTTCCTACAATCTTCGCGCCAGATCAGCCGGACGCGGCTTTCTTCGAATGCCGCCCGTGCAGCATGGCCGAACAGAGAACAGGAGTTACGAATGCTTTGGAAAGGCTTTCAGAAACCGAAACGGCTTGCTACCGACACCGAGGCTTTGACCGAGAAGTACGGTCATTTCTGGGCCCAGCCGTTTGAACGGGGTTTCGGTACAACCATTGGCAACGCGCTGCGCCGCGTGTTGCTGTCCTCCATCGAGGGCGCCGCGGTCACCGCAGTCAAGATCGAGGGCGTATTGCACGAATTCCAGTCACTGCCCGGAGTGGTGGAGGACGCCACCGACATCATCCTTAACCTGAAGCAGATTCCCTTCCGCCTCAACGGCGACGCAGCCAAGGCCATCTACCTGCGTGCTGACAAGCCGGGCGTGGTCACCTCCGGCATGATCGAGGCCGATGCTGACGTCGAGGTACTCGACAAGGACGTTTACATCGCCACGGTCAGCGAAGGTGGCAAGATCGACATGGAGATGCGGCTAAAGAAGGGCCGCGGCTACGTGTCGGCCGACAAGAACTTCGACGAGGATCTCGGACTGGGATTCATCCCCATCGACTCGGTGCACTCGCCGGTGCGCAAGTGCAACTACTCGGTGGAAGCCGCCCGTCTGGGACAGGTCACCGATTACGACAAGCTGGCCATCGAAATCTGGACCAACGGCTCGATTTCGCCGCCGGAAGCGCTGGGACTCGCTGCGAAGCTGCTGAAGGACCACATGAACATCTTCATCACCTTCGAGGAAGAGATCGATTCGCAGGCAGCCGGCGCGGGCGAACAAGCCGGAAGAGGGGTGAACGAGAACCTGAACCGCTCGGTCGAAGAGTTGGAGCTCTCGGTACGCAGCTACAACTGTCTGAAGAACGCCAACATTCAGACCATCGGCGAGCTGGTGCAGAAGACCGAGGCCGAGATGCTGAAGACTAAGAACTTCGGCCGCAAGTCCCTCAACGAGATCAAGGAAATCCTCGGCTCGATGGGCCTCGGCCTGGGTATGAAGATCGACGATCATGGCAACGCCGTACCCGGCAGCGGGACCTCCGCGAATTCGGGCCTGCCGCCGCCCTCGGGCTACGGCAACGAGCCGAACTTTTAATAAACAGTTGTCAGTGGTCCGTTTCTGGATTACATGATGGCCACTGACAACTGGTAACTGAGTAC
This sequence comes from Acidobacteriota bacterium, assembly GCA_031296115.1. Taxonomy (GTDB): domain Bacteria; phylum Acidobacteriota; class Terriglobia; order Terriglobales; family Acidobacteriaceae; genus Bog-257. Next base: position 55,347 of record JARLGI010000052.1, on the reverse strand, counting down.
TGGCAACTGGTTTTTTGAGGAACGAACATGCGTCATCGTAGAGCAGGATGGAAACTGGGACGGAACACCGAGCACCGCCGCGCGCTGCTGCGCAATCTGGTGACCTCCCTTATTGTGGAAGAGCGCATCGAGACCACGCTCACCAAGGCCAAGGCCATGCGCCCGCACGTGGAGAAGATGATCACCCTCGGCAAACGCGGGGACGTGGCGGCGCGCCGTCAGGCCGCGGCCTATCTCATGACGCGCGACTCGGTCGACAAGCTGTTCGAGACCATCTCACCGCGCTTCGGCGACCGTGAAGGCGGCTACGTTCGCATTATTCACGGCGGCTTCCGCAAGGGCGACGGCGGCGACATTGCCTTCGTCGAGCTGCTGGGCAGCGAGAAAACGCTGGACGAGAAGCGGCAGAAACGGTCCGAGCTTCGCGCCAAGCGCGCCGAGGAAAACCGCAAGGCCATGGAATCCGCCGAGGCCGAGAACAAGAAGATGGCCGCCGAGTCGGAAGTCGAACACGACAAGAAAGAAGAGTAGGTCTGGCCGACGAGCTCACGCTCGAACCGCTGTCAGGTTTTATTCTCGGACGAAGTTACCAAGCCACTTTCTCGAGCCAGGTTGGGGCTTTTATGTTGATGAAGCTCCCTGCTATTCGTTCAGCAACACACAATCTGGTCCCGCCAGGAGAACCGCCATGCAACGTTTTCAAGCACGATTCGTTTTGGGGATCTTCCTGCTTTCATGCCTATCTTTCTTTCTCGGCTGCAGCAAGCCAGTGGACAACGCGATCGGCGTACTCTCGCCGGAGGAAACGCGCGCCATCGCCAGGGAAGCCTACATCTACGGCTTTCCGGTGGTCACCAACTACCGGATGCTTTACAAGCAGGCGGTGGACAAGTCGGGCCCTGACTATCGGGCTCCCTTCAACACCATCGCCAGCGCGGCCAACGTGGCCACGCCCGACGACAAGTTCGTGGTCACGCCCAACTCCGATACGCCGTATTCCTTCCTGTGGATGGACCTGCGCGCCGAGCCTGTCATAGTTACCATGCCGAGAATCGAGAGGAACCGCTACTACGCCGGCCAGATGGTCGATCTCTACACCTTCAACTTCGCCTACTTGGGCACCAGAAGCTACGGCAACGAGGGCGGCAACTTCATGATCGCGGGTCCAGGATGGAAGGGCAAAACGCCGAAGGGCATCAAGGCAGTGCTGCAATGCGAGACTGAGTTCGCCTATCTGCTGTTCCGCACCCAACTCTTCAATCCCGCCGATCTGGACAACGTGAAGAGGATCCAGGCTGGCTACAAAGCTCAGCCGCTCAATCAGTACCTGAAGCAGCCAGCGCCGGCCGCGGCGGCTGCCGTCGATTGGCCCAAGCCGTCGGCCGACATCCTGTCCTCGCCTGCGCTGTTTCCCTACTTGAACTTCATGCTTCAGTTCTGCCCGACGAATCCGTCAGAGAAAGATCTGATGGAGCGCTTCGCCAAGCTCAACATCGGCGCGGGCAAGACGTTCGACTTCGCCAAGCTCTCGCCCGCATCGCAGAAGGCGGTGACTGACGGGATCGCCGATGCCGGAACGGAGCTCGACGGTCTGATGAAGCGTATCCATGCCGACGAAGTTTCCAGCTCAGAGATGTTCGGCACGCGCGAATTCCTGAAGAACAATTACCTGTATCGTTATGCCGCGGCAAAACTTGGCCTCTACGGCAACTCGGTCGATGAAGCGATTTATCTCCCTTACTTCGTCGACGCCAATCACCAGCCGCTGGACGCCTCGAAGGCCAGCTACACCATGGTCTTTCCCAAGGGACAGTTGCCGCCGGCCCGCGCCTTCTGGTCGGTGACCATGTACGACGGCAAGACCCAGTTTCTGGTGGCCAATCGTCTGAACCGCTATCTGCTCAACTCCACCATGCAGAGATCGTTCACCTACGGCGCCGACGGTTCCCTCACGCTCTATCTCCAGAAGAATTCTCCGGGCGCCGACAAGGAGTCCAACTGGCTGCCTGCGCCCGACGGACCGTTCTACGCGATCCTGCGTATTTGTGAGCCCGCGCCCGAAGCCGTGAAGCGCATCTGGAAGCGGCCGCAACTGCAGCCCACGCATTGAAGCTCTGACGCCAATGAACGGGCAGTCGAGTGATCCGCGCGGTGTTTCTCACGCTTGTCATCCTGAGCGACGAGCGTAGCCTTTCCGCGCTGTCATCCTGAGCGAAGTGAACTCGCGACAGCGAGTGAACGCAGTCGTAGGACTGCTATCGTCTCCCCAATTCGTCCCCGTGCTTTCTCCGAATCGCGAAGGAATCCGGTGATTGCGACGAACCGGGAAGCGCCGCCGGCGCGACACAAACTTAGCCCTGGTCGTGAGACCGGGGGTCATCAGGTCCGGTGCAAATAAGCCTGCATAGGACCGTTCCAAGATCTGCTTCAATTTGATTTTGCGATGAGCCTCATCTCCAGAAACCGGAAGAGACTGCCCTAAGCGCAGCCGAAGGGGCTGGGCCCCCATGTCGTTGATAGAATGACCGGTGGCCACCCGCCCGCCACTTGGGGGTTAGCGGGCGGCGATCACACATAGAGCATCCATCTGGCATCTCGGAGACCTAGCCTTGGACGATCGTCCCGAGCGAGCCGCGCTGGCACCGGATTGCCCGTGCCCTTTACACAGCAGCCTTCGCCCTGGTCTGGTTGGAAGCGATGGGGTGTTTCGCCTACTTTGTGATTTTGGCGAGAGGGGCATCTCCGGTCGCCACGCCCGAGCTTGGTGCTGGCATCGTCAATCACAGCCATGTGTTTTATGTCGCAATCCGGCAAAAGCACGTGTATGATCTGTCGCTGCAGACCATGAGGATTGGAATTCCCGGCATCATGCTGACCGGCTTTATTCTGCACTATCTGGTCGGCGTCAAAATCTTCCACAACCGATGAGGTGGAAGGCGGGTGCCTCGCTCATTCGCTCCTCTTGCTAATGAGTGGGCGTCATACACCCTTTGACTCCGCCGCTTGCGCAAGGGTTAACGATGGTTCGCCGGATGGAGAGAGCCGACATTCCGGGCGCCCGGCCAGGCGGTGGCCAACAAAACAGTCCCGCTCCGCGGGACGGCTCAGGATAGCCCAGCACGGAGCCGAAAGCGGAGTGCTGGGTACGCGTCCATTGATAGAGTGGGCCCCTTCAGGGGCGGCACAGGTTTTCTGGCAACCCTGTCTTAAGGGCCCCGGGGCTAAAGCCCGAGCCTTTAGTTGACCGATATACGGCACGGCTGAAGCCATGCCCGGATACAAAACAATTCATGACGCAGTCGACCGGACGCAAGCGGGAGCGCATGGGCATGCCGGGGCCCCGGCTTGGGTGGGGCACCCTCGAATTCCTTGGCTGAGCCACCCGCCCAATTCGTCTACGATTGCAACCAGGGCGGCGGATTGCTACACTCCGCGCTTGGCGCGCGGTGGAGGTGGATATGTGGCCGTGGCAGACTGTGCTAGAGGCCGCGGTGGGAGCGGCGATTCCCTTGATTCCGGTCTATGTCTTTGGTTTTCGGCAAATTATCGCAAGTTAAGGATGCCACCATTGAGCAACTGAAGGATCGGATTGAACGACTGAAAGCTGACTGCTCCTAGTGTCATTCTCGAGGACGAAGCTCTCCTCGACGAAATAGAAAGTCGGGCGCGGCAGAAGGTGAAGGATGAGGAAGCCCTTCAGGCGCGACTGGATGCGTGGGTCTGCGAGATAGAGGACGTTCGGACAAAAATCAATAAAGACATCCCTGACATTATGGAAGGTAGAGAATTCAGGGCAAGTTCGATAGCGGGTCAGATTGCACTGCTGATTGGCGCATTAAGCCTTATCAAGGTTCGGTACTGGTGGGCAGGTTTGGGGCGAGATGCAAGTGACCCGATTTCGATAAATTTGGACGCATTTGTGGAGCGTGAGATAAGGAGTCTACAAGAACTCCAGTCGAAGGTTCGTGACGGCTACGTCTTGCGGGTAGAGGATGCTGAAGTACACAGCGAGAGTTTCTTTGACCCTCGGGAGCAGGCACGCGCTGAGCGAAAGGGGCTGGGTTCTGCAGACGAACAAGCTCCCTTGTCACCGATCCTCAAGTTAAATACTGGCCCATCGTCATTCACCATTTGCCTTTGAGACGGAAATGCGTCACAACATGGACCGACCAGAATAATGCTGTGCTGGTAATAAGAAACTTCGATCCGAGCGCTGTCCTTACAGGCAAGAAGAAAGGCGGAGGTGACGGATTCGACTTGACGGTCCCGGTCGATGGAGTAGTAACCAACGTTAACTGTAACAAGGGAGAGCAAACACACATTGAGCTGGACTTTGGAAATGGTCGCGGGGCAGGCAGCGGAACCAACCAGGCCACCTGCGCTGGGTGGCTAAATGCGAACCCTGGGTGGGTAATTATGCAATATACGTGGAAGAAAGATTCTACTAAATGCGATGTCGAAGAACCGTGGCCGATAACAACCAACTAGATGTCTCGGGCGGCGGGTGGCCCAGCCTATCATCTTAAGGGTGCCCCATCGAAGCCGGGTTTGCTGGGATGGGGTATTTCCATAACCTTCACCACGACGCTATCCTCACTGCCCCAATATCAGCGGCAGGCCGTTCTTTGAGTTCCCGATGACCACGATCTTGGTGTTGGGGCTCTTGGCCAGGTTCTCGGTGGCCTCGATGCCTTTCCACTCCAACAACTGAGGACTGATGCCCTGGGCCACGATGGTCTGGAAGTCGCGGATGCCTGCCGCCTCAATGCGCTTGCGCTGCGCCTCCTGCGTCTCCTTTTGCAGGCGGAAGCTCATAGCCAGCGACTCCTGCTCGGCCTGCTGCTTGGTCTCGATGGCCGACTTCAGCGCTGCCGGAAGCTGGATGTCGCGCAGCAGAATGTTTTCCACGATGATGCCGCGGCGGCCGAGCTGCTGCGACAGCTCATCGGTAATCTGGTGCGCCACCTGCTCGCGCTCGCCGGAATAGAGCGCGTTGGCGGAGTGCGACGCCGTGGACTCGCGGATGACCGAGCGCAGCGTGGGCTCGACCACGATCTCCGGGTACTGCGGGCCCAGCGAGCGGTAGACCTCCGAGGCCTTCGACGGGTCAAGCCGGAAGAGCAGGGAAGTGTCGAGGGTAATGATGAGGCCCTCGTTGGAGGGGACGGTGGCCGTCTCCTTGATCTCCTGGGTACGCACCGACATGGTGTTGTTGACCGCGAACGGGTTAACGAAGTGCGTGCCCTCGGTCAGCACCTGCCCGGTGACGCGGCCGAACAGCGTAATGACGCCCACGTGACCGGCGGGTACGTACGCAATCGAACTCCAAAGTAGGATGGCGATAAGAAGCACGATAAAGAGAGTTCCAGTCTTGCCGAGCAGACCGGAGTGGCCAGCTCCCATGATTTTGCCGCGGGCGATGACGTAATCATCCGAAATCGATCCACCTGACATACTGCCTCCTGAGAACGAAGTGGGCGCGTTGTGGTTTTGGATTCTCTCTGAGGATACGCCTGCTGGGTTAATTTCGAATCAGCTCGGTTTTAAGTTGTTGGTTCCAGAGGGCCAGGGAGGAGGGTGAAGCAGTTGTCAGTGGTCAGTTGTCGGTTGTCAGAAAACCTGGTTTAACTGGCAGGCGAGAGAAGTCAGAACTAAGGCCGAAGAATCGGCTAGTGGAAACCGGCAACCGGCTACTGGCAACCGACCGCCCCTGCCCGCGAACGGCGGCGGAAGGAGCACATCGAGAAGAAGTACAGGAGGGCTTGGAGCGCGGCGCCACCGCAGGCGTCGAGGACGACGTCCTGCCATTGGCCAGTGCGCGTGGGCAGGAAGCTCTGGTGCATCTCGTCGAAGGCGGCGGTGACGATGGTCATCAGCATGCCGATGCCGACCCACTCCCGCCGCCAGAAGTCGCGCACCTTGGCGCCCCAGGGCCGCAGCAGCGCCCGCAGGCGGTCGCGGTTGGTGTTGCGCAGCGCCAGGAAGACGAGGACGCTCAGGATGCCGCAGCCGAGAAAGTGTCCTGATTTACGCAGCACCTCGTCGAGTTGCTCGACAAAGGAGGGCTGAACGTTTGGGTACACTGTGGCCAACACGATGTAGAGGAGTTTCGACGTGTTGTCGGCCGACGCCGCGCTGGTGGATTCCATGCGGATCACGCCGAGCCAGGCGAGAACGTACCACCAGTTGCCGGCCAGGTTCCGCAGTGATGGCTTCAACAGCTCCGACGCTTCGCTGATGACGGCTGCCCAAGTTGGATGGATGCATTACTCGACACGGTAGTTGGGCGCTTCGCGGGTGATCATGACGTCGTGCACGTGGCTTTCGCGCAAGCCCGCACCGCTGATGCGCACGAACTTCGCCTTCTGCTGCAACTCGGCAATGGTCGAGCAGCCAACGTAACCCATGCCGCTCTTCACGCCGCCGACCAGTTGATACACGATCATGCCGACGGTCCCGCGATAGGGAACGCGGCCTTCGATGCCCTCGGGAACCAGCTTGGCCAGCCGATTGCCCTCGCTGCCGTCCTCCGACATGACCGGAACGGAAGAATCCGCGTCGTTGTTCTGGAAGTAGCGTTCGCTGGAGCCTTGCGCCATCGCGGCGAGCGAGCCCATTCCGCGATACGCCTTGAACGAGCGGCCTTGATAAAGGATGGTCTCGCCCGGACTTTCTTCGGTGCCGGCGAGCAGCGAGCCAATCATCACGCAACTCGCGCCGGCCGCGATCGCCTTGGTGACGTCGCCGGAATACTTGATGCCGCCGTCGGCGATGATGGGAACGTCGCTGTCGCGCACGGCGCGCGCGGCTTCGGCGATGGCGGTAATCTGCGGGACGCCTGCGCCAGTAACGACGCGCGTGGTGCAGATGGAACCTGGTCCGATGCCGACCTTGATGGCGTCAACACCGGCGCGCACCAACTCGCAAGCGCCGTCGAAGGTGCCGACGTTGCCGGCGATCAGGTCCACGTCCGGCAGCTTCGCCTTGATCAGCTTGATGGCATCAATCACGCGGGTGGTGTGTCCGTGCGCGCTGTCAATGGCCAGCAGATCGGCCTTGGCCTTTACCATCTCCAGCGCGCGCTCCAGGAAGTCGCCGGTTGCGCCGATGGCGGCGCCCACGCGCAGTCGTCCGTGAACGTCCTTGGCAGCGGTGGGATATTTCAGGCGCTTCTGGATGTCCTTGACGGTGATCAACCCTTTGAGGTTGTAGCGGTCGTCGACGACCAGCAGCTTCTCGATGCGGTGCTGATGCAGGATGGCTTCGGCGTCGCTCAGCGTGGTGCCGACGGGGACCGTGATCAGGTTCTCCCTGGTCATCACTTCGCTGATAGGAATGTCGGTGCGGGTCTCGAAGCGGAGGTCGCGGTTGGTGAGAATGCCGACCAGCTTGCCCTTCTTGGTCACCGGCACGCCGGAAATGCGGTAGTGCCGCATGACCTCGAGCGCCTCGGAAATCTTGGCGTCGGGCGACATGGTGATGGGGTCGACAATCATGCCGCTCTCCGAACGCTTCACCTTGTCCACTTCACTGGCCTGCTGCTCGATGGTCAGGTTGCGATGGATGATGCCGAGCCCGCCTTGCTGCGCCATGGCAATCGCCATGCGCGACTCGGTCACGGTATCCATGGCGGCGCTGATGAGCGGAATACGCAGCTCGATGTTGCGGGTCAGGCGTGTCGTGGTGTCCGCCAGCGCCGGAACTACGTCGGACTTGGCAGGCAAAAGCAACACGTCATCGAAGGTAAGCGCCTCGGGCACAGGGAAATGAATCATGGCATTTGGGTCCGTGGAGGGATAAACGTTTATTGTAGAGTTGCGGTCGCGGTTAGGCAAACAGGGTTCTTGCGTGGACCGGAGTGGAAAGCGCGTCCCGTCGCGCGCGGCCCAGCGGCGTTGAGTTTTGCCCATCTTCGGCGTATAGTTAATCCAGTAACTGTTGTGTTTTGCGGGTTCCGGTCGCGCTTTCCCGGTGTGACGGATGGCCCGTGCGTAGTTCGGCGAAGCACATCGGTGGGCGCGAGCCCACTTTTTATTTCCACCCTCTAATCCGCTGGTGCACGGCGAGTCCAGGTGGCAGCGAGAACCTGACGGGCGGTTTGTGCTTACTGTCGGCAATTAGCGTGCAAGACGATGGCAGCCAGTATTGAGAAGGTTCGCGAGATCGCCGAGCGGGTTGCGCAGTCCAGCGGTCTCGAGGTTGTGGATCTGGAGCTTCTGGGCGGCGGAAAAGCCCGGATGCTGCGCATCTACATCGACAAGCCGGCGGGCGTGACGCACGAGGATTGTGCGAACTTCAGCCGCGAGGCGGGGACCATCTTCGATGTCGAAGACGCTGTTCCTGGAAGCACTTATACGCTGGAGGTTTCATCGCCCGGGCTGGACCGCAAGCTGTCGCGGCCGGCAGACTTTGAGCGCTTCGTGGGCAGCGTGATGAAGGTGATGACGCGTGATCCGGTCAACGGAAACCGGCATTTTGAGGGGCGGCTGAAGGCGTTTCAGGACAGCCGGCTCAGATTGGAACTCAGCGGACGGAAGAAGTCGAAGAAGCACCAGGCGGTCGAGGCGGGAACCGAAGTCGAAATCGACTTGGCGAATGTCGAGAAGGCAAACCTGGTTCCGGAGTTCTGATCAGGCAGGGAAAACACTCAGTACGAGTAAAGATTCAGGCACAAGTAAGGTGGCGAACATTTTATGGCGAGTGAACTGTACAACGTAATCGACGCTCTGAGCCGGGAAAAAGGCATCGATCCGCAGATCGTCGTGAGCGCGGTTGAGGATGCCATCGTCGTGGCCACCCGAAAGTACTACAAGACGCAGGAAAACCTGCGCGCCGAACTCGACAAGGAGAGCGGCCAGATCCGGGCCTACGCGGTGCGCACAATTGTGGAGGGGTTCGAGCAGATCGAAGACCCCAATGCGCAAATCACGCTGGAGGAAGCCAAGCGCGTCGACCCGGCCGCCGAGGTCGGAGGCGAGCTTCGCACCTATAAGCCGACAGATGTGCTGGGACGCATCGCGGCGCAGTTGGCCAAGCAGGTCATTTTTCAGAAGGTGCGCGAGGCGGAACGCGATACGGTCTACAACGAGTACATCGGTCGCGTGGGCGAGATTATCAACGCGACTATCAAACGTACCGAAGGCCAGGATGTCATTGTGGACCTGGGCAAGGCCGAAGCACGCATGCCGCGGAAAGAGCAGTCGCGGCTGGAGTCCTTCGCCCCCGGCGAGCGTGCCCGCGTGGCAATCGTTCGGGTGGAGAAGGCTTCCAAGGGCCCGCAGGTTGTGGTGTCGCGCGCCGTGCCGGAGCTGGTCTCGCACCTGTTTCAGACCGAAGTACCTGAGATTTATGACAACACGGTCGTCATCCGGGCCATCGCCCGCGAAGCGGGCGAACGTACCAAGATTGCCGTCATGTCGAAGGACAAGGACGTCGATCCGGTAGGCGCCTGCGTCGGCATGAAGGGCATGCGCGTGCAGTCCATCATCCGCGAATTGCGCGGAGAGAAGATCGACATCATTGAGTACCACGAAGACCCGGTGACCTTCGCCGAGAAGGCACTACAGCCAGCCAAGGTCAGCCGCGTGACCGTGCTGGAAGGCGAAGACAAGCACCTGGAAGTCATCGTGGACGACAGCCAGTTGTCGCTGGCCATCGGCAAGAAGGGGCAGAATGTCCGGCTGGCGGCCAAGCTGCTGGGCTGGAAGATCGACATCAAGAGCGAGGAAGAGAAGCGCCAGGAAGTCGAGGAGCGCATGAGCGGCATGATGGTGCAGCAGGCCACGCCGCTGGAGAACATTCCTGATCTTGAGCCGGGAATCGTCGAGAAGCTGGTGGCCGCCGGTATCACAACGGTCGAGGCCGTGGCGGACATGACGCCGGAGCAACTGGAAGAAGTGCCCGGAGTCGGGCCCAAGACGGTGGAAAAAATCAGTATCGCGGTCAATAATTATTTCTCCAGTCTGGAACCAGTGGAAGGCGCAGTCGCGGAAGAAGTCCCGCCCGGGGAAGAAGTTGTGGCGGAAGAGGGGGCCGAGGGAAGTGCCGCCGCAACCGAGGTAAGCGATGGCGAAGAAGCGCTGGAGCAAGTAGACGCCGTCGCAGACAACGCCGAAGAGCTGTTTGCTGAAGCGGGCACCGAAGACGCCGCGGATTCAGGCGGCCAGTCGGGGGATGACGAAGGCCTGCCGGGCGAACCGGAAGCCAGTGACGAGAGCGTCAAGGAACTGGTCGATGAAGGCCAGTACTTCGAGGCGGAGGTCATCGAGGGCGTCGAGGACGCCTCTAATGCCGACGAAGCGGAAGTGACCACTCACGAGCGGCCCGAAGTGGAGAACGAGAACATCCCCGACGAAGAGAAACCTGGGGAAGCGAGATAGGGATTTCAGGGTCTGCAGTTCGCTGCGGACCGGCAAAACTCAACCGCGAGGATGCTATGAAGTCATAACCAGACGGGACAAAACGGAGGAAACGGGGCGGAATGCAGAAGATTCGGATCAATGACCTGGCGAGAGAACTCGAGGTAAAGAGCAAGGCCATCCTCGACGTTCTGATCAAGGTCGGCGTAACGGAAAAGAAGACGCACTCCAGTTCGATCGAAGTCGACGAAGCGGAGAAGGTCAAGAAATACTTTGCGGAGCACGCCGAACCCGGCAGCAGTCGGGCGTCGCGCCCCGCGCCTCCGCCCGCCGATGAGTTCAAGCCGAAGATTGATCTCTCGCACATCTCCAAGCCGGGCGATGTGCTGAGGGCCGTCACGCAAAAAGCCGCCCAGCCGGCCGTCACCGCCCGATCCGCCGTTCCGGTTACACCGCACCAGACAGTGGCTCCGCCCTCCGCCGTCCCGCCCAAGCCCGCGCCCCCGGTTTCCAAGTCTGTTTCGGCCGCTGCCAGCGGCGCTCCCGGCGCTCCATTGGAGCCGCCCCGGCCGGCGCCGAGGTTCATCACACCGCAATCGGTACCACGACCGCCGGCGGCGGTTGTGATTCCCCCGAAGCCGCCTGCCCCATCTTCTGCCAAGGGCTCAATACCGGCCACGGTCGAGACGGCTAAGCCGTCGGAACTTCTGGTGGAAGACCAAGTCGCGCTGCTGGACGAAGCTGAGGTGGCGCTTTCCGCAGGTGAGGCTACTGATACTGATGTTCCAGACGTGGCCGAGGCAACGGTACCAGCGCCGGCCGCGGGTCGACTTGCTCCGCCAGCGCGTCCGAGTGCACCGGCGCGTGCCGGTCAGCCGGCATCCTCGGCTGCAGCGGGTCAGGCACCGCGCCGATTGATTGTTCCGCAAACCGGCCCCAGGCCGGTCTACCTGGCCCCGAAACCTGCTGCCGGCGATGCTCCTGTGGCGCGTGGAGGAATGCCGGAGCGTGGCAAGCCAATCTTCCAACGTCCGGGAGTTTCCGCTCAAGGTCAGGGAGCCGGCCCGGCCGGCGCTCGTCCGCCGATGCGGCCGGGCGAGCGACGTGGTCCGCATCCCACCCGGTCGGGCGCGCCCGGTGCGCGTCCTGGATTTGGAGCCGGGGTTGGGATGGCGCCACCGCCGCCGACCGGACAGCGTCCCGCCGGACGCCCGATGCGTCCAGGACAGCGCTACGTTCCTCGAGGTGTGAAGGAAGGCCCGATGAAGGGCTTCGTCCCCCCGCCGCGGCTGTCGCTGTCGTCCGAGCCGTTGCCCATCACGCGCAGCATCACGATTCCGGAAGGTATCAGCGTGAAGGACCTGGCTGAGAAGCTGGAAATCCGTGCCAAGGACCTGATCGCTCGCCTGCTGGCTCGGGGTGTGTTCGCCACCGTCAACCAGACGCTGGATTCTGATCTCGCGACTGACATGGCGCGCCACTTTGGGGCTGAAACAGCCGTCATCAGCTTCGAAGAGCAGCTGGCCAAAGATACGGCGCCGGGCGAAGGTGCCACGGAAGAGAAAGACACGCTGGGCGTAACGCGTCCGCCGGTCGTAACCATCATGGGTCACGTCGACCACGGCAAGACCAGCTTGCTGGACGCCATCCGCTCGACCAGTGTTGCCGATGGCGAGGCCGGTGGCATCACCCAGCACATCGGCGCCTACAAGGTAAAGATCGCCGATACGAACTCGCCGGCCTATGGCCGCGAGATCGTGTTCCTCGATACCCCAGGTCATGAGGCGTTCACCCGCATGCGTGCCCGCGGCTCGAAGGTCACGGACATTGTCGTGCTGGTAGTGGCCGCCGATGACGGCGTGATGCCGCAAACCCTGGAAGCGATTGACCACGCCAAAGCGGCGAACGTGCCGATCATTGTGGCGGTCAACAAAGTTGATAAGCCGGACGCTCTGCCGGACCGCGTGAAGAAGCAACTCGCGGATCGCGGACTGATGCCCGAAGATTGGGGCGGCAGCACGGTATTCGTGGATGTGTCGGCCAAGCAGAAGACCAACCTCAACCTGCTGATGGAAATGATCTGCCTGGTTGCCGACCTTCAGGACCTGAAGGCCCAGCCGAACCGACTGGCCGCGGGCACCGTGCTGGAAGCTAAGCTGGATCGCGGACGTGGACCGGTGGCAACTGTGCTGGTGCAAAACGGAACGTTGCACACGGGCGACAATTTCGTAGTTGGGAATGTCTTCGGAAGAGTTCGCGCCATGTTCAACGACCGCGGCGCCACGTTGGAAGCCGCAACTCCGGCAACCCCGGTCGAGATTCTCGGTCTAGAAGGATTGCCGCAGGCTGGCGACCAGCTGGTGGCCGTTGCCGATCGTGAGAAGGCGCGTGGTATCTCCGAGTATCGCGAAGCCAAAGCGCGTGAAGCGCAGCTGGCCAAGAGCTCGCGGGTTTCGCTCGAAGGTCTGGCCGAGCAGTTGAAGTCTGCCGGACAGAAAGAGCTGTTTATCATTCTGAAGGGCGACGTCCAGGGCTCGGTGGAAGTTCTGAGCGATGTGCTCACCAAGCTGTCGAATGAGCGCGTGAAAATCACGATCATGCGGTCCAGCGTCGGCGCCATCACCGAAAGCGATGTGCTGCTGGCCTCCGCCTCCAACGCCATCATCATCGGCTTCAATGTGCGACCCGAGCGTAAAGCGCAGGAACTCGCCGAGCAGGAGAAAGTCGACATCCGTCTGCACTCCATCATCTACGAGTTGCAGGACGAGATTAAGCGCGCCATGACCGGCCTGCTTGAGCCGATCATCAAGGAAACCTACATGGGCCGCGCGGATGTGCGCGACACATTCCGGGTTCCGAAGGTGGGCATGGTGGCCGGTTGCTACGTCACGGATGGCGTGGTAAAGCGCGATGCCGAGGCGCGCTTGCTGCGTGACAACGTCATGGTATTCAAAGGCAAGATCGGTTCGGTACGACGCTTCAAGGAAGATGTAAGCGAAGTGCGCAACGGCATGGAGTGTGGTATCTCGATCACCAACTACGGTGACATCAAAGTAGGAGATGTCATCGAGGTCTTCGTGACCGAACGGGTAGCGGCCGAAGCGTTCGTTTAAACTGAAAGCAACTGCCGTCCCGGAGCTGATTTCTCCATCGTGAGAAGGCGGTTTCCGGGACGTTGTGCAACAGGGCCGAAGAAAATGATCGCGTATCTCACTCTGGAGATCCGCATTGAGGGCGCGCACTCACTAAAGGACAAGCGGCAGGTGGTGCGCAGCGTCAAAGACAGTCTGCGGGCGCACTTTAACGTGGCGGTCGCCGAGACCGACGCCAGCGACGCCTGGCAACGCGCGACCTTGGGCATCGTGAGCATCTCCGACTCCCGAGACTATCTGGAAGGCCTGATGCGCAATGTCGAGCGCCAGGCGGCGAGGGTGGCAAACAACAGCGGCGGTGAGGTCATTGACTCCTTTCTCGACTTCCTCAGTGAAGCCGAGTCGGCGGATATCCGACCGGAGGAACCGTGACGGTTATCACCGCAATTCCCACAGGTGGGCGTATGCTCTAACGTTCCCTGTTTTACCGGGTGAGGGACAAAATGGAAAACCGGGGACAGAAGTATCATCGCGGCCGCATGGCAGAAGCCCTGCGGGAAGAAATCACCGCGTTGGTGGAAGGCGAACTGGGCGATCCTCGGATTGGCCTGGTGAGCGTCAGCGAAGTGCAGTTGGGACCGGACGGTAAGACGGCGCGAGTGTTCCTCTCCATCGCGGGGAGCGAGGAGGAAGGGGAGCAGAGTCTGGCAGGATTGAAGGCGGCAGGCGGATACATCCGTCATGAACTGGTGAGCCGCCTCGGAATTCGCCAGGCGCCAGAAATCATTTTCGTGCTGGACGAGTCGGAAGCACACGGTGGCAGGATCGACGAGCTGCTGCATCGAATCCAGAAACGAAGGCGATAGGTTCGAACTCGGGGCTATTGGGATGCTGGACGAAGTTCTGAATCAGATCGGGAGACGGCAGAGGTTCATCCTGACCTCGCATGCCCGTCCGGACGGCGATGCGGTCGGCTCTGCTCTGGCTTGCTGCCAGATTCTGCGGAGCATGGGAAAGCAGGCCCACGTCGTGCTGAGCGACGGCGTTCCCGCCATCTACCGGCCGCTACCCTTCAGCGATACCGTAGTTCAGACTGAACAAGCTCCGGAGGCCGAAGCCGCCATTATCTTGGAGTGCGATGGCGTGCAACGCACGCGCCTCACCGGCCTGGAGCTGTATTACCTCATCAACATTGACCATCACACCACGGCCCGTCCCTTCGCCGACGTGAACTGGATCGATACCAACGCATGCGCCACGGCGGAGATGATCTTCCGATTGGCGCGCGAAGCGGGAGTCAAGATTTCTCCCGAAGTGGCGACATGTCTCTACACTGCGGTACTGACTGACACCGGCTCATTCTGTTTCGTGGGCACGACGGAACGCACCTTCGCTTTGGCGCAGGAACTGGTGCGCTGCGGCGCGGACCCAGTGCGGATTGCGCATAACGTGTACTTTTCTACTCATCTTTCCAAGATGCGTCTGTTAGGTGCTGCGCTGAGCACCCTTCATCGTGAAGGAAGCCTGGCATGGATGAACGTAAGTCGCGAGGCTGTCGACCGCTGTGAAGCCAGCGAAGAAGACTGCGAAGGGCTGGTTAATTACGCGCTCGCCATTCAAGGCATCGAGGTGGCGCTGTTCTTCCGCGAGCAGCCCGATGGTCGTTTTCGCGTGAGCCTGCGCAGCAAGGGCTCTGTTAATGTAGCTGCGGTGGCAGAAGCCTTTGGCGGCGGCGGGCACGAGTGCGCCAGTGGGTGCGCTGTCGAAGGTCCTTTGTCCGCCGCGACCGAATGCTTGCTGGCGCAACTGCGCCTTCGCGGCTATACCTCCAACTTGCAATAACCGACCTCGAACGGACCAGGACAGTTGAAACCAAGACCCGACCCAAAAGACCGCGCTCGCAGTTCGATTGAGGTCATCGCCCTCCTGGCATTCTGCGGATTTCTGTTTATCGCCGGCTTACAGATTGTCGGGCTGGTGGGCGTTGACGAACCTCGATACGCGCAGATCGCACGCGAGATGTTGCAACGTCAGGACTGGGTGACGCCAGTGCTCCACGGCCATCCCTGGCTAGAGAAGCCGCCGCTCTACTACTGGAGCGCAATCATCGCCTACAAAGGCGCCGGAGGCGTGAGCGATTGGGCCGCCCGCCTGCCGTCTGCGATTCTCTCCTCGCTGCTGGTCTTTTTCGTATTTGTCTGGGCGCGCCGGTTTCGGCGGGGCATGCAACTCGATGCGGCCTTGATGACGGCGGCCTCGGCGGCAATGATCGGCTTCGGTCGTAGTGCATCCACCGATATGCCGCTGACCGTGATGCTCACCATGGCGATGCTGTCATGGTACGGATGGTATGCGAGCGAGGACCGCGGGTGGCTGCTGGCGTTCTACGTCTTTGCCGGACTTGGCACGTTGGCGAAAGGACCAATCGCGGTCTTTCTTGCGGCCTTGATCATCATCGTTTTTGCGGGGCTGCGCCGCGACGGCCGGTTGCTTGTGCGCACGTTGTGGATACCGGGGATCCTGCTGTACCTAGCGGTCACGCTGCCGTGGTTCCTCGCCGTTCAGCGTGCGAATCCGGAATTCTCCCGTGTCTTCTTTCTGCAGCAGAACCTCGCGCGCTACACCACTGATCTTTACCGCCATCATCAGCCGTTCTGGTATTACCTGCCGGTCGCGCTGCTGGCGCTGGTGCCCTGGACTGTCTTCGTTGTTGCGGCGGTGGTTGATGCACTGAGAGACTGGCGCTTTTCCATTCAGAAGCCGCCCGGACAAGAGGATCTGCGCACTTTCCTCACGTTATGGCTGCTACTGCCTATGGTTTTCTTCTCGTTGTCACAGTCGAAGCTGCCTGGGTACATCCTGCCCGGCATTCCGGCGGGAACCATCCTGCTGGCCGACTTCGTCCGGCGCCGGGAAGAGGCAGGCGACAAGCCGAATTCATTGCTGTCCTTGCTGCACGCCCTGCTCGCTGCCGCGATGTTGATCGCGGCCTTCATCGTGCCTTTCAAGCTACTGAAGCTGCCTCTGCCGGGGAAGGTGATTATCGTGGCTGTCGCGCTGGGGATCACGGCCGTGCTTGCGCTTTGGGCCAGCCTGCACACGCGCGGCTATCGTGTCCTGCGTTTCACGACGTTGGTGGCAGTCGTCATAGCATTCTCGCTGACCTTGCGCGGCACCGCGCCCATCATTGACGTCCTGCAATCCGAACGTCCAGTGCAGACCGCGATGGAGAGGTCCGGCCTGGGACAGATCCCCGTCATCGCGGTGTATGACGTGCCTCGTGCCGTGGAATACGGTCTCGCCTTCTACCGCAACCTGCCCATCGCCAGCTACGAGCGCAACGAAATCCCGAAGGGCGACCACGTGGTGATAGCTGCCGCCGGTACCAAGACGGAGCTGGAATACCGTCTGCCCGGCCGTCACGTGACCCGCGTCTGCGGCTTTCCCTGGCAGCATCTGGATTTCTACATCGTAACGGGCAGCAATTCCGCTCAACCTCAGCCGTAAGTCAAAGCGCCATCCGGGGGCAGCCAGATAACAGCGCCTCACGGCGCTTAAGTGCTATTAATACTATTTCCTTCGTGTGAATACAAATACGAGAATTACTACCGAGTGTAGTAGAAGAATTGCTACCCACTGTGCAAAAGACATTTCACCAACCTACGACCAGGACCGGCGAAATGCTGGATTCGTCAAGCTCTCAGCACGCGGCAGCAAGTGCCGCGAGATTTCGATGAACCCTGTTCCCCCTCAGCGGAAGTGAGACCGTTTTGTGGGAAGGATAAGCTACAGGGATTGAGTTTGAGTCACCCGGCCGGCCGTTGCGGCCGGGGAAGGGTGATGATGAACGACGCAGGGAATCCGCAAGTCCAACCGAAGGGCGCAGCCCGTTCGGCAGACTACTCGCAAACCAATAACTGCGGAAGCTCGCTTCCCGCCAACGGAAGTTGTACCATCAACGTCGTCTTTACGCCGACCACGACCGGCACCGGGACTGGCACGTTGACCGTGACGGACGAAGGTCCGGGTAGCCCGCAAACCGCCAGTTTCACTGGTGTCGGAGTCACGGGCGGCACGGTGACGCTGACTCCCACGAGTCTTAACTTCGGGAACCAGACGGTCGGCGTACCGAGTTCGCCGCAGCCCCGTCACCCTGAACAACAACCAGTCCGTCAGCCTGACGATCAGCAGCGACTACTCGCAGACCAACAACTGCGGCAAGTCGGTACCGGCGAACGGGAGCTGCATCATCAATGTGGTCTTCACTCCAACCACCACCGGTACTAGAACCGGCACTTTGACGGTGAGCGACAACGGGCCGGGCAGTCCGCAAACGGCCAGCCTCACCGGCGTTGGCGTGCAAGGCGGTGGCTGCGTGCCCGGCACGTTGACCAACGGCGGCTTCGAAACTGGTTCTCTGAGCTGCTGGACGACGGGTGGCGTGTACACGCCGTTTGTGGTCACCACGCAGAAGCACAGTGGCAGCTACAGTGCTCAATTGGGGTCCTCCGTCCAACCAGAGCCGAACGGAGACTCTTCTATCTACTAGAGCATTACCATCCCGAGCACGCTCACCAAGGCCACGCTGACGTTCTATTCCTGGCCTTCCACCACTGACACCGTTCAATGCGACTGACAGGAAGCCCAGGTACAAAACTCCTCGGGCACGAAGCTGGTGCAGATCATGAAGATCGCTTCCAATAGCCATACCTGGGTGAAGAAGGCCTTCGACCCGACCCCGTACAAGGACCAGACGATCCGCCTCTACTTCAATGTTCACGGAGACGGCTACGGCGACTTGACCTACATGTACCTGGACGATGTATCCGTAGCAACGCAGTAGAACCCTCCTCCTTTGGGCGCCGCACTCTAACGGGTACGGCGCCTTTTTTGTGTCAACGCCCGTGGCCGGGCCGGAAAGAGGCTTGTTCTGGGTCTCGATCGGCGAGACGAGAATTGGGCCCATCCAACCGAGCGGTACACTACTTGATAGCGTTGCTGGACTTTATTGTTGCAGTTACGGGTTTGCCGCCTGAGCCAGAGCGCACTAGACTGACTCAGCGCCACGTCGAAGGGCACATGACCGCCGCCGTATACATCCGACCGCGCCAACAGACTGCTGTGGAGATCCTCGACCTCAGGCACTTCTCATCTACCGATCTGCGTCGCCTGCTCGACCAGGAAGTCGAGATGTGGAGCAGCATGCTCGCGTGGGACTATCGCAGCTCTGCCGAGATGATTCTGCGCTACGTGGACGCCAAGATCCTGCCCGGCTACGCGGCGGTGGAGCGCGGCAGCATTGTCGGCTACTCGTTCTTTGTCTACGAAGGTAGCAAGGGCGTCGTCGGCGACCTTTTTGTCTCGCCGCGCCGCAGCGACGTCCACGAAGTCGAGCTCCAGATGGTGGACCACTTCATTGAGACCTTGCAGCAGTCGCCGGGAATTCATCGCGTTGAGGCACAGTTGCTGACCCACCAGACCGGCGACTTGGCGGCGCCGTTCATGACGTCCGGATTCCGCCGCTATCGTCGCCTGTTTCTCGGCCTGCAATTGAAGGGAACGGGCGCGCCGGAGATTTCCGCCATGCGGGTACCGCAGGACATCCAGATTCGCCACTGGACCGAGCAGGATTATCAGCCGGCGGCGGGAGTGATCACCGCAGCCTACCGCGGACATATCGACTCGGAAATCAATGATCAATACCGAACTAGTGCCGGCTCGGCCCGCTTCCTGAACAACATAGTGCGCTTTCCCGGTTGCGGCGTTTTCGATCCGGATGCATCGTTTGTCGCCATTCATCGGCCATCGGGCGCGCTGACCGGCCTCATTCTCTGCTCGCGGGTGAAGGACGACGTCGGCCACGTCACGCAGGTTTGCCTGGTGCCGGAATGCCGCAAGCTGGGCATCGGTGTGCACCTCCTCGCCTGCACCCACAATTCGCTGCGCAATCGTAACTTCAACTTCTTATCGCTCACCGTCACCGAGGCGAACCATCACGCGGTGGCTTTATACAAGAGTCTCGGCTTCTTCGAGAAGCGGGTGTTTGATGCGTTTGTGTGGGACGTGCGATAAAGGTCCTAATTGCTGGTCGGCGTCGTTCTTTCTGGCTTGATGCTTTCCATTCAACTGTACGGGTAGAACACAAAGAACAAGAGAGACAGCCCGGTTAGTACCCACAGTCCGGGCTTCAGCTGCTTGAATTCTCCATCCACCAGCTTGCAGATCGGATACAGCACAAAGCCGGCACAAATCCCAATGGCGATGTTGAAGGTGAACGCCATCAGCACCACCACCGCGAAAGCCGGAACAGATTCGGTGTAGTCCGCAAAATTGATTCGCGTAATTGGCGCCAGCATGAACAACCCCACGATGATGAGCGCCGGTCCAAACGCCTGCGCCGGAATGGCCGCCACAAACGGCCCAAAGAACAGCGTCAACAGGAAGCAGGTTCCGGTAACGAAAACCGTGAAGCCGGTTCGCCCGCCCGCCTCAATGCCGGTGGCCGATTCCACATAAGCGCCGGCTGTGGTGGTACCCAGCGCCGGAGCGACACACGTTGTGACCGCGTCCACCAGCATGGGACGCTCGATTTGGGGAAGCTGGCCGTCCTTATCGAGAAAACCTGCCCGCGCCGAGAGACCTATCAGGGTGCCCATAGTGTCCACGAACGCCATAATGAAAATGGTCAGGACGATCGGGAAGGCCTGCCAAGTCAGGGCTCCGCGAAAATCAAGTTGCCACACGATGGGCGCAACGCTGGGAGGCCAGCTCAGAACCTGATGTGGCGGAGGTGCCGTACCAGCAACGAACGCGACCAAAGCCGTAGCGACGATTCCCACCAATATCGCACCCGGAACTTTGCGGATCACCAGGACCGCGATCAACACAAAGCCGAACATGGCTACCAGCACGGGATGAGACGTAAGGTTCCCGGCTTGTACCGGAGCGGCGGGGACGCCGAGCTTTACCAGGCCGGTTTCGTTCAGCCCAATGAAAGTAAGAAACAGGCCGATGCCAACCGCAAAGCTGTAGCGCAGCGATGTCGGCACGCCGTCCACGATCCATTGCCGAAGGCGCAGTGCGGTCATCAGGATAAACAGCAAACCCGCGATGAAAATGGCCGCCAGCGCCGTTTGCCAGGTGAAACCAAGCAGCTTGCATACGGTGAATGCGATAAAGGCGTTTTCGCCCATGTAAGGCGCGATAGCGAACGGCCGGTTGGCATACAATGCCATGAAGTAGCAGCCGAAGGCTGCAACCAGCACCGTAGCGACGAAGGACGGGCCTTCCGGAATGCTTGCCGCCGTCAGAATCGCAGGATTGACTACCACGATGTAGGACATCGTAGTGAACGTCGTCAGCCCAGCGACCAGCTCCCGGCCCACCGTCGTGCCGTGTTCGTCGAAGGCAAATACTTTGTCCAGCCAGTTCAAGCGGCGCTCCAAAAGAGAAGCTAGCGATTAACAGCCGGCAACCAGCGGATCTGTATGTAATGCTGTTGTGCCTCCTGTCTATCACAGCCGGGAGCGCCGAGCCAGTGTCTTCGCCAAATTCCGTTGCCCGGCCGGTTTGGCGCGAGCGCACGATGCAGGTTCGCCGCTATTGCGCCGGCGACGTGCTCTTCTTGGCCGTACCTGTGGTCTTGGCTGCGCCCGCCGGATGACGTGGATCAGCAATCTTGATGCGCAGGATCTTTACCGGAGTCATCGGCCGGTCGGTACGCGGATCGGTTGGTACCCGCGCAATCTTCTTGACCACATCCAGGTCTTCGCATTGCCCGAAGATGGTGTGCTTGCCGTTCAGATGCGGCGTGGGAACTTCGGTAATGAAGAATTGCGACCCGTTTGTATTAGGACCGCTGTTCGCCATGGCCAGACGTCCGGGCTGGTCGAAGGTGAGGTCGGTGGTGAACTCGTCCTTGAATTTGTAGCCTGGATCACCGGTCCCGTTGCCCGCGGGATCGCCGCATTGGATCATGAAGTTGGGAATCACGCGATGGCAGATGGTCCCGCTGTAAAGCGGGGTGTGCATCATCTCGCCAGTCTTAGGGTTCTTCCACTCCTTGGTGCCGGTCGATAGCCCAATGAAATTGGCGACCGTGAGTGGGACCTTGTCGGGAAACAGCGTGCAGGTGATATTGCCGTCGGTGGTCTCGATGGTGGCGGTGACCGGCGCCGGACCTGCTTGCGCATAGGACGGCACAGGTTGTTGCGGGGTTGCTGTTTGGGCGACTGCGAACGTCGCCAGGCTGAGGCAGATGAGTGTTGCGATCAGGTTACGCATGAGTCCTCCAAAACTTATTACTGTTGCGGCGGCCCACTGGGCGCGAGTTCGCGGCGGTTGTCGCGGTTCGTCTCGGCCTGTATTTCCTTCGACAGTTTCTCCACTTCGCCGAACACCCGCATCAGGTTGCCGCCAAGAATCTTATCAAGGTCGGCCGCCTTGTACCCGCGCTCGTACAGAGCTTGCGTGATCTTTGGCAGGTCTGCGGCGGAATCCAGGCCCTGGGGCGTGCAGGGCACGCCGTCAAAATCCGACCCTAGCCCGACATGGTCGATACCGGCGACCTTCACCATGTGGTCAATGTGATCGATGAGATCACTGAGCGGCGGACGCGGCAGCTTCATCTCCAGCGCAGCTTTGTCGGCGTCGATCTGCTTGCGGCCCTGGGCGGTTTGCGGCAGCAGGAACCAACCCTCCACTTTTTCGTAGTCTGGATCTTTCTCCGCCTCGAGCTGCTTTTCGCGGTCCCGGTACTTCTGCGAAATGAAGCCACAATTGAAGTTTACTTGGGCCACGCCGCCATTGCGCGCCAGCGCAATCAGCATGTCGTCGGTCATGTTGCGCGGGGCATCGGTGAGGGCTCGCGACGACGAATGCGATGCGATGACCGGCGCGCGGCTGGCGACCAGCGCCTGGTAGTAGGTGCGGTCGGCCACGTGCGAGATGTCCACGATTATGCCGAGGCGGTTCATCTCCCGCACCACCCGGCGCCCGAAGTCGGTGATGCCGTTGTGATGCTCCACCCTTTTGTCGGTCAGGTCGCCGCTGGAGTCGCCGAGTTCGTTGGTGTTCGACCAGGTGAGTGTCATGTAGCGGACGCCGAGGCGGTAGTAGTCGCGCAGCACGCGCATATCACCCTGGATGGCATGCCCACCCTCAACGCCCATCAGCGCGGCCAGCTTGTGCTGGCGGTGCGCCGCCAGAATGTCCTGGGTACTGAAGGCCATCTGCATCTTGTCAGGATGAAGACGCGCCTGCTCGTACACCGAATCGATCATGTCGAGCGCTCGCTGGATTTCCCACCCCTTGAAGGTCTTGGGATCGACCCAGATGGAGAAGAACTCTGCTCCC
Organism: Acidobacteriota bacterium; assembly: GCA_031296115.1. Taxonomy (GTDB): domain Bacteria; phylum Acidobacteriota; class Terriglobia; order Terriglobales; family Acidobacteriaceae; genus Bog-257. Next base: position 32,543 of record JARLGI010000052.1, on the reverse strand, counting down.
AGGTTGCCGGCCTTGATCTTGTTGAAGTCGAGATGGCCGGTGCCGGCGTCCTGCGCTAGGTCGAAGTTCTCGTCCACGAAACGGCCGGGGGTGTCGGCATGGGTGTCAACGATGAGCGCCGAGTTGTGAATCGCGCGCGCTCCGGTCGCGGCGCCATTGGGCGAAATGGTGAGCGCCTGCGACGATGACTTCTTTTGTGTCGAACTCTGCGGCGGAGCTGCCGTCGGACTAGCATTCTGAGCAAACGTTAGCACAGAGAAGAGAGGAAGAAGAGCGATGAGCAGCCGAGACAGGCGCATGAGCGTGACGGAACTCCAGCCGATGAAGTGCGTAAAGGTAGCGGGCTGATTGTAAATGAAGACCACAGCTCGATGTTTGGGACGCTATATAATCGACAACTTCCATGACAGCTACGACGATCATCTTGCCTCCCCGTTCATCAAGGACAAAGTTCATTCTCCGCACGGTGGTCGCGGTTCTGGTGCTGCTACTGATTGTCTTCGTGGCCTTTGACCTCTGGTTCTATCGCGCGGTGAAGGCTGCTTTGCCGCAGCGCGACGGCACAATTCAGCTCTCCGGCCTGGCGAAGCCCGTGATTGTGACTTACGACTCGCTGGGAGTGCCCAACATCTCGGCCTCCAACCTGCCGGACCTGCTGTTTGCGCAGGGCTATCTGACTGCCCAAGACCGGCTGTGGCAGATGGACATGACGCGCCGGTACGCTTCCGGCGACCTAGCTGAAGTGCTGGGCCCCGAATACGTCAAGGCCGACCGCGAGCAGCGTGTTCTCGGCCTGCGGCAGGTGGCGGAGCAGATCGCGGCCAACCTGGATCCGGCGCAGCGCGCCCACTTCGAGGCCTACGCCGCTGGCGTCAATGCCTACATCGCGCAGCACCAGAAGACGTTGCCGCTGGAATTTCGCTTTCTCACGTACTTCCCTCACGTTTGGACGGTCGAGGACTCCGCGCTGGTGGGCTTGTCAATGACCGAATTCCTCAACCACGGTCTCTACAAGGACAAGTTGGAGAAAGAGAAGATACTGGCCAAACTAGGACCCGAGTTGGCCGCCGACCTGTATGTGAATTCGTCGTGGCGCGACCATCCGCCGGGAGCGGAGAGCAAGTCGATCGAGAATGAGATTCCGGGAGAAACGACGCCCGACGAGGAGGAAGATGCACCGCCGGGAGGAACCAAGGGCGACGGTGGAAAGCTAGGACAGCGGTCGCAGCCAGAACAGAAGAACAGGTCCTTCGACTCGTGCCCGCAGGGTGACGGTTTCGCGAAGGTTCTGGCGGCTGTGCAGAATCCGAAAAGTCTGTTCGAACCTGCACTAGCCGCGCTTCTGCGTGATCCGAAGTGCATGAGTAATTCAGATGACCGCCTTCTGCCCGGCTCCAACAACTGGGTGGTGTCGGGGGCGCGCACCGTTTCCGGCAAGCCGCTACTGTCGAACGACATGCATCTCGACCTGCGCATTCCCAACGTCTGGTACGAGGCGCACCTGACCGCCGGAGACTTTGACGTCGTGGGTGTGACGCTTCCCGGTGTGCCGTTCGTCATCGTCGGGCACAATCGCCGCATTGCGTGGGGCTTTACCAACCTGGGTCCCAACGTGGAAGACGTCTACATCGAGAAGTTCAACGACAAGGGCAAATACTTGACGCCGCAGGGCTGGATGCAACCCGAGCATCGCCAGGAAATCATCGAGGTAAAGGGCAAGCGCGAGGTCAAGCTGGACGTGGTAGTCACGCGACACGGCCCCATCATCACCGACCTCGTCCCCGGCGAGAAGCGCCAACTGGCGTTGAAGTGGACTGTGTACGACCCCCGGGCCTCAGGCACGGTTTTCCATGCGGTGGATTCGGCGAAGAACTGGCAGGAGTTCGTGGCCGCATTCTCCAAGTTCGGCGCGCCCGGGCAGAACGTCGTTTATGCCGACGTGGATGGGCACATCGGATACCACGCCACAGGCATGGTTCCCATTCGCGCCTCTGGCGACGGTTCGGTGCCCGTGCCGGGCGACGACGATGCGCACGAATGGACCGGCTACGTGCCCTATGAGCAGCTTCCCAATGTGTACGATCCGCCTTCCGGGACGATTGCTACGGCCAACGGACGCGTTGCTCCAGACGGCTACCCGTTCCTGGTCAGCGTCGAGTGGGGTTCGCCCTATCGCACCGAGCGCATCTACAAGCTGCTGAATGCCAAGAAAAAATTGGCGCCAGAAGACATGCTGGCAATCCAGACGGACGTTCTTTCTGAGTTCGATCGCTACTGCGCCGAGCGCTTCGTCTACGCGGTCGATCACACGCCCAAGGCCTCACCACGCGCCAAAGCAGCGGCCGACCTGATGCGCAACTGGGATGGCGCAATGACCACCGAATCAGCCGCACCCAGTGCTGCTTACTTCTCGCGCAAGAAGCTGGACGAGCTGCTGCTGAAGCCCAAGTTGGGCGATGACTGGAAGCAGTACCAGTGGTGGATGAGTCCGGTGTGGCTGGAGAACGTTTTGGCCCATCAGCCGCCGCGATGGCTGCCCGGGGGGTACGCCGGCTACGACGAACTGCTGACCGCCGCGGTACAGGCCGCGGTGGACGATGCGGAGACCCCCAAGGTTCTCGCGATGTGGAAATGGGGACGCGTGCATCGCGTGGACATCAAGCATCCTTTCTGGAGCAACTTTCCCATACTGAAGCGCGCTGCCGGCCCGGGCAGCCAGCCGCTCTCGGGAGACGGGCAGACGGTGAAGCAGGTGGGCACCCACTTTGGTCCATCCGAGCGCCTGACGGTAGATTTCGCGAACCGTGACCAGTCAACCCTCGACATCGTGAACGGTCAGTCGGGAAATATTTTTGACGGACATTACGACGATCAGTGGGACGCTTACTATCAGGGACGCACGTTCGCCTTGCCGTTCGCGCCGCAGGCGGTGCAGCAGGCAGGAGCGCATCACCTAAGGCTGGAGCCGTGATAGTCTAACCCGCAGCCGAGTCGAGCCTGGTGGAAGAGAGTCCCAGCCGCAGTTTGGTTTGCAAAGCCAGCTCGATTCTGGTAACCGAACGGCTCCCACACTACTGGTCGACCTGTACCACGCTGTAGAGAGCGCCGCTGAACACCACCTGGGTCTGCTGAGGTTGGCTGGTAGTCGTGTCGTAAATCGCCAGGTAGCCGCCCTCGATGACATACACGGTATTTCGTCCAACGATGGCGAGCATGCCGGTTACATTGCCACGCGGCGGTAGCGGTGGCACTGCCGCACTCTTGCTGACATCTACCACCGAAAGACAGCCGGTGGTTTGGTTGGCACACGTGCTGGCTCCAATGTAGAGCATGTTGTTCTGCGCCAGCGCCATCGTAGTGTGTGTCCCATCGCCGATAGCCACCGAGTTAGCCGTAAGGCGCGTCATGGTGCTGATATTCACGGCGTCATAGGTGCCTGTCGCTCCCGGTGTTCCGGCTACGTAAAGCGTCGTGGCGTTCATCAGGCCGACACTCGCGCCGCCCACGGCCACCGTAGCCTTGATGGTTTTGGAGGGAATGTCGAGTTGGGACACAGAGGGAGGTCCAGCCATCGAACCGCACTCGGGGCCGCAACTGAGCACATAGGCGGTATTGTTGTCGGCGCTGAAGAAAGCATTGACCGGACGGGCAAATCCTGGAATCTCCACGGCTGCGATCGTAGAAGCCTTCAAGTCCAGCAAGAAGGCGGAATCCGAATTGTCCGCGAACACCAGCAGGTATTGGCCGCTTGGACTGAGAGCAATGTAAGTGGCCGACGGAACGCTATACGTGACAGTAACTACTCCGTTAACTACGTCAACGACTGTCACCCCGCCCGGCGCGTTGCCAGTAATGGGCGCGTTGTGTTCCGGCACATAGAGGGCAGCGCTGTCGGGGGAGAAGAGCGCCATGCTGGAACGTCCCGGGAGGCCAACCACGTTGCCGGCTGTCTCTTTGTTGTTGTCGACAAAAATGACCGTATTGTTGCTGGGATCAAAGATGGCAGTTGTGGAGAGGTTGGGGCTTTCCACCAGAAATGTCGCGGAGTTTCCCGCTGAAATGGTCACTGGGGTGCCCGGGATCAGCTGTCCCGAAGAGCTTGTTGTCTCCGGAGTATACGGAGTCGTGTCGTTTTGGGTGTCCATGATCTGCAGGTTGCCGGTGTAAGTGTTGCTCAGGAAGGCACGATGAGACGACTTGCTGGGCGGCGTGTTGGAACTCGATCCACCGCCACACGACCCCAAGAACATAGCCAGGGAAACGACTGCCAGGAGGAGTGAAAACCGCTTCAAACGCGTACCCCATACATCATGCTGATTTAAGATAGGTGGTTGTAAACCCATGAATTATAACAGAGGCCGGGATTGCTGGACCGGCCTGCTGGAATGGCGATCTGCCGCCGTTTACGATAAAGTTCAAACAAGCTCAGCTGCCGGACCCCGAATCCCAATGGCAAAAGACCTCATCTCGCGATTGCAGACAGGCGCAGTTTTATGCGACGGCGCCATGGGTACTCTGTTGTATTCCAAGGGCATCTTCATCAATCGGTGCTACGACGAACTCAACGTGTCCCAGCCCGACTTGATCCGCAATATCCATCAGGATTACTTGAAGGCCGGGGCGGACATCATTGAAACAAACACCTTTGGCGCCAATTCGTTTCGTTTGGCGAAGCACGGGTGTGTGGATAAGCTCGCCGACGTCAACCGCCAGGGTGCTCGCTTGGCCCGGGAAGCGGCCAAGAGCTTCGACGCCTTGGTAGCCGGCGCTGTGGGACCGTTAGGTGTGCGTATTGAACCGCTGGGCAAGGTGTCGCTGGACGAGGCGCGAAGCGCTTTCCGGGAGCAGATCGCCTCCCTCAATGACGAGGGCGTTGACCTGATTATTCTGGAAACGTTTGGATATCTGGAAGAGCTTCACCAGGCCATTCTCGCCGCTCGCGAGGTCAATCCCAAGCTGCCCGTGGTGGCGCAGGTCACCATCGACGAGGAAGGCAATTGCCTGGATGGCTCCAGTCCCGAGCACTACGGCCCGCAAATCGAGGCTTGGGGCGCTGATGCAGTGGGATGTAATTGCAGCGTAGGGCCGGTGGCGATGCTCGACGCCCTGGAGCGGGTACGCGCCGTCACCACTGCGCCGCTCTCGGCGCAACCCAACGCCGGCATGCCACGCTCGGTGGAAGGCCGCAACATCTATCTCTGCTCGCCGGAATACATGGCGGAATACGCCCGGCGCTTTGTGGACATTGGTGTGCGCCTGGTGGGCGGTTGCTGCGGCACCACGCCGGATCATATCCACGTGATGAAGTCCTTCCTGCGGGCGGTTCCGGGCCACGCCACAACCCGCAAGCCGAGCCCCGCGCCTAAAGCGGAGCCGGTGGAAGTCCCCCCAATGCCAGAGCGTTCGCAACTGGGACGCAAGATCGCCGCGGGTGAATTCGTCACCATGGTGGAGATTGTTCCGCCACGCGGCACCGAAGCCAGCCGCGAGATCGAAGGGGCGAGGTTCCTGAAATCGGTGGGCGTGGATGCGGTCAACATCCCCGACAGCCCGCGCGCTTCGGCGCGCATGAGCAACCAGGCTCTGTGCCTGTTGGTCCAGCAGCAGGTAGGAATTGAACCGATCCTGCATTACACCTGCCGTGACCGCAACGTGCTCGGAATCCAGTCGGACCTGCTCGGCGCCAGTGCCATTGGTATCCGCAACCTGATTTGCATCACCGGCGACCCGCCTAAGATGGGCGATTACCCGGACGCCACGGCGGTGTTCGACGTGGACGCGATCGGGCTGGTGAACATCGTCCACAATCTCAATCGCGGCCTCGATATTGGCGGCAATCCGACCGGCAGTTCGACCAAGTTCGTCATCGCGGTCGGGGCCAATCCTGGCGTGCCGAATATCGACGAGGAAATTCGCCGGTTCGAGTACAAGGTGCAGGCCGGTGCCGAGCTGGCGGTGACGCAGCCGGTCTTCGATATATGCTTGCTGGAGGCTTTCCTGCGCCGCATTGAGCACTGCCGCATCCCAGTGGTGGCCGGAATCTGGCCCTTGACCAGCATGCGCAATGCCGAGTTCATGAAGAATGAACTGCGGGTTTCCATTCCGGACGAGATATTTGCGCGCCTGGCGAAGGCGACCACTGCGGACGCTGCTCGCGCGGAAGGCGTCGCCATCGCACGCGACATGCTCTCAGCCGTACGTCCCATGGTTCAGGGCGCGCAAATCAGCGCTCCCTTTGGACGGTATTCCTCTGCGGTGGATGTGCTGGAGGCCCTGGGCACCAGCAAGCGCGCCGCTGTTTAGTAGCCGTACGCTGACCGCCTGGAAGCGATTGCCAGTAGCCTAAAGTTGGCATCAATTTTTCACGCTCGATAGCGCCCATCTGAACTAGAATTGCCCTAGGAGTTTGAGTTTGCCCAAGTTTGAAGAGTGCCTCCAACGGCTGGAGAAGATCGTGGCTGAATTGGAAAAGGGCGACGTTTCTCTTGACCGGGCTCTGGAGCTTTTCGACGAAGGCATGAGACTTTCCGGTTCCTGCCGAAAGGAACTGGAGGAAGCCGAAGGCAAAGTTGAGATCCTGCTGAAGCGCAACGGCAAACTTCAGCCGGAGGCATTCGAGGCTGCGACCCAAGCCGGTGACTTGGGGAAATAGCAGATGATACGGGCCAACAACCAATAGTCCGCGCCAGTTCGGTGCGCAGTTGCTAAATTCTTCGTCCACAGTTTCTTACCTTTTCGCCACTGTCAGAAGGATTTGCCATGCGGCCTATCAATGTTGTACTCGCTCACCACGATGCAGTTTCGGCGGAGCGGCTGGCTACTTCGCTGCGTAAACAATTCAACAATCTTACGGTCGCCAAGACTGGCGACGAAATCGTTTCCGCCATCGGGCGTTTGCGTGCGCCCTTTGCCGTCGTCGATCTCGAAGTGATCAGCATGGCGGAACTCAAGAAGCTGTGCTCGCAATTCCCCTCGACGGCGTTTGTCTGCGTGCATCGCCTGGCCGATGACCGGATGTGGAGCGAGGCCCTGGCAATCGGCGCGGTGGATTGCTGCCTCGCAGACGACGTGCGCAGCATCTTGCTGGCGGCCGAACGATACGTTGTGCTCCGGCGCCATTCCGCTACAGCCGCCTAAGCTGGAAGTCAGTCAGCTCTCAGCACGCAGTGGCGACTTCGATCCTGGGATTGCGAAGTCGCGAGCCGCGCTGAGTGCTGACCGCTTACCTACGCTGCCAGAGATGCTCTGGTCCTGCTTTGAGCTGCACGCGGGCTTAGATGCTTGGCATTGTGGTGTCGTCCACCGTTGTTATACTGCCTCTTCATGCTCAAAAGAACCTTGGAACAAGGCCGCATTGTTACCGACGAGGCGCTGGAGCGCCTGCTTCCGCCTGCATCGCAGTACCCGTCTTCGATTCACCAGGCCATGCGCCACAGCGTTTTCGCGGGTGGCAAGCGGCTGCGGCCGATACTATGCATCGAAGCCGCGCAGATGATCGCCGGATGGGTGCCTTCTGGCGTCGAGGAACTTGGTGCGGCCTTGGAGATGCTGCACACCTACTCGCTCATTCACGACGACTTGCCCGCGCTCGACAACGACGACCTGCGCCGCGGACGTCCAACGTGCCACAAAGCATTCGGCGAGGCGACCGCTATTCTTGCGGGCGATGCGCTGCAGACCCGCGCCTACGAGGTTTTGGCGAGCCTGCAATGCTCGGCGGAGGCGCGCGTGGCCATCATTGTCGAAATCGCGCGGGCCACTGGCACCATCGAAGGCATGATTGGCGGTCAAGTGATGGACCTTGAAGCCGAACACACGCGTGCCGACGCGCAAACGTTGGAGTACATCCATCGCGCCAAAACGGGCGCGCTGCTCACCGCCAGCGTGGTGAGCGGCGGATTGTACGCGGGTGCGACCCACGAGCTAATTGCCGCCTTGCGCACCTTCGGGCAAAACATCGGACTGGCTTTCCAGATCGTGGACGACGTGCTCGATGTCACCCAGACTTCCGAGCAACTGGGCAAGACCGCCGGCAAGGACACCGCTACGGAGAAGGCGACGTATCCGGCGCTGTTTGGAATCGACGCTTCGCTCGCGAAGGCCGACGAACTGATCGCCAAGGCCGATGCTGCACTTGACCCATTCGGTAGGCGCGCTGAGACGCTGTGCGAGATCGCGAGGTTTCTGGTGGAAAGGAAGAAGTAAACGCGCGTTTTCCAGGCAGGAAATCCCGCGTCAGATCGACTGCACGGGAATTGCCAGCAGGTCGTCGACTAACCCGACTTCCTTTTGCACGAAAGGCTCGGCATATTTCACTCCGCCGAGCAAGCCGTAGTAACCAGCCATCGACGCAATGCGCTCGTGAATCTCGGCTTCGCGCGGGAACAACTCGCTGCCGGCTTTCTGGTCCTGATACTGCGAACGATAGGCCATCAGCGAGGCGAAGCGCGTCTCGAACTGCTCGGTGATGTCGACGACAAACGTCGGCCGGGCATCAGCGTACAGGCTGGCATAAATGATCTTGAATGGGCGATGCGGCGGCGCGCCGAGATCAAGCTTGGCGAGTCCCGCAACGAACGCAGCCTCGTAACCCAAAACTCCAGCCTTCGCGTGGTCCGGATGTCGCGTCTGCCAGTAGGGAAGAATTAGCACTCGCGGGCGCAACTGGCGAATCATACGCGCAACCTTGCAGCGGTTCTCGTAGGTATTCTCGACGCGACCGTCAGGAATATCGAGCGCGTGCCGCCAACTGACCTTGAGGATGCGGGCGGCTTCCTCGGCTTCGCGACCGCGTTCTGCAACGGTGCCGCGCGTCCCCATTTCGCCTTGCGTGAGATCGAGGACGGCGGTGCGATGACCTTGTTGCGCCATCTTGAGCAACGTTCCGCCGCACGTCTGCTCAACATCGTCGCGGTGCGCAGCGATGGCCAGAATGTCGAATTGTGGGTTCTCAGACATGCGGGTCAGAGCCGCATCGCCACCGCGACGCCATCGCGCAGCGGAACGATCGTAGTGAACCAACTCATTGAGTCGTACAGCAGGCGGTTCAACTCGACGACGCCTTTGGTCAGCTTGTCCGGCTCGCTCTTGCCGGCCAATTCAGGATTGCCGGCCGCGTACGCCACATCGCCGTGCCACAGCGCATTGTCGATGATGAAAAGTCCGCCCTTGCGAACGCGAGCGGCTGCCATGTTGAAGACGCGCGGATAATCGTGCTTGTCCACGTCGCAAAACAAAATGTCGAATTGCTCTTTGCGCTCCGAGAGCAGCTCCAGGGCATCGCCGACATGGATGCGAATCTGGCTGGCAACGCCGGCCTGGTCGAAATAGCTGCGGGCTTCGTCGGCGTTCTTACGGCTGCCGTCGGTGTAATGGACCTGCCCAGCACCACCAACGGCCCGCGCCCACCAGAGCGTCGAGTAGCCAATCGCCGAGCCCATCTCGAAAACCGCCCGGGCGTTGATCAGCCGCGCGTACTGGTAGAAGAGGCGGCCGACCGCTGGGCCGACGATGGGGATGCCGCGTTCCTTTGCCTGCCGCTCCATCTCCCGCAGGACAGGTTCCCGCTCGGGAAGCATGGCGTATAGATAGTTCTGAACCCGTTGATCGGTGATCATTCAGGGCATGCTCCGATTTAGCCAGAAGTCCGTTCGGTTAGGTTCTTGCGCCTTTCTTTTATCACGATCCAAGCTGCTCCGCCGAGCGCCCAAATGGCAGGTAGTGGTAGCAGGCTTGGTAACCCTTGCAATCCCATGAGTTCGCCGAGGTTGAAGGCGCCGTGCGAATGGGCCGGGTCTTCCTCGCTGGCCCGAGCATCGAGATGTGCTCCAAGGAAAGCTGCCCTTTCCAGAACGAAGGCCACAGGTACTGGGTGAGCGGAGAGCGCAGACTGTCTGGCGGCTGTAGTGTGGTCGAGACCGCGACAAGGGAAACCAAGATGCTGACTGCCAGCAGCGTAAGTAACACAAGCTTTCCCCGCTGCTGAAAGTAATCCCATGCAGGAGCGAGCCCGATGCACAGGAAGGGAATTCCAGCGGACATATAGCGGGGTCCCCAGCTCCAACCCGCGGGCCATACGGGGAACGCAGCATTTAACAGATACAGGAAGATCGCCGATGCCGCCTTGGCGGCGCTACGTGTCTCGGGTCGCTGCCAAAGGAGACGCAGGCCCAAGGGCGCCACCAGCGCCAGAGGTGCACAAAACAACAAACCGCGCTTGGCTCCAAAGAGCAACTTGAAGGCAACGTCGAGTCTCGGGTACTTCAGTCCAAAGTATCCATGCCGCATCCAGGGGAAGGCACCGGCTCCATAATACGAGTAACTGGGCTGGAACGCCGAGCCGAACGCCGCGTGCTGGTACGCCATGAGCGCGATTACGCATGGAACCGCGCCGGCAGGTATTGCCCCGGCCACGCGCACCCTGGGCTGCCAGCCTCCTGACCAGACTCGCGCCAGCGCAAACACCGCAAGGATGGCTGCCGGGGCGGCTGGGTATTCGGCCAACGTCGCACAGCCCGCCATCAGGCCCACGGCCACTCCCCAACGAACGTTTGCGCCACCGTCTTTGGAGTTGAGCATCAAGGCCGCACCGAAGCTGAACAACAGGCTGGCGCCGACCAGTGCATGGGCCCAAAACAGAATCGAGTAAGCCCACAATGGTGTCCCTAGGCCCATCGCAATCGCCGCGAAGGTCCCGGCGCCGATGCTTACTCGCAGCTTCAACGCGATCAGGAACAGGCATGTACAATCCAGGGCAAAAGGAAGTGCGACCGAAAACAGGCTGCTGAAATACGCCATCGCGATCACGCCGCGCGCCGAGCCCGGGCTGATGCCGGCGACGTCCAGGGCTGAGCGCGTTGCGACCGCGGCCGGCACCGCGAGGAAAGACTGCCCCGGCGCCTTGTCCGAGTAGAAGTGCCCTTGGTAGACCGCCTTGTCGCTCGTGTTCTCGTGGTAGGCATCGATCCGCAGAGTACGGCGTTCGACAATTGCGCGCACCAGGTCCAATCGCGAATTCTGGTTCCACCCGCCGCCCGCGTGGAAGTAGGCGTACGAAACGAAGGTGATGAGCCCAATAAACAGAGCCTGGGTTACTACAGGACTGCGGTTGTTGTGCTTGGGTGTGATGTGTGGGCCAACATCAGCGGGGAGCCAGTTACTTCCTCGCATCACCGCTTCTTTCTTCGCTCTGTCACTTTCCAAGACGGATCTACTCCGGGCGAGGCGACCGTTGTGGAGTGTACAGGCAGTCCAGCGGGTGTCTCGGCTTGTCGACCTGTCAGATGCAGGTCCGGTATAAGCAGATTGGACAATCGTGTGAGAGCTTCTTTGAGGAACAGTGCAGTGTCCGTCTCTGCGCTTGCTTCCACACCGCCCTCGCTTTGTCCTTTCCTTCGCGGACTAGCTTCTCGAACAAAATTACCGCTCTGCCAGCGACTCCAAGAACATTGCTAGCTCACTGTCGCTCCCGGCGTCATTTCGAAGACCTCCGGGCCACCTGCGCCCAGCAGCTTCCTTAGCTCGTCGGGGCGGCCAGTCAGCATGGGGAAAGTTCCAAAGTGCATGGGGATCACGGTCTTTGGCCGCAGCAGCTTGCAGGCGTAGGCCGCCTCGCGTGGGCTCATGGTGAAGTGGTCGCCGATCGGCAGCATTGCGATCTCCGGTTCGTGCAGGTCGCGGATGATCTGCATGTCGCTGAACACCGCGGTATCGCCCGCGTGATAGAGCTTCACGCCGCCGGGCAATTCCAGCACATAGCCGCAGGCTTCGCCACCGTACGCGATGCTGCCGTCGTCATCCTGAATGCCGCAAGAGTGTACCGCGTGCGTCATCGTAATCCTGATTCCAGCGACCGTCTGCGTGCCGCCTTTATTCATGGGGGCGATCTGCTTTGCCCCTTTCTTTTCCATCCAGGTGCAAAGCTCGAAGATGCCGACGACAGTAGGGTTGTGCTGTTTGGCGATCGCGATGGCGTCGGCGATGTGATCGAAGTGGCCGTGAGTGCAGAGGAGCGCGTCGGCTTTCTTCACCTGCTTCTCGCTTTCGGGGCACAGCGGATTGCCCAGCCACGGGTCCACGTAGACGGTTGCGCCGTCTTTGGTTTCGATGCGGAAGGTCGCGTGGCCCAGCCATGTAATGCGGTTTCCTTGTGGATTCATGATTCCCTCGTACGAAGACAGAGAGGCGATCCTACGAAAGTAAGCAGGTTGCGCCTTCGCTCCACTGGCGGTAACCGCCAGCGAGTCATCGTCGCCTCTGCTGCGAACGGGAAGATTCTATTGTCTGGGGCGCAGCACCGCAACTTGTGCGCGGAGGGTGGAGAATCCTCGAGCACCATGGCCACGGTGTTACCATGCTTCGTTCCCTTGCTGGCGCCTCTCGAAGTGCTATGAGGCGTGTTACGCCTGCGCAGAATACGGCCCTGCTGCATTTTTTCTCCGCGAAGCGGCTGCTATGATGGAAGATCAGAGCACCGGCCCAATGTCTTCTGCCATTCACAGACCCATAGTGTCTGCCACGTTTGACAGCTACCTGCTGGAGGTTGCCGACGCGGTCAACACGACGCTTGATCTGAACACCTTGCTGCAGCGGGTGGCGGAGATGCTGCGGCGATTCATCGAGTACGATATCTTTGCCATTCTGCTGCTGAACGAAAAGACCCAGGAACTGCGGGTGCGTTTCCAGGTTGGCCATCCGCCCGAAGTTGCCGAACGCATTCGCATCAAGGTGGGCGAGGGCGTTACCGGACGCGCAGTGCAGACTCGGCAGGCCGTGCTGGTTAACGACGTGGCTGCGGAGGAAAACTTCATCAACTCGGCGCCCGGCGTGCGTTCCGAACTGGCAGTGCCGCTCATCGCTAAGAACAAAGTCATCGGCGTAATTGACGTGGAAGCGCCGCAGCCGGGCGCGTTCACCGAGGAACATAAACGGCTGCTTACGCTGTTCGCATCGCGCATCTCGGTGGGCATCGAAAACGCGCGGCTTTATACCCGCGTTTCACGCCAGGCACGGCAACTGACCCTGCTGACCGAAATCAGCCGCGAGCTGACCTCCATCCTGAACGTGGATGAGTTGCTGAAGCGCATTGCCGAACTGGTGACGCGCATCATCGACTTCCAGATGTTCTCGATTCTGCTGCTCGACACAACCGGCACCCTGCTGCAGCATCGGTTTTCGCTGCGCTTCAAGGAAAATGTGCAGCTCAAGCACGAGATTCCGCTGGGAGTCGGCCTGGTGGGCTATGCCGCGCGACATGCGCAGCCGGTGCTGGTACCCGATGTCAACAAAGACCCGCGGTATGTCAACGCCAATCCCGAAACGCGCTCGGAGCTGTGCATTCCGCTCATCTACAAAGACAAGGTCATCGGTGTGCTGGACATTGAGCACACCAAGAAGGGCTATTTCAACGACGACCACGTGCGCATCATGACCACGATGGCGGCACAGGTGGCCATCGCCATCGAGAACGCCACGCTGTATGAGCGTATCGCCCGTCAAGAGCAGAAGCTGGAGCAGGACCTGGCGCTGGCGCGCGAGCTGCAATTCCGCTTGCTGCCCCAGAAGATGCCGGTGTTCAAGAATGCGGAAGTGGCTTCGCGCTTCGCGCCGGCACGGCAGATCGGCGGCGATCTTTATGACTTCCTGAAGTACAGCGGCCAGGGCGTGACCGCGATTGCCGTGGGCGATGTAAGCGGCAAGGGTGCGCCCGCCGCGATTTATGCGGCGCTGGTCAGCGGCATTGCGCGGTCACACGCGAATGAAGAGCCCAGCGCGGCTGGCATGCTGGAAGCGGTCAATCTTTCGCTTTCGGAACGGCCGATCGAGGGCCAGTACGTTTCCATGATTTACGCCATCTGGGACGACGACCAGCGCTTGCTGCAGCTTGCCAACTCCGGGCTGCCGCGGCCCATCCACGTGCATGACGGCAAGATTGAAACAGTGCAGGCCACAGGTCTGCCGATCGGGCTGTTTCACAATGCCACCTACGACGAACTGAATCTGCGGGGTCATGCCGGCGACGTGTTTCTCTTCTTCAGCGACGGAATTCTGGATGCCACCAGTTCCGACGGCCAGATGTTCGGGCGGCCACGGCTGGAGCAGATCGTGCACGAGAACGCACATCGCAGCGCAGAAGAGCTGGTGGATCTCATCTTCACGTCGGTATCGCGGCACGCTGAAGGCGTCGAGGCCTTTGACGACCAAACCATCGTCGCTGTTAAGGTGAAAGGACCGTCCGCGAAAAAGTGAAAGCCGACCGTCCGCCGGAACGACCGCCCGGGTTTGTCTATCGCAGCGACAAGCGACTCTTCCGTAAACCGGAACCCACGCTGTACGCCGAACAGGTTTCGCTTGCCAAACTGGCGGAGCGATATGGCACGCCGCTCTATGTCTACTCCGCGACCGCTATCCGTGAACGCTACCGCGAGTTCGACGGAGCCTTCAAAGGTTCTGAGCACACCATCTGTTACTCGGTGAAGGCGAACTCGAACCTCACGATCCTGCGCCTGCTGGCGCGGCAGGGGGCGGGATTCGACATCGTGTCGGGTGGCGAACTTCATCGCGTGTTGGAGATCAGCCACAAAGCCGCAGCCAGGACGGTTTTCTCCGGAGTCGGCAAGCTGGCTGCCGAGATGGACCTGGCGCTCCATACCGGCATCCTGATGTTCAACGTGGAAAGCGCGAGCGAGTTGGAACTGCTGGCCGCGCGGGCGGCTCATCTCAGGAAGCGGGCGCGATTTGCGATTCGGGCCAATCCCGACGTCACGGCGGAAACCCATCCGTACATTTCGACGGGCTTGCATGAGCACAAATTCGGCGTACCCTGGCGCGGTGTCTGGGAGCTTTACCGCCGCGGCGACAGTGCCCGTTATTTGCAGGCGGCGGGCGTGAGTGTTCACATCGGCTCGCAGATCACCGAGGTCGCGCCGTTTCGCGAGGCGATGGAGCGGGTCGCGTCGCTGGTGCGCTCGCTGCGGACCGATAAGCACGACATTCGCTACGTGGATGCCGGCGGCGGGCTCGGGATCTTCTATGAGCAGGATAACGACAGTCCGTTCTCCAAGCTGGCAAAGCAATATGCCAAGGCACTGCTGGCGTCGCTGAAGCCGTTGGGCGTGCATCTTCTGCTGGAGCCGGGACGCGCGATTGTCGGACCGGCAGGTGTTTTGCTCACACGGGTGATCTATCGCAAGCGCAATGACGGCAAGCAGTTCGTCGTGGTGGACGCCGCCATGACGGATTTGCTCAGGCCGTCTTTGTATGACGCGTATCACGAGATCGTTCCTGTGGTTCTCCGCAGCAACGCGGGCGCAAGGGAAGAAGTTGACGTCGTGGGGCCGGTTTGTGAGACCGGCGATTTCTTTGCTCGCGGCCGTCAACTGCACGCGGTCGAGGAAGGGGACCTGCTAGCCATCCTCGATGCCGGCGCATACGGCATGGCGCTGGCCTCCAACTACAACACCCGCCGGCGGCCGGCGGAAGTTCTGGTAGACGGGACTCGCGTCCGGTTAGTGCGAAGGCGCGAATCCATTCGCGATCTACTGGCACCTGAGCGCACTTAAGCGCCGCCACTTCCGCACCAAGAGGCCTAACTCTCTTGATTCCACAATTTTGCCGATTGCGTTTACGTGCCGGTTGGCCTATTGTGGCAATCCACTGGAGAGCCAATGCAACCAAATCAATCTGACGCAGCCACTTCCACGGCACTCTGCCTCTGGTGTCATTCCCAATACCTAAAAAGCACAAGCCGGGCACGAGACGGCCAAACCTTCTGCTGCCGGAAGTGCGAATTTGAAGCGCAAGGCTGGCTTCACCAGAACCTCAAACTCATCACTGAATAGACCCCGGCGCGGCCTTTGCGCCGCGCCTTTCCTGATCCAAGACAGCAAGCCGCTCTTCTGGTAGTTCACCGCTGGCCCCATTTCAGCTTGGTGCGCAGGACGTCGAAGAAAGTCCGCTTCATGCGCAGCAGCTTGACGGTGTGCTGGGCGCGCTGGCACAGCACGCGGTCGCCCTGCTTGAGCGGCACGCCGACTTGCCCGTCGATGCTGAGGAAGGCCTCTTCGCCGCCGGTCTCGACCCGCAACTCGATTTGCGCCTTGTCGGTAACCACCAGCGGGCGATGGGTAAGGGAATGAGGACAGACCGGAGTCACCACGAACGACGTGACCGAAGGCATGAGGACAGGTCCGCCGGCCGCCAGGGAATAGGCGGTCGAACCAGTCGGGGTGGCGATGATGACGCCGTCGGCTTTGTAGTTGAAGACGAAGATGCCGTCGATGAGCAGGTCGAAATCCACCAGCCGCGAGATGGCGCTCTTGTTCACCACCGCATCGTTCAGCGCGAAGTGGTGCGCGATGCATTCGTCGCCGCGGAACAGACGACAATCCAGCACCGCGCGCTCTTCCATGGGACAGCGGCCGACATCCACCGCTTCCAGCGTGGAATACATCTCGCTCAGCGGCACTTCGGTCAGGAAGCCCAGCGAGCCGAGGTTAACGGCCAGGATGGGCACACCTTCGTGGGCCACGGCGCGCGCGGCGGAGAGCAGCGTGCCGTCGCCGCCCAGCACCAGCACGAAATCAGGGTGCTTAGTGCCGATGGCCTTGCGCGACACCACTTCTTGGCCATTGGTGTATTGCGCGGTCTCCTGATCGAGGTAGAGGCGGTAACCGCGGCTGCGGAACCAGGTGAGCAGGTCGGGAAGAACTCCGGCCAGCTCGGGCTTCGACGGTTTGGAGATGATAGCGGCTGACTTCATGTCCCTATTAGTCAAGCGTCAGTGTAGCGCGTCCCGCAAGCGTTGGGCTTTGGGAAAGTGGGCGTGCAGCAGGAACTCGCGGTTTCCTTCCGTGCCCAGGATTGGCGATTCGATGACGTCGGTCTCCTTTCCTCCAAGATTTTCCACCGCAGCGATAATCTTCTCCACCGCTTCACGCTGTGCCTTTGGGTCGCGCACGATGCCGCCTTTGCCGACCTGCTGATGGCCAACCTCGAACTGCGGCTTCACCAGCACGACCAGCTCGAAGCCGCCGGACGGCTGGCTGGCACGTGCGCAGCTCGCGACCGCCGGGAGCACGAGTGCAGCCGAGATGAAGGAAACGTCCATGACGACCAAGCTAACGGGCGCCATATTGGCGGGATCAGGCCAAAGCTGCTGGGGAGTGAGATAGCGCGCGTTGGTCTTCTCCAGCAAGCGCACGCGAGCGTCGCTGCGCAGCCTGGCATCGATCTGGCCGTAACCAGTGTCGACCGCAATGACCTGGGCCGCGCCGTTCTGCAGCAGACAATCGCTAAAACCTCCGGTCGAAGCTCCAATGTCCAGACAAGTTTTGCTGTTCACGTCGATGTGCCAGTGCTCCAGCGCCCGTGCCAACTTCAGTCCGCCTCGACTGACGAACGGCTGGTCGTCGCCCAGGATGCGGATGGGGGCGCCTTCGTCCACGTTCGCGCCGGCCTTTTCGGCCTTCTGCTCGTTCACCAGCACGCGACCGGCGAGTATCAACGCCTGCGCGCGCTCCCGCGACGGCGCAAAGCCGCGCTGGACGAGCAGTCTGTCGAGGCGCGTCTTCATGCCGCCAGCCTAGCATGAGCAATGCCGAGCCTGGGAACGATGAGCAGCGATTCAGTTTTCATTCCGCACTTCTCTTTGTGCATTGTGCTGGTGGATTCGATTTCCGAACAACTTAGTGCTCGCCGTCGGTCGATTTCCACAGGCTTATAAACATTTGTGTTGAAAACTGTCACACCACGTTCACACTCGTGAGCAAATCGTTGCAATTCTCCGCGGTTCCTGAAGCAGTTCGTGAAGTCTTGGCGCGGATCGCTTGCTGGATGCCAACTGTGCTGCGGCAGCGTCGATTTTCCTGCGATACAATTACGGTTCCTCATGGCGACCAAGACTAGAAGTCTTTCCCAGCGAAGCAGCAAACCAAAGAAGACCGGGGTTGAACGTCCCTTCGGAGTGCAGGCGGAAACAGCCAAGCAGAGCAGATCCGCTTCGGACCACGAGCTTTTGCGCAAGCTCTATTCCGGCATGCTGAAGCGCCAGTTGGAAGCCGGCGAGAGCAGGGGTATCGGGAAACAACGCTCCGCGGCGCAGCACATTGCGGTGCTGGTGGGAGCGACGGCGGAGTTGGACGGCGAAGACACCGTGATCGCGCCGGGCGACAACGCCGCAGGGAACCAGCCCGATCCGTTCAAACTCGCCACCGGAATGGCTTTGTCGTGCCGATTGGAGAAGCGCCGGCAGGTCGCGGTCGCCATTCGCTACGACGCCAATGAGATCGAGCCGTGGCATGAGGCGTTCCGCTTCGCTGGTATCCACAAGCTGCCGGTCATCTTTGTCTTGAGCAACGACGCGGCCGACCTTTCCTTCATCGAGAAGCATTCCAACGTTTTCGACGACGTCGGTCTGATGGCCAGGGAGTACGGATTTCCCGGCGTTATCGTGGACGGCAATGATGTGGTGGCCATCTGGCGCGTGGTGCAGGAATCCATTCATCGCGCGCGCGTCGGGGCGGGACCGACGCTGGTCGAGTGCCAAATCGGACTTCCAGGCTCTCAAGAGCCGCTGGCTCACCTGGAACATTACATGCGGGCGCGTAACGCGTGGGACGAACGGTGGAAGCGGGGGATGGTTGCGAAGCTGACGGCTGAAAGCCGGCAGCGGTGAAGTCTTCTGGTTGGAAACTCTCTGATAGGTCTTTGTCGCTACGCTGCGTGAGCATTCGAGGTTGATTGGCCCTGCGAGCGTTCGCTTTGTATCAGGGCACGACCTTGGTCGTGCCGAACAGCCACTGCAAAAGGGAATGGGCTTTAGCCCTTGCGCGGACATGCGCTGGCAGGGGCTGAAGCCCATTTTCTTATCGGCCTGGTTACGGCACGGCTGAAGCCATGCCCTGATACAAACCGCGAAACGCGATTTCCTTTGCAAAGGACAGAGGCGCGTTGCATAAGGCAACAAGTGCGAAACCTTTTGCAAAAGACAAAGCCGCACGGGATTGTGTGCAGCTTCGCACGTCCGATGATTGGTCTTGTGACTTACAGCTTCTCGTAGAACTCGCAGGCCGAGCACGAGATATACATTCCGCCGGGAATGTCTTTCTCGCGGTCTTTTACTCGTTTCACCACGCGGGTCGGGTTGCCGCACTTGGGGCAATCGGTGCTCTTGGTGGTGTCCATGATCTTCTTGCGGTCTGCGGTCTTTGCGATTTTCGCCATGCTTTTCTCCTGACAGGTTCTTCCCGCGGATGATTGCGGTATCGGTGTCTACTGGGAACGGAATAGCTGGGCCGAAGTGGATGGGCGCGGCAGCGCGAGATGTACACGTCTCAAGCCCACGCTCTCGAGGAGCGGCTTCGACTGCAGTCGGACGCCGGTGGCGCCACTCTCTACTCGCCGGGTAGCAACCCCATTTTACATGACTGGCGGCGGCTTGCGGGCGGCGCACCGTCGCGTGGAGTATCGCAATGAGAAAGATAGCCGCTCCGCCGCCGCGCGGATGGGCGAGCGGACGAGCCACCAGCGTTCGACGATTTCGAAGGGTACACAAGCGCATGTTCCAAAAATACAAAGAGATTCTCTTCGGTCTGGCCTTGGGGCTTGCGGCGTTCTTCATCGACTGGGCCTTGGATGCGGCCGCCCACGGCAACAGCCTGCTCGACGAACTCACCGAGCACCCCGCAATGCTTTTGTACCGGCTCGCATTCGTTCTCCTCGGTTTGCTGCTGGGCTGGCTGGTGTGGAAACGGCACCGCACCGAGCGCGAGTTCCAGCGCCTGACGGAAGCCCTGCGCACCCTGCAGCAGCAGTGCGGCAACGAGGCGGTCCTGCTGCGTTCCACGCTGCAAACCTTGCTGACCCGCAACGACCTTGCGCTCTCGCCGGAAGCCCAACGGCTGGTGCAGGAAGCCTATGAACGCTCGCACGAGTGCCCGCGCATCGCCGAGGCCAAGCTGCCACCGCGCGAGTAGTGTTCGTACGCCTCGTTTTGCCCGCCGGTTTGACGCTCGTCTTGCGCGCTTGATACCTTCAAAGGTTCGTTCCCATCCGCCAAACATCCAGATACGAGAGAGTGCATGGCCATCAAGTTCAAGGGCGTTGATTTCATCGAGTTCGACACGCTGCTCACCGACGACGAGCGGCTGGTCCGAGACAACACCCGCAAGTTCATCGAAGAAAACCTCATTCCCATCATCGAGCTGTGCAACCGCGAAGGCCGCTTTCCCAAGGAGCTGATCAAGCCGATGGGCGAACTCGGCTTCTACGGCGCCAGCCTGAAGGGATACGGTTGCGCCGGCATGTCGGCCGTCGAGTACGGCCTGATGACGCAGGAGCTGGAGCGCGGCGACAGCGGCGTGCGCTCCTTCGTCAGCGTGCAGTCAGGGCTTTGCATGTATCCCATTTACGCCTTTGGCAGCGAGGAGCAGAAGCAGAAATACCTTCCCAAGAAGGCGCTGGGCGAAATCCGGGGCTGCTTCGGGCTGACCGAGCCGGACGCCGGCTCGAACCCGGGCGCGATGCGCACGCGCGCCAAGAAAGACGGCAACGAGTACGTCCTGAGCGGCGAGAAGATGTGGATCACCTCGGGCTCCATCGCCGACATCGCCATCATCTGGGCCAAGGCCAGCGACGAGGACGACCGCATCCGCGGCTTCATCGTGGAGACCGATCGTCCGGGCTTCAAGGCCGCCGACGTCCATGGCAAGTGGTCGCTGCGTGCGTCGGTGACTTCAAGTCTCTCTCTACAGGACGTCCGCATTCCCGCCACCAACCTGCTGCCCGAATCCGGCGGCCTTCGCTCGCCGCTGGGCTGCCTGAACCAGGCGCGCTACGGCATCGGCTGGGGCGCCATCGGCGCGGCCATGGCTTGCTACGACTGCGCGCTGCAGTACGCCCAGTTCCGCAAGCAGTTCCACGACATGCCGATCGCCGGCCACCAGCTTGTGCAGGAGAAGCTGGTCTGGATGATCAGCGAGGTCACCAAGGCGCAACTGCTGGCGCTGCAGGTCGGCCGCCTGAAGGACCAGGGCAAGGTCAAGCCGTGGCACATCTCCATGCTCAAGCGTAACAACGTCTGGATGGCACTCGAGTGCGCTCGCATGGGCCGCGACATCCTGGGCGCGAACGGCATCGCCGACGAGTACCCGATCTTCCGCCACATGGCCAACCTGGAGTCGGTGAAGACCTACGAAGGCACGCACGACATCCACACGCTGATCATCGGGGAGCACATCACCGGGCACGCGGCGTTTTAGTGGCAGTCAGCGGTCGGCATTCAGCATTGAGAGCACGGTTGGGAAGGACACCCTCCTCGTTCGCTCTATGCAGAATTAATGAGTTAGGCGATGTTTTTTATGTAACATAATGATTATGCTATAGTTACATGTAACATAATGGAGCGCAAGGAGTTAGCTCGGCTTCATCTGCCCGGCTGGAGTCGTCTTGGCTCAGGCGGTTCGCTATTCCGTTGTCCAGTACCGTTGACCTGCACTTGGGTGCAGGAAAAACCCTGCCGCCGGCTAAAGCCGCCGGCACAGCTTCGCTGCGCCTCTTGCACGCGTGTGCCGCCCCTGAAGAGGCTCATCACACAAACTGGAAGCCTACCCAGCGCTCCGCCCAAAAACGGGGCTGCGTGCTGGGCTATCTTGACGCCGTCCCGGGGTGCGGGACTGGGGCGGAGGCGGGGAAAGCATCTTTGCGAGGTCAAGAGAAAAGCAGGTCCTTCAACTGCGTTTGGTCGCTGCGCGACCTCAGTCCGCTCGGGATGACAGCGCGGAGGATAGGTAGACATTCGCGGCGGGTGGTCGACGCAGCCATCCTGAGGTTGCATCCAAGCAAGACCGGCTTCCACCCCTACGAGCGCGGCCGCAGTGCTCGTCGGGGACCCCGTCTTTGGCGGGGCACCCGGCTGGTGGTCGCCGGTGCTCTAGTGGGAACAACTATCGGATGGCCGCGGCCGCAGCGAACTCCCTCCGCCTTCCAGGTGGGTTGCTCCTCGAAGAATTGTTCTGCGGTTGTGCCATAGGGCCGGATGGCGACGAGTTCGACTTGAGCATCGCAGAATTCTTTACCGCATTCCGCTATCACGGAAAACAGCGATGTAGCTGGACGTTTGGTTTTGCGATACGGTTCATCCAGTTGGCCCACCGCTTTACGATTGCGATAGTCCCACGGAAAGCACCACGTACAATCCTGGCACACGAACACCAGAAACGGCTCGCCCGTGGAGGGCAGCTGCCGATACTGAATTATTTCTGCAAGGGTGGATTCATGCGGAGCAAGGTTGGTCCAGCAGTGTGGACACACGGCCGAATACCAAGGTTCTCCCATAAGTTGTTACCCATGCAAGGCTGTCACCAAGTTACGCTTAAGGCGAACGCTGACGATCCGCTTTCCATTATCCGCTCGCCCGCCACTCCTTGATATCCTCGATGGCGGCAGCGAGATCGTCAAGAGATTTCTCAGGCGGGTGGCCGACGCGGGCATCGTCTGCTTGGACGGGGATTTTCGCGCCGGGAGGCGAGTGCCGGCAACGTCACTCGCCGCCGCGGCATCGGTCACTGACAAGGCGTATTGTAAATGTGACGATTTCGTGCGGCCCGACGGAACGGGAACTGGCATCCATGGCGTTGCTCCAGGCCAACGATGCGGAACCGAAGCAGGGTAAAGTGATGGAAATCGACGCCGAAGCTTAGATGCAGCCCTCCATCCATACCGTCGTCGTGGACCGCAAGATACTGGACGGCTTCAAGCGGCGCGCGTTGAAGTACTATCCCAAGGAGTATGCCGAGCAGTTGTGGGGCACGGTGGAGGGCGGCAAGGCCAATCTCTGCGTGATTGAACCGGTTGACCTTAGCGAACAGACGCGCGACGGGGTGGATTTCGATTTCGACCAGCGGTGCGGCACCAAGCACAGCGGCATGACCCTGCTGGGTTCGATCCACACCCACTCCGCTCCCTACGACGGCACGGAACCGAGCGATGACGACGTGAGCAGCTCCATCCACGATAAAGAGATCGTGTGGGGCATCTGCGGGATCCGCAAGACCGCCAAGCGGCGCTTCTTCTCCTGCCGATTCTGGAGCCCCGGGCGCGGAGAGGTTGAACTGGTTGTGAGCGAGTAAGAAGAGCAAGTTCCCTCCGCTCGGGGTGGCAGCGGTAGGGACCCGGCATGCTCGTCTGGGGCGTCGGCCGTTCTGGTTTCGGCATCACTCGCGCCTTTGCGGCAAGGCGCTGACATTGCGCTGATCGCTTACTTCAGCAGCTTGAAGGCGTGGCACCACTGATTGCGCAGGAAGCCGGGAAATGCACCACAACATGCACAGCGGCTCAATGGCGCGGGCTGCCGGCGCGCCGCCCATGTCTTCCGTCTCCCAGCCGAACTGGTCGAGGATGGCGGAGACTTCTTTCTTGGCGTCCGCGTTCTCGCCGCAGATGAACATGGTGGGGCGAACGCCGCCGAAATCGGGATTCACCATCCTGCCGTTGCCGACGCTGTTGAAGGCCTTCACGAAATGCGCTTCAGGAACGAGCTTCTGCAGGCGCTCCATCAGCGACTGGTCGAGGTTGGTGAAGAAGCGTAGGACGCCGTTGTCCGGCGGGAGGTCGGCGATGGGGTTGACCGCGTCGATGACGGTCTTGCCGGAGGCATGGGCGGCGAAGGCGCGCGCAACGTCCTCGGCGGCAGTGCCTTTCACGGCCAGCACGAGGATGTCGGCTGAATCGGCCGCGTCGGCATACGACATGATTCTTACCGGGCTCGACGGCGTCTCCTTCCAGTCAATCTTCTTGTCGGGGTTCTGTGTTCCCATCACGACCGGGTAGCCGTGCGTCTGAAAGCCAAGGGCGAGGGTTTGTCCAACGATGCCGGAGCCGAGGATGGCGATTTTGTTCATGAGATGTCCTCCCTGGAGTTGTGCGCGGTAGTAGATGAAGGGCGGCGAGAGAAAGATTCGCGCGAGGAAGTGGCGCCGCTCGGGTAGTGCGGGCCTTCAGGCCGGGGTAAGGGTTTGAGATAGATCCTGAGTGCCCCGGGCACGGCAGAGGTTTGTTGTGCCGTCCCTGAAGGGACTGATCACAATAATGAACCGCTACCCAGCACTCCGCCCAAGAACGGGGCTGCGTGCTGGGCTATCTTGTTTCGTCCCGCTACGCGGGATTGGGGTGAAGACGGCTCCAGCTCGGCGCGAAGTCAAGGGAAAAGCAGATCCCCTGCGGCTTCGCTCAGGGCAGGCTTTTGACTCCGCTCGGCGGCCGCGAGCGGCAACCTCACTGCGCTCAGGGTAACAGGGGCAGGGACAGGTAAGTGACGAAAGTCCTCGTTTGCCGCTGGCCGAGGGTGTATCCTTTGCGTTTGTGCGGGACGGGCTGCACTAAGGGTTTTGTCCGCTCCGCATCTTCACTTACGGCGGCTGGCTTGCATAGTCCGCACTTTTAGCTGATATTTTGTACCGCAGGCCGCGCCCTCCACGGAGGCCACATGGCAACCAAAGTTACGGAAGAGCCCACCATCATTCATTCTCCAACCGCCAATCTGGAAACCGATCTTGCGCTTGAATTTCTGCGCGTGGTGGAGGAAGCCGCCATCGCGTCCGCCAAGACTATGGGCCAGGGTGACCGCAAGCACGCCGACCAGGTCGCCACCGAAACCATGCGCGGGGTGATGGACTCCGTGCCGATGGATGGCACCATCGTTATCGGCGAGGGCGAGCGCGACGAGGCGCCGATGTTGTACATCGGCGAGAAGGTTGGCAAGCGGGATGGCGGCGACAATCCGGCAGTGGACATCGCGGTGGATCCGCTGGAAGGCACGAACTTGTGCGCTACCGGCTCGCCGGGCGCCATTACCGTGCTGGCCGCGTCGGAAAGGGGCGGCTTGCTGCACGCCCCGGATTGCTACATGGAGAAGATCGTGGTCGGGCCGTCGTGCAAGGGCGTGATCGACCTCGACGCTTCGGTCAAGCACAACCTGAACGTGATTGCCAAGGTGCTGGGACGCCGGGTGGAAGACCTGGTGGTCATCATCCTAGACCGCCCGCGGCACGAGAAGCTCATCAACGAAGTGCGCGAGGCCGGCGCTCGCATTCGCCTCATCACGGACGGCGATCTTTCGCCGGGCGTCGCCGCGTCGATGCTAGGCTCGGGAGTGCATGCGGTCATGGGCGCGGGCGGCGCGCCCGAAGGAGTGCTCACCGCGGCCGCCATTCGCTGCCTCAACGGGTACATGGTCGGGCGGCTGGTGGGCTACACGCCGGAGCAGGCCGAGCGCATGAAAGACATGGGCATAAGCGATCCCAAGCGGATTTATACCGCCGAAGATCTCGCGCCGGGCAAGAACATTATCTTCGCCGCCACCGGCGTTACCGACGGCGCGTTACTCAAAGGCGTGCGCTTCTTTGGCGACGGCGTGCGCACCACGTCGCTGGTGATGAAGCTCAATAAGCGCAAAGTGCGGTTCATTGAGACCATCCACGTCGACAAGCGTTCGGACGCCAAGGTCCGTATTCCGGAACGCTAAATTTCAGAGCAGGGAACTGGCAGGCCTTTCATTCCCGGAAGGCCTGCATTTTTCCTTGCGCAGGGCGAGTCCTTCCTCCCGTGCCCTGCGTCGTTCCTACTTCTGTCTGTGTAAGGGCTTTTCCAGTGCGGGGCCGAGTTGCTGCACGGTAATGCCGCTCAGGGAGGAACGACCTGACGTTGCCAAATATGGAGCCCTCTCAGTGTTAGGCCGAACGGTGCCGTCTGAAGTGTCCCAATCGTCTGCGAAGGTATAGAAATCCCCCTCTTGGTGATACGACATAACCAATAGATACTTGTGCTCAGGCTCAAAGAACATGTCGCTGGCGACGATGTCGTCAGACAGGATCTCGCCCGAGCGCAATGCGACGGTACCGCCGGGCAAGAGGAGGGTTATATCTTTCTGGGCGACGGGACGGCCCGAGCCCGTGCGGTCCTCAAACACTTCCTCGATATGCAGCGTTACTTCCGTGTAGAGCGAGTACTCAGAGGCACTCAAAACGCTGCGATGCTTCGTAAATGTCGCTGTCAGGACGGCTCTATTCGGACGATCGGGAATCTCCGGGTCGTTGGCCGAAAATGTCGCTCGGGCTACTCCTCGGCCCACCCCAGATGGTGCCGTAAGGGGGACCCTTCGGAAGGATAAACTGTCCCAGTAGCTGTCCCGCTGCGCGCGCACTGAGCAGGAATGTCCTGGTTCCACGCCAAGTCGGGTGTCGGGGTTAGCATCCACGCATTAGCCGCGGGTTAGACGTGTCCTTGGATTTAGTTTGCGACGACGCCGCACCTGCGAAGGCCAATGTGACGGTCACTGCCATGAGCGCTACGAATCTCAGATCCTTCATAATTCACCTCACGACAAGGACCTCGCTGATGTGGTTCTCCCGCCCCTGTCGGCAAACGTGCGCCTACGTTGGTCCCCTGTCAAGGCCTGAAAGTGGTGTCGCCGAGCGTCTTATTGCCGCCACCCGCAGGCCTTAGCGGACAGTTCTCTCGTCCACCCAGGCAAAGCAACCCATTATTTTCCATTTGCTTCTTTACAAGAGGAGTAAAATTGTCTTGAAGGAACGTAGCTGCGGATGGAACCCTCCATCCGGAGAGGCCTTTGATGAATGTTCATTTCAGCTACAAAATCTCAAAAACTCCCGATCTCGAAAAACTAATCAAGCAACAGGAAGAAAAGCTGGACCGGTTTCTCCAGGTCTTTCGTCCTGATTTGGTAAACCTTAAGGGCGTCATCGAAGAGGCCCCGGGGCACCAGGGTTTCCGGGTGTCGTTGAATCTTCGGCTGCCGTCCGGACAGATGGCGGCCGAGGAGAAGGCAGCGACCGCGACCGTCGCCATCAAGACCGCATTTGACGACATTGCCGAGCAGCTGAAGAAACACAAAGACCTGCTGCGCAACCAGCACAAGCGCGCCCGGCGGCAAAGTCCGCGAGGCATCGCGGCCGGCGCTGTTCCCTTCGAAGACACGATTGCCGTGGTGAGGCCCGAGGAGGTTTCGGCCAGCGACATCTCCAGCTACATCAACGTCAATTTGCCGCGCCTGCGACGGTTCATCGAGCGGGAACTGGAGTATCGCGAGAGTGAGGAGCAGCTCCGGCCCGGGCAGATTGCGGTCGGGGACGTCGAGGGCGAGGCCATCGCCAACGCGCTCGGCGAATCGCATGAGAGGCCGGAACGCATCAAGCTGGAGCCGTGGCTTTACCGATTGTCGCGCGAGGCGATTGACCGGCTGGCGAAGGAGGGAGCCGAACGCGGTGACATTCCCCTGGAGCGTTCCCACGGCCAGCCCAACGTGAGCGGCGACGATGAAGCGGTGCTGCAATTTCACCAGCCCGACGAGGCCATGTTTGAGGAGAACGTGATTCCTGATCCCAAGGGCAACAATCCGGAAGAGCTGGCGGCGCAGCACGAAATGATCGGCTTAGTCGAGACCGCGCTGCAGGGCGCCGGCCGCAATGAGCGGGAGGCCTTCATCCTGTACGCCATCGAGGGCTTCACGCTGGACGAGATTTCCCACATCACAAACCAGGGTGAGGAGGAGGTACGGGCGTCTATCGGCAGGGCCCGCGAGCATCTGCAACGCGACTCGCCGGTACGAGATCCACTGAAGGAACAATTGCTGGAGTATTCCCAAAGCGCCTGAATTCCTGGACGTTTCGAAGCGGTTTGCTTTGGAACGCATCCAACACAACAATCTCTCAAGAGGAGGACCGGAATGATCACGCGAGATGACATCCGTGAACTCGCCAATTTTCACTCGCCAGAAGCATGTGCCGTTACGTTCTACTACCAACCTCCCACCCCACTGAATAAGTCCCATCGCGAAGAATCGATCCGTGTGAAAGACCTGGTGCGCAACGCGCTGCGCGAGGCCGAGAAGAAAGGCAAGAACGGCGGGGCGCGTCCTGACCTGGACCGCATCAACGCCATGGCCGAGACGCTGCGCGCAACCGGGCAGAAGGCCAAGGCGATTTTCGCCTGCAGCAAGGAGGGGTTCTGGCGCGAGTTCGACGTGCCGGCGCAGCTGCCGAAGTCGAACCTGCTGCTGAACCAGCGCTTTCACCTGAAGCCGCTGGCCGCGGTGCTGGACGGAGTGCAGCACTTTTGCGTGCTGCTGGCGGACCGGGCCAAGGCAAGGATCTTCGAGATCGTGAACGGCGAAATTTCCGAGAAGCTGGATTTCGTCAACGGACTGACCCGCCGTGGCAAGAGCGCTGGCTGGCAAGGTTATGACGCCGGGCACGTCGAGCGCCGGCAGACCAATGAAGCCATACAGCACTTCAAAGCGGTGGCCGATTATATCGAGCAGTATTTCGAGCGCGGCCACTGCGACCGGCTGCTCGTCGGCTGTCATGACGATATCTGGCCCGAGATCCATCAGCAGCTGCATTCCAATGCCAAGCAGAAGCTGGTGGGGCACTTCCGCATCGATCCCAAGTCCGCCACGGCCGAACAGATCAAGCAGATGGCGAGCGAGATGCTGCGGGAATTCAACGCGAGGCAGAAGGACGCGCTGATCCAGGAGGTGATTGGCGAGGCGCACGGCAATGGACGTGGCGCGATCGGTTTGCGCCGCGTGTTGCGCTCCCTGGAAGTCGGCGAAGTGCAGACACTGTTGCTGGGTTCGAACTTCCAGGCGCCCGGCGTGAAGTGCTACCACTGCGGCCACATGGACATGCATTCTGCGCCAAACTGCGCGGTGTGCGGCAAGGAGAATACCGAACTGGAAGATATCGGCGACGGTATTGTCGGACACGCCCTGCGCAACAATATCGAGATTGTTTACATTGGTGACGATCATGATGAGTTCGACAAGATCGGACGCATCGCTGCACTGTTGCGCTTTCGCGCCGACCAGAACACGCCGATGAAGGTCGCCAGCTAGGTGAATCGGTGGAGCATCGCTTCAGCGGTGCATCAGATTGCCGCTTAATAGAAGTCCGGATTTAGCCGCGGAGGTAATGCTTGAATAGATTACCTGCGCGGCTAAAGCCGTTTGATGGAGAATTGGACTTAATGCACCGCTACAGCGGTGCTCCACCCACTCTCGACGCAACCGTCGGTGAATCTGTTTCGCTGCTGAGATACGTCTGGATTTGGTTCCGTAGGTGCTATGCTGCTGCGTTCGCTTCTGAGACGGAGGCTCCATGAAATTCACCCGCCGCGACTTCATCGCCACCACTGCTGTTGCCGGAGCGTCGCTAGCGCTGGATGTGCCGGCGCCTGCCCAGGGTGACCAGAAACCCGGTCCGGTCGGGGGTCCGCCGAAGGCGCCGGTCATTATTTGTGCAGCCAACGGCTACGCCTATCTGGATCGCGGGTACGCTGTGCTTACTAACGGCGGCGACACGCTGGACGCCGTAATGCAGGTCATCACCGGGCCGGAAGATGATCCCAACGACGACAGCGTTGGCCTGGGCGGCTTGCCCAACGAGGATTGCGTGGTACAACTCGATGCCTGCTGCATGCACGGCCCGACGCGGATGGCGGGCGCGGTGGCGGGCGTGGAGGGAATCAAGAATGTTTCCCTGCTGGCGAAGACGGTGATGGAGCACACCGGACACGTCATGCTGGTGGGCGAAGGCGCGCAGAAGTTCGGCTTCAAAATGGGCTTTCGGCGCGAAAATCTGCTGACCGAGCGCTCGCGCAAGACGTGGCAACTGTGGCGCGAAACCATGTCGAGCGACGACTGGTGGGGGCCGGGACTGGCGAGTCCCAAGTTCAAGTTTCCCGACACGGCGGGCAACATTTCCGAGCTGTACGAGGAACGTATCCGGCACATGGAGAAGCTGGCGGAGCGCATCGGCATTGCGCCGGAGTTCCGCATGGCGGCGATCGAGCGGGTGCTGAATCCGCCGACCGGGACGATCCACTGCTCGTCAATCAATGCAAAGGGCGAGATGTCGGGCGCAACCACTACCAGCGGCCTGGCGTGGAAGATTCCCGGGCGCGCCGGCGACTCGCCCATCGTTGGCGCGGGCAGTTACGCCGACCAGGACGTGGGCTCGGCGGGAGCGACCGGCAACGGCGAGGAGAACATCAAGGTTTGCGGCGCGCACACCATCGTGGAGAACATGCGCCACGGCATGTCGCCGCAGGAGGCGGGCATGGATGCCCTGAAGCGGATTGTGCGCAACTACAACGGCGACATGCAGAAGCTGGCGTACGTGGACATGAGCTATTACGCGCTCCGCAAAGACGGCGCGTACGCGGGCGTGTGCATGTGGAGCGGCGCAGCGGAAAAGCCGCGGCGGCTTGCCGTGCACGACGGCAACGGCAAGCGGTATGAGAACTCGGTAGCGCTGTTCCAGGGAAAATCGCTGGGCTGGCCGCCGATGCCAGGCGGGAGGCGCTTGGCGCCGGAGCAGAAGCATTGACCTCTGTAACATCGAGTGTTACGCTCTATCGCAGTGATTAAGTCCTTCAGGCACAAAGGCGTTGAGAGGTTCTTTCTCACTGGCTCGAAAGCGGGGATACTTCCAAAACATGCGTCCCGGCTCCGTATTCTGCTGACCACCCTAAATCTGGCATCTACACCGCGGGATATGAACCGAGAAGGGTGAGGATGGCATCCGCTGAAAGGCAACCTGAGGGGACACTGGGCCGTCACGGTCAGCAGCAATTGGCGGCTGACGTTTTCGTTCGACGGGGAGGATGCCATTCTCGTTGATTATTGGGATTACCACTAGGGATGAACATGATGATGCACAATCCGGCCAGTCCGGGGGAACTTCTCCGGGAGTTCATGGGGGATCGCAGCGTGACCGAGTTGGCCAAGCACATTGGCGTGGCGCGGGCTACGCTGTCGCGCATTCTCAACGGGCGAAATGCGGTGAGCCTGGATCTCAGCATCCGCCTAGGGGAGGCGCTGTCGCTCTCCCCAGATTTCTTCGCCAAGGCGCAGCTCCAGTACGACCTCTGGCGCAGGTCGCAGAAAAAATGCCGCAGCATCAAACCGCTTGTCGCGGCTCTCGCTTCCAGGTGAGGCTGGAGCACTCGATTCACGGACTGCTCTCACACCG
The DNA here is from genome assembly GCA_031296115.1 of Acidobacteriota bacterium. GTDB lineage: Bacteria > Acidobacteriota > Terriglobia > Terriglobales > Acidobacteriaceae > Bog-257. Next base: position 1,497 of record JARLGI010000052.1, on the reverse strand, counting down.
CGACCGTGACGGTGGTCTCCGTCCGCGTAACTGGCCGGTACATGGTGTCGCGCTCGAACGGAATTCGGCCGGCCTCGGTGATGAGCCGGATGAGGTCCTGGCGGCGCAGCATCTGCGGCGTGGTGGCGCCCGCGTCGTGGTAAATCTTCTCCTCGACCACGGTTCCGTCGATGTCGTCGGCGCCGAAGCGCAGCGTTATCTGCGCCATCTTCGGCGTCACCATCTGCCAGTACGACTTGATGTGCGGGAAGTTGTCGAGCACCAGGCGCGACACCGCAATCTGCTTCAGGTCAGCCATGCCGGTGGTGGAGTGCAGATGTTGCAGCGGCGTGTTCTCCGGATGAAACGCCAGCGGGATGAAGGTCTGGAAGCCGTGCGTGTCGTCCTGTAGCGCGCGCAGCTTGATGAGATGGTCCACGCGGTCTTCGTCGTTCTCCACGTGGCCGTAGAGCATGGTAGCATTCGACTTCAGGCCAACTTCATGCGCCATGCGCGCGATCTCCAGCCACTGGCCGCCGTCAATCTTGTGGTCGCAGATGATGTGGCGGATGCGGTCGGAGAAAATCTCCGCGCCGCCGCCCGGCATGGAATCGAGGCCAGCCTCTTTGAACTTGATCAGCACTTCGCGCGGCGACATCTTGCCAATCTTGGAGAAGAAGGCGATCTCGACCATGGTGAACGCTTTGAGGTGCACCTGCGGAAAGCGCTCTTTCAGGCCGGCGATCAAGTCCACGTAGTACTGGAAAGGCAGGTCGGCATGCAGGCCCCCGACGATGTGAAACTCCGTGATGGCCTCGGTGTACCCGGAAGCGGCGGTGTTCCAGACTTCCTCCAGCGCCATGGTGTAAGCGCCGGGCACGTCCTTCTTGCGTCCGAAGGCGCACAGGCGGCAGGCGGCAACGCAGACATTGGTGTAGTTGATGTGCCGGTTGACGTTGAAGTAGGCAATATCGCCGTGCATGCGCTCGCGAACGTGATTGGCCAGCCAGCCGATGGCAAGAATGTCACCCGAGCGATAGAGCGCCAGCGCGTCGTCGGCCGAGAGCCGCTCCTGGGCCATCACCTTGTCGTGGATGGGCCGTAGCCGCGTGTCGTCGGTCTGGAAGGGGTGGAGTTTCCTGTCGCTGGTTGCGTGGTCCGATACGGAGGACATCCTTTTAATCATATCGTAGGACGGCGCCCACATCACAGGCCTAGTCTCTTCCAATACAAGATGAGCCTGAAGGAAGGATCAGTTTCTAACACAAGATGAGCCTGAAGAAGGCAGGCATGCGGAGGATGGATGAGCAGCGTGCACGAAGCAGAGAAGTTGAGTCTGAAAGGGATCGCGGCGTCCCTCCTGGCCAGCGAAGAAACCCACTTTCTTGGCGAAAACCGGCAGCAGGTCTATGCCTGGATGGAGATGGGGTTGCGCCAACAGCAGTCCGTGCAGCAAGGCCGCAGGGCACGCGGTTCGGCTGCGGCGTTACCTGGAGAAGATGACCGGGCGCAGCCGGG
>JARLGI010000051.1 GCA_031296115.1 Acidobacteriota bacterium | reverse complement strand
GTGCTGCTGCGGCAGGTATTTCGCGCGGGCGCGGTGACCACGGCGCGCATCCAGGGCGCCATCGCGGTGTATCTGCTGTTCGGAATCGGCTGGGCCCACGCGTACCACATCGCGAACATCTTGCATCCCGGGTCGTTTAACAGCACAGCGGGAAGTCTGGAGAGCGTCAGCGACTGGGCCTACTACAGCTTCGTGACCCTCACCACCGTCGGTTACGGAGACATTACCGCGGTGCGTCCCATCGCGCGATCGTTGTCGATCACCGAGGCGCTCACCGGACAACTGTACCTGGCGGTCCTGATTGCCCGTCTGGTGGCGATGGAAGTGGTGACCTGGCAGTCGAAAGCGCAAAAGTCGGAATAGAATCGACTGGCCAAGGATCAGCCCCGCAGGAGCGACTCAGGATAGCCCAGCGCGGAAGCTTGGTAGGCGTAGAAGAAATGACCCGAGCCCCGTAGGGACGGCACAAGTTCTCGCTCTTCAAGCTGTGAGCGAATTTGGTTGATGTATAAGAAAGTAAAGTCCCCCAAGCGGCTGAAGCCGCGATCAAGGAGCGGACTCATCGGCACGACTGAAGTCGTGCCCTGACACAACTAAAGATGCCGTGGGCAAGCCAAGCTTTCGGCAGCGGAGAATCCGCACCGAACAAATCGGTTCAGCTGTAAAAATCTTTTCAGACGCCGTAAATCAAGGAGAAAGAATGTTCAAGAAAAGTCTTACCGCACTGCTGATGTTGATGGGCGTACTTGCACTGCTGGCATCGAGCATGCCCGCGCAGCAGCCGCCCGCGTCCTCCAGCCCGATCGCCAGCGACCAGGACATCCAGATGCTGCGTCAGGACATCCGCTCGCAGAAGAAGCAACTGGTGGCCGCCAACCTGCAACTGACCGACGCCGAAGCCGTCAAGTTCTGGCCGGTCTATGACGCTTACACCCAGGAAACCACCAAGATCGGCGACCAGCGTTTAGCGCTGATCAAGGAGTACGCCCAGACCTACGACACCATGACCGACGCCCAGGCCAAGAGCCTGATCAAGCGCTGGGCCAATGTCGACCAGGCGTTCATCGCGCTGCGCCTGCAATGGATGCCGAAGTTCGAGAGTGTGCTGCCGGGCAAAAAGGCCGCGGCATTCTTCCAGATCGACCGCCGCGTTAGTCTGCTGCTTGATTTGCAGTTGGCTTCTATGATTCCCATGGTGAAGCAGTAAGCCGCTTACACATCTGTCATCCTGAGCGACGAGCGCAGTCGAAGGATCCCTATCGCTTTCCCTACGATATGGGAGCGGGTACAACCTCTCTCCACATTGTGGGACTGCATAGGGGCCTTCGACTCGCGGACCGGGGTGACAAATCGCTACGATCTGTCCAGACTGCCTGAGAGATGGAAGTGAGAAGGAAGCCGCCCCTGGCTGGGCTCAAATTCATGGGGCAGGCGTACCTGACGGTGCACGCTGGGCTATCGTCCCACTCAAGTAGCCAAAAAAGCCATAGATTATCCAATTCCTGCTGCATTTGGCACCTAATTCCCGCTTATTGTCCCACTATTAGTATTACCAGTAATTCTCTAGGCTCCCTCTCGTAGTTTTGCAGTTCCCGCGGTGGTGGTTAACCGGTATACTCTTAATAGCTCGTGGAGACTGTAGTTCTATGTCTGGCCGGGCTGGAAGCGCGCAAGTACGCGCCAAGATTCAAATTCAAGAGAATTTACAGGAGCAAGCATAGTGAAGATGAGCAAGGCAATTCTTGTAGTTGCGGCAGTTTTGTTGCTTTCCCTCGGCGCCTACGCGCAGGACGAGTACCCCAAGATCGAAGTGCCCGTTGGCTTTTCGTTCGTTAACGTGCACCCCAATATTGCCGGCATCACCAGTTTCAACGTCTTCGGTGGCGGCGGCGGCGTGGTTTACAACTTCAACCATTTGGTCGGGGTCAAGGCCGAATTCGACGGCTATACCCAAGGCAGCGGCACGAAATTCTATCAAAACGGGCAACTCGTGGGAAATGTGAGCGGCAACCTGTTCACCTATCTGTTCGGGCTTGAGATTAAGAAGCACTCGGGCAAGATTCAGCCCTTCGGAGAGGCCCTATTTGGCGGGGCGCATACCAATCTCGATGCCAACATCTGCAAGTTAGAGGTTGGATGCGGCTCGGGCAGCGGGAGCAACAATGGCTTCGCCATGGAGTACGGCCTCGGCCTGGACATCCCCATCACGAGTTCCATCCAGTTCCGTCCCGTAGAAGTGGACTATCTGGCGACGCACTTTGGTTCCAACCACGTCGCCGGCTACTCGGCGTGGCAGAACAACTTCAAGTACGTCGCAGGTGTCAATTTCACCTTCGGCAAGTAGTTCGACCTCGCCTTGTATCAGGGCATGACTTAAGTCATGCCGTACAGGGCCGGACGTAAATCCGGGCTTCAGTCCCTGCGAACGCAGGGGCTGAAGCCCGTTTCTTTTGTTGGCGATCGGAGAGGCGGGACTTGAAGGGGCACGGTTTTAGCCGTGCCGGGGGAACATTGGGATAAGTGCAAGCCCGTAAGGACGGTACAGGCATTCGCCGACTCCTACAACGTCCGGGAACTCTCTCCCACAATTTGGGGAGACAAAAGGGGTCCTTCTACTCCTCGCTGTCGCGCAGGATGACCGAAGGCAGTTGTCAGTGGTCGGTTGTGAGTCGTCCCGCTTCGCGGGACTTGTCCTCAACTAGGCGGGGTTTGGCTCTACTCAGTCGATGTCATCGCCAGTTGCCAATTGCTAAAGGCCAGATGCCAACTGCCAATTACTAATCGCCAGTTGCTCTTAGCCCCACGCCAGCTTGATCTCCCCCAAACACTACAGCCGAAAGTAGTTGTGCCTCTACACCCCACCAAAGCGCTATAGGCAAGCAACGCTGTTGGCATAGATGATTAGATATGCGACAAAGCTTTACCTCCCGCAAGCCGGCGGCGCGGCTGCTGATTGCGGACGACCATCTCCTGCTGGCGGAAGCTTGCAAAGCCATGCTGGAGCCGCTGTACGAAGTTGTCGGCATCGTGACCGATGGCCGCGCCCTAGTGAAAGCGGCCGTTAGTCTCAAACCGGACGTCATCCTGCTCGACATTGGCATGCCTCATCTCAACGGGCTGGACGCCGGCGAGCAGATCAGGCACAAGCTGCCGGAAGTGAAGCTGGTCTTTATCACCATGAATACCGCCAGCGACGTGGCGGCGGAGGCCTTCCGGCGGGGCGCTTCCGGTTACGTTCTCAAGCATTCCGCGGCCGAGGAACTGGTCACCGCCATTCGCAAGGTGGTACAGGGCGAGTCTTACCTTTCGCCGCTGATTGCCCGCGAGACGGTCACCTTCCTGCTGAACCAGGGGAAGGCCACTCCCGAGCCTAAGCGCATCACCAGGCGGCAGAGCGAAATTCTCCAGTTGCTGGCCGAAGGTATGTCTATGAAGGAGGTGGCGAACATCCTCGAACTGAAGCCCGGGACGGTCGCCTTCCACAAGTACCGCATGATGGAATCGCTCGGCATCAAGAGCAACGCGCAGCTGCTGGAATACGCCATCAAGCGGCAAATGACCTCGGCCCCGAGCTAACTCCCCGTCACAAATCGTTTCCTGAGAAGCCCCAGGCGGGGTATCCTGTGACATCTCGCGCTTTTAGTAGTCCTCGCTAACAAAGTTGATAGTTCCGCCCGCAAGGGCTTTGAGATAGTTTCAGGGGTACGCCCGCTTGGCCTCCGGCCGAAGCCCGGCCGCCCCGATTTAAAGAGTTCGGAGATGAAAGGATCAGTGGGTATGAACGCGAAATTGACCGTCGCGCGAAATATGGTGGGTGGGAGGGTCGGCCTTCTGCCCCAGGACTCATCGACGAAGGGAGTCGCACGGAAGATGTTGCTCGGCGTGCTGCTGGCGATCTTGTGTTGCGCCTCGGTGCTGGCCCAGACCCAACAAGACCAGGGATGGCCGCGCACCATCACCAAGCCCGGCGGGACGATAGTACTTTACCAGCCCCAGGTCGACGACTGGAGCTTTCAGACAGTGAAGGCCCGGATGGCGTTTAGCCTCACGCCAACCGGCGGCAAGCAACACGTTGGCGTCGTCTCCGTGCAGATGCACACCGAAGCCGACATCGATACCCACACCGTCGTGCTGAGCAATCCGCAGATTGACAATATCTACTTCCCCTCGCTGGATGCGGCCGCCGCGAGCCAGATGGACCAACTGATGCGGACATCGCTGAACCCGTCAGCGACGATGACCATTTCGCTCGACAAGCTGGTGGCCAGTGCCAAAAAAACGAAAGCACCGCCGGTAGTGGCTGGCGTGAAGAACGATCCGCCGGCGATCTTTGTCAGCATGAAACCGGCGATCCTGCTGATGGTGAACGGCCCGGCGACGACGGCGCCCATCGAGCACTCCAACATCGAGTTCGTCATCAACGCCAACTGGCCGATGTTTAACGAGAAGGGCAAGACCACCTACTACCTGTTTGACGGCAAGGGCTGGATGAAGGGCGAAGGGCTACGCGGCACTTGGACCGCGACGGCGAAGCTGCCCAGAGACATGTCCAAGGTGCCGCTGAACGCGAACTTCACCAGCCTGAAGGGGTTCATCCCGCCCCCGCCGGGGAGCAACGCCAGCTTCCCCATGGTGTACTTCAGCGACGGGCCGGCGGAGATCATCGTCTTCGGTGGGCAGCCGCAGTGGACACCGATTCCGGGCACACAGCTTTCCTACGGCACGAACACCGCCAGCACCGTCTTCAAGTATGCGCCGACCGGGGCGTACTACTTCCTGACCTCGGGCCGCTGGTTCACCACGACCAATCCGCTGGCCGGGTCCTGGACGTTCGCGACCTATGAGCTGCCGGAGGACTTCAAGAACATTCCGTCCAGCAGCCCGGCCGGCAAGGTGCTGGCGTCGGTGCCGGGAACGCCGGAAGCCGAAGACGCCGTGCTGATTGCGCAGGTTCCGACGACGGCGACGGTAACGCCAGCGGCAGCGAAGGAAGTACAGGTGTCCTACGCCGGGGGACAGCCGCAGTTCCAGCCCATCGAAGGCACTTCGATGATGTATGCGGTGAATACCCCCAACCGGGTGATCCAGGTGGGCAGTGAGTATTACCTGTGCTACCAGGGCGTGTGGTTCGTCTCGTTCAGCGCGCTGGGCCCGTGGCAGCTGGCACAGACCGTGCCGCAGGTTATCTACACCATTCCGCCCAGCTCACCGGTCTATAACGTCACCTACGTTACCCAGGTGGCGGTATCGGATGGCAGTGTCGACGCCAGCTATACCGCGGGATACATGGGAGCGTTCATCATGGGTGCGGCGGTGGGCGCCATCGTTTGCAGCGGCACCGGCTGGTACTATCCGCCGTACATTTATGGCGGCTTCTACTATCCGTACGCCTACACCTACGGCTATCACACCTATAACCCGTACACCGGCGCCTATGGATACCGTGGCGCCGCCTACGGACCATACGGCAGCGCGCACTGGGGCGCCTCCTACAATCCGAATACGGGAACCTATGCGCGCGGGGCGACGGCTTCCACCGCATACGGTTCGCGTACCGTAGCGCAGGCCTATAACCCGTACACCGGAGCCTACGGCGCGACCCGCCAGGGGTCGAACGCTTACGGCTCGTGGGGACAGTCGGTCGTCAGCAAGAACGGCAATACGGCCTACACGCAGCATGCGTCCAACGCCTACGGGACAGCCGGATCGGTGCAGACCTCCAAGGGCGGACAAGCGGCTGGGGTGAGCACTGCCCACGGCACCACTGCGGCAGGTAAGACAGCCAATGGCGACATGTATGCCGGCCACGACGGCAACGTTTATAAGAACACCGGCGACGGCTGGCAGAAGTACGACAACGGCGGCTGGAACGACGTGCAGAAGCCGGCGGCCACGTCTTCGCCCTCCAGCTTTTCCTCGGCCGATCAGCAGAAAGCCCAGAGCTACAAGTCGGGAGGCAGCGGCAGCACTCCTTACAACAAGCCCAGCGGCGGGTATGACAAGTCGGGTGGCGGCTCCTACGGCGACCTGAACCAGGAAGCGCAGAACCGCCAGCGCGGTGCTGAGCAAAGCCAGCGCTTCTCGCAGGCGCAGCACTCGGGATGGGGCGGAGGCGGCGACCGCTGGGGCGGAGGTGGAGACCGCTGGGGTGGCGGAGGCTTCAGTCGGGGTGGCGGCGGATTTGGCGGCGGCGGATTCCGGCGGTAGTTGTGCAGAACAATTTCGGAGGAAAAATGAAAGTGAAAGCTATCTTTACGACAATGGCCATTCTGTTGTGCTGCTCGTTCGCGATGGCGCAGCAGGTCTCGGTGAACTACAACCACAACGCGAGCTTCGCGCAATATCACACCTACGCCTGGGGGTCTAACAACACCAACCAGATCCGGAATTCAATCCTGGCGCAGGTGGCGGAGCAGGACATCGAGGCTGCCATGCAAAGCAAGAGCCTGCAGAAGGTGATGGAAAACCAGAATCCCGACCTGATTCTTACCGCGAGTGGCGGCGAGCGGGAACAGACCTCGTATAACGCCTGGGGTATGCGCGGATGGGGCGGCGGAATGGGCAGCATCACTCCCCAACAGAACGTAGAAGCGACCATGGTTGTCAGCCTGTACGACGCCAAGGCGCAAGAGTTGGTTTGGCGAGGCATCGCGCAGAACACGCTGAACAATAACGGCAACAAGAACCAGGAAATGGTCGAGAAGGCCGTGCAGAAGATGTTCAAGCAGTGGCCCAAAAACTAGGAGTGCGGGTGTGTTGAGAGCCGTATTACGAGCAATTCGCGACTGGGAGCGTTCGGCCAGGTCCTTCCAGCCGTTTTTGCAGATCGTGCCGCGGCGCGAGGGCCTGATCCCGCGCGCTGCTACCAACGTTTGCCGTTGTTGCTACGAACCGGAAGCCGCCTATGCGGGCGGTGTTTGTCCCGCGTGCCTGTTCGTGCGGACCATCAGCGAACTTGAGGCGGAGCTGATTCTGACGGCATACGAATACGAGATCTCGCAGCAATAAAAACCAGTCGGTGGAGAGTGCATGAAACTATCCAAGGTTGTTTCCCCGATGTCGCGCTCTTTACCGGCGCTGGCACTGATGCTGTTCCTTTCGCTTGCCGCGCAGGGACAGAAAATTCACGTCAACAATTTCGCTCCCGGCACTGATTACTCAACGTTCAAGAGCTATGGCTGGACGCCGATGGGCGCGGTGTCGCATCCCATGCTGGCGGCCGACATCGTGGGCGCCATCGAAAACCAGATGAAGTTGAAGGGTCTGCAACTGACGGCCGACAATCCCGACCTCATCATCAAGGTGTACGGATCCATCGACCAGGAGTCCACGCTGTACTCCAACGATCCTCTCTATGGCGTGACCGGTGGCATTCCGCCCTTCGATCCCAGCTTCTCCGGGCCAGCGTTGGCCGGCACCTGGGGCAACACGACAGTCACCATCCATAAAGGCGAGCTGGTGGTGGACGTCCTCGACTACAAGGCCAAGAAGCTGCTGTGGCGCGGCATCGCTCAGGTCAACCTGAGCACCAAGCCGGAAAAGCTGGAGAGCCAGGTGGAAGACGCCGTGGTAAAAATGTTCAAGCAGTACCCGGTTGGGAAGACGTAAGAGATCGTCGCCGGTGAGCGGGGTTCCTGATTTTGAAAGGGCACGGCTTCAGCCGTGCCGCAGGGCTGCTTTATGGGCATGGCTTTAGCCACTGAGGGACCGCGAAGTACAGGGAAGAAGGAATTCCCTCAGGGGCTAAAGCCCGGATTTCTTTCTCATCCTAACGGCACGCCTGAAGGCGTGCCCCTTCAAAACCTACCATTTGCAGGCTCGTCATCCTTGTCGCCGAGGGCCCTCCCATGTTTCGCCTGATTCGCGAACTGATTCGTCCCTACCGCGGCACGCTCCTCATCATCCTGCTGGCCATGTTGTTGGAAACAGCCATGAGCCTGGCGGGACCGTGGCCGCTCAAGATCATCATTGACAACGTCATCGGCAACAAGAAGATGGTGCCGTGGCTCGACCACATCGTCCGCCCCATGCTGGAGGGCGGCGGCAAGATGCAGGTGGCGCTGCTGGCCGCGCTGGCGACGGTGCTGATTGCGGTGATCGGCGCAGTCGCGACATACATCGACAACTACTACACCGAGAGCGTGGGCCAGTGGGTGGCGCACGATCTGCGCATGCGGACCTACCATCATCTCCAGCGCCTGTCGCTGGGCTTCTACGACACCCACCAGACGGGCCCTCTGCTCAGCACCATCACCACCGACATTCAGACCATCCAGGGTTTCGCCTCCTCCTCCACGCTGAACATCCTGATCGACATGCTGACCATTGTCGCCATGCTCGGCCTGATGTTCTGGCTGAACTGGGACTTCACGCTGATCGCCGTGGCGGTGACGCCGTTTCTGCTGTTCTTCGTGTCGCGCTTTAAGAAGGCGGTGAAGAAGGCGACCCATGAGGTGCGTAAGGAGCAGGCGGAAATTGTCGCGGTCGTGCAGCAAGGGCTGGAGTCGGTGCGGGTGGTAAAGGCCTTTGGCCGGCAGGACATGGAGCAGGAAGAGCTCGGCGAGGTGAGCCAGGCGACGGTGAACGCCGCGCTGGCCGCGCGCCGCGTAAAGTCGCTGCTGTCGCCGGTGGTGACCATCACCGTCGCCCTGTGTACGGCGGTTGTGCTGTGGCGCGGGGCAGCGCTTATCCTGGCGGGCGCGATGACAGTCGGCGCGCTCACTGTTTATCTGTCCTACCTCAGCAAGTTCTTCAAGCCGGTGAAAGACTTGGCGACGACGACGAATGCCATCGCCCAGGCCGCAGTCGGCGTGGATCGCATCCGGGCGATTCTCGATACCGACACCATCATTCCGGAGCGCCCCGATGCGATCGTGCCGGCGGCGATCAAGGGAGACATCACCTTCGAGCACGTGGCCTTCGGCTACGACCCACAGGTGCCGGTGCTCAAGGACGTCAGCTTCACGATCAAGGCGGGACAACTGGTCGGAGTCGTCGGCCCCACCGGCAGCGGCAAATCGACGGTAGTCAGCCTGATTCCGCGCTTCTACGACCCGCAGGCGGGTGTGGTCAAGATTGACGGCCAGGACGTGCGCGATCTGAAGATCCAGGCGCTGCGCGAGCAGATAGGCTATGTCCTGCAGGACACCGTGCTGTTCCGCGGGACCGTCGCCGACAATATCGCATTTGGCAGGCCCGGCGCGACGCGCGAGGAGATTATCGAAGCCGCCAAGCTGGCCAATGCCGACGAGTTCATCTCGCGCATGACGAATGGCTACGACACGATGGTCGGCGAGCGTGGCTTGACGCTTTCCGGCGGGCAGCGGCAGCGCATCGGCATTGCGCGGGTGATGGTGCGCAACAGCCCGATCCTGCTGCTGGACGAGCCGACTGCGGCGCTGGACAGCGAGTCGGAAAAACTGGTGATCGAGGCGCTGGAGCGCCTGATGAAGGGCCGGACGGTCATCACCATCGCGCATCGGCTGAGCACGATTCGCGATGCCGACCAGATTATCGTGATTGCCGACGGCGTGGTGAAGGAGTCGGGTAACCACGACGAGCTGATGGCGCGCAATGGCATTTACGCCGAGTTGCATCGCACGCAGTTCGACGATGCGTCGGCCAAGGCGGGCGCACAGGCGGCGCCGTAGGCGGTTCGTCTAATATCTCCAAGAGGTAGCTTTCCCATGTCCCGTTATCTGGTTGTCATGCCCGATGATTCGGCGCAGCCGATCCTGGACGCCGTCAGTCACGCGGCCCAGTCGCTGCGTATCAAGATGTTCACCTTCTCCGATCCGCACCTGCTGCACGGGGTGATTGCGGCGCACCGCCGCGGGGTGAAGGTGCGGGTGATGCTAAATCCCGCGCGGCGCAGCGGCGAGTCGGAGAACGAGGCCTCGCGCAAGACGCTGACCGACGCCGGGGTCGAGGTGCTCGACAGCAATCCCGCTTTCGACCTGACGCACGAAAAATCCATGGTGGTGGACGACCACACGGCCTTCGTAATGTCCCTGAACTGGGAGACGCGCAATTTCACCGAGACCCGTGACTATGCGGTCGTCACCAAGCATGGCCACGAGGTGGAGGAGGTTGCCGAGTGCTTCGACGCTGACTGGGAGCGCAAAGAGTTTTTGCCGGGCGCCAATTCGCAGTTGATCTGGTGCATCGGGAATTGCCGGCAGCGCATGGCGCAGTTCATTGACACGGCCAAGCGCTCGCTGTGGGCGCAGAATGAGCGCTACCAGGACCCGGTCATCATCGAGCGGCTGGTGCGGGCGAACCACCGTGGCGTAAAGGTGCACGTGCTGGCGCGTCCGCCGCACAAGTTGAAAAAAGAGAAGCTGATCGAAGGTGTAGGCGGCTTGCGCATCCTGGACGATGTCGGGGTCAAGGTGCACAAGCTGAAGGGACTGAAGCTCCACGCCAAGCTGCTGTTCGCCGACGGCGTGCAAGCTATCGTGGGATCGATCAACCTCGCGCCCGGAAGCTTCGACAGCCGGCGCGAGCTGGCCATCGAGGTGCACGACGATGTGATTGCCGACCGCCTGCATACCATCGTGCACCAGGACTGGGAGAATTCGCGGCCCATGGACCTGAGCGACGAAGGCCTGCTGGCGGAGCTGGAAGACAAGGACGAACACCTCGCCGAGGACCTGGCGATCAATACCAACAACCGCAACAAGACGAAGGCGAAAGGGAAGAGCAACTAGCGACTGGCAATTGGCGACGATGATGGAGCTGAGCGCCGTTGTTGCTAATCGGTTTGGCCAATGTCGTCCAGCCGGACAGCGTCCCCCCAAACTTCGCGGCCTTGCTGGAGTCGGAGGCTTAAGTTAAGCGCTAAGGGCTACACTTGACAGTTGTGATTTCGGAACTAGTTGCTAGTTGTTAGCTGCTAGTTGCTAACAAAGGAGCCTTCATGACATCGGTACTCGTAGAGCTGGAACCGAAGGAAGTATGGAAGCATTTTGATGTGCTGGCCGCGACCCCGCGCGCCTCAACCAAGGAAGCCGCGGCGCGCGAGTACGTGCTGGCCCAGGCGAAGAAGCTTGGCCTTGAGGCCATGAGCGACAAGGTCGGCAACATCGTCGTCCGCAAGCCGGCGCACGCCGGACACGAAAGCGCGCCCATGGCGCTGCTGCAGGGCCACCTCGATATGGTGTGCGAGAAGAACGAGGGCACGCCGCACAACTTCGATACTGATCCGATCAAGGTCACGCGCGATGGCGACTGGCTGAAGGCCGATGGCACGACGCTGGGCGCGGACAACGGCGTTGGTGTCTCGGCGGCGCTGGCGGTGATGGAGAGCAACGACATTGCGCACGGGCCGCTGGAATTTGTCTTCACCATCGACGAAGAAACCGGCCTGACCGGCGCCGCGGAGTTTCCCGGCGGAATACTGAAGGCGAAGTACTTCCTCAACCTCGACAATGAAGAGACGGGCACAATCTGCATCGGCTGCTCGGGTGGCATCAAGACGACCGGACGGCGCAAGGTTGCGTTCCGTCCCGCGACCGCAAACACGGCGTGGCGAATCAAGGTGGCCGGGCTCAAGGGCGGTCACTCCGGTGTGGACATTCACCAAGGACGCGGCAACGCGCTGCGCGTGCTGGGCACGGTGCTCCAGGAGTTGGTCGAGAAATCGGCGGAGATCACTGACATCAACGGCGGCAGCGCGCAGAATGCGATTCCCCGCGAGGCTTCAGCGGTGGTAGTGATGGATGCGGCGAAGGAAAAAGAACTGAAGTCGCTGATCGCGAAGATCGAGGCGGAATATAAAGCGGACTTGGGCGGGTTCGATCCCGGCCTACAGATAACGGCGGAGAAGGTACAGCGTCCGGAGAAGGTGCTGGATGCTGGCGACGCCAGCCGCGTTGCGGATCTCCTGGTGAGCCTTCCGCACGGCGTGCTGGCGATGAGCCCTGACGTTCCCGGCCTGACGCAGAACTCCACCAACCTTGCCGTGGTGACGACTAAGGGCGACGTGGTGGAGATTACGACCAGCCAACGCAGCGCCATCGAGAGCAGCAAGTGGGCGGCGGCGCGCATGGTCGCGACCGGATTCCGGCTGGCGGGATTCGACGCTGAACACACCGGGAGCTATCCTGGCTGGAAGCCTGAACCCAAGAGCGACATCGTGGTGAAACTCCAAGCAGCGCATGAAGAAGTTTTTGGCCAGCCCGCAAAGCTGATCGCCATGCATGCCGGGCTGGAGTGCGGCGTGATTGGGGAGAAGTATCCGGGGATGCAGATGGCGTCGTTCGGGCCGACGATCGTCGACCCGCACAGCCCCAACGAGCGGGTGCAGATTTCCACGGTGGGCAGTTTCTGGAAGTATCTGAAGACGGTGCTCGAGCGTATATAACGGCTAGTTTCCCACGCGCTACTTGGAGAGCTGCACCGCGTCCTGGCAGGCGTGGGCCGCGGTCAACACCCGGCTGAAGTCGGGGTCGGCGCGCAGCTTGGCCAGTAGCGGGTCCGTCAGCAGGTTGGAGTAGGCGCAGTAGTTGCGCTCGACGGCGCTCTGCAGCAGGTTCAGCGCGGCCTGGTTCTTGCCGCAGTATCCCAGGACGGCGCCTTCGTAGTACAGCAACTCCGGATCCGGCTCCGACGCGCGGTTGGCTTCCAACTCACGCGCGATGCGGTCTGCCTCCGCCGGGGGCCGGAGCCCCACGCAGGCCTCCATCATATCGCGATGGTACCGCGGCGCGGTCGGCATACGCCTTACCGCCTCGCGGGTCTCGGCAAGCTTGCCTTCGCGCAACAGGATTGAAGGCGTCACGTACGCGGCCCATTCCGAGCCGGCATCCAGCCGCACAAAATCTTTCGCGCGCTCCGTCTGGCCGAGCTCCATGAACGCCCACGCGCACGAGCGGAAGGTGTAGTTGCCCGGGTCGAGGACCAACGCGCTGTTACATTCGGTGGCCGACTGCTCCAGCATGCCGGCGTAGCGGTAGACATAGCTCATGACGAAATGCGCCTGCGCGCTTTCCGGGCGGCGCTTCACCAGCGCCTGCGCTGCCTCGTAGGCGCGGTTCAACTCGCCGCGCTCCACCCGGTTGGTGATGAGCTGGCCCGCGGCCAGCGTGCGATTGGGATCCAGCGCCAGCGCGCGCTCGAAGGCCTGCTTGGAGCGCTGGAACATGGCTTCGCCGCCGTCCGCGTAGGTGGAATCGTAATAGCAGCGCAGTCCGAGTTGCTCCCACGCCGGCGCGTACTTCGGGTCCTTCTGCACCACGTGCTCCAGCACAGCGATGGCGTCCTTGTTGGCCATCGGATCATGCGTCAAAGCCAGGCTGTGCAGGTAGAGGTCATAGGCCTCGGCGTCCTGCGGACGGCTGCCACCTTCCATCCCTCCGCTGGTCACGCCCAGCGCCGGCAGCAGACCTTGCCGCACCTTGGCCGCCAGGTGCGCTTGCAGGGCAATCAAGTCCTGCGCCGAACCGGTGACGTTGCTTTGCCACAGAAGCCTGTTGGCCGCGACGTCGATGGCCTCCAGAGTGATGATCAGATTCTCTCCCTGGTTCAGGAAGTGACCGGTCAGCACCGTGGCTACATGCAGCTCACGGCCGGCTTTTTCCGGATCGGCATCGCTGCCCGCATAGTTTCGTGTGCTGGAAGATGGCCGGACATCCAGGGTGCGCGTGTAGGTGAGGGCGTTGGCGATTTCGTCAGCCAGGGCGAAGCGCAGAAAGTCCACGCTGACGTCGCCGTTCACGTTCTGCAGCGGCAGCACGGCGATGGTGTTCTTCGCACCGCCAGCGCCGGGACGGTGCTTGAACCACCACAATCCCATGGGGACCAGTATGGTGACCAGCAGCGCAATGATGCCCAGCAGAAAATAGGTCTGCCGCTTGCTCGTGGTCTGAAAGGTGCTCGTCGTGATGCGATACGGCAGTACCGGGCGGAGGCGCGCGCTCTTCGTCAAGTCCGGTTCGGTCTCACGCTTCAGCGACTGGAGGTCGCCCTTCATTGCCAGCGCCGTCTCGTAGCGCCGGCCGCGTTCCTTCTCCATCGCCCTGCCGAGGATGCCTTCCAGGTCCGGCGGCAGTAGGGGGTTCAGCTCGAGCGGCGATACCGGCTTCTGGTTCAGCACCGCATCGATGGTGGTGACAACGTTGGTGCCGGAAAACGGCTTCTTGCCGGTCGCCATCTGGTACAGCACGACGCCGAGCGAGAACAGGTCGCTGCGGGCGTCGAGCTCTTCGCCGCGCGCCTGCTCCGGCGACATGTAGACCGCCGTACCGAAAACCTCGCCGACCTTGGTCAGCGAATCTTCCAGTGGCCCGTCGGCGCTCTCCAAGTCGCGCGAAACCTTGGCCATGCCGAAGTCGAGCAGCTTGACCTGCCCGGTGGGGGAAACAAAGATATTGCCGGGCTTGATGTCGCGGTGAATGATGCCCTTGGCGTGGCAGGCAGCCAAGGCGTCGGCTACCTGGATGCCGATGTCCAGAACCTCGTCGATGTCGAGCGGAGCTTCCTTCATTCGCTCTTTGAGGCTCATCCCTTCGAGCTTTTCCATGACGATGAAGGGCTGACCGTTGAAGTCCTCGATGTCGTAGATAGTGCAGATGTTGGGGTGGTTCAGTTGCGAGGCGGCGCGCGCCTCCCGCAGGAAGCGGTCCAAGGCCTTACGATCCTTGGCCAGGTTCTCAGGAATGAACTTCAGGGCAACATGGCGCCCGAGGAGTGTGTCTTCCGCCTCATAGACGACGCCCATACCACCACCGCCGAGCTTTCCCACGATGTGGTAGTGAGAGACCGTCTCGCCGATCATGCCGAGGACCTGAGTCACACTGGCCGTAATGTTAGGCTGCATGGGGTACTCGGTCAACCTGATCGGCGCTTGCGGCGGATGAGCAGCAGCTTTCACTGCTTAATCGCGATGAAAGCGAGAGCGGCGCAGTTATCCCGGGGCATGACGGTTGAAGGCGGGATCCCGCAGCTGCCATTTTTCCCTGTGTTAGAGTGCGGGCCAGTGGAGGTAGGACTATGCGCCGTGTTGTGGCTGCAATCTGCGGTTTCTTGATGGCCTCGCTGTTTGTGACCGTGTGCGGAGCGCAGCAACCCCCGCCGCAAACGGCGACGAAGGTGACGCCCCAGGAAGGTGATTACACCAGCCGCGACTTCCACTTCAGGTCGGGCGAGACCCTGCCGGAGCTGCGCTTGCATTACATGACGCTCGGCAAGCCGGTGCGCGACGCAAACGGCCGAGTCACCAATGCAGTGCTCATCCTGCATGGCACCGGCGGCTCAGGACGGCAGTTCCTGGCTCCGCAGTTTGCCGACGTGCTGTTTGGTCCCGGTCAACTGCTGGATGCCGACCGCTACTTCATCATCCTTCCTGACAACATTGGCCACGGGAAGTCCAGCAAGCCGAGCGACGGAATGCACGCGCATTTCCCGCAGTACGACTACGACGACATGGTGGCGGCCCAGCATGAGCTGCTGGAGAAAGGACTAGGCGTCAGCCATCTGCGGTTGATCCTGGGCACCTCGATGGGGTGCATGCACTCCTGGGTGTGGGGCGAGACGTATCCCGATTTTATGGATGCCATGATGCCCCTGGCATGCCTGCCGGTTCAGATCGCCGGTCGGAACTGGGTGTGGCGCAAGATGCTGATGGAAGGCATCCGCCAGGACCCGGAGTGGAAGAATGGCGACTACACCACAGAGCCGCGCGCGGCGATACAGATAGGGGCCGACCTCCTATTGATTGCCGGCAGCGCGCCGCTGTTGATGCAGAAGGGCTACCCCACCCGCGAGGCGGCGGACAAGTATCTCGAAGATTCCATGAAGCGCGTGACCGCGAAGCTGGATGCCAATGATCTGTTGTATGCGGTCAACGCGTCGCGCAACTACGAGCCGTCGGGCAAGTTGGAGACCATCCAGGCGCAGGTGATGTTCGTCAACTCCGCGGACGACTTCATCAATCCGCCGGAGTTGGGGATTGCCGAGCGGGAGATCAAGCACGTGAAGAATGGGCGGTTCGTGTTGGTACCGGTTTCCGACCAGACGCACGGCCACGGTACCCACACCTGGGCGGCGGTGTGGCAGCATTATCTGAAGCAGCTGTTGGCGGCGTCCCAGCATTGATCGAGGTAGTGGCGATGGGCGAATAGGCGGGCCCGGATTCGATTTGACAACCGAAGGACGCCAGCCCATACTTGCGCCGCTTGTGCTGCATGCCGACAGGGGTGAATGATGAAGAAGAAAAAGGCAGTCACAAAGAAGGCATCCGCCAAGAAAACCCGGCTTGCGAAGCCGGTGAAACGCGCGGTGGTAAAAGCCGTCAGGGCGAAGCGAGCCGCGGCTCCGGCCAAGAAAGAAGCTGCGGTTACGCCGGATACCAGCGGCAAACTCACCTTCAACCACGCCATGATTTACAGCAAGGACGTGGACCGCGCGATGCACTTCTACCACGACATGATGGGGTTCAAACTCATCGAGGACTTTCGCTACGAGGGCATCCCGGTGTACGCGCGGCTGCGCGCGCCGGGCGGCGACGGAACCATCGCTCTCCACCAGGCGGGACCGGGAGTGTCCATCGCCAGCGATGGCGTGCGCCTGTACTTCGAAGTCGCCGACCTCGACGGATTCTGCCGCAAGCTGCAGCAGAAAGGGTTCTACATCACGCAACTGCCGCGCATGATGCCCTGGGGCTGGCGCCACGCCTACCTCAATGATCCCGACGGCCATGAGATCAGCCTGTACTGGGCGGGCGAAAACCGCATGCAGAAGACCGTGATGAAAGCTGCGAAACAGGCGGCGAAGGCGAGCGACTAGCCAGCCCGCAGCCACCTTTACGCCGAACGCTGGTTTTGCGCGAGGCGTGTGGCCAAAGCGGAATAGCTTTTAGCCCACCGTGAAGCGAAGCGGAACGGTGGGTTGGCGCCCCAATTCTTCTGAGCCCCTCCAGGGCGGTACGGGTCCTTCCACTGCGCTCGACTTCGTCTCGCTCCGCTCAAACGTAAACGCTCGGGAAGCGAAAGGGATCCTTCGACTCCTCGCTGCGCTCGTCGCTCAGGATGACAGATTGAAAAAAGCTGCGCTCGTCGCTCGGGCCCGTTGCTCGAGATTGCTAACGCAGCAATCGCAGCGAGTGCAGCGTGGGAAGGAAATCGGGCAGCAGGTCTGCCGCGGCGTGCACCAGCACAATCAAGATGAAGTTTCGAGTCCGCGTCCATAACACGCCCAGGAAGAATCCCGCCACTGACGTGATGATGATGGAATAGCCGACGGCCATCAGCAACGGCGGATGGGCGGGCAGCCCTTCCTGCGTGATCCCGGTCCGAAGATAAAGGCCGGGGGCGTGAGCGAGTCCGAACAGAACAGCCATCAGGACGATGCCGGCCAACTCCGAGCCGGTCGCAGCCGCAAGCCTGGACTGCAATAGGACACGGAAGAAAAATTCCTCCACCACCCCAGCTTCCACTGCCAGCCAGACGAAGGCGATGGGGAGTCCCAGGAACAACATCGAAGCTGGAACGTGCGCCTGCAGAATATCGCGCAGGCCGCGCCCCAGGACTGCCTGAAATCCAATCAGCAGCACCGCCATGCCGGCCAGGGTAATCACATCGCGCCGTCGAAGACTTGTCGGAACAAGGTCGCGGACCGTGTATCCGAAGAGGGCACACATCATCCAGCCGGGGATGACGACGAAGAACAACAGCTTGGCGCCAAGGATAACGAACGCTTGCGCTGGGTCTGCAGGCACGTACTTGCGGATGGCGGTCCCCGCCCAAGTGATGTAGGCGGTCAGGGGAATGAGATAGATTGCCAGGAATCCAAGCTCTCTTCCCGGATTTCTGACCTCGTAGGGAAGCGGGCGCGAACCGAGCGTCAACAACCACGCCGCCAGCGAAAAGCCAATGCCCAGGATTGCCAGGATGAACAGCGGTTCGGTGACGTCGAAATTCCATGCGCGATTCATGCCGAACAACGTTGCGCCGTAGAGCACTACGTACGCAGCCAGCAGCAGCGTTCCGGGGCGGCGGAGAGTCTGAGTTTTCGGCAGGGCGGTGTCGATCACGCTTTGAACATACGCGGGAGAGGGCAGCTTTGTTCAATGGATGTCTTGCCCTCAGCGACGAGCGTAGCGAGGAGTCGAAGGACCCCTATTCCTGCGACAAGGGCTTGTGCCGCCGCTCCGCGGCTCTCTTTCAATTGCTCTCGCTTTCCGCGGGCTTACGCCCCCTTCGGGCTCGGCGAGAAAAATGTCCCCGCCTCACTAGCGAAGGGAGGGATCTGCTTTCCTCTTTCGGGATTGAGAAGCTGACGCTGTTCTACTTGGCGGCCAGCAACTCGTTCACCTTGGTCATCACTTCGAACGCGTCGGCGACGTAAAGCACGTCGGCCTTGCCGCGCGCCCATCCGCAATTGGGATCGAGGTTGATCGCCCGCCGCTCGGCAATGAAGCGCCAGCCAACGGTGTGCGGCTCCTCGCCGTGACAGCAAGTGGAGAGGCCTTTCGGATGGCGCGGGGACGCGCCGGTCTGGCCGACCTGGTTCAGGTGGCCCATGAAGGGCAGGGCCGCCTGGTTTTCGCCGCTGAGATCGACCAGCGATTTGCTGCCGCCGAGCGATGCCTTCGAATTCCGCAGGAAATCCAGAATGATGGTCTCGGCTTCAGGAACGTGCGTCTGTCCGTCCTTCTGCTTCTTCGTCCAGCCAGCGCCGGCGACAAAAAGCAGGTTCGCGTCGGGACGGATCGTCTGCTGGTCCGCGGGCGGCGTGACGACGCTGCGAACCGTGGTGCGGCGCAGCGCGTCGGGAAGCGGTACCTCGACGGTCTCAGTTGTGGCGGAACCGGCTGCACCTTGCCACGCGGCGTGTGCGCCGGGATCGAGCAGCAGGATCCAGGGGCGATGGCTGCGGGTGAGCGAGCCCTCGATGCGCTGGCGGTAGAACCAGCGGGTGACGGTAATGGTGCCGGAAACGGCGGCGATGCTGGTGACGTGCGTGTCTACGCATCCCTGCACGCGATGCGCAACGCCCGCAAGCACGCGCGACGTGCGCGAAGTCGCGGCGGCGATCACGATGGTCGCTCCGGCCGCGCGAATCAGAGCTTCGCAAGCAGCCGCATCGGTGGCGTAGCGCGGCTGGGAGAATTCGTCGCCCTCGACCGTCAGGAAGCGCTGCGCGCCGCAGCTCGCTATGAAATCGGCGGCAGCTTTTGCCTGCGCTCCGAAGATCGCGGCAACCAACGTTCCGTTGATCGGCTGCTTCAGTTCGACTGCGGCGCCGAGCGCTTCCAGGGCAGCTTTGCCGAGCGTGCCGTCTGCCTCAGTGTGGGCGAGAAAGAGAATAGTGTCCATGCTTGCGCTTACTCCTGTGTGATCCACTGGACGATTTCGCGGGCGATTTCGTCGGCAGGCTTGTCTTTCACGATTTGCGTCTGGCGTTGCTGCTTGGGCGCGGCCACGTTGGAATATTGCAGGCCGTCCGGCGCAATCGTTCCGGCGGTGGCGCGCTGCAAGGCGGGCATGATGGAGCGCATGTTGGCCATCCCGACCTGGGGATCATTGCGTGGTTCGCCGAGGCTTCCCGTTGCCCACCCCAGAACGGCCGGTGGACCGGTGCACACCGAAACCTGGTGGCGAGCGCCTTCAATGCGCTCCAGCACTTCAAACGATCCGTCGTCCTGAGGCTTGATAGCATCAACGCCCTGGAACTGGTCCACGATGCCAAGCTCCTCGCCGATAAGTTGCAGCGTGACTCCGGCGCTGCGGCTGGCCGACTCCCATCCGCCGAACAGCAGGAGCCGGGAAAAATCGAGTTCAGGAATTTTGCGTATCGCGGCCGCGAGAAGTGCAGCGGTCTGATGCGCGTCGACGAAGCCGCCGCACGGACCGTCCACCGCGACCAGTTGCAGCGGGACCTTCTGCGCAGCCGTCATCATGACTTGCTGCAGCTTGGCCTTGGGCGCCAGGCTCACCAGCCAGAGCTTGCTGCCGGCAATCTGCCGGGCGAGGTTCGCGCCTTCGTAGAGCGCATGCGCCGCCCAGGGATCGAGGATTGCAGGCAGCATCATTTCATTCTTCAGCGAAGGCCCGTTCGCTCCTGTGACCGGTTCCAACGTTTGCAGCGGGTCCGGCACAACGCTGGCACAGACGACAATGTGAAATAGTTGGTTCATATTTCTCTGGTAACTGATTGAATTGTTTACTAGTTCTCGGCCGAATGCAATCCGCCCGCACCGGCCTTGAATTGCAGGTTCGGTTGCCCTCCCACGGTCTCGGGGCAGTTCCACATGCAAGCGCCGCAGAATACGCACTTCTCGCGGTCGAAGTTGGGAGCGCCCTCCAGACTGCGAGTAATGGCCTGTCCGGAGCACATCTCGACACAGAGCCTGTTGCCGCAGCGACCGCAGACCTCGATGTCCTGAAAGATGACGTGGTCGGCATAGCCGGCGGGCGCCTGTACCTTGCCGCCCATCAGCAGGACGTCCTGGTGCGAGACCAGCAGCGTGCCATCGTGCGGGATCGGCGGCCAGCCGCAGCGGTCCATTAACGCGTCGTGCAGGGAAGAGCCGTGCATGTCGCTCTCCCGGCGAATCGCTTCGATCTCCTCAGGCATGAGCTTGCCGCGGTAAAAATCCGCTGGCGTCGCCAGCTTCTCGCAAGGCTTCGACGGATGGATGCCGAGCGAGAGACGTCCGTTGCTGAATGCCGTGAGCGCCATGCCCATCATCCCGGTGACCACGCCGCGCTGAAAGCCGTCGCGAGATTTCTCGGCGACGCGCGCTTCTTTCTCCACCCAGCTTGCGCGACGGCGCGCTTCGTACGCCTGTGCGAGGTTCTCGCGGGTGAATGGCTTGCCGGCTTGCAGCAATTCGAGCACACCCTCCGCCAGTTGCACGCCCGTGGTCCACGCCTCGTCGACGCCGGAACCGGTTAGGACATTCGTGCTGCCGGAAGATTCCCCGATGCGCGCATAGCCGTCACCGGCGAGGAACGGTTCGCCGCGCTTCCCGGACTCCTGCAACGACTTGGCGCCCCATGAGCGCTGCGTGCCGCCCTCGAGATAGCGCCACAGGTACGGGTGCTGAATGTAGTGCTGCAGGTAGCGGTAGGCGGTGCGGGTTGGGCAGTCGAACCACGACGGAACGAAGATTCCCACCGATGCTACGTTGCCGGGATGAACGTAGAAGAAGCCGAAGATTTCGGGCTCGGGAAAACCGAAGGTGTGGACCACTGTACCCGGAGCGAGGTCGATATCGGGGCGCATCTCGATGACGAACTTCATGCCGACGGCCCACTCGCGGACTTCGTTGCCGGGCGGTGTTCCAATTCGTCGGTCTATGTCGCGTCCGACAGCACCGACTGGCCCGTCGCCGATGACAGTGAGCGCCGCGCGGATGTCCATTCCCGGCGTGAAGCCGGTTTCCGGCGCACCGCTGCGATCTACGCCTTGGTCGAGCAGGCGGACGCCAAGAACTTTGCCGTCGTCAATCAGCGCTTCGCCGACTGGCGTGCCCGGCCAGACCTGCACCGTGCCGCTCGACATCAACTGCGTGCCGACCCACTGGTTGAATTGGCCGATGGAGAGCACCAGCCCGTCTTTCTTGTGCAGGAACTCGGGCGTGTAGGGAAGTTCGACGGCATCGTGAGCTACCTTCAGAGTCCTGTTGAGGCTCCGCAAGAATTTGTCGCCAATGCGCAGGGCAAGCGACCGCCGGCTCGCGCCGATCGGGTCGAGCAGGTACACCACTTTTTCGCTCAAGACCGGCGCTGCCATGGGAATCTGCGCGGGGTCGAGTTCAGGGAAACTGCCACGAATGCCGCGCGCCCGCGTGACCACACCCGAGACGCCAAAGCCGATGTCGTCGGCACGCTCGTAGCAGATGACCTGCAACGGCATGCCAGGCATCACCTTGCTCTCGATGGCGGGCGTGCCGTCGTCATTCATAAGCTTGCGCGAGAGCGTCGTCAGAAATCCGCCCGTGGCCGGGCCAAAGCCGACGCACGCGATGTCCACGTCGATGCTGGCGCGCTCGATGGCTGGTTGTTCCGTGGTACTCAAATCATTTCCTTATCGCGGATAGTCGAGCGCTTCCGGGATCATGACCTTCGCGATGGCCTCGGCAGCGCGGTCCTTCGCCAGTTGCGCGCCGGTGAGACATCCGTCGAGCTTGGTGCGAATGCGCTGGAATCCTTCTAGGCCCTTGCACGAGGCGCAGGGTCCGGCTTTCACCGGATGCGAGCCGTCTTCGCCCACCACGTCGCTGGCGCACGAACTGATGCCCGGAATCAGGCCCTCGAGCGAATCCAGCTCGTCGCTGCGATAGCAACCCTTGTAGCCCTCTTCGTCCCACGCCGGATGCCGGTTGTAGCCAAAGACCAGCTCCGCGCAAATGCGGCCTACTTCACCCGCCGAGCGAGCTGCCTGAATGTGGCAGAGATCGGTAAAGAAACTCAGCGTGCCTGGCAGGCCCTCTGCCAGCACGGGATGTTCCGGGCCTTTGGTTTCCAACTCGACCACGTCGAGGATGAACTGCCGCGCCGCCAGCAACCAGCAGAGAGCGTCGGCCAGCGGGAAGGTCACGCCTTGGCGCGCGCTCTGGTACAGCGCTCCGCCGTCGGCGTCGGTGGCACTCTGCAGGTGCTGGTAAGTCCACAGCCACAACTGCATCGCGGTGGCGATAGAGCAGGCGCCGGTCCCAGGCCGCTTGCCGGCCACTTCGCGCATCTCGAGAATCCACTGCCGGAATTGCGCCAGGAACAGCTCGCTGGTCATGGTGACGCTCAGATTGCGCCGCTGCACCGCTTCGGGGCCTTCGTACGTGGCCTCCAGTTGCGAGTCCATCCACTTGTAGGCGAGGAAGCCGGGGCAATCTTCGGTGATGCCGTATCCGCCCATCAGGCTCAGCGCCTCGCGCATGGCGTTGGAACCGGTGCCGGTATTCCACAGCTTGGCCGCCGGACACAGCACGTTGGCGACCGCATCCTTCAAGGCGAACTGCACCAGTGGGTCGGCCTTCAAGTCGGTGTAGCAAGCAGAATTGGTTTGGCCGGAATTTTCCTGCCGCACCACTTCCATCGCCGACTTGTTTACCTCGCGGAAGAACTTCAGCTCCGTCTTGCCGCCATGAATGTCTTTCCCGGAAAGGATCGAGGCCTTCTCGCGCTCCAGCGGATCGAGTTCGTCATACAAGCGCGCGGCGGCAAAGCCCAGCGATGCGCCGGCTTCGCCGATTGCCCACAATCCAGCCAGGCGGTGTAGTGCGTCCTGGCGCTGCTGAATTCCCATCTCGTAGCGGAGGCTGCCGGGCTTGGCCTGCTCCGATCCGCGGAACCGCCCACGTTGATACCGGATGACAGGCTCAACGGCGGAGAGCAACTTGGCCGACGTCATCAACGCAACTGTTACGCGCGTGCGCTTAAACACCGCCTCGATGACTTCGCTGTGACTGTAGTTCGGAATGATGATGCCGTCCTTGACGGTGTAGCCGCCGACGATGCGACTGGCCGGCACGAACACGTTGAAGATGGGATCGCAGGTGGAAGATAGCTGGTGCACCAGTTTGCGGGTGGGCGTTCCGCGGTCGTAGACGCCCGGATCGCCTTCCTCAATGATGACCATGCACGAGCCCTTGATGCGGGGGTCGCCGGAATCGACGGCGGCGGTGACGAAGTTCGCGAAGCCCATGTTGGTGATGAAGCGGCCGCGCTTTTCCACTTGCAGCAGCGGGTCATCGCCCTTTTTCCACTTCGAGACCCGGAGCTTGCCGCTCAACATGCCGGTGTCCACACCGACGTAGGGAATCGGCTCGGTGAGACAGAACGCTCCGCGCCACGCCACCCGGTCTTCTCCGGGGGCCGGTGGGACTGCGAGCGCCATGTAGTGCGCGCGCTGTTCGGGAGTGCCGCGCTCGTGAATCGGCGCCAGCGCCAGGCATCCGGCGAGGCTGCAAGTCGCCGCGCCGGCGTCTACCCAAGCCAACTCGAAGGCGATGAGAGCCAGCGCCAGGTTTTTCGGACCGGCGATGTATCCGCCCTGCTCGGGATCCATGAACACTGCGGTGATGCCCGACTGGTCGAAAGCGTCCAACAACTCGGCCTTCTTGTCCGTCCAGTCGTGGTTGGCGCGCTGACCTTCGGCGACGAGCCGGGCCACCGGGCCACGCGCCACCTCGCGGGCGGACTGGACCAGCATCTGCAGGTCATAACGCTCGGCAAAGCGCCAAAGTATCTGGCGGACGTTGTCGTCAGGCAGCGTTCGCAGGGTCTCCGATCGCACATTCGACACACTGGTGGCCATGCGATCACCTCCGGTTGAATTGACTCCTCATTGTCAGGGGTCAATAACCATAGGTTCTGTGACGTATGTCATAAGGGCGGGTGATGACTGCACTAGGCGGAAAAATCAGTCGAAACGCCCGCTTTGCAAGCCGGTCAGTACGCCGGGTTCAGGGGGTGCGTTGCCACCGAGAAGGGAGGGCTCGCACTCGTTGTCGGTTGGTGATGGTATCCGTGCTGCCGTCCAGCCGCTTCAGCTTCACGGCTAGCTTCAGGGCGGAGAACTTGGTCAGCGCAGCATGCCGCGTCAAGCACCAGGCAGCAGCGCAATGCGGGCGAGGTATCCAAGTACTACTCATGGTAGTACGACAACTCCATGAAGTAGCCTAAAACGGCTTTCAGTTATCGTCGAGAAGCGACTGATCCGCTGTTTGCTTTCCGGAGAGAACCCTCAAACCTATGCCTTCCAAGCTGTTTGCTGCTAAACTCATCCTCCTCATCGCAGGTCTTTTCCTCACACTACCGCTTGCAGTTAAGGCGCAAAATGCCACTGGCTCTTTGCTGGGCGAGGTACAGGACGCCAGCGGGGCACGCATCAAATCCGCTACCGTCATCGTGACCGCCATTGGTTCGGGCATTCAACGGCAGGCGACGACAGACGACCGCGGGCAATTTCGTTTCCCCGACCTGACTCCCGGCAACTACCATCTGGTGGTGAATGCGAAGGGGTTTGCCGAAGCCAGCACCGATGTGACGGTGCAGGTGAGTAATGTGCGTGACACGCTAGTCACGTTGCGTCCGGCGGCCGAGCAGCAAACCGTAAACGTGAAGGCCGAGGCTTCTTCAATCGCCACTCAGGAGCTGGATACTACAGACGCGGTGAATGGCGGCGTGGTCACCGGCAAGGACCTGCAGACGATTCCTCTGGCGGCCCGCAGCTTCGCCAACATCGCCTACATGGTGCCGGGCACGGAGCCGGTCGAGCCTTCCGATCCCACCAAGGCGCGCATTACCGCTGTTTCCACCGGCGGCAGCTCCGGCCTGAACAACCAGCTCACGGTGGATGGTGTTGATAACTCGGACGACTACATCGGCGGCTTCCTGCAGAATTTTTCTCCCGACGTGATTCGCGAGTTTGCGGTGCAGACGTCACAGCAGAATGCCGACATCGGGCGCACCACAGCGGGTTCGGTGGTCATCAGCACCAGGAGCGGCACTACCGATTGGCACGGCGACTTCGCGGTGTTCGAACGCGCCGCGGCGCTGAATGCCCGCTTTCCCATCGATAACCCGTCGCCCCAGCCGAAGCAGCCCTTCTCGCGGCAGAACTATGTGGGCACCATCGGCGCGCCGGTGGTCAAGGACAAAGTGTGGGTCTTTTCCGGGTTCGAGATGGTGAACGAGCACGCCAGCATCAACTACAGCCCTGACAGCCTGACCCAGTTCAACGCCTTGAACCAACTGGCGCTGCAAGGGTTGGTTCCAGATACCAGCTCAATTCCGGTGCCGCCGGACGTTCGTGTGCCGTATCAGTCCTATCTGGGGTTGCTACGCTTTGACTGGGCACAGTCGCAGCGCTCGCAGTGGTTCATCCGGTACGCCCTGGACAACTCAACCACCAACAATGCCCTGGTGCAGCAGGGGACGCTGCCTTCTACGGGCGCCACCACCCACTCCAATTATCAGAACGGCGCTATCAGCAACACCTTCACCTTCAGCCCGTCGTGGGTGGGCAATTTCACCTTCGGTGCCAGCTATCTGCACGGCACCGCGGACCGCAATGGATACTTGGGCTTTGCGCTGGCATTTCCCTTCAGCTCCACCTCCAAGACAATCTCCGGCTTTGAGACTTACGGTGACAACCAGTTTGTGACCCCCATCACCGCCTTTCCCGTGATTCGCAATCAGGAGAAATACCAGTTCCGCTATGACGTCAGCGGCTCGGTTGGCAGGCACGCCCCCAAGTTCGGCGTGGACTTCATCCATGAACCGGTCCTGAGCGGTGCTTTCCCCGGCCAGGCGGAAACCACCTACATTCTTACCCAAAACCCGACGTACTATCTGACCAATCCTAACCAGTTCACCGCGGAGCTGAACTGCCTGCCGCCCTTCGACGGTGCCAACTGCCAGACCACATCCACCACAGCCGGCAACGGCAGTTTTTCCCAAAACGTGCAGCGGCTGGGCCTGTACGCCATGGATTCCTGGCGGGTGACGCCGCAGTTGACTGTCAATTACGGTCTTCGCTACGACACGACCTATGGATTGTTCCAGGCATCGGGCGTGAACCAGTTCCTTAATCCCGGAGTGGCGACCATCCAGGGACTGCAACTACCCCTGCCCACGGGCGTGCCTTACGATTACCGCAAGGCTTTCGCTCCCCGGCTGGGCATCGTCTACTCGCCCGACCGGATCGAGGACCTCGTCATCCGCGCCGGCATCGGCCTGTACTACAACGATCTGGCGCAAAACGGCTGGGCGACGGCCTTCCAGGCGGTCAACACGCCATCCACCTTTCAGCCGTGCACCAAGCCCTGGGATCCTGGATGCCTGCCAGGCGCGGCGGACGGGGGTGCCGGCGTGGTGATCGATCCCAACTATCACACCCCGTACTCCACGACGGTCAGTGGCGGCGTGCAGTACCTATGGCACAAGAACTGGACGCTGAGCGCCGACTACGTCCACGAGCAGGGCGTTCACGGCTACCGGCGCTATGAGTACACGGCGGGCTACACCTTGTTCTCGCCGCTGTTTGCGCAGGACCAAGCAACCCAGCAGGCCAATGTTCCCAACCTGTCGGTTTTCAAGTCGGACAACCGCTCCAGTTACAACGCCATGATGCTGCACCTGCAGGGCAGCGTCAGCCGGCGTTTCAACCTCACGGCGAACTACGTGCTATCGAGCGCCAAGACCTGGGGTTGCGTGTTGGGCGAACTCTGGGACTACGTGAATGGCGTTTGTAACCCGCAGAATCCGTTTGACAAGGGCGACTACGGGCCATCGGGTGAAGATGTCACCAGCCGCTTTACCTTGGCGGGTGTGGTGTACGTTCCCGGCGGCTTTCAGGTGACCACGCTGATCCAGGCGGAGAGCGCCCGTCCCATCACGCTCACCACGCCAGTGGACGTGAACGGTCTTGGCGACCCGACCAATGATCGCGCGGTCGTCAACGGTGTGCAAACCAGCTTGGACCAGTTCCGCGGCACGCCTTACGTCCAAGTTGACTTGCGTGTGACCCGGCCCTTCAATGTCGGGGACCGCTGGCAGATATCGCCATTCGTCGAGTTCTTCAACTTGTTCAACCGCAACAATCCGGGCGCCAACTACGTGACGAACATCTCTGCTCTGCCGACGCCGGTGAACGACCTATACAACGCCACGCATTTGTGTCCCACGCCGGCCTGTAACGTACCGATTACCAACCCGAACCAGCTGCTGGTGCCGGCTGGTGCGCTGGGCGATTTCTTCGGACCAGGAACCACCGTGGGAATACCGTTCGCCGCGCAGCTCGGCGTGCGGGTGACGTTCTGACGATTCCCGGGGCTCGTTCTTAGACCAGCAGTCTCAGGCAACCGAAAAGCCGGCCTTGTGGCCGGCTTTCTGTTGTGCGGTTGGAAATCTACTTCTTGAGGGTGGCAACGTACGTGGCAATCGCTGTCGCCTGGTCTGCGGTCAAGCCGGAAACTGCCTTGCCGTGCGGAGCTTTTTTGCCTTCGGCTCCCTTGGTGAGGAGGTCGGCAACCTGAGCCTGGGTTAGAGCGGTCTTCTGCAGCGAGGGGCCGATCTTTCCTTCCCCCGCCGCGCCATGGCATGCGGCGCACTTTGTCTTATACAGAGCAGCTCCATCTTCGGCCGCCCAGGCCATGCTGCATGCCACTGTGAATACCGCCATCGTTAACAAGAGTCGCTTCATGGAAAAAAATCTCCTTTGATCCGATGAATTTGCCCGCCCGGAAGCGCGATTGCGCCGCCATCGCTCGGCACCTAATATACGCCTGTGATCTTGAAGTGAGGCTGGATGCATGCCCCGCTACGATGGTTAGTGTAAAGGCCGCGCATGGAAACTCTCCATGCTCGCCATCACAAGGCTGACGTGCAGCCGTCACACCCGCTTGGGTTGTCACTCGTACACGGTCGCTGTGACTTTGGTCATACCCACCCGCTTCGTGATTGTGTAGGGTACTGCCAGCCCGGCGTGTGGCTTGTTTGAGTCCCGGTATGGCATCTAAGGAGCCGGATGAGGTCGTCCTTCGGAATCATCGTAATTCTGGCTGTGCTTGGTGGTTTGATCGTTGGACTTGGCGCATATACGTTCATTTACGCCAAGGGTTATTCCTATCTCACCAATAATCCACAGGCCTGTACCAATTGCCACGTCATGCGTGCCGAGTACGACGGCTGGGTCAAGTCCAGCCACCGCCACGCAGCCAGTTGTAACGATTGCCACACCCCGCATAACCTGATCGGAAAGTATGCCGTCAAATTGAATAATGGATTCTGGCATTCCTTCTACTTCACCAGCGGCCGCTATCCCGACACCATCCGGATTACCGAGTTCGACGAAGAAGTAGCCGAGAACGCCTGCCGCCGCTGCCACCAGAACATCACTGCAGCGATTGACGGCAACGTCGTTCACGGCGAGGCCAAAGGCATGGACTGCACCCGCTGCCACGGCACGGTTGGGCACTCCGATGCCGGGTATTCCAAGAATTTTCCTCTGCAACCCTGGAGCAATCATGAATCCCACCAAGACTGAGCCTGAGGGCGGGCCTTCGCGTCGGATGTTGGTCGCGGTCGTTGTTCTCGCGGCGGTCGCCACCGTTGCTGTCACCGCGCTGCTGATCAATGTTTTCGAGCGCAAGCAGGAAGCCAAGAACCCCTTCTACCGGGTGGTCGAGTTGAACGACACGATCGACGATCCCGCCACTTGGGCCAAGAACTTCCCGCTGCAGTACGACATGTACACCAAGACGGTGGACATGCAGCGCACCAAGTACGGCGGCAGCGAGGCCATGCCCCATTCGCCCACCGATGCCGACCCACGCTCCGTGGTGGCACGTTCGAAATTGCAGGAGGACCCTCGCTTGAAGACCATCTGGGCGGGGTACGCGTTCTCCGCGGATTACCGCGAGCGCCGGGGCCACGCTTACATGCTGGAGGACCAGACCTTTACTGAACGCCAGAAGTTCAATCCTCCGGCTATGTGCATCAACTGCCATGCCTCGATGGTGACGACCTTCCTGAAGCTGGGCGATGGGGACATCATGAAGGGCTTCAACACCATCAGCGACACGCACATGACCTACAAGCAGATTCGCGAGACGGTGAAGCATCCCGTCGCCTGCATTGATTGCCACGACCCCGAGAACATGCAGTTGCGCATTACGCGCCCGGCTTTCATCGAGGGCATTCGCGCGCTGAAAGGCTCGCAAGGCGTGCAGAACTACGACGTCAACACCATGGCGACGCGGCAGGAGATGCGTTCCTACGTTTGCGGTCAGTGCCACGTGACCTACTACTTCGCGCCGCCCAACAAGCGGCTGACCTTCCCCTGGGCGAAGGGCTTGAAGGTCGAGGACATCATCGCCGTGGAAGACCAGGCCAAGCTTGTCGAGTGGACCCACCTTGACAGCGGAGCCGGACTGATCAAGCCACGCCATCCCGAATTCGAGATGTGGAACCAGGGTGTGCACGCGCGCTCCGGAGTGGCCTGCGCCGATTGCCACATGCCGTACACGCGCCAGGGCGGACTTAAGATTAGCGACCACCAGATCAATAGCCCGATCCTGAAAATCAACCGCTCCTGCCAGACCTGCCATCATTTCCCCGAGGAAGAGTTAAAGGCCAAGGTCGAGGACATCCAGGACCGCTTCTTCAATCTGCGCAACACCGCGCTGGATGCGCTGGTTGACCTGATTTACGACATCAAGGCGGAGAAGGCGAAAGGTGCGACCGAAGCGCAACTGTCCGCTGCGCGCGATCATCAGCGCAAAGGGCAGTTCATGATTGACTTCGTGATGTCAGAGAACTCGATGGGCTTCCATGCGCCGCAGGAAGCGACCCGCATTCTTGGCGAAGCCATCAACTTCTGTCGGCTTGGTCAGCTAAGCCTGCACGGTGGTCCGCTGCCCAGTCACAACCCGCCCAACATTGTGGAGTCGCCGGGCTCGCCCGGACCAGCGACTGCGCCAGCCAAGCACACGATGAAGCAGGGGAAGCCGACGACCGTGGCGCAGCTGGGGAAGTAAGGAAACGCGTCGAGGGCCTCAGCGTTTGCCGGCCGCTCGTGATCGCGACCCCGGACTCGTTGGTGCCGAAGACGAAAGGAGCATGGTCTCTTTCACCGTACTTCGCGCAGCGCGGCCCAATAAGCTCCCAGGGTTTCGCCGAGCCCCCCTTGCCTGGCTCCCAGGACGGCGGCGAAAGAGCGGACCAGCATTCCAGCAAAGATTCCGGCACGCAGGCTTCTAACTTGTTCTGCCGTGAAATGCTTGCGGGCGTAGCGCAGCATGTTGGCATACCAGAACACTTGCTTGTTACGAAACGACAATTGACCAACGCTGTGAGCACCGCTGTGGCGGAAGCGCGCTGCCGGACAGTACACAATCTTCGTGCTGAGATTAAGCAGGCGTTTGCAGAAGTCCACGTCTTCGAACCACACCGGGCAAAAGCTCTCATCCATGCCGCCGGCTGAATGCCAAGCCTCGCGGGTAATGGCCAGACACGCACCAGCGGGCTGTTCGATCTCCTGCAGACGGGAATAGTCGGCATCGAGACAACGATAACGGCGGTTCACCGGATTGCTGGACCAAAGCTGATTCAGGAGAATGGCTTCGAATATCAGCGCGGTAACGGTCGGCAAGCGGCGAAAAGCGAAGCCGCGCGCGGGCTGGCCATCATCCCGCAGCAGGGCGCCTCCCGCAGCACCTGCCTGGGTGGCCTGCAAACACTGCATCAGCGCATTGATGGCGCCCGGCTCGGCGACCGCATCCGGATTCAGTATCAGCAAAACGTCGGCATCGGTCTCGCGCGCTCCCTGGTTCACCGCGGCGGCGAAACCAAGGTTGCTGGCATTGGCGACCAGCCGCAATTCGTGCCAGGCGACGAAGTCCTCCACGCGCTGTACGGTGCCATCCTGCGAGGCATTGTCCACCACCACGATGTCGCATGGCTCGCGCGCCAGCGCCTCCAGGCATGCTCCGATGGTGGCGGCAGAGTTATAGGTGACGACGATAGCGGAGCAGCGGTGCATAGTTTTCAGGAAGAACGCATTATAATCGTCGCTTCGCGAGATTCCTGGAGTCAGTCGGATGGCGACGGTCATGGCCGTAGCAGGAGCGAGCTTGCAGGTTACCGAGACTTCCATTCCCGGTGTGTTCGTAGTACAGCCGCGGGTCTTCCGGGACCCGCGCGGTTTCTTCATGGAAACCTACCGCGAGAATGTGCTGGCCGAGGCCGGTATCCATGACCAGTTTGTGCAGGACAACCATTCACATTCCTCGCGGGGCGTGCTGCGCGGATTGCATTATCAGCTGCGCAATCCGCAAGCCAAGCTCTGCCGCGTCGCCCGCGGCGAGGTTTTCGACGTTGCGGTGGATGTCCGTCTCGGCTCGCCAACCTTCGGGAAGTGGGTTGGGGAAGTGCTGTCCGGCGAGAACTGCAAGCAACTTTACATTCCGCGAGGCTTTGCTCACGGTTTCGTCGTGCTCTCACATACGGTCGACTTCCTTTACAAGTGCAGCGACTATTACGTGGCGAGCGACGATCGCGGTGTGCTGTGGAACGATCCCGACATCGGTATCGACTGGCCAATATCTTCGCCACTCCTCTCGGACAAAGACCAGGGCTACGCCCGGCTTTCGCAAATAGCACAGGATCAGTTGCCGAGGTACCAGCCATGAGCCTGCGATTGCTTATCACCGGTGCGACTGGCCAGGTGGGCTGGCACTTGCAGCGCACCCTTGCTCCGCTCGGGCAAGTTATGGCGATCGACGTCGAGCAGGTTGATCTGACAGACCTGGAGGCTTTGTTCCGAACGGTCCGCGATTTCGCGCCAGACGTCGTAGCCAATGCTGCGGCCTATACGGCGGTGGACAAAGCCGAGAGCGAGCCGGAACTGGCGCGCGCCCTCAACGTAAACGCTCCCGCGCGCATCGCGGAGGAATGCGCTCGCCGTGGCGCGCTGATGATCCACTACTCCACGGATTATGTCTATGACGGTAGCAAGTCCGGTCCTTACGAGGAGGACGACGCCACCGGTCCGCTGAACGTGTACGGCCAGACCAAGCTGGAGGGCGACCAGGCCATCGCTGCCAGGGGATGCGCTTCTATCATCCTCCGTACTACGTGGGTCTACGACATTCGCGGCAAGAACTTTCTTCGAACCGTGCTGCGTCTGGCGCGGGAAAGGGAAGAGCTGCGGATGGTGGGCGATCAAATTGGTGCCCCGACGTGGGCGCGCGGCCTGGCCGAAGCGACTACCATCATCCTGGCAAAATGTTGCGAGCGCCGCGCCAACGCTGGAACCTGGCCAAGCGGGATTTTTCACCTCACCGGCGGCGGCAAGACGTCCTGGGCCGGCTTCGCGCAGGCCATCCTCGAGGACTACGATTCACTGGTGTCCTGGCCCGCGGAGATGGGCGAGTTTGGCGGCCAACTGAAGGCCAAACGCGTGGTCGCCATCACTTCGGATCAATACCAAACGCCGGCTCGCAGACCGCTCAATTCGGTGTTATCAAACGCCAAGGTGGAGTCCACTTTTGGCATCGTGATGCCCGATTGGCGCTCGCAACTCCGGCTTGCCATGCAGGACGCCATTCGCTGATAATCGTGCATACTCAGTCGCTGGACAGCTCATCCGCTCGCCGCCGTCGTGTCCCCCTTAGCAATTCCGGGCGCCCCAAGGCTGGTGAGTACTGCCACCACACGTCGAGCTGTTCGCGGCATTCGATCGGAGACCTATGAAGGGCATAGTCCTGGCGGGCGGTATTGGCTCGCGCCTCAATCCCCTGACCCGCGTCACCAACAAGCACCTGCTGCCGGTGTACGACAAGCCGATGATCTTCTACCCGCTGCAAACCCTGGTGGATGCCGGGGTGCGCGACATCCTGATCGTCACCGGCGGGCAGAATGCCGGTGATTTTCTGCGCCTGCTGCAAAATGGCAAGGAACTTGGTTTACAGCAGCTCAGCTTTGCCTACCAGGAGGGAGAGGCGGGCATTGCGGACGCGTTGCGCCTGGCCGAGCCCTTCGCGAAGGGCGACAGGATATCCGTGGTGCTGGGCGATAACATTATCGAGGGCGACGTCAGCGCCGCGGCGGCCAGCTTTATGCAGCAGGAAAAGGGCGCGATGGTTATGCTCAAAGAAGTGCCCGATCCGGAGCGCTTTGGGGTACCGGTGATCGAGAACGGGCGCATCGTGCGCATTGAAGAGAAACCCAAGAACCCGCAATCACCGTTCGCCGTGATCGGAATCTATTTCTACGATGCCAGCGTTTTCGACCGAATTCGCGAACTGAAGCCGTCGGGCCGCGGCGAGTACGAGATCACCGATATCAACAATAGCTACATTGCCGATGGCACGCTTCGTCACTCCCTTCTGGAGGGCTGGTGGACTGACGCCGGCACGTTCGAATCGCTCTGGCATGCCAGCAACAAAGTGCGTGAAAAAGTTCTGCGCAAGGCACAGGAGCCTGCCATGGTGCGCAACGTATGAAGCTCCTGGTCACGGGCGGCGCCGGATTTATCGGCTCCAATTTCGTTCACTACATTCTCGGCAAACATCGCGAGTGGAAAGTTGTCGTCCTCGATAAGCTCACCTACGCCGGCAACCTGAAGAACCTCGAACCTGCCCTCCAGGAAGGCCGTTGCGGGTTTGTGCAGATGGACATCTGCGATCGCGGCGTGCTCGAGCAGGTGCAGGGCTGCGACGCGGTCGTGCATTTCGCTGCCGAAAGCCACGTGGACCGCAGCATTGAAGACGCTTCCGCTTTCGTGCGTACCAACGTCGATGGCACGCACAATATGGTGCAGGCCTGCCACCAAGCGCGCGTCCCACGCTTTCTGCACGTCAGCACCGACGAGGTTTATGGCAGCCTGGGCGAGGAAGGCCAGTTCACAGAAGAGTCCAACCTGCAGCCTAACAGCCCCTACGCGGCCACCAAGGCAGCCTCCGACCTGATCGTGCTGGCGTACGTTCGTACCCACAAGTTTCCAGCGATGGTCACCCGCTGCTCGAATAACTACGGGCCGTATCAATTCCCCGAGAAGTTTATTCCGCTGATGATTGCGCAAGCCATGGCGGGGCAGAAACTGCCGGTCTATGGTGCGGGGCTGAATGTCCGCGACTGGATCCACGTCAGCGATCATTGCAGCGCACTCGATGCCGTGCTGCAGCGCGGTCGCGAGGGCGAGGTGTACAACATCGGCGGCGGCTGCGAGTTGCGCAACATCGATCTGGCCAAACGCATTCTGCGTGCTCTGGACCGTCCCGAGAGTCTCATCCAGTTTGTCACTGACCGGCCTGGGCATGACCTGCGCTACGCCATCAATTGCGAGAAGACAAGCCGGGAGCTAGATTGGGCTCCAGCCGTCCAATTCGACGAAGGATTAGCGCAGACGATTCACTGGTATCGCGATCATCAGCAGTGGCTGGATGATCTGCGCTCTGGCCAGTATCGTGACTACTTTCAGAAGCACTACGTGCAGCGTGCGAAGACGTTCGCGCAGTAGGACGCCAGGTTAAAGAAGTTTTCTCAGGTCCCGCCGCAGAATCTTGCCGGAAGCCGTGCGCGGCAGCGACTGCACGAAGTACACTTCCCGCGGCATCTTGTAATTCGTCAGGCGCTCGGAAACAAACTCTTTCAGACTGTCTTCGGTTTGCGTGTTGGCGGCTTCGGTGTCGCGCAGGACAACGAACGCGCAGGGGATTTCTTCGCCCGAGGCGTCGGTCCGCCCTACTACTCCGCAATCGCGTACGGCTGGATGTTCCAGAAGCACGCTCTCCACTTCGGCAGGGGCAATGGAGAATCCTTTGTACTTAATCATCTCCTTGCGGCGATCCACGACGTAGTACAGACCCTGCTCATCGACACGCACGATATCGCCCGACCAGTACCAACCGTCGCGCAAGACCGCCGCCGTTGCGTCCGGCGACTTCCAGTAGCCCTTCATGATCTGCGGGCCGCTCATCACCAGCTCGCCGAGTTCGCCCTGAGCAACAGCGTTCCCCTCAGCGTCGAGCACGCGGCAATCGGTCATCGCCACCGGGCCGCCGACTGAGTCTGGCCGGTACAGTTCCGGACTGAGAAATCCAACGTGGGTCACCGGTGAGGCTTCCGTCATTCCGTAACCCTGCCGGATGGGGATGCCCGTGCTCTCCGTGAAACGCCGCGCCAGTTCCGGCGCCAGCGGGGCAGCCCCCGACTTCACCCACCGCAAGTGATGTTCCCGGGGAAACTTGCTCTGCTCGGCAGCCTGGCAATAAGCCAGCAGGGTCGGCGGCACGCACAGCGTGAGCGAAACGCGCTCCTCCACGATGATCTGCAGCGAACGCTCGCAATCGAAGCGCGGCATCAGCACGACGGTGCAGCCGCGCATGAGCGGAAGGTTGAGCCCTATCGTGAGCCCATAGATGTGATAAAGCGGCAGGAAACAGAGGAAAACATCGTCGCCAGTTACCGCGCCCGCTTCTCCCAGGGTCAGCGTCTGGTAAACGTTGGTGACCAGGTTGGAATGCGAGAGCATGACGCCCTTAGGCAGGCCCGTTGTCCCACTGGAGAAGGGAAGTGTCGCCAGCGTTTCCTTGGGATCTTCTGCCGGTTCTGGCAACGGGGTGGTGTTGAATTTGAAGAGGAGATCAAACGGCTGCGATCCTGCCGGCCCCGGGGCCCGGATGGTGTAGATCTGGCGCAAGGAAGGAAGCTCGGACAAGTCAATCCCCTTGAGCAGAACGCCATCGCTAACGAGCGCGACGGCGCCGGAGGTCTCCATCTGATACTGAATCTCGCGCTGGCGGTACGTCGGGTTCATGGTCGTCGGTACGGCCCCCGCCAGCGTGGCCGCGTGGAATGCCACGCCGTATTCCCAGCAGTTTGGCAGGTAGATGCCGATCATCTCTCCCGGTTTGATACCGGCTGCCACGAAGCTACGCGCCACGCGTTCCACTAGTTCGGCATAGGCCGCATAAGTCAGTCGCCGCGCGGGCACGCATGAGGTATCGACGATGGCAACCCTGGATTCATACCGGCGGCAGGCGTCGAGGACGACGTCATGGACAAACTTGCCTTCAGGGCTGTCGTAGAGCTGGGTGCGAATGCCTTCCGCTAAGCGTGCCATGGTGCGTGCGGAAGAGTGTAGCAGGTGTGACAAGTCTTACGGCCACGCCGATACCGGCTGCGCAAGAATTCTGTTGAGCCGCTGAGGGCCGCTTCTGTTATGCTTTGCAGCCGATAGAGCTCATCAGCATGCGAGGACTCAGAGACAAACGAGTGGTCATCACCGGCGGCGCCAGTGGGATCGGCGCCGCTACCGCAGCGCGGTTCCTCGAGGAAGGCTCGAAGGTTGTCCTCCTTGATCGCGATGAGGCCGCCTGCCAGCGAATCCGGGCGGAGCTTCCAGGCCTCTGCGCCGCTTTCCTGGCGGATGTCACCGACCGTAAGCAAGTGCAGCACGCCTTTGGCAACGCCGTCGTTGCTTTGGGTGGTCTGGACGTCGTGATTAACAACGCCGGCATCAGCGTTCGCCACAGGTTCCTCGATATCACGCAGGACGAGTGGAACCAAGTGCTTGCTGTCAACCTGACCGGGGTCTTCCAGGTTGCTCAAATTGCTGCAAGCTACATGATGAAGCACGATGGTGGCGTCATCCTGAATACCGCCTCAACCAACGGCATCATGGGCTATCCGAATTACGCTGATTACAACACCACCAAAGCCGGGGTGATTGAGCTGACACGATCGATGGCGCTGGAACTGGCGCCCAAGGTGCGGGTCAATGCTGTCGCCCCTGGCTACGTGCTGACGCCGATGCAGCGCGCCGAGTACTCGGACGAAATGCTGGCTGCGGTGAACCAGAAGCTTCCGCTGGGCCGTCATGCCCAGCCGGAGGAGGTGGCTGCGCTATTTGCCTTCCTCGCGTCCGACGACGCGGCCTACCTCAATGGGCAGGTGTATGTCATCGATGGCGCTGAGACCGCCGGCGGCCTGGCCAGCCGGTAGACTGGTTCCTCGTGCATCTCTTCCTCCTAATTGCCGGAATCGTCTGCGTCGTGGCCTGGTTGTATCTTTTGCTGCTTCACGGCCGGTTCTGGATGGTGCAACGCTTCGAGGCTGGGGTGTCCCCGTTGTCGAGCGCGGCAGGTTTGATCGCGGTCGTGATCCCCGCGCGCAACGAGGCAGATGTGATTGCCCGTTCGGTGGGGTCGCTCCTTCAGCAAGACTACCCCGGACCGCTGCACATTTTCGTCATCGATGACAACAGCACAGACGGCACCGCCGCAGCTGCGTCGGCAGCAGCGGAGAGCAGCGATCATGGCGCCACGCTCTCAGTCATTGCCGGCAAGCCATTGCCCCCGGGATGGTCTGGCAAACTGTGGGCGGTGCAGCAAGGAGTGGAGCAGGCCATTCTCCTCAAACCGAAGTTCCTGCTTCTTACTGATGCGGACATTTGGCACTCGCCAGAGAATCTGGCTAGCCTCTCGGCCGTTGCTGACAGCGCAGACTATGACCTCGCGTCATTCATGGTGAAATTGCATTGCCGCAGCATGGCAGAGAAGCTCTTGATACCGGCCTTCGTGTTCTTCTTTTTCCTACTGTATCCACCGGATTGGATCAACGATCCCCGGCGCAGAACGGCTGGCGCGGCTGGTGGCTGCATTTTGATTCGGTCTGAAGCCCTGGAGCGTGCGGGCGGCATCGCCGCCATCCGGCAAGAGATCATCGACGACTGTGCCTTAGCTGCTGCCGTCAAGCGCAATGGCGGCAAGGTGTGGCTGGGCGTCACGCGCGACACCCACAGCCTGCGCGCCTACGAGTCGTTCGGCGAAATCGAGCGCATGATCGCGCGCAGCGCCTTCAATCAGCTGCGTCACTCTGCATGGCTGTTGGCGGGAGCCATCCTGGGACTGGCGCTTCTGTACCTTCTACCCCTGGGATTGCTGTTCAGCCCATCGCATTTCGTTGTTGGGTTGGGGGCCACTGCTTTACTGATGATGGTTGCCGCGTACCTGCCAATGGTGCGCTTCTACGGCCTGAATGTTGTGTGGGCGCTGACTCTGCCGCTAAGCGCAACGTTCTATATGATCGCGACCGTGCATTCCGCCCTGAACTACTGGTCGGGGAAGGGCGGTGAGTGGAAAGGGCGTGCGCAGGACATCGCCACCTAGCACCGCATGAATCGTCTGGAGCTATGGGAGATTTCTTTCTACTCGAGGCTTACGTGTAGCTGGCTTCGAGTACCGCGAGCGCCGATGAATAATTTCAGATAAATCTACGATGTGGGGGGCAGCTTGCTACTCGAATGGCGGAACTACTCTCTACCTTTGTTCTTCTTGATCTCGATATTCAGGCGCTTGATCTTCTGGTTCAAGGTGGAGAGGGGGATACGGAAGCGATCGGCGGCCTCGGTCTGGTTCCAGGCGCACTTCTCCAGCATGTCGCTGATGATGCGCCGCTCGCAGTCCTCGATAATCTCGAAGAGCGATGCGTCGGGCGAATGCTCCATCATCGCGAACTTGCTGCCACGTCCTACCAGGGCATCAGGCAGGAGGTCGACGGTGAGGTTGGGACCGGTTGCCAGCACAACCGCGCGTTCGATCACGTTCTCCAGTTCACGCACGTTACCCGGCCAGTCGTAATCCAGCAAGGGCCGCAATACTTCGGGCGTCGCCCGTAATGGTGGCCGTTCATTTTCCGTAGCGAACTTAGCAATAAAGTGCTCGACCATGATGGGGATGTCGTTCTTTCGCTGGCGCAACGGCGGCAAGTCAATGGTGATCACGTTCAGGCGGTAGAAAAGGTCGTCGCGGAACTTGCCCTCTTTCACTTGCTGCTTGAGGTCGACATTGGTGGCGGCGATAATGCGCACGTCCACCTGGATTTCGCTGACTCCGCCCAGGTGCATGAACTTGCGGTCCTGCAGGACGCGCAGGATTTTCGCCTGCGTCTCCAGGTTCATGGTGCCGATTTCGTCGAGAAACAGCGTGCCGCGGTCGGCAACTTCGAACAGGCCCTTCTTGCTGGCGATGGCGCTGGTGAACGCGCCCTTCACGTGCCCGAACAGCGTGGATTCCAGCAGGTCCGCGGGCATGGAACCGGTGTTTACCGGGACAAACGCGCGGTCTTTGCGCGTCGAGTTCATGTGAATAGCTTTGGCGATTAATTCCTTGCCGGTACCGCTTTCCCCTTGCAGCAATATCGTCGAGCGGCTGGGGGCGACCTGCGCCACCAGGTCGAAGATCCGCAGCATAGGCTCGCTCTTGCCGATGATGTGCTCGAAGTTGTAACGCTGCTTGAGAGCGCGCTTCAACTGGATGATCTCTTCTTCGGCGCGGCGACGGCCGACCGCGGTGTGCACGTCAGCCAGCAGCTTCTCGTTGTCCCATGGCTTCTGGATGAAGTTCGTGGCGCCCGCCTGCATGGCGTTCACGGCGTTCTCCACTGTGCCGTAGGCGGTGATCATGATGACCGGCAGTTCTGAGTCGCGTTCGCGTATGTCGTGCAGTATCTCGATGCCGTTGCGGTCCGGCATGGCGAAGTCGATCAGCACCAGGTCAAATGGCCGCTCCGCAATTCGCGTAAGCCCTTCCTGGCCGTCATTCGCGGTTTCGACTTCGTAACCTTCCATCTCCAGAAGGGTCTGCAATGATTCCCGGATGGCAGCTTCGTCATCGATGATCAGCACGGAGCCAGCCGAGGTGAAGTCCTCGTGCCCCGGGGCGATTCGGCTCATGGTGGCTTCAGACATTGACGGCCCTTCGTACCAGCGGAAATTCCATGGTGAAGGTCGTGCCTTGGCCGGGTGCGCTGTCGACGCGGATCTTGCCGGCATGTTCCTGGATGATGCCGTAGGTCACCGAGAGCCCGAGGCCAGTGCCGCCGCTGTGTCCGGTCTTCGGCTTGTTCTTGGTGGTGAAGAAGGGATCGTAGATGCGATGGATGTGTTCCTGCGCAATGCCGGAGCCGGTGTCGGCGACCTTCACCTGCACGTTATGTCCGTTGCTGGTGCTGATCATCAGCCTTCCGCCGCCCGGCATAGCATCCTTGGCGTTCAGGAACAGATTGAGAAACACCTGCTGGAGTTTCCCCGTATTCCCGTGAATTGCCGGCAAATCCGGTTGCAGCTCGGGCTCCACCTTGATGCCCGCCGTCTTGAACTGGTGATCGAGCAAGGTTAGCGTGTCCTGGATGACGCGGTTCACGTCAACGTTGTTGAACTCTGAGCTGGAAGTGCGCGAAAAGTTCAGCAGGCCGTTGACAATCTCCGAGGCGCGGAAGGTCTGGCGCGTAATCTTCTCCAGCAGCGCGGTCTGCTTTTCATCGCCCTTCATCTGCTTGGCCAGCATCTGGGCGTACGACGAGACCACCGCCAGCGGCGTGTTGACTTCGTGCGCGACGCCCGCTGCCAGCAATCCGATAGAAGAAAGTTTCTCCGCCTGCGAAAGCTGCGATTCCAGCTCGATGCGCTCGGTGATGTCATCGACGATCATCAGCCGCCCGATGACGCTGAAGTCCTTGGTGACGAGCGGTGCGATCGCAATGTTGGTGATCCGAGTATCACCGGCGGTAGTGCCCAGGCGAAACTTGTAAAGGTTGTGAATGCCGGAGCTCTGGCGCACCCGGTGGTACTCCTCGAGAAATGCCGGCGGCATCACCTCACGCAGCGGTCGCCCCAACGCCTGCAGGCGTGGCAGGGCATACATTACTTCCATCTGGGAGTTCCACGACTCAACCCGGTCCTCGAGGTCAACCGCAAACACGCCAACACTGATGGACTCGACAATGTTCTCGTTGAACTCCTTCAGTCGTTCGTACTGGCCGGCCTTCTGCTCCAGCGATTTGTAGAGCCGCGCGTTCTGTACCGCGATACCGACATAACCTGCGAGCGTCTCCAGCAACTGGACATCTTCGCTCGACAGGAAGTCCCCTTCCGTCGTCTTACCCAAGCCCAGCACTGCAATCATGCGGTTCATCACGGTGCAGGGAATGTAGTAGTTCAGCTCCAAGCGGCGGATGGTCTCGCGCGCGGACGGCGTCTCGCGGACTGCCTGGTTGGTGTTGTCGAAGAACAGGTGCCCGGACTGCCATTCCGGGCGTTCCACGTGCAGGAAATCGAAGTCCAGGCCACCGGTATTGGCGATGCCGTACGACTTGGCCAGCACGAACTGGTCAGGCTGCTCGGGATTCGACAGGAAGATGGCGATGCGATCCACCAGCAGCGTCCGCGATAGGCGATCGACAATCGAGCTGAGCATCTTGTCGAGATCGGTCTCGGAGTTCAGATCGCGGCCGAATTCCGTCAGGGTCTTACGGTAGTCATAACGCTTCTGGTAAAAGAGCTTGTCGAGATAACTCTGGACCCAGTTCTTGAAGGGGTCGAACAGCAACGCCGTAACCGCAACCGCTACGATCAACCCGATGGGTCCGGAACTGGGGAAGCTTTGGTGGAAGAGGACCGAAGCCACGCCGACCCCGGCGAAGTACGCCGCCGTGATCGCGCCCGCAGCGATCGTATACGCCATGCCGCGCTTGAAAATCAGGTCCACGTCCATCAGGCGGTAACGGAAGATGGCGTAGCCGAAGGTCAGCGGCAGAAACACCAGCGACAGAACGGAAACCTTCATCGCCAACGTCGGCGCACTTCCCGATAGATATGGGATGACGTAGAAAATCGTGAATGGCGCGACCGCCAGAATGGTTCCGCGCGTGACCCACTTCATCTGCTGGCGGAGGATGGCAGTCTCGGCATGGCAATAGCTGTGCCACAAAACGTAGGCTGCGGCTAGGAAGTACAGCGCCAGATACGACATCTGGATGCGATCGAGGGTCCAGCGCAGGACTTCGCTGGGTTGCAGCAGGTAGAGCGCCGAGACCTGGGCCGCCAGCAGG
Organism: Acidobacteriota bacterium; assembly: GCA_031296115.1. GTDB lineage: Bacteria > Acidobacteriota > Terriglobia > Terriglobales > Acidobacteriaceae > Bog-257. Next base: position 47,572 of record JARLGI010000051.1, on the reverse strand, counting down.
ATTATGCCTGGGATGTACACCATGGGGACCAGCCACGGGCGGCGAATTACCAGGCGTTTGCGCTCAGGAAACACCAGCGCGAAGTGCAGGAACAAGGCGGGTTGCAGCAGCCACGCCACTACATTCGACCAGTAGACAATCCAGTCGAAATCATTGAGCTTGCCGGTGTAGTGGAACGAGTAAAAGACGAACGAAACCAGGCAGAACACGTAAAAATGCGTGCTCCGGGGCGCAGTCCAGCGCCGCAGCAGGACGTAGATGCCGATGCCGAGGTAAACCAGAGCGATGAGACGCAGGCCGCCGTAAAGCGAACGGTCCGTCGGAGCTAGGATCAATGGAGCTTCAACGGGCACGCCTTGGCGAACCAGAGAGTAGGTCGATTTTGTCCAAACGCCAGCGCGGTAAAGCTGACGCTCTAGACTGCCTACATTGGTAACGCTTCGGCCGTCTACGGCGACCAGTCGATCACCGGACTTGACGCCGGCCTTCTGACCAGGACCGTCAACGTCGACCCGCTCCGCTCGCAGGTGGCCGCTGTCCTCCACCCACCAGACGCCATCGTAGGGGATGGAGAATTCGCGTTCTTTCTGAAAATTGATCCAAGCGAAGGCAATGGCGGCTACGCTTATCAGCGCCAGAATTACCGCAAATAGCCGTGTTTGCAGGTCTCTCGCCATCGGAGCAGGTGGCAGATGGGCTCGACGTTCGGAAGGGGACACTCCCTCCCGCTCCTCTATAAGCAACTTCGATGCCACGATCCCAGCCATTCTCGACCCACTAAACGGCGACGAATGAGTACTTTCCAAGATTATAGTCGAGTGACTTGTTAAAATTTACTGTTTTTGGAATTTCCTTGTGAAATTGTGAATGCCTGCTGGTTACCAAAGTACACGTACCGTCAATTAAGGTAACCTAATGCGGACGAAAGACTTTGGAAGGTAGCATGGCTACCACTTTCCGTATCCCCTTCGTGCCGGTGCTGAGCCGGGAAGTCAAGGAGCACCGCCCCCTTGAAACTTAAACCCCGAGAATTGAAACTGGACTCGCGACGCTTTGCCACCCTATGAGTTCCGGAACGCTTACCGGTGCTGCTCTGAGCCTAGGAGCAGCGGGCATTTGGGGCGCAGGCGACTTTGCCGGGGGCCTCGCCACCAAGCGCGCCAATGTCTTCCGCGTGGTGGCCGGAGCCCATGCCTGCGGTTTGGTGCTCATGCTCGTTCTGGCCTGGATCACGTTCGAGCCGATACCGCCGCGAGCCTCCCTGCTGTGGGGAGTGGTTACCGGCGTCTCGGGAGCTTTGGGAGTGGCGGCCCTGTACAAAGCGCTCGCCATCGGGCGTATGGGCATCGTGGCGCCGGTTGCCTCTGTCATCACTGGGATCCTGCCTGTTCTCATGGGTATTCGCACCGAAGGGATGCCGGACCGGTTTCAATTGGCGGGTTTCGTCCTGGCGCTCATCAGCATATGGCTGGTGGCTCGACCCGACGGAGACATCGACACGCACCGCGGCCTGGGACTAGCAGTCCTGGCTGGAGTGTTGTTTGGTCTTTTCCTGGTTGGCGGAAAACAGGCGGGTTACGGAGGCGTCTTTTGGCCACTGGTTGCTGCGCGTATGGCTTCCACGCTGCTAATGCTTCTAATTGTGGCCTTCTCGCCGCGGGACACGCGTTCGCTTCGTCTGGCTTGGGTCCCGATTTTGCTGTCAGGTCTGCTTGACTCCGGCGCCAACGCGCTGTTTATCGCGGCCACGCGCCATGGCCGGCTTGACGTCGCAGCCGTGCTGTCGTCGCTGTACCCGGCAAGCACCGTAATCCTGGCGCGGGTGCTGTTGAAGGAGCGAGCCTCGGCCACGCAGAACGCGGGCATCGTGGGCGCACTGCTATCAGTGGCGCTGATTTCGGCGCGCTAGATGCCGCATCGGCTATTGCGGTGCGATCCAGGCAAAGCGGAAGATCGTCAGCGGATCGCCCGCATATTTCGTGTCCAGATCCAGGTGTCCTTCGGCGATGACCCAGTAGTAGGTCTTCAGCGTGGAGGTCATTGCGTCAATCGCCTGATCAATGGCAGCGTGGTGGGCGGCCAGCGCGGCCGGGGTGCGCTCGTGGTGCGCGAAGTGCGTGCCGTGTAATCCCTTAAGCTTTGCAGCAGCCTGCTCCAGCGCGGCCCGGTCGTCGGAGAATTCGCGGTCCGAAGCTTTGTCGTGCAGCAACTGGGGATAATCGGCAAGTTGCGCCAGCACCCGTCGCAGCGATGACTCGCCGCCCTCGCTGTCCAGCAGGTGGAGGGCGCGAAGCACCATGGCGTCGGCGTAAGCGCCGCGGACCATGTCGATGAAGGCCTCGGTATTCTGCAGCTTGGGATTTTGCGCTATGACGTCGCGCTCCAGCTTCCAGTAGATGTCGCGGTCGGTCGCCAAGCTGGCGACTTGTTTCCCGACGTGGCGCAGCTCAACCTTGGCGCGCTCGCGGAATTGTTTTTCGTTCAACATGAGGTCAGTTTAGCCGAATCCTTGCGGATTGTTTTGTGAGGTCGGTCACTCGCCTGTACCGCGTGGAATCGTTATATCCGATGCGCACCGTCGCCGGGCCTCGCGCTACAATGAACCTTCCCCCGAGGTCATTATCGTGTCTTTGTATCAAGAAATCGTCGATCGCGAACAGAAATATCTGCTAAACACCTACGCGCGCTACCCCATCGCCATCGCGCGCGGCAAAGGCGTTTACCTTTACGACGTCGAGGGCAAGCGCTACCTCGACCTCCTTTCCGGCCTGGGCGTGAACGCGCTGGGCCACGCGCACCCGCGCATCGTGAAGGTCATCCGCGAGCAGGTGGCGAAGGTCATCCACGTCTCCAATCTCTATTACAACGAGTACCAGGGACTGCTGGCCGAGAAGCTCTGCACCAAGTCCGGCCTGGACCGCGCGTTCTTCTCCAACAGCGGTGCCGAGGCCATCGAGGGCGCGCTCAAGCTGGTGCGCGCCGCCGGCCACGCCGTGGGCGGGGCGGAGAAGTGCATCGTCGTCGCGCTCGACAACTCGTTCCACGGACGCACCATGGGCGCTCTCGCCCTTACCGGCCAGGCCAAGTACCGCAGGGACTTCGACCCCATGTTGGAGGGTGTGCGCTTTGTGCCACGCAACGACATCCAGGCGCTCCACGCTGCGATGGACGGAAGCGTCTGTGCCATCGTGCTGGAGCCTATCCAAGGCGAAGGCGGTATCCAGGAGTCGTCGCCGGAGTTTCTACGAGCCTGCCGTGCGGCCGCCGACCAGAACCAGGCGGCGCTCATCTTCGACGAAATCCAATGCGGCATGGGACGCACCGGGCAGCTCTTCGCCTTCCAACACTTTGGCGTCACGCCCGACGTGGTCTGTATTGCCAAGCCGATGGCGGTCGGCCTTCCCATGGGCTCGTTTCTCGCGCGCGATCACTTCGCGCAGCACATTACGCCCGGCAAACATGGCACCACCTTTGGCGGCGGCCCGCTGGCGTGCCGCGTGGCACTGGAGTACCTGGCGATCCTGGAGGACGAGAATCTGCTGGAGCAGGTACGGCGCGTCGGGGCTTACTTCACGCAAAAGTTGCAGGAGTTGGTGGAGACGTTCGAAATCGCCGTCGAGGCCCGTGGCGTCGGCGCCATCCAGGCGTTGCAGCTAAGTGTTCCGGGCAAGCCCATCCTCGAAGGCGCCGACGCCAACCGCCTGCTGATTAACGTCACCCAGGACACCGTGCTGCGTTTCCTGCCGCCGTTCCTGCTGCAGGAGAAGCATGTGGAAAGCGCGGTGCGGATTCTGCGTAAGCTGCTGCGCGATGCGCAGAAGCAAACTAATGGGTAACTAAGTGAATAATTTTTGGGTGCAAAGAAGTCCGCCGCCATGGCTGAGCATTTGTACAATAACCGTTTGCAGGTCAATAAGATACGAATAAAGTGCTTAATATGAATACTTTACAGAGATAATGCTGCGTAAGCCAATGATTTTACAAGAGACCAATGGGGGAGATGGGGTATTGAACGAATAGTTATCGGTCGCTGACATGGCAAGAGGGTTATAGCAGGGCGATTGCAGCTACCTGGCCACTGTCTCAGCAATCCATGTAGCGCACTCGCGCGTGCCCAGCGAGCTGCCGACATCCACCGTCGTCTTCCGTTCGCGCACGGCAGCGAGCACGGCACTCTCGATCTTCTGGGCTTCGGCGTTCAGTCCGAGATGCGCCAGCATCATTGCTGCGGTGAGAATCGATCCCACAGGGTTGGCGATATTCTTGCCAGCAATCGGCGGCGCCGAGCCGTGTACAGGTTCGAACATCGATGTCCGCCCAGGATGAATGTTACCGCTGGCGGCCATGCCGAGGCCGCCTTGGAGTGCAGCGGCGAGGTCGGTGACGATGTCGCCAAACATGTTATTAGTGACGATCACGTCCAGCGAGCGCGGTTCGCGCACCATCTGCAGGCAGAGCGCGTCCACGTACATGTGTTGCGCCTGGATATCGTCGTACTCCTTGGCAACCGCTTTGAATACGCGCTGCCACAGGCCGCCGGCGAAGGTCATGACGTTCGACTTGTCCGACATCAACACCTTCTTGCGGCCATTGGCCCGTGCGTATTCGAAGGCGAAACGAATGACCCGCTCCACGCCCTTGCGGGTGTTGATGTCCTCCTGGGTGGCGACCTCGTCCGGCGTGCCGCACTTGAGGTTGCCGCCCATGTCCATGTACACACCCTCGGTGTTCTCGCGGATGACGGTGAAATTCACATCTTCGGGCGCAACGTTCTTCAGCGGGCACAGCGACGCGTCGAGCAGTCGCACCGGGCGCACGTTGGCGTAGAGGTCCATCTTGAAGCGCATCCCCAGCAGAATTTCCTTGGCATGGATATTGGTGGGCACACGTGGATCGCCGAGCGCACCCACGAAGATGGCGTCAAAATCGCGCGCCAGCATCTGAAAGCCGTCGGGTGGAATGGTGGTGCCGTCCGCCAGGTAGCGATCGGCGCCCCAGTCGAACAGGGTGAACTCTACTGCCGCTCCACTGGCGCGGATTACGTCGAGGGCGCTGGGAATGACCTCTTTGCCGATGCCGTCTCCGGGCACGACGGCGATGCGCTGGTTGGTGGTCACGGGAAAAAGATAGCAGAAAATGAAAAGATGTTAGCTATCAGGCATCAGCCTCAGGTCTTACCCCTGCGGTGAGAATCCGGTCAGCTTGACCATGTGTCCTTGCGCCGCATCCCAGTATTCCGCTTCGAGAATGAGGACCCGCAGCAGGATGAGGTTGGGGTCCTCGATTCCCTTGGGAAACCAGGCTTTGTAGGCAGGGTTCCAGAGTTCCTTGGCTTTGACGTGATCGCGGACCAGTTCGCAGTTGCCGGTGACCGAGACGTAGCGCTGACTGGCGGCGTCCGAATAGGCGAGATTCACGCGCTGGTCAGTCTTGATGGCCTCGACTTTTTCACTATGATTGCCGGAAAAAAACCAGATGGCGCCGTCCGCATCCGCCGTTTGAGTGGCCATCGGGCAACTGTGGAGTGTGCCGTCAGTGCGGACCGTGGTCAGCATCACGTAGTCGATGCCTTTGGTTAGTTCATTCAATCGCGCAACTGCATCGGTGCTTTGTGCCATGAATGCTCCTTGCTCATATAGATTGCGGGTTTGTTCGTGGAAGCGACAGGTCAACGTCCGCTTCAAACTCCCGCGGCGGCCATGAAATCGGCTGCAACCTGGTCCGGCTTCCAGTCGTTTCCAGAGTATACCTTGACCACTTTTCCGTCTTTGCCGATCAGAACCGTGACCAACCCGTGCACAATCTGTTCGTCTTTCTGGTTGTAGGCGAGCCCAAAGAAATTCGCTATCCGGCGTACCTGTTCGGGAGAACCCGATGCAAACTGCCAGTGCATGAACTGGGGGTCGACTCGGCCGACATAACGTTCGCCATAGGTTCGCAGAATGGCCGACTTGTCGTTCTCCGGGTCAATGCTGATGCTAAGCATCTGGGCCGTGGCGAACCACTTCGGGTCCTTCTGCAACTGGCGCAGTGCGCCGGCGAATTGGTTGCTCAGACGCGGACAGTATTCGGGGAAGGGACAGCGCGTGTAGATGAAGGTCAGCAGCAGCGGCTTACCGCGAAACTGTTGCGAGTGCAGAGCGTGGCCATCCTGATTAATCAGCGTGAAATCGGGCACTGCATCGCCAGGCTCGGGAATGCGCAGCGCGGACTCGCCGTCGTCTTGTTGGGTACCACTGCCCTTGGTAAAGCTGATGTCCTGCAGCTCGGCATGCTCACTGAGGACAAGCGTGGCCTGAATGCGATCGCCCGGCGCGATGGAGTTGAAGACCCAGTCTGCGCTCTTGCTCACGGTGAACGGCATGGTCATGCCTTTCATCAGGCCGGGAATGTCTTGGTGCGCAATCGTCAACTCGCGAGCATTGCGGTCGACTGCCACCACGCGGCCTTGCAGCTCGTAGCGTTTGGGGGCCGGTTGATGGGAGCAAGCTACGAGAAACATCAAGACAGCGAAAGGAGGGCCAGACAGTACACGAACACGAAAGGAATGGGCCATGAATCTTCTATTTTACGAAAGGCCCAGGGCCAGCGCCGCGTGACAAGAAAAGGGCGGCCTTCGCCGCCCTGAAATTCCGAAGGACCGAGTACTTCCTTAGTGCATATCGTTCATTGCACCGCCGGTTCCACCCTTACTGCGAGAGCATGGTCACCTTGTCCACGTGCAGCATCCCTTTGTCGTCCATCTTACCCGTTACCTGTACGTGATGGCCTTCATGTCCGGCGAGCGCGTCAGGATTGTCGACGCTATAAACTTTCTGGTCTTTGTCGGCCACAAAGACCGGCTTCTCGCCGGCGCCGATGCATTTCTTGGCGCAGGCAGCGTGCGCCTCATTGGCGCCCTTAGCGCCGCACTTCGAATCGCTTACCCAGCCGGCCCAACTGGAATCTTTCGCAGCCGCCAGAACTGTCATGCTGCACACGTAGAGCCCGATTATCAACCACATTTTCTTGGTCATCGCAAAGTCTCCTTTTGGAACTGGCCGCCAGGGCGGTGGCCGTCATTTTCGCAGATTTGGGGATGGATCCATCGCACCTCGGGTGATCAGTTAGCCACCCGAAATGACCGAAGCACTTATCCCTCGCAGTACGTCGGCAGAAATCCACCCTTAGCTAGTCCGGACACAGACCCCCACATGGATTGTGTCGCGAACAGTTTATTCCAGAAAAGCAAGTTTGGGCGGGAAAAGTACTCAAGCAAGAATTTTGTAACAGCTAGGACCTGCTGCCGGGGGAAAGGCAATCTATTTTTGCGCCTGTGTCTCGGAAACGGCAGCAGCAGGCTTGGGCGCAAGCTTAGGTGCCTGCTCATACAAGACGGTCTCTCCCGGCTTGACGTAGCCCAATTGCTCGCGCGCTACTTTTTCGATGAAGGTCGGGTCGGCGCGTTGCAGCCCATCGACGCGGTGACGAATCTGCTCGTGAGTGGCGGATTCCTTTTCAATGTCCAGTTGCAGCTTCTCGTACTCGGCGCGTTTCGATTGCCAAACCCTCATGCCATTCGCGCCGAAGACGACTTTGTAGCCGATGCCCACAGCCAGCAGGCCAATGCACACCGTCGCGAGAACGCGACGCGTCGCATACAACCAGCCGCCGACGATACGAATAGAAACCATCCTTGAAGCCCTACTTGAATATCAGTTGCCACCGCGCGCCCCAAGATCTTGTCGGAGTTAGCGCCATTCCCAGTGGACTTCCACCTCTTGTTACGGTCAAGCGAAGGTATGGCGAAAGGTCGCAAGGGGAACCAAGTTTGACAAATGACGGCGGGAGATTCTGTGGGCTGCGACTCTGCAGGCGTACAGTGCTACAGTCGAAATCCGGCATTCACAATGGAGCGGACATGACAAATGCACGCATTGTATTTACCACCGTGGGTCTGGCAGAAGCCGCCAAAAAACTGGCTGGAAAACTGGTGGAGCGACGGCTGGCGGCGTGTGTCAACATCATCGGCCCGATACGTTCGGTGTATCGCTGGCAAGGGTCGATCCACAATGAGCAGGAATACCTGTTGATGATCAAGACGACCGCCGAGCACGCCCCGCATCTGGAGGCAGCTTTCAAAGAGCTCCATCCTTATGAGCTTCCCGAGCGAGTAGAGATTTCGCCCGGCGGCGGAAGCCAGAGATACTTTGATTGGTTGGGGTCGGAAGTGGAAGAACAATGACGCTCTGCATCACGAAGTAAGGGAGTGATTGGGGCCGCAGAAACTACGCTTTGACCGTTTGTGCTTGCGCGTGCTCAACATACCAAGCTACGGTGCGCTTCAGACCCTCCTCGAAGGAAACCGTCGGCGCATAGCGCAGATGGTGTTTCGCGAGGGTAATATCAGCCAAAGCGTGCTTGACGTCTCCCGCGCGGTCGGGACCGTATTGGATAGGGCCGTCATATCCGGTGAGTTCCTTCATCGCCGTTACCGCGTGGTTAAGCGAGATGCGGGTTCCGGAGGCGATGTTGAAGACCCGTCCCGCCACTTCACCGACCGGAGCGGTTGCGGCGAGAAGGTTAGCGGAAACTGCGCTCCCCACATACGTGAAGTCACGTGACTGCTCGCCATCGCCAAAAATGGTAGGGGACTCCCCCCGCAACATGCGGGTGATGAACCTGGCAAGGACCGCTGAATACTGCGAATCCCACAACTGCCGCGGGCCGAAGATATTGAAGTAACGCAGGCAGACCGTAGGCAATCCATAGACTCGATAGAAGGTCCCCGCGTAGAGTTCGGCGGCCAGTTTGGACACCGAATACGGAGAGATCGGATTGGGCGGCATGTCTTCCCGCTTAGGCAGGGTGGGTGTGTCGCCGTAAACCGAAGACGAGCTGGCGTATACCAGGCGCTTGACCTTGGCATCGCGGGCTGCTACCAGCACCTGCAACGTGCCCTCGACGTTGACCCGGTTGCTGCGAACGGGATCGTCAATGGAGCGTGGTACCGAGCCCAAGGCCGCCTGATGGAGCACGTAATCCACGCTTTCCATAGCAGAATGCAGGGCATCGAGGTCGAGAATGTCTGACTCTCGGAAGTCGATCTGCGATTCCACCCCGGCAAGGTTCTCGGGTTTGCCCGTGGCAAAGTTGTCGAGACCGCGAACTTGCTCGCCTGTCGCCAGCAAAGCTCGCACCAGGCTCGAACCGATAAAGCCTGCGGCTCCCGTCACCAGATAAAGCGCCATAACCTGTGAGAATAGCATGCGTAAGCGCGAGTCTTCGAGCGGGCATGGTGTGACGTGCTTCGAAGCTCGGGTGTCCTGCAGTCCATAAATTTCGCTGATATGGCTGATTAGGTTTTCTTATTGGCAGGTGGAAGCAGCGACCCTGTAATCTCGAATGTCCCGTTCCGCTGCGATTACTAAAGGCTGGAGCCGGCCGAATTTATCCGAGGAGAATTCATGTCGACTGAACTGCGTAACTTCCTGGCGCTCTCCTACGATGAGCTCGAAGACCTGAATTTGCGAGCCAAAGAGCAGCGCAAGAACCGCGTTCCCCTGGGCAAAGTTCAGGAGGAACGCCTGAAGTATCTAACCGACGAGAAGGGGATCAAGGCCGTCACCGTGCTGTTCAGCGACCTTGAAGGCCGACTGCACATGCTTGATTACGACAAGAAGTTCCTGCTGAAGAGCTGGGACAACTTGACCTTCGATGGATCGTCCATTCGAGGCTTTACCGCCCAGCGCGAGAGCGATTTGAGGTTGGGAATCGACTGGCCATCGTTCTATTGGGGCCCAGCTGACGTTTTCGGTCCCGGCAAAGTGCTGGTATTTGGCGACGTCATCGACAAGGGCGGAACACCGTATGCCGCCGACATTCGTGGCATCCTCAAGACCTATGCCGATGGGCTGTTCAAGCGGGAGGGTTACACGCTCAACGCCGCCAATGAGATCGAAGGCTTTCTCTTCAGCGGGTCCGACGCCGAGCGCCACTATCACGAGACCGGGAAGTTCGAGTACGTAAATACGGGCGGCTACTACCACTCCCTGCCGGGCGATCCGCTGCGCACCTTCATCGACACGACCGCCGAAGTACAGCGCGCCATGGGATTCCAGAATGAAAAGGACCATCCTGAAGTTGCGCCCTCGCAGTTCGAGATCAATTACTCCTATTCGGAAGTAGTGAATGCCGCCGACCAGATCCAGCTCTACAAGCTGATCTGCCGTCAGGTGGCCACCAGAATGGGTTTCACCGCTTCGTTCCTGCCCAAACCGGTCGTGGGTGTGAACGGCAGCGGCATGCACACCAACGTTTCCATCAGCAAGAACGGGAAAAACCTCTTTTGGGACGCCAAGGGCGAAGAGAAACTGAGCAAAATGGGCTGGTCGTTCGTGGACCGGAACCTGACCCATGGCAACGATCTGTGTCTGATGCTGAATGCCAGTGTGAATGCCTATCGAAGGTTGGATCCGCACTTTGAAGCGCCAAACCAGATCAAGGCCTCGGCGGTCGACCGTGGCTCGATGATTCGAATCCCTATCGGCAACGAGAAGAGTATGCGCGTGGAAGTTCGTTCCGTCAGCCCAGATGCGAATCCGTACATGGTGATGTATGCGCTATTCAAGTCAGGACTTGATGGCGAGACGGCGAGAATCAAGAACTTGCGCCAGGCGCAGCGCTATCTGCCCGACAACATCTATGCGGCGATCGAAGATTTTCGCAAAGCTAAGTGGACGACCAGCATCCTAGGCGAGGACGTCAAGGGCCGTTATGCGGACCTGAAGCAGGCCTCGGCCGACCGCTGTCCACGGCTGCTGGGCACCTTCGTAAAAGCGCCGGAGGTGCAGTATCACCATGACGTCTACAACCAGTTCTTGTGGAACTTGTTTTAGACCGGCGAAGAAAAGCGGCGCGACTTCGTAGGGTGCAATCTCCCCCTGGGACCGAGGCTACCTTCTCCGGTCTCGCGGTTGTTTGGCTGCTGCAGTCCGATGGAGCGGGTCAGCCGGCTGGTATCCCATTTCGGCCGACAGAATTTTCACGACCTTAGCCAGTACCTTGGTCCGCGCCCAATATTTGTCGTTACCTTCGATGAGCGTCCAGGGCGCGGTGGTGGTGCTCGTTTTGACCAGCATCTGTTCCACCGCTTCCTCGTAGGCGCCCCACTTCTCGCGGTTGCGCCAGTCCTCCTCGGTAAGCTTCCACGCCTTGTACCCGATGGCCTTGCGCTCCTCGAAGCGGCGAAGCTGTTCCTCGCGCGAAACGTGGATCCAGAACTTCGCGAGGATGGCTCCAAAGTCACGCAGTTGCCGTTCGAAGGAGTTAATCTCCTTGTACGCGCGCTTCCACTCTGCTTCGGTGGCGAACCCCTCCACTCGCTCTACCAGCACGCGGCCGTACCATGATCGATCGAAAATGGCGATCTGTCCACGCTCAGGCAGACGTCTCCAGAAACGGTAGAGGTAATGACGGGTGCGGTCTTCGCCGTGAGGTGAACTGATGGGGTAAACGACGTAACCGCGCGGGTCAAGCTTTTCCGTGATGCGCTTAATCGCGCCGCCTTTACCCGAAGCATCCCAGCCTTCGAAGACAATGATGACCGGCCGCTTCTGCACGTAAACCTGGTATCCCAGTTCCCGCAGTTGAATCTGGCGCCGCGTGACTTCGCGGACATACGACTCACGATCCAGGGTAAGGGTCAGATCCACGGTTTCCAGCATCAGTGTCCGCCTCTACTCAAGGATTCCATGGCGGCACGCAACTCGGCGTCCTTGGAAGATTCGGCAGGAAAATCACCAGGGGGGGGCGCCTTGGGGCCCAGGTTTTTTTCGATTGCGCTGATGATGGTCTCAAAGACCTTCTTCCGAGTGTGCGACTTGGAGGTGGCCTCGACGATGGTCCACGGTGCAAATTCCGATTCTGTCAGCCCCAGCATTTCCTCGGTAGCCGCAAGATACTCACCATACTTCTTGTGGCGGGCCCAGTCTGCTTTGCTAACGCGCCAGGCTTCCAGCGGGTCGGCTTGGATCATCTCAAAGCGTTTCCTCTGCTCCTTCTTACTGATATGCAGAAAAAACTTCAGGATGACCGTGCCATCATCGGCCAGCATGCGCTCGAATTCGATGATGTCGCGAAAGGCCTGCTTCCAAGACTTCTCGGGGATCGACCGCTCGACTCGCTCCTCGAGCACACGTCCGTACCAGCTGTGATCGAAAATGACCATCTCGCCTCGGTTGGGTACTTTCAGCCAAAAGCGCCACAACCAGGGGTGCTGCTGCTCATAGGTTCGAGGAGCGGTGATGGGGTACAGTTTAAACCCGCGCGGGTCCAGTCGCTGGGTCAGCGCCGCGATGGTGGTTCCTTTGCCCGAGGCGTCCCATCCCTCGAAAACGATCAGCGTGGGCACCCCGTTGTCCCAGCATGCCTTCTCCAAGTCGTACAACCGCAACTGCAACCCGGGCACGACGCGCTTGTACTCTTTGCGAGAGAGCTTTTTCTTGAGGTTGATATTTTCGAGCATGGAAGGTCAATTTTACTCAAGCCCGCAAGTGCGCTGCGCGTGGAGTGGTTGTCGCTCCTATGGTACGGCTTAAGAGCTTCCTTGCACCCGCACGAATGGTGTCGTCGTAAGTGACGGAGAAGGGAACCAGCCTGTTATCCGACAAAAGACTATGCAATGCGGATGGTGATTCGTAACAGCGCCTGTTGTGCCACGCACAACAGGCTGAAATGAGCGGGACTTTAGGACGACCGCTGTTTTAGCATGTTGGCCAGAAGTTCCGATTCGGCCGCGAACCAATCTTCTTGGGCCCGTCCGTCGCCACCGCCGCGCTCCAGATACAACTCGTAAGCGCGTTCGCGGATGGATTCTTCTGGCACGGAGGGGGCTTCTGCGCTCTCAGACGAAAGGTCAGTGCTTACAGCCTCTGTGGTATTCACTCCCGTTCTCCTTTGGCTGGATTGCTAACACGATTATGCGCAGGCAATATGAACATCTGGTAGCGGTTAAGTTAATTTCCGCACGTGCCGATTTGCTCCTTGAATGGCTTTCGGCAGGCCGGAAGCTGTCATATGATTCCCCTTAATTGACAGAGGCTTAACTTGACCTGCCTCAGTCCAGAGAGTAGAAAGCGCTCGGAGACCAAGAGGTACCTTTCATGAGACCGGCTCAAACGTTCAGTGTGGTACCGTCGTTGCCGCCCGCAATCGAGTCACTACGCACCGTTGCCTACAATCTTCGCTGGTGCTGGAGCCACGAATCCGTGGAGCTGTTCCGGCGTCTAGACCACGACTTATGGGAAACAACCGGACACAACCCCGTGCTCCTGCTCGGAACCATCGAGCAGGCGAGGCTGGAAGAAGCGGCTGTTGATGATGCGTTTCTGGCGCACCTGCAGCGCGTCGAGTCGAACCTGGAAACCTACCTTGCCGGGGATGCAACCTGGTTTCGCAGGATCTACCCAAAGTCCAGCGATGTCCCGTTGATTGTCTATTTTTCGGCCGAGTTTGGACTAACCGAATGTCTCTCGATTTTTGCCGGCGGGCTCGGCATTCTCGCCGGTGATCATCTGAAGTCGGCGAGCGACCTGGGAGTGCCACTGGTCGGCGTTGGACTGCTCTACCAGCAAGGGTATTTCCGGCAATATCTCAGTCAATCGGGCTGGCAGCAGGAATCCTACGTGGACAATGATTTTCACAACCTGCCAGTGACCGTGGTTCGCCACCCGGACGGCAGTGTGGTGATGGTCGAGATCAACATGGCCGGACGTCCCGTACACGCTCAGGTCTGGAGGGTGCAAGTGGGACGGGTGTCTTTATATCTGCTCGACACCAACATCCCCGCCAACGCACTTCCCGAAGACCGCAATATTACCAACCAGTTGTACGGCGGGGACCGCGAGATGCGGATACGGCAGGAGATCCTGCTGGGCATCGGCGGCTACCGTGCTTTGCAGGCCATTGGCCTGGAGCCCACGGTGTACCACATGAATGAAGGCCACTCGGCATTTCTCTCGCTCGAACACATATTGCACCTGATGAGGAGCCGCGACCTTAGCCTGGCGGAAGCACGCGAATTAGCCTCTGCCAGCCTGGCGTTTACCACCCACACTCCGGTCGAAGCCGGTCACGACTACTTTCATCCCGACCTGATGAACCGGTACTTTGGCGAGACGGCACGGCAACTCGGCCTTTCGCGGGCAGATTTCCTGGATCTGGGACGCACCGCCGGCGATGGCGAATTCTGCATGACAGTTCTGGCCTTGCGCATGGCCTCGCGCGCCAATGGTGTCAGCAAGCTGCACGGGGAAGTCAGCCGGAAGATGTGGCAGTCGCTTTGGCCCAGTGTGCCGGTGGACGAGATCCCCATCGGGCACGTCACCAATGGAGTTCATTTCCGGAGCTGGATCTCAGCCGAGTTCAATCAGCTTTACGACCGCTACCTGGGGCCCAATTGGCGCGAGGAACCGGCGAATAGTGAGGTCTGGAGCCGCGTCAAGTCGATTCCGGCGGAGGAGCTGTGGCGCACCCATGAACGCCGCCGGGTGCGGCTGGTGGCGTGGGCCCGGCGTCGCGTACGCGACCAGCGCATGCGCCGCGCTGCTCCCCAGGCAGAGATTGATGCCGCCGCAGAGGTGCTGGATCCGGATACGCTCACCATCGGCTTCGCCCGCCGCTTCGCAACCTACAAGCGAGCCACCCTCATCTTGCGGGACATGGACCGGCTTCTCAAGATTCTGGGCGACCCGGCGCGCCCGGTGCAGCTGATCTTCGCCGGCAAGGCGCACCCGCAGGATGAGGCGGGTAAGGAACTGATACGCCAGATCACGGAGGTCAGCCGCGATCCAGTGCTCGGGCGGCACGTGGTGTTGCTGGAGGACTACGACATGGCGGTGGCGCGCGCCATGGTGCAGGGGGTGGATGTGTGGTTGAACACACCGCTACGCCCCAAGGAAGCTTCCGGCACCAGTGGAATGAAGGCTGCTGCAAACGCCGTACTCAACATGAGTGTGCCGGACGGTTGGTGGGATGAAGTGTGGAATGATCCCCAGAACTCCAACAAAATGGGTTGGGCCATCGGAAAGGGTGAGGCCTATACCGACCAGAACTATCAAGATGAGGTGGAAGCGGAAGCTCTCTACGATCTGCTGGAGCGCGATGTGGTTCCGACCTTCTATGACCGGGGCGCGGATCGAATCCCCCGCAAGTGGGTGGAGCGCATGAAGGCGTGCGTGGATTCCCTCTGCCACTTCGTCAACACGCACCGCATGGTGCGGGACTATGTCGAAGGGTATTACAGCAAAGCCCATGCCCAGTTTCGCGCGCTTGAGGCCAACAACGCCCATCGCGCGCGTGAGCTTTCGGCGGCCATGGAGCGCATTCGCAGAGAGTGGCAGGATGTCTGGATTGCCGGGGTTGATGAGGGACCGTCCAGTACCATCCCGGTGGCGTCAGCCATGCCGGTCCGGGCCAGGGTTCATCTCGGCCGTTTGAGCCCGCAGGATGTGATAGTGGAGCTTTACGTCGGGCGGGTCGACACCCAGGGCGACCTGTTCGAAGGGAACTCGGTTACGATGGAAGCAGCCGGACGGGATTCCGAGGGCAACTACAACTACGCCGGTGAGACTTCGATGGCCCAGAGCGGCCTGCATGGGTTCACGGTGCGCGTGCGTCCCAGCCATCCAGACATGCCATTGGCCTTCATACCAGGCTTGATCTGCTGGGCGGGCGAGCCTCGCGTTGCGGCCGCAGCCGTAAAGTAGTCCGCAGACCGGAGGGTTTGCTGAATACGCAATTCGCGCCGTTTGATCTTTGGTGCCATACTCGAAACCCGTATATGAACGTTCTGGTGCTCAATTCTGGAAGTTCCAGCCTGAAGTTTCAGGTTATTGCAACGGATCTTGACCGGATTAACCGGCATCAGGACGAACGCATCTGCCGTGGTGAGGTCGAACGCATCGGTGGCGAGGCGATTGTCACCTTTCAACCGGGCGCCGAACCGAGGCGTAAGTTTACCGCTCCTCTGCGAGACATCTCTGTGGCGTTGGACTACCTCGTCCGCTACATCGCCTCCGACAAGTCGGGAGTCTCTCAGATCAGGAGTTCGGCTGACATTCATGCCGTCGGGCATCGCGTCGTTCACGGCGGCGAGATGTTCTCCGAGTCGGCCCTCATCGACGGCAAGGTCTTGCAGGGGATTGAGGACTGCATTGACCTGGCTCCGCTTCACAATCCGAATAACATCAAGGGCATTGTGGCGGCGCGAGAACTCTTTGGCAAAGACATTCCCCAAGTGGCCGTGTTCGATACCGCGTTCCATCACTCAGTTCCGGAGCAGGCCTACCTGTACGCTGTTCCGTATCATCTCTACCGCCGGCACCGCATCCGCCGATACGGCTTTCACGGAACTTCGCACCGTTACGTTGCGTTTCGCTATCGCGCCTTGCGCGAACTGACGCGCGAGCAGACGAACATCATTGCCCTTCACCTGGGGAACGGCTGCTCGGCGGCCGCCATCCGGCAAGGAAATTCGGTGGACACCTCCATGGGCATGACGCCTCTGGAGGGCCTGGTGATGGGCACACGTTCGGGAGACCTCGATCCGGCCATCGTCAATCTCATCGCGACCAAGGAAGGAATGTCGCCCTCCGAGGTCGATATGCTTCTGAATACGCAATCTGGTTTGCTGGGAATTTCCGGACTCACCAACGACATGCGGCTGCTGCAATCCGAACTGAAAGAGAATGCGGACCGGCGAGTGCAACTCGCGATTGCGGTGTTTTGTTACCGTGCAAGGAAATACATCGGCGCCTTCCTGGCTGCCATGGGAGGTGCGGACGCGGTAATCTTCACCGGCGGTATCGGGGAAAACTCGCCGGAGATCCGGGCTCGCATCTGTGAGGACATGGAATGGGCTGGCCTTATGATCGATCCTGCGAGGAACCAGCAGACGATCGGCCAGGAAGGCCTTATCAGCAGCGATGATTCTCGGCTGCTGGCTTATGCCATCCCAACCGACGAGGAGTTACTCATCGCCCGCGATACGGTTCGGGTCATCCTCGGCCAGCCGCATCCCTCCTGACGCGCCTGGACTTCAGTACGGCCACACCCAGGCCGCGGCATCCGGTTTGTCGATGCCAAACTCGTGCGCGTAATTGCGGCATTCGATCCGCTCATTCAGGAACCGCTCCTTGGCATGACCACCAATTCTCTGCAGCCTTGGCACGCGGTCGATGACGTCCATGGCCAGGCTGAAGCGGTCGATATTGTTGTTGATCGCCAGCTCCAGCGGCGTGTTGATGTTGCCCTTCTCCTTGTAGCCGCGCACGTGCATGTTGTCGTGATTGTGGCGGCGATATGCCAGGCGATGAATCAGCCACGGATATCCGTGGAAGTTGAAGATGACGGGCTTGTCCACGGTGAAGAGCGAGTCAAACTCCCAATCCGACAGCCCGTGGGGATGCTCGTTACTGGGCTGCATCTTGAAAAGATCCACCACGTTGATGTATCGGATCTTAATGTCCGGAAACTGCTTTCGCAAGAGCACGGTTGCGGCCAAGGCCTCCTGCGTTGGAATATCACCCGCCGAAGCCATCACCACGTCGGGCTCTCCACCTTCATCGTTGCTCGCCCAGTCCCAGATACCGATTCCCTTGGTGCAATGCGTGATTGCCGCATCCATCGTCATGAACTGCAGGTGCATCTGCTTGTCGCAGACAATCACGTTGACGTAGTTCTGGCTGCGCAGGCAATGATTTGCCACCGACAATAGCGAATTGACGTCAGGTGGCAGGTAGATGCGCGTCACATTGGCGCTCTTGTTGACCACCACGTCCAGGAAGCCGGGGTCCTGATGGGTGAACCCGTTGTGGTCCTGCCGCCAGACAGTAGAAGTAATTAGCAGGTTCAGCGATGCGATGGATTCGCGCCACGACAGGTGGTTGCAAATCTCCAGCCACTTGGCATGCTGATTGAACATCGAGTCGATCACGTGGACAAAGGATTCGTAGGTCGAGAAGAAGCCATGGCGTCCGGTTAGCAGATATCCCTCGAGCATGCCCTCCATGGTGTGCTCGCTCAGCATCTCCATCACCCGGCCGTCAGTCGACAGCTCCCCGCCATCCAGGTCTTCCGGGAAGAACTCTTCGATCCAGAACTTCTTGCTCACCTGGTAAATCGCATCCAGCTTGTTGGAAGTGTTCTCATCAGGGCCAAAGACGCGGAAGTTATTCATGTTCATCTTCATCACGTCCCTGAGGAAAACGCCGAGCGGCCGGGTGTTTTCCGCGCGCGTTTGGCCCGGCTTGTCGAACTTGATCCCGTACTGCCGAAAATCGGGCAGCCGCAGGGCTTTCTTCAGCCGGCCGCCGTTGGCGTGAAGATTCGCACTCATGCGCCGCGTCCCCATCGGCGCCAGCTCGCGGAACTCGGCAGCGAACCTTCCTTCGCCGTCAAACAGCTCTTCTGGCCGTTGTGACCGCATCCAGTTTTCAAGAAGGCGGAGCTGTTCGGGATCCTTCTTCACATTCGGAAGCGGCACCTGGTGGGCCCGCCAAAAACCCTCCAGCCGATGGCCTTCGACTTCTACCGGAGCCGTCCACCCCTTGGGAGAGCGCAGCACAATCATCGGCCATCGGGGCCGGCTTGTCGTGTGGTTCGCTCTCGCCTCCTGCTGGTACTGCTTGATCTCAAGCACGCAATGTTCCACCGTGGCTGCCATCGCCTGGTGCATGCTGTCGTGATCGGAGCCTTCCACGAAGTAGGGCGTCCAGCCGTAGCCGCGCAGCAGGCTTTCCAACTCCTTGTGCGGGATCCGCGCCAGCAGCGTTGGGTTGTTGATCTTGTAGCCGTTGAGATGGAAGATGGGTAGAACTGCACCATCGCGTTGTGGGCTCAGGAATTTATTGATGTGCCAGGAGGTTGCCAGAGGTCCAGTCTCCGACTCCCCATCCCCTACTACTGCGGCCACAATCAGTTCGGGATTGTCATAGGCCGCACCACAAGCATGAGAGAGCACGTAGCCCAATTCACCGCCCTCGTGGATGGAGCCGGGCGTTTCGGGGGTGCAATGGCTCCCGATGCCTCCGGGAAACGAAAACTGCATAAAGAACTCGCGCAAGCCCTCGAAGTCTTCGCTTTTTTCTGGATACACCTCGGAGTACGTCCCCTCCAGGTATCCAGGCCCAAGAACTCCGGGCGCACCGTGCCCGGGCCCGGCAAGAAAGATCATGTCGAGATCGTACTTCTTGATCAGCCGATTGAGGTGCACATAGATAAAGGAAAGCCCCGGGCTCGATCCCCAGTGCCCAAGCAGCCGGTTCTTGATGTGCTCGGGTCGCAGCGGCTCCTTGAGCAAGGGGTTGTCGAGCAGGTAAATCATACCCAGGCTGAGATAATTGCAAGCCCGCCAGTAGGCATCCGTCTTTCGCAATTCATCGGCGCCAAGCGGCGCCCCAGTTATGGTCGAGCGGGCCTTGCCGTAAGCGCTTAAAGACTCAAGTTTTTCGGGGATCGCTGTGGTACTCATGGTATGCAACTCCTGGTAGGGCTGGCGATGACTTCGGAATGCCCACGGGCAATCCTAATCTCTAACGATTCACCAACTGTATATCGGTCGTCAATGATCGCAGGAATTTGTTACCTAGATTTAATGGAAGCAATATCCGCGTTGTGGTGTGGTTGGTTCCTCCTTCTCCGGCCTTCTCGTAAACAAAAACGACAAAGGAATTCCATCGATCTTTCATTCAGCATTGACCAGACCGTCACAGGTGGCCAGTAAGCTAGGGCAATCCGCGCTGATTCCTCTCAGCGCGACTTACCTGACCAAAGGAGCCTGACCATGACCACAAACCACCGCACCTCCCTGCTTGCCGCGTCTCTCATTCTTTTCACCAGCTTCGCCTTGGCCGGAGACCAGACGAAACCCGGACCTGGCAATTCCAGTGCAGCCAGCCTGGCCGGCCAGTCTCCCATCGTGCAAAGTGCCCTTCGGTTTCTGGTGGACCAAGCCGCCGACTTGAAAGGCAATAAGCTCAAGAAAGAAACTCTCGACGCTATCACCAATCCCGACACCTGCGACAAGCACCGCGCTGGATTGAAAGCCTCCGACCGGCAGGCGATCCTTAATACCCTGTTGACGCAGGGCTTGGTCGATCCCGCCGATGACGGAACCTTCCCCGGAGGCTTGATCACCGGGGTGTTCCCTCCAGTGCTGAACGACAACAGCTCCTGCCCTCGTCTTCCGCAGCCGTTCTATTCCGCGCCGGGCAGCGTGTACCTGGGACACCATTCGTATCCTGGCGGACTTCCGGTGCATGAATCAACAATGACGTTGCCGACGCACACATTGCCGACGAGTAACGGGCCGTATACGGGCACACTGGAATCCTGGGACTTCCCACCATCGATGGCATGCTGTGGGAGACCAGCGACCAGATCCAGGACCATGACACTGCGATCTATCTTGACCAGGACATGATCATCGGAGCGCCGATCTGGCACGACTGGGCCAAGTCCATCGTCTTCCAGTGTGGTTCTCCGACGGAAACGAGTTCCAGGAACTGAACTTCGGCGGCAATGGCAGTACCGACAACCACGGCAGCAGCGGGAACTCCAAGACAGGCGGCCATCACATCATGAGCATTGCCGAAGCCATAGCGCGCGGGCTGAGCCCGGCTTTCGTGATTACGCAACTCAGCGCACTCCAACCCGACCTCCGCGGCTGTACATTCTCTACAGCCAGAAAGGCGCCAATGGGGTAGAAGCCGAACTGAAACGACTGCACAAGCTGGGCGTAATTTAGACGCTGCTCACCGGCCGCGATCGGGACGGCAGGCGCCACCGTCCCGATCATCGCCCGTACGCCCCGAACCAGGAAATCTCGCTGCCGATTGCACACCACCGTAGATTGGCGCGCGACAGGTTTTGGAGAATCGCGGATGGGCGGCGTTGCGTCGCGTCGATCACAAGTACTCTTCCCGACATTGTTTCGTTTCGCCGCGGCAAAGACTCGATTCCTCTTTGAGAACGCACCGCGAAAGGTGGCATCCATGGCTCGCCTGCTGTCTGCTAATGTCGCCCTCCGTCGATGAAGTGATAACAATTTCCAACCAGCTTTTGTTCTAATTCTCGATGGGTCTCCCTGATCCGCTTACGACAATGGTGCTCATCGTGCTTGACATTTGATCTATGTTAACATTTAATTAATGCGTTAGTTAATTATTATTACCCGATGCGAATCCGAACCTCTAGCGCAAGTCCCGGCCGTCCTGCCGCCAGCCTCGATCGCGATGCGCGGGATCTGCTGCTGACCTCCGCCACCGAACTGTTCGCCGAGCGGGGCGTAGCCGCGACCACTTTTTCCACCATCGCGACGCGGGCTGGGTTGACGCCCGCCATGCTGCATTACTACTTCCAGGACCGGGAGCAACTGCTCGACGCGGTTGTGGAAGAGCGCCTGGCTCCCATGATCGCGCGCGTGTGGGGACCGGTCGAAGCGGACGGAGACCCGGCGGTACTGATCAGGGGAGTGGTGACGCGATTGCTCCTCGGGATCGAGCAGATGCCGTGGATTCCCGCTACCTGGATGCGGGAGATATTGAACGAAGGCGGTCTGTTGCGGACCCGAATGTTGCGCCGGCTACCCTTTGACAAGATACGCATCGTGGGCGCAGCGATCGCGGGCGGCCAGGCTGATCACAAGGTAAATCCAACGCTGGACCCTCTGCTAACCGTGTTCTCCGCCCTGGGCTTAGTCATGTTGCATATGGCTACGGTCAATATCTGGGCCGAGATGTTTGGTCGCAAGCCGCTCAACCATGATGCGGTGGGACGGCATATTACCGGGTTGCTGATGGACGGCCTTCGGCACTCGCCAAAGCCTGCCCGGAAGAGCTCTCGAAGGAAACCATGACTACAGAGAAGACAATGCGCAGACCGCAGACGCACTACCATCTGCCGCTATTGGCCTTGATAGCTGGTCTTACCATGGCTTTCGCTGGCTGTTCCCACCAAGCAAACACCAGCTATCAGGGATATGTCGAAGGCAAGTTCGTCTACGTAGGGTCGCCTCAAGGTGGGCGGCTGACTCGTCTGGCGGTAACTCGCGGAGAAACCATTGCCGTCAGCCATCCGCTGTTCAGCCTCGACCAGGAACCCGAGGCCGCCGCTGCCCGGCAGGCGGAGCAGTCGTTGCGGGTATCGCAAGCGCGCCTTACCGATTTGCAGACGGGGAAACGGCCCCCCGAAGTTGACGTCACTCGCGCCCAGTTGATGCAGGCGCTGGCCGAAAAGAAGAAGTCTGTTGACATCCTCAAGAGCTACGAATCGCAGTACGCGGCAGGCGGCGTCGCCCTAACGGACCTCATCACTGCGCGAACAGCGGTGGAAACCAACACAGCGCTGGTCCGGCAACTTGAAAGCGAACTGGTGGTCGCGGCGCTTCCTGCGCGCGATCAGCAACTGAAAGCCCAGGCGGAACAAGTCGCCGCCGACCGTGCTGCACTGGAGCAGGCCACGTGGAAGCTGCAACAGAAGCAGATCGCATCACCGCGCGGCGGTCTGGTGTTCGACACTCTCTATCGCGAGGGAGAATGGGTCGCCGCCGGTAATCCGGTGGTGCAGGTTTTGCCTCCCGAGAACCTCGAAGTCCGCTTCTTCGTGCCCGAATCGCTGGTGGGCAACCTGAAACTTGGGCAGGACATCAGCGTGCACTGCGATGGCTGCTCGTCCGAGGTCCCGGCAGCAATCACCTTTATCTCGACCCAGTGCGAGTACACACCGCCCGTGATCTACAGCAACGAGAGCCGGTCCAAGCTGGTGTTCATGGTGATCGCCAAGCCGCCGGTCGAGAAAGCCACTTTCCTCCATCCGGGACAGCCGGTCGAGGTCACGCTGCAATGAGCGCCTCTGCCAACCCGGACTTCGCCATCGATGTGAAGGACTTGAACAAGCACTTTGGTGACAAACACGTGGTCAATAACGTGTCGATGCGCGTACGCAAGGGCGAGATTTTTGGCTTCCTCGGTCCTAATGGTAGCGGTAAGACAACCACGATTCGCATGATGTGCGGCTTGCTCAAGCCCGACTCCGGCAGCGGCACCTGCCTGGGTTACGACATTCGCCGCGACAGCGCAGACATCAAGCGCAACGTTGGATACATGACACAGCGCTTTTCCTTCTGGGATGACCTGACCATACGCGAGAACCTGGACTTCG
The DNA here is from genome assembly GCA_031296115.1 of Acidobacteriota bacterium. GTDB lineage: Bacteria > Acidobacteriota > Terriglobia > Terriglobales > Acidobacteriaceae > Bog-257. Next base: position 24,373 of record JARLGI010000051.1, on the reverse strand, counting down.
TGGCCCGCATGTACCAGGTGCCCGGCCGGCGCGACGTGGTGCAGAAATCGCTTGAAGACCTCGGTCTGGTAGGCCGCGCTGGCCAGCTGGCAGGAGAATTGTCTGGAGGATGGAAGCAGCGTATGGCGCTGGCCGCCTGCATGCTGCACAATCCCATGCTGCTGTTGCTCGACGAGCCCACCGCCGGGGTGGATCCCAAGGCGCGCTGCGATTTCTGGGATGAACTGCAGGGCTTGGCGGCACGCGGCGTGTCCGTGCTCGTCAGCACCCACTACATGGATGAGGCAGTGCGCTGTCACAAGCTGGCCTACATCGCCTATGGCAAGTTGCTGGCGCAGGGGTCCGCTGCGGAGGTTGTCGCCAGCCAACACTTGAGCAGTTGGGCCATTATCGGAGAGAAACTGGTGCAGCTACAGGAGACTCTGCGGCAACAGCCGGGCGTAGAACAAACCGTCTCATTCGGAACTGTGCTGCACGTGAGCGGAACCGACGCCGACCTGTTGCAGCGCACGGTTGCGGCAACGGTCGCTCACCAGGGAGTACGCGCCCAGAAGATCGACACCGGTCTGGAGGACGTCTTCATCTACATGATGAGCCGATCGGCCGACAACTTCGGAGACCGACCATGAGCCGGCGCAACGGGTTCTCGCTGGTTCGCTGGTGGAGCATTGTCCGCAAGGAGTTCCTGCAACTCCGGCGCGACCGCGTCACCTTCGCCATGATCGTGGGCATACCGATCCTGCAGATGGCGCTCTTCGGTTACGCCATCAACACCGACCCCAAGCACCTGGACACCGCCGTCATCAGCGCCGACAACAGCGACATCACACGCAGTTTTATCTCCGCGATGAAGAATTCCGACTACTTCAAGTTTGTCGGCCAATTGCCCGACGAAGCCGCTGGGCGCGATGCACTGAACCGGGGCAAGGTCCTGTTCGTGGTAACTATTCCCGCGGGTTTCACGCGGCAGCTCTTACGCCACGAGCGACCGGCATTGCTGATTGAAGCCGATGGCAGCGACCCGATCGCAGGGGCAAGCGCCCTGGCCGCGGTCAATGGCATCGCGCAATCAGTCATCCAGAAAGAGCTGACCGGGCCACTTGCCCCGTTGGCGGGAAGCCCGGCAGCATTCGATGTTGAGATCCATCGTCTCTTCAACCCGGAGGGCATTACTCAGTACAACGTAGTGCCCGGCCTGATGGGGGTCATCCTCACTCTTACCATGGTGATGATGACGGGGCTTGCCATGACGCGCGAGCGCGAGCGCGGCACCATGGAAAACCTGCTCACCATGCCGTCTACGCCGATTGAGGTCATGACGGGCAAGCTGATCCCGTATATCGGCATCGGGCTGATCCAGTCGACCATCATTCTATTGGCCGCACGCTTTGTTTTTCACGTTCCCTTCTTCGGCAATATTGGCGCGGTTTACCTGGTCGCCCTGCTGTTTGTGGCGGCCAACCTGACCGTTGGCATAACCTTCTCGTCGCTTGCTGGCAATCAGCTGCAGGCGGTGCAACTGACTGTCTTCTATTTCCTGCCCAACATCCTGCTGTCGGGCTTCATGTTTCCTTTCCAGGGTATGCCGAAGTGGGCTCAGGCACTCGGCAACCTGCTGCCTCTCACGTATTTCAATCGTCTGATTCGCGGCATCATGCTGAAAGGTAATGGCTGGGCTGACTCGTGGCCAAGCGCATGGCCACTTATGGTTTTCACGCTGGTGGTAATGACGGTGGCCGTCAAGACATATCGCAGAACTCTTGATTGAGGTGAGGCAATGATGTTCACGAGGAAACCGAGACTGCTGGCAAGCGTGGCCGCTGCCGCCGTCGTCTCCGCTCTGCTGGCTGGGTGTACGGTCGGGCCGCACTACCGTCCACCTGCTCCACCGACCGTCGGAACTTACACTCCGGCGCCGCAGCCCTCGCAGACGGCGAGTTCCGTGGGGCCGGGCGGCGCGGCGCAGCACCTCAATCCGGCGATGGACGTTTCAGCACAATGGTGGACGTTGTTTCATTCGAAGGAACTCGACAACCTGGTGCGCGAGGCCCTGGCGAACAGCCCTACACTGGCGCAAGCCGCCGCGCGACTCAAGCAAGCACAGGAAGAATCCAACGCCCGTACCGGCGCCACCAAATACCCCACGGCAAACGCCAACGTCTCGGTACAGAGAGAACAAATCGATCTGGCAGCTTTCGGAGTTCCGTTCCCCAGTCCACCGCCGTTCAGTTTGCTAAACGGATCGGTGGCCGTGTCGTATGCCCTGGACCTCTTCGGCGCCAATCGCCGCCTCATCGAAGGGCTCAATGCGCAGGTCGAGTATCAACGCTCGCAACTGCAGGCTGCGAGGCTCATGCTGGCAGGTAACGTGGTTTCCGCCGCCATCCGGCAGGCGCAATTGGATTCGCAGATTGGGATCACCCGCCAGATGCTCGAGCTGCAGCAACAACAACTCATTATCACCGAGGGGCGTGTCAAGGCCGGTGGACTGCCGCAATACGAAATCAACCGCCAGCGCACCCTGGTAGAACAAACTCGAGCGTCCATTCCGCCGCTGGAGCAACAGCTTGCGTTGGTGAATCATCAACTCGCAGTGCTGATCGGCAAGCCACCAGCCGAAGCCCAAATAGCCACCATCAGACTCGACAGTCTGCAGCTTCCCAACGAGCTGCCGTTGAGTCTGCCGTCGTCACTGGTGCGCCAGCGTCCTGACATCCGCGCCTCCGAGGCATTGCTGCACCAGGCCAGCGCGAACATTGGCGTCGCGACCGCAAGCTTGTACCCTCAGATTGTGCTTTCGGGCAGCGTCGGCGGCATCGGAACCAGTTTCACGAAAGGCGCAGACGTATGGAACGTCGGAGCTTCCTTGGCGCAGCCCATTTTCAACGGGGGCGCGTTGCGGGCCGAGAAGCGCAAGGCCGTGGCGGCGTACGAAGAAGCCAGCAGCACGTACCAACAAACCGTGTTGCAGGCGTTTCGCGAGGTGGCAGACGCCTTGCGGGCGATTGAGAACGATGCCAAGACACTACAGGCGCGAACCGAGGCAGCGACCCAGGCCGAGGCTAGTTACCAGATCGCGTCACAACGCTACAGCGCTGGAGGCGTTAGCCAACTCGCACTGCTCGATGCGCAGCGCCAGCATCTGCAAACGACGTTGGATCGAACCGCCTCCGCGGCGAGCCGGTATACCGACTCAGCGACCTTGCTGCAGGCGCTGGGTGGAGGATGGTGGGAAAAACCTTGACACGCGCGACAGGGTTGGATCTTCCTCGCAGGTTGCTATAGCGAGTCTGTCAGATCGGTCGGAAGATAGCTCCCGGCCGAGGCTTACGCCGGGTGGCGAACCCGCCATACTAACCCAACTACGGAGGGCAGTGGTGGAGCGAAGTTCTGTGTCAGGACAAGTGTAAGTGCTTGAAACAATGGTGGCCAGGGACGGGAGTTGAACCGCCGCCGCCAGCCTTTTCAGGGCTGTATTCAACCCTCCTAACTGCTTTATTTATCAAGCGCTTTGCTTTGGCTGACTCCCCAAAATATTGAACCCAAAATGAACCCAACCCAGCACTCGCGCCGGTCTTCGCCTTCAACGCTCTCTTGGTGGCGACAAAGATTTTCTCTAGCTGCTTGCGTGACGATAGTGGCCGTATTCGCAAGCTTCTCTCGCAAACACGCTGCTAGCTCGCCGTTCAGTAAGCAGGGAAGTGGCCTCTTGCTGTCTACGTGGCAAACATCGCCGCACGGAAGGCTGCTCCAGCGCATGCCATTCCGCGAACTCTGACTACGGCACCCATATACAGAGGTCTTCATTATGGGAACCGACACAACTGTAACGGCAAGCACCCCCGCAATTTCACAGCTGAGGAGCGGCGGGAAAGATTTCTGGCGGGCAAGGCGAAGGCCTTGGCGGGTAAGCCCATCGAGGTTGACGACATTTCTGGCCGCACCGGCACCGATCAGGTCCAGACGACAGCGCGGCCTGAAAAACTCACAGAAACTTCTTGGCATAAAATGAGACGGAACCTTTCCTACCGAATTCTGCTCCAACTTCCACCTATAATGACGGCACGATGGGGGTCAGATTGTCGAAATGCGGTGCGGTCGCGGTCTCGCTCGTGCTAATGCTTGGCGCGGCCGGAAGCTTGTGGGCGCAATCTCCGCCGCTGACGATTCGGACGTCGAAGCTGGATCCAGTCGCAGTGGGTTCGAGCGTGAGCGTGGGGATCAAGGCAACGGGTGGAGCACAGCCGTACACGTGGAAGGTGTCGGGAGGGAGGCTGCCGCCGGGGCTCAAGTTGAATCCCGTGAAAGGCGTGATCGCGGGCATGCCGACAGCGCCGGGCGTCTATAACTTCGAAGTATCGGTAATGGATTCGAACATTCCGGCGATGCAGGTGCAGAGAGAGTTCACGCTCGTGGTCACGGCAGCGTTGAGCATTGACTGGACGCAGCCTCCGGCGGTGCACGGACAACAGCTCGAAGGCTCGGTGATCGTGACGAACTACAGCGAGCAGGAATTCACGCTGACGGTGATCGTGATGGCAGTGAACCAGATTGGGCGGGCGACCGCGCTTGGCTACCAGGAGTTCACGCTGCGATCGGGCGCGGAACAGGTGATTCCGTTCGGGTCCAGTCCGGGACCGGGTAGTTACGTCGTGCACGGAGATGCGGTGGCGGAGGTCGCGAGCACCAATAGGATTTACCGCGCACGCAAGCAGACCACGGATCCGCTGGTGATCTTGTCGCCCGAGTAGGGAATTAGCATGATTGCCGAAACTGACGATCCTCCTGGCGATCGCCAGTCGGCTCTGGCGTCGGTTTGCAGCCCGACCTCGGGTTGTGGTTCGCCGAAACCGAAAACGCCTTCGTTTTCGGCTGTAGTGGCTTACAGGGTGGTCACGCGTGTTTGGGCAATCCCGGGTCGGGTCGCAGTGGTTACGGGCCCAGCCGCCGCCGAACGTGCCTCTCTCGCATCTGAGCGGCAGAGCGGGTGGTCGGAGAACGGGCGCGGGTGGGTGATACGCCCGCGACTAAGTAATCCAGGGTGTGCGGCCTCGTTTTGGTTACCGTACGAGTTGGCCTGACTACGTCAAGTGACCATCATCACGGAAAGTAGAGCGCTCTGTGCGAGAATCCTGCAATGTTCAAGATTCGACTAACCCTGTTTCTTTTGACGATCGTCTCCGGAAAAGCGTGGGCACTGGATCAATTTGAAGGGATCGAATGCGGAGCCGATATCCCCAAGTCCTTGATTGGGAAACACGACACAAATGAACGAGTGGTTGTGCTCGAAGAACGACACAGAGATTTGGGTCTTAAGGATTTGGGTGGAATAGAGATTTCTGATCGCTTGTTCTTGGTTTCGTGGCAGATTTGCGGAAGCGAGTACGAACTGCTCGTGAATACGAAAACAGGGCTTATTCGTGACGTGCTTCCATTCCCCCCGCATTCAGCGACCTCGCCCCAGTTCATCGGCACATGTCAGGCTAATGGAAAAGAGATCCCCGAGGCCGTTGTGGCAGTGCTGAATAACAGCGCAGGATACAACGCCAGAGATGGAAAATTGGCCAAGACTATGCTCAAGGCAACTGCCGCATGGAAGATAGACGAGACCAAAGAGAAGTTTGCGAAGCAGTCGACGGAAAACCTAGGATGCCCATTAGGCGGAATCGTCACGCTGGATGGTGGTCCCTAGGACACTCATGGCTGCGGAATCCGACACTGGATTCTATTGCGGTGACTCAGTTGGCGAAAAAACCCCGTGTCGGTGCGCCGGGCTAAACCGGGAATGGATCTTCCTTCCCTGATGGCGCACGGGTCTAGTTCACCGCCGGAGATGGTCGAGACACTTACTGTGAGATGTAACCCGACTCAGGAGCGGTTTTGAGGAAGGTGGGATTGGGGAGCAAAGCGAAGTGGGAGTACTTCCGGGCCGTCTACCAGCGCTATCACGAGGCTCTCGCTGATAGTGAAGAAGCTGCTCCGCAGACTAGCTGCACCGCTTCGCGATACCCCTGTTCTTTGCCGGAGAAGCGACGGATTTCAGCGGGCACAACGGGACGGTGCACGGCGCCATCGCTAGCGGCCAGCGTGCCGCCACTGAACTTCTCTCCTGCTGCAGGCTTGAGTCGTAGGATGGAACGAGAAGCCCTTTGATGCGGCACCGGCTCGCGACCCAGATCGATGCCCACAAAGCTGCGCATCACTGCCGAGTCGTACAGCGCTCCTTCCACCGCGGGATCCGACAAGTTGAACCATTGCTGCAGAAAGTAAATGCGCAGCATGCGCTCCAGACCCACGGGATGACGCCTGTTGCCAGCCTTCGGGTAGTACGGCTCAATCAGGGCACACAACTCGCCCCAAGGCAGGAGTTCGGCAGAAGAATTTCTCAGATTCCTGGGGAAGCGCTCCGACGGAAACGCTCCGCCGCCAGCCAAAAAATGAGAGGTGTGGAATGAAAAATCACAGGCCGCTGAAATCACCAGCTCCTTTTCAGTCAGGTTCTCAGAGGACAGCAAACCTGCAGAGCGTGCGAGACGTTACCTATCAGCTTCTGCGAGAGTTCGGCCTGACGACGTTCTTCGGCAATGTCGGCTCGACCGAGGAGACCTTTCTCAAGAATTTCCCGTCGGACTTCCGGTATGTGCTCGCTCTCCAAGAGGCGTCGGTGATCGCGATCGCCGACGGCTTTGCCCAGGCCACGGGCCGTCCAGCCTTGGTGAACGTCCACACCGGAGCCGGATTGGGCAATGCCATGGGCAACCTACTCACGGCGTCGCTGAACAAGACGCCGCTCATCGTGACCGCCGGCCAGCAAACGCGCGAAATGCTGCTGATGGAACCTTGGCTGACGAATGTCGAAGCCACGATATTCCCTCGGCCCTGGGTGAAGTGGGCCTACGAGCCCGCGCGTGCGGAGGACGTGCCCGCCGCTTTCATGCGTGCGATTGCCACGGCTCTTCAGCCGCCTGCAGGTCCCGTCTTTCTCTCCCTTCCGCTCGACGATTGGGAGAAACCCTGCGTCGGGCCGGCGGTGGTGAGGACGGTGAGCCGCCGCTTTGCCCCCGACCGTGCTCGCTTAACGGAATTCGCCAAAGCCTTGTCTGAGGCGTCGTCACCCGTCCTGATCTATGGTGCCGCTATCGACCGGGGCAATGGCTGGAGCGAGGCCGTTGCTTTTGCAGAGGCACTCGGCGCGCCGGTCTGGGCTGCACCCGCCTCCGAGCGTGCGCCGTTTCCCGAAAATCATCCCCTCTATTCCGGCGGATTACCGTTCGCCATCGGTCCGCTCGGCCAGAAGCTCGAAGGCCACGACGTGGCGCTTGTCGTCGGCGCTCCGGTTTTCCGCTACTACCCCTATGTGCCAGGTCCCTACTTGCCGGCTGGGATGCGGCTCCTGCACATTTCCGATGATCCGGCAGAGACTGCGCGTGCCCCAGTCGGCGACAGTTTGCTGGGGGATGCCGTCTTGTCTCTCGCCGCCCTCACGGACTTGCTCGGCAAGCGCAGGCCGAAGACCGGCAAGGCGCGGGAAAAGATGGCGCATCACATGGCGCCCCACCCGCCGAACCGGGCAAAGGTGTCGGACGATGGCCTTCTGACCGCCATGCAAGTTTTCGAGGCTCTCAGCAAAATCCGACCGGCGAACGCCATCTTGGTGGAGGAGACCCCGTCGAATCTCGCCGATCTCCACACGTGCTGGCCGATCACCGAACCAGCCTCCTTCTTCACCTTCGCCAGCGGAGGGCTCGGTTGGAACCTCCCGGCGTCGGTGGGCATCGCGCTCGGCGAGCGCGAGACCGGTCGCAACCGCCCCGTGATCACGATCATCGGCGATGGATCGTTCCAATATTCGATTCAGTCGATCTGGACCGCGGCGCAGCACCATCTTCCCATTTTGTTCATCGTTCTGCGAAACGGGGAATACTGCATTCTCAAGTCGTTCGCGGAGCTTGAAGAGACCCCGGGCGTTCCCGGCCTCGATATCCCCGGCGTTGACATCGTCTCTCTGGCCAAGGGCTACGGCTGCGATGCTGCGCGCGTTGACGATCTCGGCGCCATCAAGAGGGTTGCAGCGGAGGCCTGGAGCAAATCGAAGCCCACGGTGCTGGAGATCCCCATTTCCCCCCAGGTTCCACCGCTCATCTGACGAGACGGAACGGGTCTAGCAAGCGTCGGGCAGAATCCGGAAGGGGAAACGGCAAAAGGCAAAGGGCCACGTACATGCATGACCTGGTGCGCAGCGATGGTCTGATGATCGAGGCAAGAGTCTTTGGCAATCGCACTGAGCGGGCACGGAAAGGAAGTCGTGCATGAACATTGGCGGACTTGTGGGAGCGCTACTTCCGGTGTTTTTTGTTCTGGCGCTCGGCTACTTCACCGGTGAGCGTCAGAGGAAGTGCACGGTTGATGGGTTGACGCATATCCTGCATGCTTGCGAGGGCGGGCGTTCATCAGGGAAGTTGTGCGAGGGTGTGGCTCGCACAACTCCGGTTCCAGGCTGAGCAGAAAAAATCACACCTGTAAAATCACCTGTAAGAAGTCCGGCTTAGGCGTACTTACACGTACCGAAGCAGTCCCCGACGGTCTCTAAGTTATTGGGAGTATTGGACCACCGAAGCGTGTCAAGGTAGCGCTCTAACCAACTGAGCTACGCGCCTGCACCAATACTTTCCACCACATTATACAACTTGCTGTTCGCCGTGGGAGCCACCGACTGCACCGGATGATTTCCCGCGCGGCGCCGGTCAGCTGCGTCGGCTCTTCAGCTTCAGGTCCAGCTAGGGTGCCGCAGGCGCCGCGGCAACTGATTTCTGCGTTACACCTGAAGTACGTCGCCTTCACGGGCCACCATCTGGTACAGCACCGGGTTGACGAAGAAGCCGATGAACAGCCGCGAAATCAAGCCTGCCACAATAACGATGGCGAAAGGTTTCTGCGTGTCGGAACCAATTCCGGTGGCGAGCGCGGCGGGCAGCAGCCCCAGGCATGCGACCAGAGCCGTCATCATGATGGGACGCAGCCGCAGCAACGATGCCTCGCGGGTCGCGGTGCGAATATCCATGCCTTCCTGGCGAAGTTTGTTGATGTAGGAAACCAGGATGACGGCGGTTTCCACCGAAACTCCCAAAAGCGCCAGCAATCCCAGGACCGACGAAACGCTGAACGGGGTATGGGTGAGCTTCAGCGCAATGAGCGCACCAACCGGTTCGGTCAGAATGACGCCCAGCGCAATCGTCACCGGGAACTTGAAGTTGCCGTACAGCGCGAACAGGATCATGAAGATGATCACCACGGCAATCGGGCCGATAAGCGTGAGCTGACTCTTGGCTTCCAGAAACTGACTGTATTCGCCACCCCAGCTCAGCCAATACCCTTGCGGCAGGCTGACGGCTTGATTGACCGCCTTTTGTCCATCGCGCACCGCACGCTCCAGGTCACGGCCTTCAATGCTGTATTGCACTCCGATGTAGCGCGAGTTGTTCTCGCGATAGATAAACGATGCCCCGTTGCCCTCACGGATGTCAGCCAGCTGGCTCAAGGGAATCTGTTTGCCATCCGGAGTGCCCACCAGCAGTTCTCCGATCTCGTGGGCGCTGCTGCGGAATTGCGGCTGCATGCGCACGACCAGGTCAAACAGTTTTTCTCCCTGGATGACCTGGGTCGCGGCCTGTCCTCCCACGGCCGCGGCGACCACCGCTTCCACATCGGCGACGTTGATTCCGTAGCGCGCAATCTTGGCGCGGTCCACATCCACCAGCAGACTCGGCTGGCCCAGTTCGCGAACCACCGTCAGCTCCGTGAATCCCGGTACTTTGGCCAGCGTGTTCTTGATCTGCACGGCTTTGTCCTGGAGAATAGCCAAGTCCTCGCCGTAAATCTTGACTGCCAGCGAACTCTTAAGGCCGGTCAGCGCCTCGTCCACGGCATCTTCCGCGGGCTGGGTGTAGTTGAACACTATGCCCGGAAATGCGCTCAGCTGCTGATTGATGGACTCAATCAATTTCGGCTTGGTGTTGATGTCCCCTTGCCAAGCTTTGTCCTTGTAAGGCTTCAGTCCGACATAAAACTCGCAGTTAAAAAATCCGGTGGGGTCGGTCCCATCGTCCGGCCGTCCTAGCTCTGAGCCCACTACCGTGACTTGCGGATAGGACATCAGGATGTTGCGTATTTGAGGCGCGATCTTGCTGGCCTCTTCGAACGAAATGGTGTACGGCATGGTAGCCCGCACCCAGAGCGCGCCTTCGTCCAGGTGAGGCATGAATTCGCCACCAATGAAGGGGACCAGCAGTAGCGTCGCGCCAAAGATCAGCACTGCAATCAGCATGGTCAAGTTCGGACGCGCGAGCGCCCAATCCAGTTGGGTCGCGTACTTACGCTTCATCCACTCGTAGGGACGGTTCGAATGTTCTCGTACGCCTTTCTTAAACCAGTAGGAGGCGAGGACCGGGACCAGCGTGAGCGTGAGAATCAGCGCACCGATCAACGCGAACGACATGGTCTCGGCCATAGGGTGGAACAGTTTCGCCGAAGGTCCACTCAGCGCGTAGATAGGAAGATAGCCCGCCAGGATGACCGCCACCGAGTAGAAGATTGGCCGGTCGACGTCTTTCGCGGCCAGGAGAATGACTTCGTTCAGCTTGTAGCTCTGGCCTTCCCGCAGCGCGAGCTCGCGGTAGATATTCTCCACCATCACCACCGTGCCGTCGATGATGATGCCGAAATCAATTGCGCCGATGGAAAGCAGGTTGGCGGCGCCATCGTGCGCATGCAGAACAATGAAGGCAAACAAGAGAGAGAGCGGAATGGTGAGAGCGACGATGACGGCTGCGCGAAAACTGACCAGGAAGAAAATTAGAACGATCAGCACCAGCACCATGCCGCGCAGCAGGTTGTTTTCCACCGTATCAGTGGTTAGCTTCACCAGTTCACTGCGATCGTAAAAGGGACGAATCTTGACGTCCGGTGGCAGAACGTTGCGATTCAATTCTTCCGTCTTGGCTTCAACACCTTTCAGGACGTTCTGCGTCTGCTCGCCGCGAAGCATGAGGATCACGCCCTCGACGGCGTCGTCACTCTCCTGGAAACCGAACTGGCCGAGCCGTGGCGCGTGACCGATGCCCACATCGCCGATGTCCTTAATGCGGATAGGAACGCCATTGTTACTGCCGACGACGATGTTGCCAATGTCCTCCGTGTTGCGGACCAGTCCGATGCCGCGCACGTAATAGAATTGCCCGCCTTGGGAGTAGAACCCGCCGCCGGCGTTCGAGTTATTCGCGGTCAGTGCCGCGATCACTTGCGGAACCGTCAGGTGATAGCCATAGATCCTCGCGGGATCAAGCAACACCTGGTATTGCATGACCGTACCGCCGAATCCGGAGTCGTCAGCGACACCGTGTACCGAACGGTAAGCACGCTCGACCACCCAGTCTTCGATGGTCTTCAGTTCCTGCGGGCTGCGGTCGGGACTCTCCAGCACATAGCGGTAGACCAACCCGCTGGGACTGAAGAGCGGCGCCATTGAGGGCGTCACACCAGCGGGCAAGTTGGCTTGCGCGATGCGCTCGAAAACAATCTGCCGGGCAAAGTAGTCGTTGGTACCTTCTTCGAAGGTCAGCTTTACATCCGACAGCCCGTAGAGAGAGATCGATCTCATCACCATCACACGCGGAACGCCATTCATCTGCAATTCGATAGGCAGCGTGACCAGGCGTTCGATCTCTTCCGCCGCGTGGCCAGGCCATTGTGTGATGAGTTCGACTTGCGGAGGTGAAAGGTCAGGATAGGCGTCCACCGGCATGCGCCTGAACGAGATGATTCCCGCGACCATCATGAACGCCGTCAGCATCAACACCAGGAAGCGCTGGCGAAGCGACGCTTGTACGATTCGGTGGATCATGCCGGTGTGGACATCATCGTGTTGTCACAGTTCTGCTCAAGTTCAATCGCGCTATCGCTGCAACGAGTTAGCAAACTGCAGGAAAAGGCTGCCATCTCCGATGACTCGGTCCCCGGCTTTGAGGCCGGTGGCAATTTGCGTTTGTCCCTTCTGACTTTCGCCGAGGGTGACCGTCCGTTTTCCAAACTGGTTAGCCGCCACCTCAACGTAGACGAAGGGCAGATTTTCGCTGTCGCGCAGCACCGCGGAATCCGGAACGGCAATCGCGTTCTGGATGGTGCCGGCATCCACGGATGCCACCACGTACATTTCCTTCTTCAGCTTCTGGCCGGGATTGCTGGTCTCAATGCGCGCCTGCAACGTTCGCGTGTTCGGATCCAGGGACGCCGCCACGTAGGAAATGCGGCCATGGAAGACGTCAGGGTAACTTTCCGTCTGAATGTTGACCGGATCGCCCACGCGGATGTAGGGCAAGTCCTTCTGATACACGTTCACCAGGACCCAAACCGTGCTGACATCGGAGAGCATGAAGCACTGGGTCACGCCTGTCTGGAGCAGTTGTCCCACAGCCACGTTCTGCTCCACCACCTCGCCATTGATGGGCGCACGCACCGAGGCCTCGAAGGAAGGCGGCGCCTTTACCAGTCCGTCGGGATCGGTGATCCCCATGACTTTCAGAGCGGCTTCTGCGGCGGCTAAATCGCCGCTGGCCTGTACCTGTGCCGATTCCGCTTGCTCCAGGTTCTGTTCAGCAAGTGCGTGATGCTCGTATAGGTCCTTGGCGCGAGCATAGGCTTTCTGCGCCAGGGCATACGCATCTCTTGCCTTCAGGAAATTGGAGCGCAGTTGAGAATAGTCAGGACTGGCGACGTAAAGCATCGGCTGAGCGCGCTGCACCTGCTGTCCCGGAACCACAACAATCCGGCTTACCGGACCGCTGACCTGCGTGATGATCGGCGTGGTGTGAAAGCTGTTGTACGCCACCGCTCCGGTCAGCCGGAGTGTCCGCGTCATGCTGGTTGGCTGGACCGTGAGCACCTGCACGTGCGCCATCTGGTCCTGCGGGATGGTAAACAGCTCGGCCGTATTGGAGTTGTTCGCTGGGTTCTTGGCGGCATTGTCGGATTTGGAGCCGCTACAGCCGGCGAGCCCCAGAATGATCGCCGACGCGGCCATCAGCGCGATCCAGCACAGCCAATGATTGCGCATCTTCACGGAAGGTTCCTTGTTCCTACGGCTTGTTTCAACTGCTCGAGTGCCGTCATGTAAGAGGACAACGCCTGGCGATAGGCCAGCTGGGTCGCCCGGTTGCTGCGTTCCGCATCCAGAAAGTCCAACAAGCTGGTGGCCCCACGTTTATAAGCATACTCACTGATATCGCGAGAGTCCTGCGCCTGCTTCAGGTAACCGGAAGTATAAAGTGTCACTACTTCCTCGCTGCTGCGCAGCGCCTCATAGGCATTGCCGACATCGGACAAGACGGTGTCGCTCGTCGAGGCCTGCGACTCCTGGGATTGGAGGAGCGCGTAGTTTGTGCGCGCAATCTCGCCTTGATTGCGGTTGAAGATGGGCAGACCGAAGTTCACAAAGAAGGAAGCGCTGTTGATCCCCGCCGTGTGGGTGTAATCAACGGAGGCGCCCACGTCCTGCTTGGCATTGGCCTTGGCCAATTTTATCTGGCTTTGCGCGGCGGTCACTCCCAGCTCAGCCGCCCGATAGTCCGGGCGCTCCAGCAGCGCCTTCGCTTGCAGGTCCCCCAGCTTGGCCGGCAGCGGTTCATACGACAAATCGCCCACCACGTCGTAATTGGCGGGAACGGCATCGTAGCCCAGCAGTTCCCGCAGCGCGATAAGAGCCTGGACCCTCGCCAGCCGCGCTGACGAGACGTCCGTCTCGAACTGCAGCAACTGAAGCTTGATCTTGAGGAAGTCGCCTTCGCTGATATAGCCCACTTTGTATTGCGCCTGGGCGATGTCGACGGTGTCCTCAAAACTCTTCAGGTCCAGCAAGGCGAACCGCAAAGTAGATTCGGCCAGCAAAACAGCAATGAACTGCTGGCCCACATTGAAGCGAAGGGAGCGTTCGGCATCCGCAACCTGGGCGGTAGTTACAGCGGTTTGGTCGCGTGCTGCCTCCAGGCGGCGCTGCCGTTTGTGGCCACGTTCGAAGAGATATCCAATTCCCGCGTCGAACTGCTGGACTTGATTCAAGGTGTCTTGGGAGAAGTTGGAAGGATCGAAAATCGGTACAAACTGCGAGTCGAAATTCAGGGTCGGATTCGGCCGCAGGTTCGCCGTGATCTCCTGTGCCTGGTTCTGGAGCACGAGCGTCCGGGTCGCCTTCAGCGAGTGATTGTGCGCGAGCGCTAGGTCAATCGCCTGATCGAGGGTGATGAGCACCGGGCTTTGCCCCTCGACTGTGGGCACCAGCACCAGCAGCCAAGCTAAAGCTCCGAGAACGATGATCCGGAAATGACGTGGACGCATGAGACTCAAATCTAGAGCGCAGGGCCCTGCCGTGAAAAGCCGGGGCCACGATGGACTTCCCGCGCTTTCACTTTTCCGCGTCGTCTCCGGTGCACAGCCGCACCCAGGCTGCGACAAGGGCACTCCGAAGAAACGCCAACCCGCGTAAGCGAGAAAACACATTGTAAATCAGGAAGTTGCAGCCAGAAGCCAGCGCCGCCTGCAATCGCAATCCGGAACTCCGTCGCATCTTCAGCTGCCACTCAGTTCCGAGTCGACGTGTTAGCCTTTTTGCACTCGATGCTTCTGACGGGGATTTCATGAACGACTCTCACCCGACACATTTTGACCTCCAGGTAATGGCTCGGCAGATTATGCTAGAGCATGGCTTTGAACCGGATTTTCCCGCGACGGTTCAGCAGCAAGTGGCGGATATCAAGGAGCGGCCGCCGCTGGCAGCTTGCTTTTCCAAGGACGTGCGCGACCTGCGCGACCTGCTCTGGTCGTCGATTGATAACGACACTTCGCGCGACCTAGACCAGATTGAAGTAGCGGAGCGGCTCGCCAGCGGGGATGTCAAGGTGATGGTCGGCATCGCAGACGTGGGCACGTTTGTGGCGAAGGCCTCTCCGATTGATGACCATGCGGCGAAGGAGACGACGACGGTTTATACCGGGGTACGCAACTTCCCGATGTTGCCGGAGGAGCTTTCGACTGGGGCATCGTCGCTGCTTGAGAATCAAGACAGGTTAGCGGTGGTCACCGAGTTTGTAGTGGGCGAGGATGGCAATGTGAACTCCGGGACGGTGTATCGGGCGCTCGTGCGAAACAAGGCACAGCTGATGTACAACGCCGTGGGGGGCTGGCTGGAGGGGACGGTGGCGCCCCCGGCGAAGGTGTCCACATCCGGCGAGTTGCAAGAGCAACTCAGGTTACAGAACGATGCCGCACAGGCGCTGAAGAGACAGCGCTTTCTCCATGGGGCGTTGAATATTGATACGAATGAAGTGCTTCCCGTGGTGCTGAACCAGCAGGTGGTGGATATCATAAGACAGGCGAGGAATCGTGCCACGGATCTGATCGAGGATTTCATGATTGCGGCCAACGGTGTCGTGGCGCGACTCCTCCAGAATGTTTCTTCGCTGCGGCGCATCGTGAAAACTCCAGAGCGATGGGAGCGGATTGTTCAACTGGCTGCGGCACAAGGTGGGACCTTGCCGGCACAACCTGATTCCAAGGCACTCAACGATTTTCTGCTTAAGCGCAAGGCCGCTGATCCGGACCACTTTGCGGATGTGTCTCTGGCTGTCATCAAGCTGATGGGACCGGGCGAGTATGTGCTGGAGCGTCCGGGCGACCCGGAACAGGGGCACTTCGGTTTGGCGGTTCAAGATTACACGCACTCCACAGCGCCAAACCGGAGGTTTGCCGATGTTGTTACCCAGCGGTTAATCAGGACCTTCCTGGCTGGGACGTCGGGGCCGTATTCAGATGATGAACTGGCTGGCATCGCAAGAAACTGCACGTTGAAGGAAGATGCGGCACGAAAAGTTGAGCGCGAGATGTCAAAGCGGCTGGCGGCGGCCGCGATGAGCCAGCGGATCGGCGAAACTTTCGACGCCATCGTCACCGGTGTGACTCCCCGCGGGACTTTTGTTCGCGTCATGCATCCTCCCATTGAAGGCCTGTTGGCGCAAGGAAACCCGGGGTTAGATGTCGGGGATAAGTTGCGGGCAAAGCTTACGCGGACTGATGTCCAGCAGGGATACATTGATTTTGTCCGCGTTGGAAACACGGCTATTTAATCCAATCCCCGTCGGAGTGAGAAACCCGCAGCCTGAATAGCGCATCCCACGATGCTGAAAAAAGCTGCGAGCAAGGAGACGGTCTTGTTCACAGGCTTAAACAAGCCATAGAAAAGAACCGTTACAGCGATGTACAACGCAGTCGCGATGAGACCGACCGCCACACTCAACCGAAACAATCGCTCGTGCGCAAGGATGTTGGTTGCTGTTGCCGCGGGGTCGCCAGATACAATAATCCCGCGAATGAACAAACTCGCCGGATACTGCCGTCAGAAAGTAAAGCAAATAAACGACGCCGGTAATCCTGGCCCTGGGACGCGGCGACGCTTCTGCAATCCGTTCCGTCGTTACTGCTGCTCTCATACTCTTTCCTCCTTAAGCGGGTGATTGAATCAGGCGCCCATGGCGCGCTATGTTCGCCATTCCCCCGCTGCGCTGGCCTGCTCCTTCCATCGTTGAACATTCACCGCCATCACGATGAGCCATAGCTCCAGTGGTATTTCCCCGAGGGCGGAGGCGGCAGCGATGTAGGGGATGAACAGATGGTGCGCAAGCGGCGGGAATAGATAGGTCACCCAACCCAAACCACTGATCACGAACAGCACTCCCAGAACTCGAGGCAGGAAGGTCGACCTGAAAATGAGGTAGCCGATCAGGACGCACCAGAATCCAAAGAACACCAGATAGATGTCGAAGGCGGAAGCATTCAATTTGAGAAACATAAGCGCCAGCGTCTGCAATTGTTCCGCCGTGAATGCGCTGAAGGAGCTACCGCCTTGCAGGATGAACAAAGGAGCGAGGTACAAGAGACTGGTAAGAGCCTGAATAGCGCATCCCACGAGAATGACGAACACTGCGAGTAAGGAGAGGCTCCTGTTCACTGGTTTGAGCAATACATACATGAGAAGCGCCCAAGTGATATGGAACGCGACGCCGATGAGCGAGGATGCGAATCCCAACCAAAATAAACGCTCGTGTCCCAGGATATTGGCCGCTGTAGCCGCGGAATTGCCAGAGACAACAAACCTGTCCAGAACGATTACTTGGCCGAATCCGGACGTCAGGGCTTCGAGTAGTTGACAGGCACCGGCCATCCTGGCCTTAAAGCGCAGCGACGCTTCTATGATCTGGTCCGTTATGTCGGAGCTTGTCATTTCAATCTCTTTCGATTATCGGGACCAATGAGAGGCACATCTACAAGTCGTCCGGCGCAGTATGACAAATGCCCGCCGATTACGCCAAATTGTGAGCCATGGCGTGCTCCCGGCTTTGGGCTGCTGAAGGTCGCTGCCACGAGGCATGAGCAGGTAGCGGAAAGGGTTCCGCGAACCGGATTCTGAGAAGGTGACGAGCAACAAGGAAGTTGGGCTCTCTAATGGATAGCTGTTGATATCGGCCCCTGTCGTAATCGATCGTGAACGGCAGAAATGATCAGCGAAGCTCCCCCCGCTCGTCTCACAGTCCAGAAACCGGCTTCAGGGAGATCAACTGATGTCCCCGAAGCCGACTTCTGGGGAGTGTAAAAGGGGGGATTTCAGTCATATGAGCAGAGCGCAGCGAGACCAAATGGAATACGAGCTATTCGCGATGTTCGTTCAATTGAGACTCATTGGACAGGGACCCGGGCTACGTAAGTCGGCACTCATATTGGCTCGATTCACTGATACATGTCCGTCGGTTGAGGTCTACAATGAGCGCCATCACTGCTTCTGGCTCCCAAGGCGGTGAATCCAGGCCAAAGAAGGCGATATGAGTACGGTCCAACCTGCAGTCGCAGCTCCTGTTCAGCGCCCCTGGATCCTCGATCTCACCCCACAAGAGCGCAGCACCCTTTTTGCAACCTTCGGCGGCTGGGCCCTGGACGGCATGGACGTCATGGTCTACAGCTTCGTCATTCCCACGCTGATCGCGGCATGGCACATCAGCAAAGGGCAGGCAGGCTTGCTGGGCACCGCTGCTTTGCTGATTTCAGCTGTTGGCGGTTGGCTGGCCGGATTGCTCGCAGACCGCTTCGGCCGCGCTCGAATCTTGCAGCTCACCATCCTATGGTTTGCGTTCTTCACGTTTCTGAGCGGATTCACCACCTCGTTCTGGCAATTGCTGATGACGCGCGGATTGCAAGGCCTGGGTTTTGGCGGGGAGTGGGCCGTCGGTTCAGTCCTAATGGGTGAAACCATACGCCCGCAATACCGCGGCAAAGCGGTCGGCACCGTGCAAGGAGGCTGGGCCATCGGGTGGGGCATCACGGCAATCTGCTATACCGTGCTTTTTTCGATGTTGCCCGCCGCAACCGCCTGGCGCGCGATGTTCTGGATCGGCATTCTTCCGTCGCTCCTGGTGTTCTACATACGGCGCCACGTACCCGAACCCGAAGTGTTCCAACTAACGCGCGCGCGAGAAGCACTTGTCGGGGAGAGTAGTCATTTTCTGGAAATCTTCAGTCCAGCGCTGCTAAATACGACTTTCCTCACCGCGTTGCTCGCGATGGGAGTACAGGGTGGTTACTACGCCATCACAACCTGGCTGCCTACATTTCTGAAGACGTCGCGCGGCCTCTCGGTCCTGAACACCGGCGGTTATCTCTTCGTTGTGATCGCGGGCTCATTCGTCGGTTACATGATCAGCGCTTGGCTGGCTGATCGCCTCGGTCGCAAGCGCACGCTGATAGTGTTTGCGGTTTGCTCTTTCCTCACAGTGACTGCGTACACCTATTTACCCATCAGCAACGGACTTATGCTGGTGCTGGGATTCCCGCTCGGTTTCTTCGCCTCGGGGTCGTTCAGTCCGGTCGGCGCGTTCTTCACGGAGCTGTTTCCCAGCCGGTTGCGCGGCTCTGGTCAAGGGTTCTCGTACAACTTCGGACGCGCTATTGGTGCTTTATTTCCGACCCTCGTCGGTTATCTCAGCGCGCGCATTAGCTTGGGACATGCCATCTCCGCGTTTGCGGTTGCCGCCTACTTGGTCATGATCTTTGCTGTACTCCTACTGCCTGAGACCAGAGGAAAAGAGCTGCAGGTCTATGAATGACCGGTTGGAAGAAGATTCGATTCCGTTCTGCCAGGGGCCGAACCCGGATCCAGGCATGCCGATTCATCCGCCGCCGCCCGAGGCTTGGGATTGCCACGCCCACATTTTCGGGCCGCTAGAACAATATCACCTGACTGCAAACCGCAGCTTCACGCCGCCCGAAGCCAGCCTCACGGCATATCGCCGAATGCTGGCTGCAGTCGGCATTGCACACGCAGTTATCGTTCCACCCAGCGTGTACGGAACCGACAATCGCTGCACGTTTGATTCGGTGTCCGCTGCGGGCGGCTTGAGTGGCGGCCCACAAGAGGACTTCGGGACAACCTCCGGGACCAGCCTCCGGTGCGGGTCGCTGTTCAACAGCCGATGAGTCGGCACGCCGAACTGCATGCGCTGAAAATTGCCGGTTTGCCCGTCATCCAGGGATGATCTCCCTGGTTGCTGCGTTTCTCGATCTCAGGAACAAAGAATCGCATGACGTCAATTGTCATCTGGTGAGGGTTGAAGCCTTGGTTGTTTGTGAAGAGAATGACGGTCAAGTCGTGATCTAGGAGATGTGCGTATTCGACCATGCCGGCGTCCGAACAGAAGGTCGGCCTCGATGGGCTTTCCGCCGATTCGGTGCTTCAGCGTCGTGCCATCCAGAAATTCCATGGCAATGAACGGCTTGCCGTCGTGCTGCCCGACTTCGTAAATGGTGCAGATGTTGGGATGGTTTAGGGCGGATGCGGCTTGGGCTTCGCGTTGAAAGCGGGCGAGTGACTGGGGGTCCTGGGCGACATCTTCCGGCAGGAACTTGAGGGCGACAAAGCGGCGCAGTTGCGTGTCTTCAGCCTTGTACATCACACCCATGCCACCGCCACCGAGTTTTTCGATGATGCGGTAATGCCAGATGATCTGATCGATCATTTGGGGGGACAACCGGCCCCTGGGTCACATCATCTTAAGGGCGTTCCATCTGCCCGTCAATTACCAACAGCGCTTGGCGCACTGGCGCCGAATCTGGAACACTTGCATTGAAGCGCGGTATCGGCGAAAGTAACCGCACCCGACGTGCCAGTTAAAGTCGGAACGCGATAGCTTCCGGTTGGTCGGCAACCCTTCCCTTACCGGGTTATGTCAGGGTTGCCCGTGATACGGCCATAGCGAAAGAGGGCCCACAAACTGAGTCACGAACCCCGCTGATCTGTCGCCCAACACCGGTGATTACGCGGCACTTCTGCTCCGAGCGTGGTAAATCGTAGACCACCGTGGATACGGATCCACCGATCAGTAAAGCGATGGCTGCGGTCCCAATAGAAACAGAGCCAGAAGCTCTAGGCACACCTGGACCAATTTCGCTGTTGCCGCCGGTAACGACGGCGACCTTCCCCTGAAATCGCTGCGCGCCCATAAGGCTCCTCCTCGCCCGAATCGGATCTTCACAGTCGATAATAGCGAAGAATACAGGGAAACGAAGGGCTCCCTTCTCGTTCTCGAACAGGTCCATCTCCGTTCCGTCCTGTTAGTCGACAAGCCAAAAGTAACGGAAGAGGTCGTGACGCCGTACCCGTCATACGTGATACGCTCACGCCCGCATGACGCCTTTAACTCTTGGCGCGCGAAGCGGCGACTCGCATGGGATAAATCTCGAACCGATTCAGGCCAGCGCGGACCGAGGGATCGTTTTCGCCGAACCGCAGAGCTTCCGCCTCGTCCGCGACCTCAAGGATTCCCAGACCGAATGCTCCCTTAGGCGCCATCACTGGCCCATATAGAAGCAGTTTGCCTAGGTCAAAGTGCTGCTGGAAGTAAGCGCCGTGCATTTCCATCAACGCCCTCTCTTCGCTGGTCATGTCCTGCGGAAAGGTCGGCCGGGGCGGAATCAGTTGGAAGTAGTAATGCTGTCTGTCCATAGGCGCATCATGATACTGCAAAATCAAGCCCCAACCGTTCTAGGCGAAGAACGACAAATCGGGGTCTGCATCCTTGCACGATTCATGACTGATCGTCATTGACCCATTTCAGCGCGAAGACAGCGACTAACCGCGAAGGTGTGGTGCAGACGGGGCGTTATCGATCATGTGGCCTGTTGTCGAACAACCGGAAGTCGGCCGGAAACCGGCTTGTGGGAAGTGTGGGATGAGGGTTCCGTCCGGATCGTCGGCGACTTCTGACATTACCATTCAGCGCCATCGCCTACCGCATCAGCATGTCGTAAACGACTTGGAAGGCTTCAGGGCTGACGCCGAGGCTGCCGCGGTAGGGATGGTTCATGATGACAAGGAGGTGGATTTCCATGCCGAGCAGAGCGGCAAAAAAGGCCGTCATCCAGACGTGCATGATGAAGCTCTTGAGTTGAAAGAACCAGCTGACGACGAAGCTCAGCACCGCTCCGACAATGACAAAGTGCCACAGCGGCCTGGGCAAATGCGAGGTGATGCTATCCAGCCGCAGGCTGCGCTTCTGGATGAGGTCGTCGAAGGCGCGAAGGGTCTCAAAATGCAGCACCTTCTGCCCCTCCGTCCGGGGCTCGAATGTCTGCAGTTGGCCCTGGAAGCGCCCTAGGCGCTGCATTCCGCCCGGGCTGATAATCCCTTTGCGATGCTCTGGCCAGGCCACTTCGATTTCATAGCGCGTGTATTCGCGCAAGGCCGCCTGGAGCCTGCTGTGGTCGGGCTCGGGATAACCGCTGACGTCGCGATACAGAGCCGCCAGGGAGCCCGCTTCCAATGCCACGGCTGTCGTGGCACTGTTGTATCCTTCCCAGACGCTGACGGCAATCAAGCCCAACATAATGCCGTAGAAGATGGCAACCGTGCTCAGATAGTAGCTGACGATTTCGTTGTGCGAGGCCGTCACATGCAGTCGCGATACCCATTTACGAGTAGCCAGCAGACCGCCTATTCCGATCAGCACCGCGAACGCGATCGAAAGGATGCCATAAAGCCAGTCCGGCAAATTGAAGAACCATTCCACAGGTCTCTCTCCGGTAGTACGCGCGTGCAGATTGCGACCTTGGGATTTATATCAGATAGGTTCGGTCGCGCAGCCTGCCGGGCTTATCCTGCTGAACTCAATTCGCTCTGTCCTCAGTTGTCAGTCTTCATTCATTTGGATCTGCTTGCGGAAAGCAAAGTCGAATAAGGGTGAGGGGAGGACATCACGAAACAGCGCGACCACGCGGGCGGTTCCCTCAGGCAGATAGTGCAGGCGCGGATACTCCCCTGTGGCCGCCTCTACCACAGTGCGCGCCACGACGTTAGGGTCAACGCCCTGCGCCATCGCCTGTCTGAAAGCCCGTGCCGGATTAGATCGCGCAGAAATATAGGGTTCGAAAGGTGAGGCCGCCACAGGTGAGTGGTCGACGATGTCGGTCCTGACAAAACCTGGTTCGATCACGCTGACGCGAATGCCCAATCTGCGGACCTCATCATCTGACCTTCGAAGTCTCGCCCGCGAAGGCCTAGCGCCGTCCCGGCGACTGGTACACCAGGGTCCCCCATTGCCATTGGACCTCCCACGCCGATCGGTAGCGTGATGAGGGTAAAGCTGACCTTCCGCCAACGGGTGATTCTGTGGGTGCGCAGGATTTTGGCGAGAGACAAGGCAGGTCATTGTTTTTCGGGTTCTGAGCAGGGATTTCCGCGAAACGCAGTGGGTAAGACCCTCGATAATCACTTCAAAAGCGGCCAACGGTTGTCACTTCAAAACCGGCCAACAGAAGGTGCCCGGAACTTAGATCTTCTACGGGCCCGATGCCGAGAAGCGAACACAACGCCTCTCGATACGTTACTCCCGGATAACAGAAGACATTCATGAGCAGCGCATCGGAACTATTGGCGCAATCGAGTTCTCGACGAGTGCGATCGCCGGAGCGGGCGATCCTTTTGCTGGACGTGTAGCACTTCTTCAGTCGCCGGTTCCAAGTCGGGCGAGGCGCGGATACGACGGTAAGCTGCCGGCAGAAAGTTGCCTTGCTCACCACCCGCTTCCTGATACAAAACACTGGGAACGGCACCGAAAGTAGATTCGTGAGCGATCCCTTGGGCCAGCAGTAGATTGCGAGCGCTGATCTCGCGGCGGAGGTTCGCCGTGGAAAGCCTGAACGTCGGCTCAGCCACACTCGGCAGGATGCCAGTCTTAACCCGCAGCACTTTCACCCGAGGAGCGCCTTAACTTTCTGTCGCTTGATGATCCCGGCCGTCCGTCGCGTTAGTACCGATAAACGCCCTTCACGACACTCATTCTTGGGCAAAATCACTGGCAACGGGATTCGGTGTGCCTTGCCGACTTGTCGGGAGCAATCTCCCGCAAGGCGGTTTCTGGACAACTTCGTGCTGGCAGACCACAGACCCACAATCATTGATTTCATAACAATGTCGACTCCCTCGACCTGAGTAGACTTGATAGCTGCCAAACAACCAAGGCTCGGGAGGAAGGAGCCGAACATGCTGATTATAGGTTGTGATTATCACCCGAGCGTTCAGCAAATCGCGTTTGTAGATTCGGAAACGGGAGAATGCGTAGAACGGCGACTGCTGCATAAGGACGGTGAAGCCGAAGGGTTTTACCGCGACTTGAAACGACGAGGTGTCAGTGTGCGCGTGGGGATGGAGGCGACGGGACATGCTCGTTGGTTCGAGCGGTTACTGGCGGAACTGGGTTTCGAGCTATGGATTGGAGATCCGGCCCAGATTAAGGCTGCGCGAGTGCGGAAGCAGAAAACCGATCGTCAGGATGCGCAGTTGCTGCTGAAGCTGCTGGTGGAAGAGCGCTTCCCACGCATCTGGGTACCGAGTCCGGAGAATCGGGATGTGCGCCAACTGCTGTGGCATCGGCATCGGCTGGTGCAGATGCGGACCCGGGTCATGAATCAGTTGCAGGCCGTGGCTATGAATGAAGGAGTGCGACGCAAGAAGGCGCTGTGGAGTAAGTCGGGGCGAGCCCAGTTGGAGTCCTTCGTGCTGTCGCCTTGGGCCAGCCGACGCCGGCAAGACTTGCTGGAGGTGCTGGACCGATTGAACCCCACCATCGATGAGTTAAGCACGGCGGTGGAGGAGGAAGCCAAGAAACGACCCGAGGTGCTACGGCTGATGACGCATCCTGGGGTTGGTGCGTTGACTGGCCTTGCCTTTGTGCTGATCATCGGATCGGCGGAGCGTTTTGCTTGCGGCAAGCATATTGGCAGCTACCTG
>JARLGI010000050.1 GCA_031296115.1 Acidobacteriota bacterium | reverse complement strand
GTCGCCGCCAGTTGCGCCGCGGAAGGAGTACTAAGAACTGTGCGCCGCTCCACGCGGCTCGGAATCCTTTTACCGCTTCGCCCCGGGCTTGCGCCCGGGCTAACACCGCCGCCGCTTCGCGGCTGGGCTTCTGCATCGCGCACGGGAGGCACTCGCCGGGGTGGTTACCCTCCTCCCAAAATGTTACGAAAGTACAGTTACCTGACCTGTACCTTCGTAATCTTGACAATCCTCAATTCCGTTCTACCCTTGGAGCTTGGACCGCTCCTGATGAGCGTCAGGGATGCGTGTCCGTAACCCGCCCCAGGGGCCGGGGTGAAATTCGTTCTTTCACAAGTCAGTGGCCAGTTGCCAGTCGCCAGTTGTCAGATGTTCCGTTGACGGCCGGTTCTATGAAGGGTGTACTGCCAAGGAGAGTCAGGCAGGGTCGGGTGGCTTGGAAAAGGTAACCAGCGGCAAAGTGCAGCGAAGGCAAAGAGTCGCCGTCGCCATGTACGCTAAGTGACGTTGTTTGAAGATGTTGCGTGTAAGTCTCGTGTTTTGACGATTTTGGAAGGTAACTCGCAAGATATTCATAAATAAGGACTTGGGATAGCAGCTAAGTCCAATGCTTTGACGATTTTGCAGGTAAGATATTGAAAATACGGACTTTACAAATAATCATTTTTATCGAGCCAAGGTAGATAAATAAGCACCAAAGTGCTGGTTACCAGTTCGGCGGTTTTGAGCGGACGTTGGCGGCTTCGGCGATCTTCCAATTGCGGCGCTTGCAAGGGGTGTGCAAGAGCCGTGCCGCCGCTACGCGGCTCGGGGCCTTCGTCCCGCCTGTACCTCGGGCTTGCGCCCGGGGCTAACACCACTGCCGCCGCTTTGCGGCTGGACTTCTGGATCCTCCACGCTGGCGATCTAGCGCGATAGAGATGCCCCATCGCGCAAGGGCTAACACTATAGTCACCCCTTCGCGGCTGGGCTTCTGCATCGCGCAGTGGCCCGCAGCTTTTTACATTGCGATGACATAAACCATGTGCCGGACGGGCTATTATTCTCAATCAGCAGTCCGTGAGGAAGGAGCTCGCCATGAGTGACGTTCAGGAATATCCCTACGATACCCGGTTGAATGTGCTTTGCAAGCCGCTGGAAGTTATCGATGAGAAGGCGCTGGCCGACGGGTGCACTCACAAGTGGTACAACCAGACGCTCTGTGCGGTGAATGATTCTGTCGTCCGGCTCGGTGTGGTGCAGGGAGAATATCACTGGCACAAGCACGACGCGGATGACGAATTCTTCTATGTCGTCGAAGGACGGTTGCTGATTGATCTCGAGGACCGCACCGTGGAACTTGCTCCCAGGCAGGGCGTTGTTATCCCCAAGGGCGTTATGCACCGTCCCCGCGCGCCGCAACGGACCGTAATGCTGATGGTGGAGACCAGCGGCATCATCCCCACTGGCAATTAGTCGCGCTCGCCGTCGCGGAGCGTCCCGAACGACGGGTGTAGAATTGTGATAGGGAGGCTTGCTATGGCCACAAATGCAACCCCCGTATTGCAGCTGGAAACCGAGAAACAACCGGCGATGACCCTCGTGCATTGCGCGGGCAAAGTACTTATCGAATCTTGCAATCTTTTCTCCACAACGGTTCGAGCTCTCATACTTGAAGGCAAACCGATCAGAGTCGACCTCAGCAAAGTTACACAAGTGGACAGCCTCGGCATTGGCACGTTCGTCAGTGTCTGGGCTTCCGCAAAGAACAGCGGCTGCGACCTGAAGTTCATTAATCCGAGCGCACAAGTCCAGGACCTGGTCGAGATCACCAGGCTGCAGGAAATGTTTGAACCTGTGGCAGTACGGGTTTAGCGGTCAGACATCGGCCGGCTGCGCTCTGTCATTTTGAGGCTAAGCGGCCCGCGCGCCTCGACGGAGCGGGATCGCAAAAGTCGAAGGGGACGCCTGTACTTGCCAACGACGTCGGGCCTTCGGCGTTGAACCCCTGTACAGAGAGCATGGCGCTGCCGAAGCCGATCTGCGACTCGCCCGCCGGTTTGAGCCTTTTTTTTGCGCCTAATTTGATGTCACATTCGGCCGGATGATATAAGATACCCCGACGAACGGGTGACCACCCGCCAGGTGCTTGCATGAGCCTTGCTGACAAAGTTGACGCCCTGCTGGCGCAAAAGCAGGGCAATGCCGTTCTGTCTGTCACTCCCGAGCAGTCGGTTTATGAGGCCATCGAGAAGATGGCCCAATTCGGCGTCGGCGCTTTGCTGGTGATCGCCGAGGGCAAGCTGGTGGGGATCCTTTCGGAGCGCGACTACGCCCGCAAGGTCATCCTCCAAGGGCGGCTGTCGAAGGAAACCTCGGTCAGCCAGATCATGACCAGCCCGGTCATCTTCGTCACTCGCCAGCAAACCGTGGACGATTGCATGGCGATCATGACCAACCACCATATCCGTCATCTTCCGGTCCTGCACGGCGATGCCGTCGTGGGTGTGCTCTCCATCGGCGATCTGGTGAAGTGGATCATCTCCGGCCAGCAGCACCAGATAGCGCAACTGGAAGGCTACATCACGGGCAAGTATCCAGCCTGAGGCGTAGCCGGACTTAAGAGTGAATCCCAGCTCGGAGCCAGCGCCGCGAACTACTTTCTTCTCCAGCGCACGCCGTCTTTGGTGTTCTCCAGGAGAACGCCCTGCTCGGCCAACTGCGCGCGGATGGCGTCGGAGCGAGCGAAGTCGCGGGCCTTGCGCGCCTGCGAATGCTCGGCGACGAGGCGCTCGACATCGGCGTCAGAAAGAGCGGCAGCCTTGGCCAGCTCCGCGGTCTGCGGACTGATTTTGTCTTGCAATCCTTCCGCTGTGGCCCACTCGACGGTCGCGCGCACCTTGGCGGCATCGTCGTCCTCGAACACAGCGAAGATTTCGTCGAATTGCGCGAGGACTTGCAGGAGTCTAGGCACGTCGCCATTGCGCACTTCGCCGGCATCGGCGGCCGCGTTCACGTCGCGCACCATGTCAAAGATGGCGCCCAGCGCTCGGGCCGTGTTGAGATCGTCATCGAGGCCAGCGCGCATCTCGGCGGAGGTTCTCTCTGCGATCTCGGCAATGATGACGTTGTTATCGTCGGCAAACTGAGAGGTCTCCAGCCGCAGCTTGAAGTTGCGCAGGCGCTCGACGGAATTCGCGGCCTGCGTCAGCCCGTCGAAGGTGAAGTTGAGCTGCTTGCGATACGGAACGGACATCAGGAGAAAACGGATGGACGATGGCTTGTGGCCCATCAGAATGAGGTCGCGCACGGTGAAGAAGTTGCCCGCGCTCTTGGACATCTTCTCGCCCTCGACCAGCAAGAACCGCGCGTGTACCCAGAAATGCGCGAAGGGTTTGCCGGTCATCGCCTCCGATTGCGCGATCTCGTTTTCGTGGTGCGGGAAGATGAGGTCTTCGCCGCCAAGATGGATGTCGAAGCTCTCGCCGAGATACTTCATTGACATGAGCGAGCACTCGATGTGCCAGCCCGGCCGTCCGGGACCAATCTCGGTTTCCCAAAACGCCTCGCCCGGCTTGGGAGCTTTCCACAGCGCGAAGTCGCGGGCGTTGTCCTTGTCGTACTCGTCGACATCTACACGGGCGCCGTCGGTCATGCCGGCGAAGTCCTTTTTGGAGAGCTTGCCGTATTCGGGAAACTTGGCGATGCGGAAGTAGTACGAACCGTCCTCGGTGCGATAGGCAACGCCCTTCTTCTCCAGCTCGGCGATGAACTGCGCCATCTCGTTGATGTGGTCGGTCGCATTCACCAGCAGCTCGGGATGCTGGATGTTGAGCGCGTCGGCATCTTCCAGAAATGCTTGCTTGTACTTCTTGGTGTACTCCCCCACCGACACCCCGTCGCGGGCGGCGTTGCGGATGATCTTGTCGTCCACGTCGGTAATGTTCATGACATGGCGCAGGTGGTAGCCGCTCTGCAGCAGGAAGCGGCGCAGCGTGTCCACCACGATGAAGGTGCGGAAGTTGCCGATGTGTCCGTAGTCGTAGACCGTGGGTCCGCAGGCATACATGCGGACCAAGTTGTCCTCCAGGGGGTGGAACTCCTCGACTTTGGCCGACAGCGTATTAAAGAACTGAAGTGGCATAGGCTTGGCGTGCGGTGGAGAAACTAGATTGTAGGGGGCTGCCAGAAAAGGGGTCAACCTCAGGAGCTAGAAGGTCCGGAAGCTCTCGAGCAGCCGCCGTTCGATCTTCTTGGTCTCCTGCGTGGGGGTTTTATCCGTCGGAGTCGATGTCTAGAGTTTTTCCCCGCAGGCGGGCCCGTAACGCCGCACCGTTGGCCGCCCTGCGCGAGCCACCCTGATTAAATTTCATCTTGCCTGTAGAGGTTCCGTTCTAAAATGTCGCGGAGCAGGAGGGGAATGCCATGCCCGCAACCGCGCAACCTCAGTCTGAGAATTTCCTCGTTTACATGAACCTCGAACACGGCATCTGGATGAAATATCCCAGCAGCTGGGACAAACAGGAAGACCTGGGCGCCAACGCCTTTGGGGTCTATTTCGCATCGCCCCAGGAAGACCCCTTCGACCAGTTCCGCGAAAACCTGAACGTGATTGTCGAGCCGCTGCCGCAGCCTATGACCCTAGAACAGGTGGTGGCCGCCAACCGCCAGAACCTGTTGGAGGGTTTGCAGGTAACGTTTGTCGAGAACGCGATGCCGGACAAAATCGGCGGGTTGCCCGCTTATCGCACGGTGTATACCGGCGCCATGATGGGACGATCCCTGAAATGGCTGCAATACTACGCCGTTAAGGGCGACAGAGCCTACTATGTGACCTACACCGCGGAACCTAACAAGTTCGACAAGTTCTTAGGGACGATCCAGCAGATGGTTGCCTCGCTGGAGATCCAGTAAGCATGGGCAAGACCGTCGCGGGTGGCGAGCGAAAGAAGGAGGCTTAGCGTGAGCGAGCAGCAGATGAAGGAGGCGTTTGACCGGGCCAGGTCAGATGAACAGTTCTCCCGGCAGCTATTCCGCGATTTCGAAGGCGCGCTGAAGGCGAACGGGTATTCTCTGGAACCGGCCGAGATTGCGAGCCTGAAGGCGACCTTTTCTCCACAACAGCGCTCGGCGCCTACGCCTTCCGCTGCGGGGGCTGCTGGCCAACCACAGCGCCCCGCTGCCGGATCGCCCTCCGCGGTCGACATGATCGTGGACACCTTGCGCGAACAGCAGACCCAGACGCGGGCCCGCGCCGAGGCCAACACGATTCGTATGGATCAGCTCGCAAATTCCACGGTGGAAATGTTTAAGACCACCCTGGGATACTCAGCGCGTACCTATCGCATGGTTACGCTGATGAACCAGGTGATGTTCTGGATGGGGGTCAGCCTGTTCGCTTTCGCTGCGATTTACGGCGCGTTCACCCAAAACCTGATCTATACCGGTATCTTCTGTGGCCTGGGTGCGGCCAGCTTCATCAGCCTCTTCTTTCTCGGACCCATCGAGAAGACGCAGGCGGCACTGTCCAACCTCATCCAGGCGGAGATCGCGTTCATGGGCTACTTCGAGCAGGTGACATTCGCGGAAAACTACGCCCAGCTCCCCCCTCCTGACTCAGGCAGACCCAGTCACGAGTCGATCGAGAAAGCCAGCGAGATGCTGCAAAAGCGCTCCAAAGAGACCATCGAACTGTTGCAGATTCGTGTTGGGGGCGACCTTGACAAGCAGGCCAAAACCTTGGCCGAAGCGAAGGCGAAGGCTGCAGCGACCGCGGACAAGGCGCCCGCTTCGGCCACTGGGTAGAGCTCATGACGCAGCCCAGATGATACGTTTTAGGGGGTTACGCTGCGCCCATAAACTCGCTATACTTAAGGTGGTTATATGTCTATGCAGGTCTGCCGTACCAACGCGCATCACTTGGCTGGCGCCGTGCTCGACACGGTGCTGGGTTGCAGTGTGCGCGGAGCCTGGTCACGGCCGATCTCATCGCGCGCGCAGACCAAGTTGTCTCCTTACATGTCGCGCCCCAATCTCTTCTCAGGCGACTAACCCCGGCCTCTCGCTTCGTTCCTGATCGCGCCATCCAATCCAACCAGATAGGCCGGCGCGGTCCGATCGCAGCTCCGGCGCACAACGGGCGCCGCAAGCCTAATTAGGAGAAGACCATGACCACCACTACCTTGACTCACGTTGCCGGCCCCAAGATCCGCACCGCGCTGCCCGGCCCCAACGCCAAGCGCATTCTCGATGGTGATCACCAATACATTTCGGCGTCGTATACGCGTTCCTATCCGATGGTTGCTAAGCGCGGCCACGGTTGCATCGTCGAAGACGTCGACGGCAATGAGTTCCTCGACTTTACTGCCGGTATCGCCGTGACTTCCACCGGGCATTGCCATCCGGAGGTCGTGGCCGCCATCCAGAAGCAGGCGTCCGAACTGATTCACATGTCGGGCACCGACTTCTATTACGAGGGCATGGTGACGCTGGCCGAGCGGCTGTCCAAGGTCGCACCGATGAAGGGGCCGCACAAGTTCTACTACGGCAACTCGGGCGCGGAGGCGGTTGAAGCGGCGTTGAAACTGGCGCGTTATCACACCAAGCGGCAGAACGTCATCGCCTTCTACGGCGCGTTCCACGGACGCACCATGGGCGCACTTTCGCTGACCGCCTCGAAGCCGCAGCAAAAACGGCGCTTTGCTCCGCTGGTTCCGGGCGTGACCCACGTGCGCTATCCGGACATTTATCGCGGTTGCGTCGGTGGGGCGCAGGAAGCGGAGGCGTTCGCCCTGGGCTGCGCGCGCTTCATCGAGGAGAAGCTATTCAAGACCACGCTGGCGCCCGAGGAAGTGGCCGCCATCTTCGTCGAGCCCATCCAGGGTGAAGGCGGCTACGTGATTGCACCCACGGTGTTCATGCAGGAGTTGCGGCGCATCTGCGACCGCCATGGCATTCTGCTGGTCGCCGACGAGGTGCAGTCCGGCGCGGGCCGCACCGGCAAGTGGTGGGCCATCCAGCACACCGGTGTCGAACCCGATATTCTGTGCAGCGCCAAGGGCATTGCCAGCGGCATGCCGCTGGGCGTCATGATGGCCAAGGCCGAGCTCATGGACTGGGTACCGGGCTCGCACGCTTCCACGTTTGGCGGCAACCCGGTCGCGATTGCGGCCGCGCTGGCCACCCTGGACGTGCTGGAGCGTGAAGGCGTGAAGAACGCCGAAGTGGTGGGTAAGCACATCATGCGGCGGATTGCCGACTGGCCGCAGCGGCTCAGCCTGGTGGGCGATGTCCGCGGACGCGGACTGATGATCGGCGTGGAGATCGTCACCGACAAGAAAGCCAAGACACAGGGCAGCGCTGAGCGCGACCGCATCGTGGAACTTGCCTTCGAGCGCGGTGTGCTTCTGCTGGGCTGCGGCCCGAACACCATCCGTCTCGCGCCTCCGCTCATCGTCAGCAAAGAGCAGGCCGACATCGCGATGGACGTGCTGGAAGAGTGCATCCAGTTGGCGGCCGGCGAACCACATACCAAGAAGCAGACGCCCGGAATGCAGGTTGGCGCGTAGGCGTTATCAGCGCTTCGCAAACAGGCCCGGACCGCAATGGTCCGGGCTTTTTGTTCGCGTCGTGGGTGGACCGTTTCCCGGGCCGCGGGCCGTGGCGTAAGATGTTAATCTTGTTTCCCGAGGTTACCCGTGCCTGAGTTACGCAAAGATCCAATCATAGGCCGTTGGGTCATTATCTCTACCGACCGCTCCAAACGTCCCGCCGATTTCAGCCGCGAGCCAGTGACGATGAAGGGCGGCTTTTGTCCGTTCTGTCCCGGCAATGAGAGCAAGACGCCGCCCGAGGTACTGGCGTACCGCCCCAACGGCGCGGCGCGCGATACCGACGGATGGACCGTGCGGGTGGTGCCGAACAAGTTTCCCGCGCTGGGGATCGAAGGCGGGCTGAACCGGCAAGCCGAAGGCATGTTCGACAAGATGAACGGCATCGGCGCGCATGAGGTCATCATCGAGACGCCGCAACACGAGGCCACGCTGGGCACGTTGCCCGAAAAGCGCATCGAAGATGTTTTGTGGGCGTTCCGTGACCGCATTGTCGATCTCAAGAAGGACCGCCGCTTCAAGTACATCCTTATCTTCAAGAACCACGGCCCACTGGCGGGCGCAACGCTGGAGCACGCCCACGCACAGCTGATTGCGCTGCCTATCGTGCCCAAATATGTGATCGAAGAGCTCGAGGGGTCAAAGCAGTATTACATCTATAAAGAGCGCTGCGTCTTTTGTGACATTCTCCGGCAGGAGACGGAGTCGGGTGTGCGCGTGGTTGGGGAAAACGAAGGCTTCCTGACGCTCGCCCCCTATGCGCCGCGCTTTCCGTTTGAGACCTGGATCATCCCCAAGCGGCACGAGTCGGCGTTCGAAAACTCATCGTCGCAGGTCTATGAAGGGCTCGCGAAGGCACTGAAGAACCTGCTGATGCGCGCCGACAAGGTCCTGGATAATCCCGCCTACAACCTGGTCATACATACCGCGCCGGTGCAGCAAGCAGCCATGGACCACTACCACTGGCACGTTGAGTTCATGCCGCGACTCACCAAGATTGCCGGCTTCGAGTGGGGCACAGGTTTCTATCAGAATCCGACGCCGCCGGAAGAGGCGGCGAAGTATCTGCGCGAAGCCAAGATTGAGACCGCACAGCCGGAGATGGCCGCAAAGTCGTAATCCTGCCATCCTCGGTCCGCTGGCCAGGCCAGCGGACCATTCCTATCTCACGCTGAAAAAACGCCGGCTCAAGACCATTTACAACGGAATGTTCCCGTGCTTCTTGGCAGGGTTCCTGTCGCGCTTGTTCTCCAGCATGTCCAGCGCCTGAATCAGCTTGCGGCGCGTGTCGCGCGGACGAATCACCGCGTCAAGGTAGCCGCGCTCGGCGGCAACATAAGGATTGGCAAAGCGGTCGCGGAATTCCTCGATCTTGGCGGCCCGCTCGGCATCAGGGTTCGCCGACTTCTCCAACTCGCGGCGATAGACGATGTTCACCGCACCTTCCGGGCCCATGACGGCGATCTCGGCCGTGGGCCACGCGTAGTTGACGTCGGTGCGAATGTGCTTCGACGCCATCACGCAGTACGCGCCGCCGTAAGCCTTGCGCGTGATGACGGTGATCTTCGGCACGGTCGCCTCGGAGAACGCGTACAGCAGCTTCGCGCCGTGGGTGATGATGCCGCCGTATTCCTGCTGCGTACCGGGCAGAAACCCGGGCACGTCTTCGAAGGTGATGAGCGGGATGTTAAAGCAATCGCAGAAGCGCACGAAGCGCGCGCCTTTGATGCTGGCGTTGATGTCGAGCACGCCGGCAAGGAACGCCGGTTGGTTGGCGACGATGCCCACGGACTTGCCATTCAAGCGCGCGAAGCCGACCACGATGTTCTTCGCATAATGCTCCTGCACTTCGAAGAAGTAGGCATCGTCCACCACGGTGGTGATAACGTCCTTGATGTCATACGGCTGGTTGGATTCGGTGGGAACGATAGTGTCGAGCTTCTCGTCTTCGCGGTCGATCGGGTCCGTGCATGCCTTGCGCGGCGGGTCTTCCAGATTGTTCGAGGGGATAAAGCTGAGCAACTCGCGTACCATGCTGAGGCACTCGGCGTCATCGCTGGCCATGAAGTGCGCCACGCCCGAGCGCTCGTTGTGCGTCATCGCGCCGCCCAGCTCGTCCTTGGTGACTTCCTCGTGGGTGACGGCCTTGATGACGTCCGGCCCGGTGATGAACATGTACGAGGTTTTGTCCACCATCAGGATGAAGTCAGTGATGGCCGGCGAATAGACGGCGCCGCCGGCGCACGGACCCATGATGGCGGAGATCTGCGGCACCACGCCGGACGCCAGCGTGTTGCGCAGGAAGATGTCGGCGTAACCGGCCAGCGACATCACGCCTTCCTGGATGCGCGCACCGCCCGAGTCGTTCAAGCCGATGACCGGCGCGCCCACGCGCATGGCGGTATCCATAATCTTGACGATCTTGGCGGCGTTGGTCTCGGAGAGTGAGCCACCGAACACCGTGAAATCCTGTGCGAAAACGAATACCAGGCGGCCTTCGATCCGTCCGTAGCCGGTGACGAAGCCGTCGCCGAAATACTTCTGCTCGTCCATGCCGAAGTCGGTGCAACGGTGGGTGACGAGCTTGTCGGTTTCTTCGAAGGTGCCCTCGTCGAGCAGAAACTCGATGCGCTCGCGCGCCGGCATCTTGCCCTGCTTGTGTTCGCGCGCGCGGCGTTCTTCGCCTCCACCGGCATCGGCCAGCGAGTCGCGGCGCTTCAGTTCGGCCAACTTCTCTTCCAGGTTCATGGGCGTGATTATAAACAGCGCGGCACCGGCGACGTGTGTGTGTTGTGCGTTTCGGAGGTCACTGAGCAGTGTGACGAAGGTACTTGCCGGATGTCCGCAGATTTCACGTCAGTCGAAGTGCTGCCACCCGCCCGGCTTTAGCGCTTCCGTCTTGCCATTCGGCAGGACGACTTTCATCGTGCGACCGCGAGTGGTTTCGCCAATACGGGTGATGGGAATTCCGACAATTTTCTTGGGGACGCGGCGGTTTGGCGGCGCAGTGAAGAGCAGTTCGTACTCTTCGCCGCCATGGAGTGCGAGTTTGAGCCCTTCCTTACCTGCAATTGCGGGCAAAGCATCAGCCTCAACTACCGCTCCGGTATGACTTTCCTCGCAGATATGTCCGAGGTCGGTCGAAAGCCCGTCACTGATGTCGATCATCGCCGAGGCCAGCTTCTTCTCCCTTAGATATTGCCCAACCGCAAGGCGCGGTTCGGGATAGAAGTGCTTGGGATACGCCTTAGGGCTCAACTTCCGGCCATCGCGGAGTTGGTTCAGAGTATCAACCGATGATCCCAGTGTCCCAGTGACATAAACAAGATGACCAGGCCTCGCGCCAGAGCGCAAAACCGCTTGTCCGGCGGGGACTGAGCCGAGCACCACGATGTCGGCCAGCACGCCGTCAGGCGACTGCGCCGAATCTCCGCCCGTAAGCTTGATCGAAAACCGGTTCGCAAGTTTCAGAAAGCCGGCAACAAAACCGTCCACCCACCGCTGGCCCAGTTCGAGCGGAAGCGCCAGGGAGAGAAAAGCGGCTTGAGGAACTCCACCCATCGCGGCAATGTCGCTGAGTCCTCGGGCCAGGCAGCGATGGCCGACCGAATCCGCCGGGTGCCATTCACGCCGGAAGTGAACACCTTCCAGGCTGAAGTCGGTGGTGATGAGCGCTTCATGGCCGCGAGGCAATTCTAGGACAGCGCAGTCGTCGCCGATGCCCTTTCCACGCTTTGCTACTGCGCCAGCGGCGCGGCGAATCCGCTGGATGAGTAGTTTCTCTTGCAATGGCAACTTGCACTCCTGGTCGAAGGCGGTAAGAACCGGTGCGGGTCAACGATACGCCATGTCCATGCATCTGGTTGGGCGACCCGCCGTATCTAGCACTTTAGTATCAGTGACTTATCCCAGATTCGTTGACATGGGTTGGCTGCTCTGTTACGGTTTGATGTCATTCATATAACACCAGCCAAGCCTCGGTAGGAGGAATATCTTCTGCCGGGAGGATCGCCGTTAACCCACGGCTGTCCAAGAAACCGGAGAGTACGCAGTCTCCGATCGGCAAGGCCAGACGTTCCGGATTTCAGTTATAGGCAGTTGCATCAGGCCCGGAACGATTTTTAGCAGAGGGTTGTTCACTTGCGAAAACGCTTTTATATCCTATTCGTAGCTCGTGACGCAGAAGGTCAGCTACGAAAAATTCCCATCCCTGTCCATTACCTCTACGTGTTTCTGGCCGGTGCCCTCCTGGGCATGTTCACCATTACCGGCATGGCGGGCTCCTACACTCGCATGTTGTGGAAGGTGGCGAGCTTCAATCAGCTCCGCTCCGAAAAGAAGGCCCTGCAAACCCGCTACGAGCAGCTGGAAAAGGTCAATCACGAGAAGGACATTCAGGTCGCCTCGCTGGGTTCGCTGGCCAATGAAGTCTCCATGATTTACGGCCTCAAGCCGAATACCAAGCTGCTGAATGCCGGCGATGGACCCGTGCGGCAGGAACAAGTCACCTATTCCCTCGACACGTTGAACGCGCTGCGTAGCTCGGCGATGACGGGCGCAGCAACCGCTGGTCTGAGTCTTGGTCTAACTCATCAGGCGACCCTGACAGATTGGGCACATGCGGCAACGGCCCCCACGCTGTGGCCGGTAATAGGACCAATCACCGGATCCTTCGGCGAGCGGGTTGATCCGTTTAACGGTGAAGGTGCTTTCCACTCCGGCGTGGACATCTCGTGCCATATTGGACAGTCGGTGGTGGCTCCGGCAGACGGGGTCGTTACCTATGCTGACTTCTACAATGGCTATGGGCGCATGATCCAGATCGACCATGGCAATGGCGTCAGCACGCGCTTTGGTCACCTGTCCGGTCTTACGGTCGCGGATGGCCAGGATGTTCGCAAGGGGCAGGTCATTGGCTATGTCGGCCTCAGCGGACGCAGCACCGGACCGCATCTGCACTACGAGGTGCGCATCCACGACACGCCAGTGAATCCCCATAAATTTCTGCGCAGCACCCTGGCCCAAACGGTCGCGGGCCTTCCTGGCACTTAACTATTTTTTCTTAAATTTCGGCTTGGCCGCTGGAGCGCTCGGCTCCGGCGGCTTTTGCATTTCCGGCCCGAGTTCGACCGGAGGATCGCTCATCAGCTTCTTGAAGAAGGCATAGGGAACTTTCGCCGTCAGGACCGCCTCATTCTTGTCCTGATGGATCTCGAGGCTGTCGAAGGCTGCTTTCACATCGGGATCGGGGCCACCGGCATCCATGGAGATATTGAGCGACTTGACGATGGCCAGGTAGGTGTTGACCCGGTCGGCAAAGCTGCCAGCTTCACTATCGTTCGCAGTGACGACCTGGGCCTTGAGATGAATGTCGTTTAGAGGGCGTGCCGAGGCAATCACAACGCTGTTGGCCGGCAAGAGCCCGCTCCAGCCTCCCGGCACCAGGAACTCGTCGTGGTTCTGCGAGCCGCGGGCAGGCGGCAACGCGATTGTCCAGATCAGGCTGCCCAAAGGAACGCGGCCGTAGTGGTCGCTCACCAGCTTCGGGCCGGCAAAGGGCAGGGCAGCCTGCTTGTAGCGGTCGATCATACCGTGAATGACGTCAGCACCGTCGGTATTCGAGGCTGCCGCAAGATCTACGCCGAGCAAAGCCACGCGCACCGTGCGGCCTTCCAGGGGAATGATGTAGATTTCAACGTCGTGATAGTTCTCGACGCTGGCCGCCAGTTTGCGAAGATACTGGCTCACTCGTCCGCTATCGAACTGGCCCTGGAAAATCTCGCTGTAACGCGTCTCTCCGGGCTTGTCTTTGGTTGACGCGCCATAGTGGATGGCGAAGGCGGCCTTGTCCAGGTCGCGCTCGAACTCGAAGCCAGTCTGGTGGACGAAGTCCTCGTATTGCGGGTCCCGTTCCTTGGGAGGCTTCTTCCCTAGGTCGGTGAGCAGTCGGATGGGCTCGAGATTGACGTAGAACACGGCGTCGGAGTCTGGCAGGAGACGAACAACGTCCGGGGCGGCCCGGCGGCGTAGCAGGATGGCGGCGAGTATTCCGCCGACGATGACAAGAATCGCGACCGCGGCCCAAACCATGTTCCAGCGTCTTCGCATGGGTGAGACTTGATGATACGAGAAATGCGGCCATAGTGGTCAAGCGGGGGTAAAATTGAGCACAATGAGTTGAACGCATTATGGCGTCCGCAAGAGGCGGACGCGCTCTGCAAAATCCCCAGCCAAGAGGCCCGCGGGAGTGGCAAGGCGTGGGTCTTTATTCATTACGCGGAAGCCGTTCCAGCGGGTGGTACTGATCTAATGGGTTGTTGCTGATCTGTGCATTTCCATTGCCGTTCCCTGAAACCACTGACACACTAATGCTTGGCCGAGAAATCCGGCACTGTCCTAAAACCGTGTTGATGCACAAAGGTCTCGGATAGGGATTACCCGTCAGTGGTCTGGACAGCGCACTTTGTAGTCAGTAGGATGAACGACATACGAAATGGCGCATTAGGCCTCTAGTGACCTCCGGCCAGGGGTTGCTGGAGGCCGTCCTCTTTTAGGATGCACATCTCGGGAGGGAAACTGGCAGCCTGAGAAAACACAAACCCGACAAATACGAGAAGCAGTCCAGCGAGAGCAACTGACGCCCCAAAAACGGCTATCGCAACGTCTTTTGAATTGTCGGGCAACACGTCTAACTATAATCCTGCTTGCCGATAGCAACAACGGATTAGATCAGTACCCAGCGGGTGGTTTGCTTGCACGCAAATTACCGTTTGTGGTAACGTTAATGTTTGTCCCAGCTGGCAGGGAGAATCATGCTTGATTTGGCACGTATGTGTCGGGTCAAGCAGCAAACGCTGGCGTAGCTCAGCTGGTAGAGCATCTGATTTGTAATCAGAGGGTCGGGGGTTCAAATCCCTTCGCCAGCTCCAGAATCGTAACCTTGAGCGCGCCGCAAGGCGTGGCAGGAGCAGGCCAACGAGACGCGCAGCTCTCCTAGAGAACTGATTCCAGCAGCAGCTTCCCGAATCGTAAGATGCACGCCCGAGCGGCGGCGTGGCTGTTGTGAGGGTTTGTCGGGCGGGTGCTCGGCACGCAAAGGTTCTTTGACAGCAGGGACTGGCGATTCCGGGCCTAAGGCGACGCCGGGTTCTCAGATGGCGATTGAGAGCGGCATTGCTCGGTCGAATGTGCACAGGTGGCCGAGTGGTTAATGGCAGCAGACTGTAAATCTGCCGCTCCTTGCGAGCTACGGAGGTTCGAATCCTCCCC
>JARLGI010000049.1 GCA_031296115.1 Acidobacteriota bacterium | reverse complement strand
TGCCTGCGCGCCCCAGGTCGAGCACCAGCCCTGCAAACCTGCTGAATCGGCCTTGACAAAACGCTATGCCCGACACGCACCTCGACACGAAGGGAGGATGGGCAGTTTTCAAGTTGTATGAGAAATTTTACTTGACAATAAGAAATTATCTGAACTATGGTGATGTGGTCAGCTCCCGCGTCCAAAGAAGCCTTCTCCCGTTAGCCGCACTCAGGCCAGATTTCGGGGTGCAATCAATTTTCGTCCTCAGAAGAATGCGATGAAACGACTCACAAAAGGAGACCAAACGATGAGACCAATCATTCAGCATTCTCGATGGGCAGCCATCGTGGCTTTACTTGTGGCATCGTTGGCCGTGGCGGCGCAAACAGCTCCGCCCAGGCTTATCGATGCGCATGAGCATTTCGACGGGGAACCGGGAGTGCTCGAAAATCTGCTGGCGAAGTTGAAGGCAGCCGATGGCATCGGTTTCCTGCTTGTGACTCAAAAGGGCTTTCCTGAAGCAAGCAAATTCATGCATGAGCACCCCGGCCATTTCATCGGATTTGGCGATATCAACTTGGACGATCCCGATGTTCTCAATCGGATTGACCGCTTTCATCGGGCAGGATTTCGTGGACTAGGCGAGATCACTTCTTCGCAGAAGAACTACGACGATCCCTCCTACTGGCCCATTTACGACCGAGCCGCGAAGTACCACATGATTCTTCTCTTCCACACCGGCGTCGTAAGCCGTGAGAATCCCGATCGGCCCGAGAACGTGAGTTTCGATCGCATGCGCGCCACTCGGCTCGACCTGATTGCCCGCCACTGGCCCAAGACGATCGTCATCGGAGCGCACCTCGGCAATCCCGACTACGCCGAAGCGGCCGAAGTTGCGCGCTGGAGCCCGAATCTCTACTTTGATCTTTCTGGATCGAGCCTCATCAAGATGAACGGCAACTATAAGTACTTCCGCTCCATCTTCTGGTGGAGCGGAACGACCAGTTCTCACACACCTGCCGGTGGCCGGAATGCGTTTGAGAAGCTCGTGTTTGGCTCCGATGTATTTGGCGGAGAGCTGGGGGAATTCGATGACGGTCTAGCGCGGTATCACGCAATGTTGGATGCCTGCAGCGTACCGCCTGACGCCCAGGCCATGATCTTTTCGGGAACGATGTGGCGCATTCTTCAGCAACAGCAGAAAGAAATGGACGCAGATAAGGGAAACTGAGTGCTGGGCCGAGGTCCACTCCACCTGGCCCGTTGAGCCGCTAGACAGTAAGAAGTTCGAAAAACAATTAATTGCGAGGAAAACGCGTGCAAAGATTGAGAGTCTGCCTACCTTCGTTATTAGCGACCTCTGCGCTTCTTGTTCTGTGTGGCACTACCCATGCGGAGCCGGTGAGTCTGACACGGCATGGCGATACGATTGCGGTTGAAATCGGCGGCAAGCCCTTTACGACTTACACCTTCGATCCGAGTATCGCGAAGGCGTTCCTGGAGCCATTGCGCGATGCGAAGGGCACGATTGTTACGCGCACGCTGGCGGTTGGAAACGAGGTTCCTCCGGGCCATGAGCACGACAACGGATTCGAGCCTCACCAGCGGGGGATGTACTTCGCGCATGGCAGGGTGGGCGGCTACAACTTCTGGAGCGAGGAAGCGTTCAAGAAGTATTTCGGCCCCTCCGATGCCATCGATCAATATGGCCGGATGGTTTTTCGTAAGCTGAATAAGATAAAGAGCGGTCCGTCTTCAGGCGTAATCCGTGCAACGTTCGACCTCGAGGGACCGGACAAGAAGCCTTTCGCAGAAGAGACGCAGGAGTACAAGTTCAGCGGAGATGCAACGTCGCGCGTGATCGATTGCGAGTTTGTGATCAAAGCGGGTACGAAGCCGGTGAAATTCGGCGATACCAAGGAAGGCACATTTGCCGTCCGCCTCAATCCGCAACTGGACGCTCCAGACGGGAAGATGGTCAACTCGGAGGGCAAAGAGGGCGAATCGCTGGTGTGGGGTAAGCGCGCCAACTGGGTGGATGTGGATGGAGTGGTGGACGGGGACAAACTCGGCGTCGCGGTCTTCGATAGCCCGGGCAGCTTTCGTCATCCCACCTATTGGCATGCGCGCGGGTACGGACTACTGGCCGCCAATCCGTTCGGCCTGAGTTACTTCTATACCGACCCCAAGAAGGATGGAAGTTACACGCTTCCCGCGGGGCAGTCAATTCGATTTCGTTATCGCGTCCTCATCCACGAAGGAACTTACAAGGATGCGCACGTAGCAGACAAGTACACCCAGTACGCCGCTCATCCGTAGCAAGTCACGGACAATCAAACGACAACTAAGCGAACGACGGAGGGAAAGCAGCAATGAGCAACAGCAGGCGAGATTTTCTGAAAAATGGATCAATGGCGGTCACTGCGGCCGCGGTTCCCGGGACTCTCCGTGCATTGAGCGCGGGACGTGGCGGAGTGGACGCAAACAATCGCGTCCGTGTTGGAATCGTGGGCTTGCGAGGCCGCGGCGAGGGCCACATCCATGCCTATGGGGCGTTGCCCAACGTCGAAATTGCAGCGCTGTGCGATATTGACGACAATGTAATGAGCGAGCGCCTTGCGCAGGTGCGCAAGATGGGCTTTCAGCCCAGTACTTATACCGATGTAAGGAAGTTACTCGACGATAAGTCGATCGATGCGATTTCAATCGCCACGCCGCATCATTGGCATGCTCTCATGGCGATCTGGGCCATGCAGGCTGGGAAGGACGTGTACGTCGAGAAACCTTGCTCTCATAATTTATGGGAAGGCAAGCAATTGGTGAGCGCCGCGGCGAAGTACAACCGGATTGTTCAGCATGGAACGCAGTCGCGTTCTCAGTCGTCCGTGATAGAAGCGGTGGCGAAGCTGCAAAAGGAAGCGGTCCTGGGGGATATTTATCTGTCGCGCGGCCTGTGCTTCAAGCGGAGAGACACCATCGGCCATACGCCTGTCTCGCCGGTTCCTCCCGGAGTTCAGTACGATCTATGGACCGGCCCGGCGCCGCTTCGCCCGTTTACCAAAAATCATTTCCACTATAACTGGCACTGGTTCTGGGATTACGGGAATGGCGATCTCGGCAATCAGGGGATTCATCAGCTCGACATCGCCCGGTGGGGATTAGGTCCTGGCTTCGGCTTCCCCAACAAGATCTCGGCAATCGGCGGGCACGTCATGTTCGATGACGATCAGCAGACGCCCAATGTGTTGAATTGCTCCTTCGAATACGAGCGTCCGAATAAGAAGCCGGTGATCCTAGAGTTTGAAGTTCGCCATTGGACTACAAATCACGAAGCGGAGATTGGCATGGCGCGTAAGGCTTCATCGGCTTCAAACGAACGGGCTGAAGGAGGGCTGGGTCCTCAGGAAGGGAGCTATAACACCGTCGGGAATATCTTCTACGGCTCCAAGGGATATCTGGCCATCAGCAATGACGCGGGATATCAGACCTTTCTTGGGAAAAGTCAGGAGCCGGGGCCGTCTGCTCCCTCGGATGAGGACAACCACTTTGCGAACTTCATTCAATGCGTAATCAGCAGGAAAAAGGAAGACCTGCGGGCGCCGATAGAAGAAGGACATCTTTCGTCCGGCTTGGCGCATTTGGCGAACGTTTCCTATCGGCTCGGCCGCACGCTGCATTTCGATCCGGTTTCGCAATTGGTGAAGAACGACGATGATGCCAATTTCCTTCTCCGCGAAGGCGATCGTGGATACAGGGTGCCGTTTGTGGTGCCAGAGGGGTAAGGCCTTGTGCGTAAATAACTGCTTCAATGTCGCACCGTGGCGCGTTCCAATCTTCGTTGAACGCGATCATGGTGTGCAACGTCATCAGGTGACCGAACTGCCGCCGATCTAACCTTTCATCATTGAAAATCAGAGTCTCAAGGTGCAGTGTCCGGCTTGCGGAAGCGTCACGCGGGCGGCATTGCACCGCGAAGCGCAAGGAAATTTCGGCCCGCAACTGGCGGGTTTGATCGCCTACTTGACGGTGGTCTGCCGTATGCCCCGGCGAGTGACAGAGA
Source organism: Acidobacteriota bacterium (assembly GCA_031296115.1). Lineage (GTDB taxonomy): Bacteria > Acidobacteriota > Terriglobia > Terriglobales > Acidobacteriaceae > Bog-257. Next base: position 4,186 of record JARLGI010000049.1, on the reverse strand, counting down.
GCTTTTTCGAAAAGACTTTGAACATCCCGGTCAGCCTTGGCAGTACGCAAGACCTCTGGCAATAGGTCAGCGCCGCCGTGGCTCAGCCCTGCCAGGAACTGGAAGAACAACTTAAGCAGGAACCGGTTCTCAACATGGAGCCTACTTCAAGTATCAGAAGGGCAAGCACAGTTGTGCCAAGTAGGCGAGGATGTCTCCAAGCTGTGCCGACTATCGGTGGTCGTGACATGAAACTTTCGCTTGCCGCGAGCCTGAATGCCGTGCTTCTGCATCAGGCGCTGCACTCGCTGCTTGCCCACGCGAATGCCCTGCCTGCGCAGTTGTCGCCAAATGCGCGGCCAACCGTAGGCCCCGCGATTCTCCGCATAGACGGCGCTGATGTGGACCAGGAGTGCTTCGTCGCTGAGATGGCGGCGCTGGGCTATATCCACGCGTCGCGCCAGGTGTTCATGGTAGCCAGAGACGCCCACCAGCAGCACCCGGCATTGCACACTGATCGGCCAGATCAGCTTATTGCGTTGAATGAAGGCGTACTTCATTTCTGGCACTTCGCAAAATACGCCGTGGCTTTTCCCAAGATGTCGCGCTCCATCGTCACACGCGCCAACTCTGCACGCAGACGGCTGTTCTCCATCTGCTCAGCGGTCACAGGAGGCTTGCCGCTAGCGCCTTTCAAGGCTCCCGCACGATGCGCCTTGACCCAGTTGCCCAAGGTCTGTTCAACCACTCCCAAACTACGTGCCGCCGCTGCCTGGCTCTGGCCCGACTCAACAAGCCGTACCGCCTCTTGCTTGAACTCAAGCGTGTAACGTCCCCGCGTTGCCTTCGTCATCTTCGCTACCCTTTCGCATTACAACACTTGCTAAGGGATACGTTTTGCGGGGGCAAGGTCCATGCGACGATAACATCGTTCCACGAAGTCCCAACGCCCTACGTTGCAGCACAGCGTAGGGCATTTTTTACCTAAAGAGGAGAAAGACTTGAAGACTCAAGAACGCTGGCGAGTTCTGCCCAGCAATAAAAACTATCTAGTTTCAGATCACGGACGGGTCATGCGGATTGCACCCGGCAAAGGCACGGAACCGGGCAGGGTGCTGAAGCCCGGAAAGACTAGGGACGGATACCTGAAAGTTGAGCTGTTCAACAACGGAACACCGTGCAGTCGTTACGTTCACCGTTTGGTTGTTGAGGCTTTCATCGGTGAGATTCCGGCAGGGCTAGAAGTCAATCACATCTCCGGCCAGAAGGTAGAAAACTACATTGAGAATCTTGAGGTCGTCACTCAAGCTAAGAACACACAGCACGCATGGGATACGGGGCTGCGAAGTCGGACAATGTTCAAGCTGGCTGCATAACGCTTGTATTGCAAACCACTTGGCTGTAGAATCCGACCTAACGGAGCAAGCCTCTAAGTCGTTTAGAATGTGATGGTCGGGGAGAGAGGATTTGAACCTCCGACCCCCTGGTCCCGAACCAGGTGCTCTACCAGGCTGAGCCACTCCCCGAACATGGGTTGCAGATGCGTATCGTGTGGGCGCGGCCTGGCGCGTTCATCCCTCGTTTACGCTTCACCTAGTGTAGCAGAATCTTTCCCCGAGCGCGGCCTCAGCAGCCGGTGGATTCCCTGCCCTATTCTTCTCGCCATACATCGCTCGAATTTCACCGAGAGCAGCGCCGCGCCAATCCGCATAACGGCGACTCAATCAGTTGCCGTCGTCTCCACTCTTCTCCATTCCGGCAGGCAAATCCAGAGCCACTAGCGCAAACCGAGTCTGGCCATTCTTAGGGCTCTCAAACCCCACAATGTGCTGGTGCCGTTTCGATCCGGCCTTCAACTGCAGCTCGCCTTTATCCAGGCCGTAATCTCCGTCGTCAACCTTTACTTTGGCGTTGTTGTCCTCTTCGCACGTCAGCCCTTCAGAGGTCACGGCCGGAGCGCCCACGGCGGTCTTCCCCTGGCACGTAATCACATTGCCATAACGGCCCAGCGCTTTTTTATAGAAAGCCACAACCTGGTCCTGCTTGTCGGCGGTCGCGAACGAAGCTGCGCGAACCCGCAACTCCCATTCGCCGAAGCCCAGATGCACGTCCGCGGATTTGTGCTTGTCGTCATCGTTCACAGCCTGCGCGTTGGGATACGCCGGCAGTCCAAGATCCGCCGCTGTTGTCTGGTCCGTGTTCACGTGCACGCCTCCGAAAGGAGTATCCACGCGCACGTGCTTATCTTCGCCGTTGGCGCCTTTATCCACCTGCACGCGGCATCCAGCCATTGCAGTCAGCATCGCCACGCCGGCAATCAAACAGGCAGTTCCGCCCGTCCAGTTCAGCATCGAATTTTTAAGCATGGGTTTTGCCCCCTGCCCACTTATACGCCAGCCGCCGCGCCACGGTTCCCAAAATCGAAGCCCAGCCGCGCTGCCAAACTCAGTGCGTCGAGTGCCCGTCTTCCTTGGTGCTGGTGGCAAACAGAATCGACGCCAGAAAAACTACAACAATTACGGGAACGACGAAGAATGGGGAAGTAATGCTCATCGCGCAGGCTCCTTGTTGCCTTCAGACTATCAAAAAAGGGCCCCGTCGCCGGAGCCCTCTTCTCGAATTGCCGCGCAGCGTTCCCTGTTCCCTATTCCCTATTCCCTGCCTTTGGATAGTCCACCCGAATCGTCAGAATCTCATACGGATGAATCGGCGCCTTCACCACATCGCCCTCCACCTTCAGAGGGCCGCCCTCGGCCGTCTCCATCAGGTTCGTCACCGTGGCTCCGGTCGCGCCCGCCGGCACATGGAACTCCGCCGTCGCGCTCTTGCCTGCCCACTCATAGACTCTGAAGATCAGCCCATTCTCGTCCTCGGCCTTTTTCACCGCGGTCAGCACCACGTTCTCCGGCGCGACCGATGCATACGAGTGCTCAGCCGGCAGCGAGCCCGCGTGAGCTGTCGTCACCACCGCCGTCAGTGGATAGTCGTACTCCCACCCAAGCCGCACCGTCAGCGCATGCTTCCACGTTCCCGCATGAGGATAGAGCGCGTAGTGAAAGTGATGATGCCCCTGGTCAGCCTCAGGATCGGGCCACGTCGGTCCGCGCAGCAGCGATAGCCGCAGCATGTTGCCCACCGCGTCGTATCCATACTTATCCTGGTTCAGCACGCTCAGCCCATGCTTGCCGTCGCCCAGGTCCGCCCAGCGCATCGCCGGAACCTCAAACTGCGCCTTCTCCCAACTGTTGTTGCGCGTCGTCGGCCGGTCGATGGTTCCATAAGGAATCTCGTACGTAGCAAAGTCGCTTGTTGCCGCCAGCGGAAACGCCGCCTTCAGCAACACATGCCGCTCATGCCAATCGATGTCGTTCTCAACATCGACCTGATCTCCCTTCAGGCTGATCGTCTGGACGAACTTCGAACTCTGCCAGGTGCGTGTGACGCGAATTGAGGACGAGGGGTGGTTTGGACTCACGTCGGTTAACGCAACCAGGTCGGGCTTGGCGATTGTGTCGGGAGCAACATCAAGTGTGCCCGGATCGACATTCCACGCATCGTAATCCTTGGGCGTGTCTTTGAAGAACTGAAGTTGGTTGCCACAAGCTCCAGCGGCAATAGACTCGAAGCCGGCCCGCTTATCGAAGATGCTGGTCATGCATCCCGTGTACATGTCGACGGTGACACGTAAACTGGCGTTCTCAATGGAGACAGCCTTCGTGCTGGTACTCGTAAGTGTGGACTTCGGCTTCGCAGCATCTCCCGCCGCCGTCACGACTCGGAGAAGCTTATAACCAAGGGCAGGAACGCTGGGAACTTGGAGCCGAAGCTCTTGGATGCCTGTCTGCGGGTTCAGATCACCTCGTTCGAAGGAGATTCGGACAGGGCCATCCAAGACCACGAACGGTGCCGCGGAAGGCAACTGGACCTTCACGTCGACCTCGCCGGAACGCTCCCATCCGAGCGGATTGTAGACAAGAATCGGAACTCCTTCGCCGAATGTATTCACTCGTGCCGCCACCGTCGCCAGCGCCCCAGCAGAAATCTCATTCGTCGACCAGCGCACCACATCGTAATCCTTCTGCGCATCCTTATAGATCACCCCAATTCCCGACCCCGCCGCCAGATCGTGAAATTGGTTAAACAGCACCTTCTTCCAATCCTCCGTCAACTCCTCGCCCGGATACTTCTTTCCATCGAGCCATGCCAG
>JARLGI010000048.1 GCA_031296115.1 Acidobacteriota bacterium | reverse complement strand
GGGTCGGAAGGCCGGCGCCGTCTGCACGCAAGACCGAGTAGAAAATACGCGCGTGGTCGAGCGTGCTGCTGCGAGGTGATCGTAAGCCTCGTAGCTTGCTTCCACTTTTTTTATTTGACTCTTGATGACGCGCCATGGACCGAAACTCAACTCTCCTGCTAAAGCAAATCATAGAGCCAAGCTGCCCAAGTGCCTTCTTCGAAGGTGACATACAGGTCTCCACGTAACCCCTGCAGATCTCCCGATCCAGCGCCTCCCGTACCTTACTCCCGCTGCGTGGGTCGCCCAGCATTCATAGACTTAAGCCGCCGGATTTGTTAGCGTGAAGGCCGTCTCGCCACAACAACCGCATAGTTTCCTGTTTACTGACGGATACAGGAGTGGTCATGTGGTGGCTCGAACCGAATGCCGAGTGCCCCACTTCCAGGGGCGATTCGTTAATGCCTTGGGTAGATGGCCCCGGCGCGCGGCTTGGAATCTTAATCGTCCAGCCGCGATCGCAATGTCGATACCGCCACGTTCCCGCCTGAGTTGTGCCAGCATGTCCTGAATGTTCCAGGGCGCTCGTTCTACAGCCAGAAATCCAACCTCTGTCGCCTTCCCACCAGCTCGCCAGATGGTTACTTCGGTCTTGCAGGTGCGTTAAGGAAACTCACCAGATCGCCGACGTCGGTGGCCTTCAGGGTGGGCCACGGTATGCCCAACTCCTCGGCGCGGTCAATCATGCGGGGGCCATGCCGCCAGAGATCGGCGGTGAGCGAAACCGTGGTGTAAGCCTCCGCGCTTGCCTTGAGTGCAGGCCCGTTCTGCGTGCCTTCGGCCGTGCTGCCGTGGCAGGCGGCACAACCGCGCTCGGAAAAGACGCGCTCGCCGACCAGTGGAGACCCGGTGGGCTCGAAGTACCGTAGGCTGGCAAGAAATGTCAGCAAGTCCGCCATCTCGTTGCCCTGAAGCTGAGGAGCAGAGATTCCGCTTTCAAGGCCCTGCTTGAGCATGGCAGGGGCGTGGTTCCACATGACGCTGGCAAACTGCGCGGTGGTGAGCGGAAGATCGCGCTCCGGTCCCAGTTCCGGGCCGAGGGCGCCACCCTGCCCGCGCACCGAATGGCACTGCATACAGCGGCCCTGAAACACAGTCCAGCCCCGATCGGCATTGCCGGGTATTTGGCTGGTGCTGGTCGCTGACTGGGGAGCGCTGTGGCTCACATAGGCGATGAGGTCATTCATCTCACTACCGGAGAACTGCGGCCATTGTCCCAGGGTGCTGGTGATTGGAGCAACCATTGATCCAGCATGGTTAAGCATGGCTCGTGTCCACGCGGTGGTGTCGCCGGCAGCCGCGAGGCCCGACAGATCGGGTGCCGTTTTGCCGCCCGCCCCACCCACCGAGTGGCAGCGGACACAGCCCTTGTCGTTGAATACGCGCTGGCCGGCGGAGGGGTCTCCGTCCCGTTCAACGTTGCTCGCCTGGTACAGGAACGCAAGGATGTCCGCCATTTCCTGGGCGTTCAACTGCGGATAAGGCTTGTTCTTTCGTCGGATCTGCCGCCACATGCCGGGTCCGTGGTTCCAGAGCACGGTCACAATCCAGCCCATTGCGGGGGTGCCGGGATGTTTGCCGGAGAGGTCAGGGGCAACGCGGCCCCCCGATCCATTGACGGAATGGCAGATTCCGCACTGCTTGTCACCATAAAACAGCTCGGCACCCCTCTCAGGCACTCCGACGATATAGAGGGCGCGGCGTGTGGTGGGCGGTCGCCGGATCTGGACGTACACCGCAACCACGAGAGCCACAGCTGCCAATGCCGCAGGAATCCAGAAGAGAAGCTGTTTGCGTCCTCTCAGTATTTCCATAGACGGGACTCCTTGCTGCTCTGGGCGCGTGAAATTGTGAGCCAGTCCGCTCCGGCCGACGACAAATGACGGATCGCAGGACCGGAGATCCTCACTGCTGTTCCAAATTCCGGACGTAGAGCCCCAGCCCTACCAGCGCGATGGCGATCGCCACCACCGATAGCCCGAGGCCAACACGCCGGAATTTCCATTCCTCCATCGCCTTTTCGCCGGCAGCGTGCGTCTGTCGCGTTACCGCAAGTCCGGCATCGGTATCGCGCTTCAGCTCGCTGTCGCGGAAGGCATGCACGGTAACGCGTGCCTTCAACAGCGCCTCTCGCGCTTGTGCGGCTTGCAGCTTGGCCTGGCTGACTTCCATGCCCTGCCGTTCCGCCCGTCCCAGCAGTTCGTCGGAGGCGGCGATCGCTGCGGCCAGCTCGGTCAGTTGGTTATGCATCGCTTCCGCCTGCGTGGCCCCGGCATCCCCCGCGGTGTGACAGTTGGTGCACACCGCTTTCGGGCCGGTGCCGATCATCTCGTCCGTGGGATGCTTGATGGCGTGATTGCTGTGGCAAGTAACGCAACCCGGCAAGCCCAGGGCGGCGAAGGCGTCCTTGTGCGGACTGGTTGCGAAGAGCTGCGCCTGGAAGACGTGGCAGTTGGAGCAGACGGCCGTGACATTGGCGACGCCCGGAGGCGTGGCTCCGTGGTTGCCGTGGCAGGTGGTGCAAGTGGGCGCGCTCAGGTCACCTCGCACCACCATGGCGTCGTGGTGCACGCTTTGCTCGTAGTTCGCGAACTGGTCCGTCTTGATGCCGTACGGCTTCATGTACTCGGCATCGGCATGGCAATGCGAGCAGGTGGTGGCGATGTTGGTAGGATGCACGGTCGAGCGCGGATCGGAGGGGGCGCGCAGATCATGCACGCCGTGGCAATCGGTGCACACCGCGACCTTGCTGTCGCCCTTGGCCCACTTCATTCCGTGCACGCTCGTCTTGTACTGCTGGAACTGATCGACCCGCAGGCTGGGGTTGTACTTCTTCATCCGCTCGGCATCGGCATGACACGAGGCACAGAGCTCCGGAACCTGCTTGCGCTCGATCTTGCCCTTCCATCCCGCGGCACGGCTCATCGCCTTTTCAGGATCGTCAGTACTGGCGTCACCCCCATGGCACGCCGCGCAGGTCAGTCCCTTCTGCGCGTGGATGTTCTGGCTGTAGGTTTCCGCGCTGACACCGAGTGGCTCGGGCAAGTTGGAATGGCAATCGAGACAGGAGTTCTTGGTTTGGGCGAAGGCCATCAGCCCACTGCACACCAGCAACGCCGCCAAAACCAGACCTGCTCTTCGCCTGCATGTCACCAAGCCGCGAACCCTATTCATGCAGCCTCACTTTGCCACCCAGCCGTAGACGGTCATGACAGTCATGTACCCCAGAAAAACGCAAGCCAGACCTGGGATCCAACGCCGCGTGTTGAAAGGTTTTTCCCGGTCGAGGAAGGGCAGCAGGAGGGCCGCGCCGCCGATCACTCCGAATGCCAGGATGCCCAGCATCTCGCCGTCCATGCCCAGGAGCTTCGCCGGAATCAGCTTCAGCGTCTGGAACATCGATAGGAAGTACCACTCCGGTTTGATGCCTGCCGGCGCCGAGGCAAATGGGTCGGCCTTCACGCCGAGGCTCCACGGGAACAACGCCGCCAGGGCGCCAAGCAGCCCCAACGCCACGTACCAGGCCATCAATTCGCGCAGCACGAAGTTGGGAAAGAATCGGATTTCCCGCTTGCCCTCAGGACGAGCTTGCCACTCCGCCTCAACCCCGGGCGGCACACTCATGCCGAACCACTGAATCAGAGCGAGATGCACGCCGATCAGCAAGGTCGCCACGGCCGGCAAGATCGCAACGTGAAATCCGTATAGCCGCGTCAGGGTGCTGCCGGTGATGTCTTCGCCTCCGCGCAGGAACAGCAGAACGGGACGGCCGATGATAGGGATTTGCGCTGGTATCTCAGTGCCCACCTTGGTCGCGAAGTACGACAGAGTGTTCCAGGGCAGCAGGTATCCGCTGAAACCAAACCCCAGCATCAGGAAGAGCAGCAGTACGCCACTCACCCATGTCAGCTCGCGCGGCTTGCGGTAAGACTTAAGGAACAGGACGCTGAACAGATGGGCGAATGCCATGAAGACCAGAAGATTCGCAGACCAGGAGTGCACCGACCGGATCAGCCATCCGAACTGCACCTGGGTCATGATGAACTGCACACTCTCGAAAGCTTCGTCGGCCCCCGGACGGTAGTACATCAACAACAGTGCCCCAGTGAGCACCTGTACCCCAAATAAGAACAGTGTCATGCCGCCGAGAAAATACCAGTACGAATAGCGATGCACCGGTACTTTCTTCTTCTGCGCCAGCGCCTTGATGTCGTCCAGAGGAAAGCGTTCGTCGAGCCACTGGCGAATGGTGTTTGCCGGGCTCGCCATTAAGCCTCCTGCTTGCGCCGCACGAAGATGTCGTCGCCACGGACCTGGACCTCGAATGCCTCCAGCGGGCGCGGCGGCGGCCCGGAGATGTTGCGGCCGTTCAGGTCGTACATGCCGTTGTGGCAGGCACACCAGATCTCGCGCAGGTCAGGACGGTACTGCACCGTGCAACCCAGGTGGGTGCAAGTCGCCGACATGGCGCGATACTCCCCTGAGGCCGTCTGCACCAATAACCCGGGGCGGGTGCCGAAGCGAAATGTCTTCGCGGTGTTGGGCTTCATCTCCGGGACACGTGCCGCAAGTACGGCGTCGCCACCCAGGTCGGGAAGTTTGGGCGGGACCAGATAGCGCAGGATGGGGTAGAGGAACGAGGCTGCCGAGGCCAGCAGGCCAGTTCCGAGCAGGATGTTCACAAAACGGCGCCGCGGCAAGTTCGCAGGTGCGGATTGAGGCGCCGTGGCGTTCACGCCGGATGCCGTGGACATCAAGACCTCCTCCTATTTGCCGAGCTCGCGTATATACTTCACCAGCCCGTCAATCTGCTCAGGCGTGAGGCTCTTGTATGCAGGCATCTTCCCTTTGCCGTTCGTGATGGTGTTCTTGAGATCGGCGTTCGACTGCTTCTGAATATCAGGCGATTTGTAGCTCTTGACGCCGAGCTTCTGCCCCATCGCGTTTCCGGTACCGTCGGGACCGTGACACATGGCGCATTTGGACTTGAAGAGGGCGGCGCTATCGGTTGAATCCGCAAAACAATTGACTGAGACTAGAAAGGCTAAGAGCAATAACCAAGGCGACATTCGTTTCATTCCATTCCTCCCGAGGTACAGTGACTTGTGACTGATAGAAATGCTGATACGTTTGGCGTGCTGCCGGCAGACGGGAGCCAACCAGATTGTGCAGTCAGTACCTTCCGCCACGAAATGAGGACGCACGCGATTCCGCTTCCTGCTGCCGCATCCAAGAGAACGACAGCAGCTCCCTTCGAACGAACGTTCTGTTGAATGTAGCGGGAAGGTAACATCCACGATTTGCGCTCGACTGTGACGCCAATCACCAGCAGCTGTGACTTGTGGTTCGCCAAAAACAGCCCGCATCGTTATCGACCCCGCACTGCACACGCGGCGATGTCAGCCCGATTCGTCGGTCAACGGCTCATCGCAGACATCCACCCGCATCCAATTGTCAAACCAACGGCAGAAGACATCGAAACTGCGGTCCGCAGGCTAAGTTCTTGAGCAGCACGGAATTTCTGCTGCCAGCTAATTAAGCGATATCCTCCAGCCGATGGGCGAGTTGATGTCTATCGCCACCTATCTCTTGTCCTTGACGGGGGGACTGTTCAAGAAAGCCAACAAGTGGCTCAGGTCACCCTCCTGCAAAGTGGGCCAGCCCAGACGCAGTTCCTCTGCCTTGGCGTACATGCGGGGTCCGTGAGACCAAAGAGCCAGGGCGAAGTTCACCGGTGTATAGACCTTGCCAGCCTTCCGCAGGTCGGGGCCGATTTTTCCCCCGCGTGCGTCGCTTCCATGACACTGAGTGCACTTACGCTCGTTGAATAGCTCCTGTCCGATGATGGGTGAGCCTCCGAGCTCGAAATAGCGCACGCTATAAAGGAAAGCGATCAGATCGGCCATCTCCTTTCCTTCAAAAGTGGGGCGCTCGATGCCTTTTGCCTTCATAGCTGCCCACATCTCTGGAGAGTGATTCCACATCCGACCAGCCATCTGGGTCATAGTGGGGGGCAAGGGGCGACCCGATCCCAGGTCCGGGCCTACGGTTCCTCCTTCGCCGCGAACGGCGTGACACGAGATGCATCCCTTGTCACGGAATACAGCCCAACCTCGGCGCGGGTCCGCTGGAAGTAGGTCGAACTCCCGCTCGGCCCCCCCCCGGGCGTAGCGCACAAAGGCCAACAGGTCGTTCATCTGCTCTCCCTCAAATCGGGGCCAAGCCATGTTGAGTTCGCGCATGTGGGTTTCCATCGCCGGTGCGTGGTTCCACATTGTTTGCGACCAAAAAATTGGCGTAACCACCGGACCTATTTCCCTCAGATTGGGCCCGACGCTGCCGCCCCTGTTTTCGCCGATCGAGTGGCAGCGGATGCACCCTTTCTGTGTGAACAGTACCTCTCCGTGAGCCCGGTCTCCCGATTCGTCGTCGTAGCAGGTGACATAGAGGTAGGCAAATAGGTTTGCCATCTCTTCGGCCGTAAACTGGGGGAAACTCACATTGCTGATCTTTATTTGTTCCCACATGCGCGGCGCGTGATTCCACATCTGGGTAACTAGTTCGTTCATGCTGGATCCTGCCGCCCCCCGCAAACCCAGATCGGGGCCTAGCTTCGCCCCCCCAGCGCCGAGAACGGAATGACACTCGCTGCACCCCTTTTGCTGGAAGGTTTGTGCGCCCATGCGGGGGTCGCCGGCCAGAAAGGTGTTCCATCGCTCGGGTGAACCGCGCCGCTTCCAGACGAGAAGGCCGATCAGAAAGAGCAGAGCTACTGTACTTGCAACAATCAATACTATTTTCTGCCGCCGTGAACTCATGCCTTCCCTCGATCGCTGAGATTCTTCTTGGACCTTTAGGCCGGATGCGTGTCGGTCTCCGACCGGTTCATCACCCATCTCCCGCTGAGCGCTCTATCTAGTGCGGAGGCAATAAGCTCAATGCACTTTGCAACGGAAGAGACTCACCGTACGAGCCAACCCGCGCATGGCTAGCCGCAATGCCTTGGAATGTGGTTAGCTCGCTTCAGCCATCTGGCGGCACCGTTTCGCCAGCGCCGACTGGATGAAAGTCACCTCGCGTCCCAGCATGTCGGTTGCTTCGCGGCAGAGGTCGGGGCGCTCGCGCATGAGTTGCAGAAATTCTTCCCGCGGTAGGTGAACTATATCCGACCGGACCGCCGTTACGGCGGTCAGGCTGTACGGGCGTCCGGTAAACGTGGCGGGCAATCCCAGCAGCGAGCCCGCAGAAAAAACTCTGTCCAGCTCAGGAATGTTGCGCACGCCCATCAGCACCTTGCCTTTAAATACAAGGAACACACCCGCGGTTTCCCCGTCTTCGCGAAAGAGAACATGCGCCGGCGGAAGGTCTCGCTTTCGACCCGCTGATTCCAGGCTGGCTTTCAATTCGTCAGATGCCTTCAGAATATTGCTCTTCACACCCACACTTTTTTTCATCCAGGACTTATGCCACAACTGCACACAGCATTTCTGTGACTCGAATCACAGATAGGTGTGAGGTCGGAAAATTGAAGAGCTATGCGGGATCGCGTGCGGCTTAGAACAGTGATCGACCACGCCAAGGCCCAGAGAAAGACATTCTGAAGCGAACTGCACCGGCTTCAACCCTTCGTCCACTCAACCTCACTCGCCTTAGTGATTTAGATCACAGAGTCCCGGGTTACGCCACGGTATTGTAGCTACTCCCCGAGCGCCGCGGTTAAAGGCGATCTGGGGCATGGGGATTTCCTGTTTGTCGTCCAACCGAGGCGGCTACGGCTACCGTCTGACTGCTCCTGCTCAACGTCTGGAGAGGTACGAATTTCTCGCTCTCGAGCCGCGGGCTGGCGAAGTGATCGTAGAGGTTGCCGGCTGCGGCGTCTGCCATACCGATGTCGGCTTTGCTTTCGACGGCGTACCCACGCGCGCTCCATTACCACTCACTCTCGGACACGAAATCTCGGGTCGCATTGTGGCAGCGGGCGAAGGTGCTACAAAGTGGGAAGGCCGCAACGTAATCGTTCCTGCTGTGATCCCCTGCGGGGACTGCGCTCCCTGCCGAGCTGGCCAGCCGACGATCTGCCGGCAACAGTTCATGCCCGGCAACGACGGCGATGGAGGTTTTGCGACTCATGTCCGCGTTCCCGCTCGCGGCCTTTGCCCAATCCCCGAAAAACTGCCGCCAGGCATCAGCCTCGATCTGCTGTCTGTTGTGGCGGATGCGGTTACCACCCCTTTTGAAGCGATTCGTCGGTCTGGCTTAGGGGCGGATGACGTGGCTGTATTTGTGGGCGTGGGAGGGGTGGGCGGATTCGGCGTACAGATCGCTGCCGCGCTGGGTGCTTCGGTGATAGCCATTGACGTTGACCCAGCCAGGCTTGCAATGGCCGCTCAACACGGCGCTTCGCTGACGTTGGATGCCAGTTCCACGACCGAAAAAGAACTGAAATCCGCGGTGCGCTCCTTTATCAAACAGTCCGGGCGCAGAGGCATCGGGCTGAAAATCTTCGAGACCAGTGGCACGCCGGCAGGCCAAACCATTGCGTTCGGACTACTCGATTACGGAGGTTACCTGGCTGTAGTCGGGTTCACGCCCAAGAAAGTCGAAATCAGGCTCTCCAACCTTATGGCTTTTGACGCCACAGCCCGCGGCAACTGGGGCTGCCCGCCGGAACAGTATCCGGCCGCACTCGCTCGGGTGTTGGACGGCAGCGTGGTGATCGGACCATATGTTGAGCGGCATCCGCTGGACGAGGCCCCTGCTTTGTTGGAGGCGGTGGCCCGCCATGAAATTCGAAAGCGCGTGATCTTGGTCCCGAATCACGAGGGCCCGCAGCAGAGGAGATACGATCGTGCATGACCACAACCTAGTGGAGTCGTTTCCCAAGCGTTTCATCCTGGTGGAGCAACGGCCGGTAAAGGACCGGTCGGGCGCACCAGCAGAAGGGTTGCACAATGTCTGGATCACACTGAATAATCCATCCGAACTCAACAGCTACACCACCGATATGGTGAAGGAGATCATTCTGGCGGTGCGCGCCGCCAGCAACGATCGGGCGGCGGTGGCTGTAGTTCTAACTGGCGCTGGCTCACGCGCATTCTGCACCGGGGGAAACACGCGTGAGTACGCGGAAGTTTACGCCGGTAATCCCGGGGAATACCGCCAGTACATGCGCCTGTTCAACGACATGGTGACGGCGGTCCTGCAATGCGACAAGCCGGTGATTTGCCGGGTGAACGGGATGCGTGTCGGCGGAGGCCAGGAGGTGGGCATGGCGTGCGATTTTTCCGTGGCCAGCGACCTGGCCGTTTTCAGCCAGGCCGGCCCACGGCACGGGTCGGCGCCAGACGGCGGGTCGACCGATTTCCTGCCGGTATTTGTGGGCATGGAGCAGGCAATGGTCAGCGGCACGTTGTGTCAGCCCTGGAGTGCACACCGCTTCTACTGGCTTGGAGGCCTGACCCAGATTGTCCCGGCGCTGAAGGTAGACGGGCAGTGGATGCCCAATCCGCTGGTTGTCACCGACCGTGTTCTCGATCAATACGGACGCTTACTGATCGGTGAATGGAAGAGTGGAATAGAACGCGAACAAGGAAAGACACTGCTGGGCAAGGGGTCTGTGGATCTGACACTTCTCGATGAAGCCGTGGAGACACTGTGCACCAACCTGCTGTACACCATGCCCGATTGCCTCATCAAGACCATTGAGAGCCTGCGCAAACACAAGCTGGAACACTGGGACCGCAACCGCGAAACGAATCGTGCCTGGCTGGCGCTCAACATGATGACCGAGGCCCGCGCCGGGTTCCGCGCCTTCCACTACGGGAGCAAGGAGCAGCGCGAAGTCGATTTCATCCTGTTGCGCCGGCGTTTGGCGGAAGGCGTGCCGTGGAGTGACGAGCTAATTCAGGAGATTGCGCCTTGGACGGCGCAGGCGGCAGGCGCCGCGAAACACTGAGTGTTTATGAAAATCCGTGTGGAATTTGAACACGAACGTCAGGTGGCCCGCGTCGTTCTCGCCGCTCCCAAGGCCAATATCGTCGATCAGGCGATGATGGCCGGTTTGGAGTCCGCCTTTGAGAGTCTCGCATCTCGTCGAGACCTCAAAGCCATCGTGCTCACTGGCGAAGGACCCAACTTCAGTTTTGGGGCCAGTGTTCAGGAGCATCTCCCAGAGCAGATTTCCGGGACGCTCACCCGGCTTCATGGGCTGCTGCGGCGAATCGCTGAAGCGCCTGCGCCTACGATTGCCGGGGTGCGCGGACAGTGTTTGGGCGGTGGACTCGAAGTGGCCTTAGCTTGCGACCTGATCGTGGCAGAAGAGACTGCGCAACTCGGCTGCCCGGAGATTCAGCTTGGGGTTTTTCCTCCCGCAGCATCCGCGCTGCTGCCGGTGCGCATCGGTGCTGGACCTGCCGCGAGCCTAGTGTTGACCGGCACCAGTGTGACCGGAACTGCGGCGGTGGCAATTGGCCTGGTGGCCCGTACCGCGGGTCCCGGTCAACTGGATGCGGTGCTCGCGGAGTGGCTGGCTGCCGATTTTCTTCCTCGCTCGCCTTCCGCTCTGCGGTACGCGGCGCTGGCCGCGCGCCGTCCTCTGATGCGTGCACTGGAACAGGACTTGCCGGTAATCGAGCGGCTCTACTTAAAAAACCTCATGAGTGAGCCTGATGCGGCTGAGGGAATCCAGGCCTTTCTCGAAAAGCGGCCGCCACGCTGGCGCCAGTCAGGAGCGACAACATGAGCCCGGAACTCGCCAACCTGATCACGCAGGCGCAGGAGCTGAACGACGACTTCGAGCTGACGGCGGTGCGGGCCTGGAAGGAAGCCGGCACCGGGCGCAAAGCAATCGGGCACATGCCCATCTATGTTCCGCGTGAGTTGATCCATGCCGCCGGAATGTTACCGGTCGGCATTGTGGGCGCGGGGGAGCGGTTGGAGATCATCCGCGGCGATGCGTACTTCCAGAGCTACATCTGCCACATTCCCCGCAGCACTATCGAACTCGCTCTCAGCCGCCGGCTTGACGTGCTGGACGGCATGCTGTTTCCCTCCATCTGCGATGTGATCCGCAACCTGTCAGGCATGTGGGCCATGCTGTTTCCGGAACGCTACGTTCGCTACGTGGATTTGCCACAGAATTTTGAGACCCAGACAGGGGGCGTTTACTGGCGCCGTGAATTGGAAACACTGCGCGAGGACTTTGGCCGCCTGAGCGGCAGTCCGATCGAAGACACGGCCTTGCGGCACAGCATCACCGTATACAACGAAAACCGCTCCACCATTCGCGAGCTATATCGCGCCCGCAGCCGTCAGCCTTGGGTCTACCCGACCTCTGAAGTTTATGTGCTGTTGCGGGCAGGGAACCTGCTTCCGCCCGAAGATCACACCATGCTGGTGCGGGAATACCTGCGGCTTGCGCCGTTGGAAACCGATCGCCGCGACCGTGACCAGAGCCGAGTGGTACTGGTGGGAATGTTCTGCGAGCAGCCGCCACTGGGTCTGCTGCTCACCTTGGAACGCGCAGGATGCTGGGTCGTGAATGACGACCTGCTCCTGGGACTCAGATGGATCATGGGTGAGATCCCGTGCGCCGGTGATCCGTTGCAAGCTCTAGTCGAGGCCTTCCTTACCCAGAGCGTCGAGACCGCCGTACGCTACCTGCCCGATGGGCAACACGGAGGTGCACTCGTAGAATCGGTCCGCCGCAATCGAGCGGAAGGGGTCATCTTTTGCGCGCCCAGTTTCTGCGATCCCGCCCTGCTGGAGCAGCCCATGCTTATCACCAGGCTCGACCGCGAAGGCATCCCCCACACCCAGTTCAAGTACTCTGAAGACACTGGCCAGTTCGCCGTCATCCGTGAGCAGGCGGGCACATTCTCCGATTCCATCCGTCTGTGGAGCCAAGCATGACTGCCGCATCCCCCAGCCCTCGCGTCCCCACTGAAGCCGACAAGGAACGCAGCATGCTTCTGCAAAAGCAGATGATTGCCGGCCATTACACCGCGCTCTCGCGTGCTCCGCAAGAGGGCCGCAAGGTTGTTTATACCTTCGTTCCCGGCAACCTTACCGAACTGTTGCGCTCCTTCGATCTGCTTCCCGTCCTTCCTGAAATCAACGCACTTCAATCCGGCATGCGGAAATTGTCCGGCGACTACATTGCGGAAGCCGAGAAGCACGGGCACAGCGAAGACGTCTGCACCTACGTGAAGTGTGACATCGGAATGCTGAAGAAGGGCAACATCGGTCCCACCGGCGAGAGGTTGCCCCCACCGGATTTGCTTCTGCTCTCCTATACCGGGTGCTTCACCTTCATGAAGTGGTTCGAACTGTTGCGCCAGGAATATGACTGCCCGGTGGCCATGCTTCATGTTCCATACCAATCCGAAGGCCGCATTCTGCCTCATCATGTCGACTACATCGTCCAGCAGTTGCGCACCGAAGTGATCCCCAAGCTTGAACGAATAAGCGGGCTTCGCTACGACGAGGACCGTCTGCGCGAAATGCTGCGGCTCTCGGCACAGGCAGAAGATGATCTGGTTTGGGTGTTGGAATCGGCCAAGCACGTACCCTCACCCATCGATGCTTATTTCGGTGGTGTGTACTACATCGGGCCAATGTTTACCGCATTTCGCGGAACCGCTGAAGGCGTGTCGTACTACCGCGTCCTGCGCGAAGAGGTGGAGGGTCGTTTGCGCGAAGGCTTGGGTCCGCTGACTCCGGACGGATCGCAAGAGAAGGAACGCTATCGTCTGGTAATGGAAGGTCCACCGAATTGGACCAGCTTCCGCGAATTCTGGAAGATGTTCTACGACGAAGGCGCTGTGATAGTGGCCAGCAGTTATACCAAAGTTGGAGGGCTGTACGACGGCGGCTTTCGTCATGATCCCAAACGCCCACTGGAGACGCTGGCGGAATACTGTCTGGGGTGTTACACCAATCTCGGTCTGCCCACTCGCCTGGCGTTGCTGGAGCGATACATTCGCGAGTATCGCGCCGACGGCTTCATGATCAACAGTATCAAGAGCTGTAATTCCTTTAGCGTGGGTCAGCTCCTGATGCTGCGCCAGCTTGAGCAGAGTACGGGAGTGCCCGGCGGCTTCAT
>JARLGI010000047.1 GCA_031296115.1 Acidobacteriota bacterium | reverse complement strand
GTCCGTTTACGATGCAACTTTGGTATCAGGATGCGGGGAGTTTCTCTGCACAATGAGATTGGCGGTGCGACGGGGTATCAGCTAACCTGAAGGCATGGCGGGATCTGTGGAGCGGGCGCTGGAGTTGATTCGTGAGAATGGTCCTGAATCGATTGACCGCGCGCTGGCACTGCTGCAGAACACGGTCTATTCCTTCAGTATGAAGGTTTGCGGCCATCCCCAGGACGCCGAGGACAGCATGCAGGACGTCCTGCTGAAATCGATCCCGCATCTCGCCAAGTTCGACGATCCGCAAGCGCTAAAGGTTTGGCTGTACAAGGTGGCGCGGAACCAGTGCGTGAGCCGTCGGCGCGGCAACAAGAACTCCTTCACTAAGAACTTATCTCTCGATGCCCTGATGCCGGACGGTCGTGAGATGCGGCGGCTGTTAAGCCGGACGCCCAGTCCCGAGGCTGCTGCGCTCAGCAACGAAACCGCCGAACAGCTCCAGCAAGCCGTCCTTAGCTTGCCTCTGCAATATCGCACAGTACTGGTATTGCACGACATGGAGGATTTAAGTACGTCCGAGGTTGCCCAAATCCTAGGGATCCGCGACGGCACGGTGCGCGTCCGGTTGCATAGAGCACGCCTCTTCGTTCGCCGACATCTTTCCCGCATCTCAACCGGAAAAGGCCTCGAGATCCATGCCAGTGCGGAGCAACTGGGCCCGCAGCGCTGTCGCCGTCTGTTCGCCGCCCTGTCAGATTACATGGATGGGATCGTGGATGACGCCATGTGTCAGGAGATGGACCGTCACATCGGCGATTGCCTGCCGTGTCAAGCCTTTCTGTCGAGCTTGGAACACGCCGTGGCGCAGTGCCGATCCTACGCTCCCCGCTGCAAGTCTTCTCGATCACAGGAACTTCGCGGGGAACTGGTGGTGAAGTACCAGCAGGCTATCGCCGCTTTGGGGAAGCAGCGCGCTGTCCCGACCAATTAAGCCGGCTGACCTGTCGCGGGCAGTTTCCCGTTTCGGGAATCGCCCTTTCTGACCCCCTAAAAAATCCTGTAACAGTATCGCCGGTCACAGCGTTTCTTCCTGTAGCCCGATGTAATGGGCTTGCCGAGTTCGGTTCCTAGCTCGGCAGTCGCGGAGAAAACATGATTTCTGCCAGTGTAACGTTGACTCAGACTGAAGGCACTCATCGCCAATTCATAGCCACCAGCGGTTCCGGACATCATCTGCTAATCGACGATCCCGCCGGCAATACCGGTGCCAAGCCTATCGAGCTCGTCGCCATTGCCTTGGCCGGATGCACCGCCTTCGACGTCATCAACATCCTGCGTAAGAAGCGCCAGCAAGTAACCGGATACGAAGTGATTGTTGAGGCTGACCAGGCTCCCAATCCTCCGCAGGTCTTCACGCAGGTTCGCCTCCGTCACACCGTGACGGGAAACGACCTCTCGTCACAGGCGGTCGAAGAGGCTATCCGGCTGTCGGAAGAGAAATACTGCTCTGTAGGAGCCATGGTAAAGCTGAGCGCCGAATTGCACACCACGTTTGAGATTGTGCCGGCTGCACAGTCCGTTCTGGTCGGAGCCTGAGGATGGTGTGGGCAAATGATCTTGTAAACCGAATCTTGGATGACAAGCCTAAACCCCGGCGGGCACTCATCCTGGTGCTTGTTTCAGCAGTGATGCTCCTGTTGCTGACTGCGCCGTCTGATGCGCAAAATGCTCCCACATCTCTCACCCTGCCCCAAGCCGTTAGCATGGCGTTGGAAAAGAATCCGCTCCACAAGGCTGCGCTAGCGGGCACGCATATTTCCCTCGCCGAGATTCGAGAGTCACGCTCGCCGCTTATGCCGAAGATCATGTTTACCGAGAGTGCGGTGCGTGGCAACGACCCTGTGTTCGTCTTCGGCACCAGGCTGCGGCAACAGAGCTTCACCGCTGCAGACTTCGCACTCAACAAGCTAAATACACCCACCCCAATTGGTAATTTCTCCAGCCGCTTCTCCGGGCAGTGGAGTCTTTTCGACGGCCTGCAAAGCTGGTATGGCGTGAGTCGCTCCAAGTACATGCAGCAAGCATCCGAGCAGCAACTCGATCGCACCGACCAGGAGCTGGTCTACCAGGCGGTGCAGGGTTACAAGGGGGTGTTGCTGGCACAGAAGCAAGTCGCTGTGTCCGAGGACACCTTGAAGACTGCACAGGCCATCGAGGCCCAGAGCCGAGCACGCGTAGAAAGCGGCATGGCGGTGGATTCCGATCTGCTCAGCGCCCAAGTTGCCACGGCCTCGCGGAAACAGGAGCTTATCCAGGCGCAGAACTCGCTCGCCTTGGCACGTTCACAATTAGCGCTCGCCATTGGGATGCCGTCTGCCACCTTGTACGAACCGCAGGAAAGTTTTGCCGAGCAGGGCTTCCCGGTTCCCACCGTCGCCGACCTGGAGGAGCAGGCACTGACTAAGCGTCCTGACCTCAAGCGGGTTGAATCGGAGCGTAGTGCCCAGGCAAAAAGTATTTCCATGACCAAGGGCGCCTTCGCCCCGCGGCTTAACGTCTTTGGCTCGTGGGAAACCGACAGCCCTTCCCCGGGTTGGAATGGCGGTAATAACTGGATTGCGGGAGCCGAAGTGCAGTTCGACCTCTTCGATGGTGATAGCAAGCGCGCTCACCTCGCAGTGGAAAGAGCGAAACAGGAAAGAGCGACCGCCATGCGCGACGCTTTTCGGGACCAGATTCGCCTGCAGGTTCGCAAGGCTTATTACGACTACGACGCTGCCCGCCAACAAGTCGAAGTTGCCCGTGGCGCCATTCAGCAGGCGGAAGAAAGCCTGCGGATCAACCAGAACCGCTACGACGGCGGACTGACCACCGTCAGCGATCTGTTACGGGTGGAAGAGGCTGCTCATCGCGCCCAGACTGACTACTGGCAGGCGGTATATCGCATGCAAACAAGTTACGCCGGAGTGGAACTGGCTGCCGGCACCCTTACTCCCAGTTCTCCGGCGGTGACCCAATGAATCATAGAAACCACTTCAACGCAAGGATGTCCAAGTCTCCTGCTGTCATCCTGCGCGAGGACCCTGGTCCGAGTCGAAGGACCCCTAGCGTTGCCACAACGATTCTGCTGATTTCACTTGCTCTTTTTTTCACCGCCTGTTCCAACCAGAAACCAGCAGCCATCTCCGCTCCGGAAACCGTCTCAGGCATCACGCTCTTCACCGCGCAGCGCACGATCGTTCCCGACTACATGGACGCAACCGGCACAGTTCGTGCGGCAGATTCCGCTCAACTCGCCAGCCAGATGATGGGAACGATAACCCATGTCAACGTTCACGAAGGCGATCACATCCGTCGTGGAGAAGTTCTCATCAGCATCGACGCTGCCCAGCCTCGTGCCGCCTTCCAGAATGCCACCGCCGGCGTGCAAGCTTCTGACCAGGGTATTGCGGCCGCCGATGCCGAGTACTCGCTGGCCGAAGCCACCATGCGGCGCTACCAGATGCTTTACGACAAGAAGTCGGTAAGTCCGCAGGAATTCGACGAAGTAAAGACAAAGCTGGCTGCCGCTAAGGCCCACCGTGACGCTGCTCATGCCGGTCGCGCACAAGCCGAGGCATCTCTCTCCGAGGCTAATACCGTCGTCGGCTTTTCCAGCATTCGCGCTCCCTTCAACGGCGTAGTTACGGCCAAGCTTGCTGACGTTGGTGCAATGGCCGCGCCGGGTGTTCCGCTCCTGACGGTCGAAGATCCCAGCCACTTTCGTCTGGAAGTCCAGGTTGATGAAAGTCAAATGGGAGCGGTCCATCTGGGTGCGGCGATTCCTGTCGTGATCGATGCTCTGGGCGATCCGGCAATTTCCGGCAAAGTCATCCAGATCGCCGCTGCCGCCGATCCCTCCAGCCGCAGCTTTACCGTCAAGATCGAATTGCCGCCCAATCCGCAGATTCGCTCCGGTCTCTTCGGGCGCGCACAATTTCCGCGAGGCCAGCGACCGTCCATCCTCGTACCCCAAGCTGCGCTCGTGCACCGTGGCCAGTTAGATGCCGTCTACGTCGTCGACAAAGACCAGATCGCCGGCTTGCGCTACATCACGCTGGGCAAACCTTCCACCAAAGATGTCGACGTCCTATCCGGGCTCGACAGCGGCGAGCGCGTTGTCGCCGATGCCGGCGGACGCGATCTGAGTGGAAAACGAATTGGAGCGCAGTAATCATGGCGGCTGAGGAGAAAACTCCGCTTCGTTTTGCCGGGTTGGTGGCGCGCGCCTTCATCAACTCAAAGCTGACGCCGCTGTTCATCGCGGGCGCACTACTGGCCGGCGCTTTCGCCATTCTCATGACGCCTCGCGAAGAGGAGCCGCAGATCGTCGTGCCCATGCTCGACGTCTTCGTGCGCATGCCCGGCGCCACGCCTGCCGAAGTGCAACAGCGCGCCACCATTCCTATGGAGCGACTGCTGCGCGAGGTACCCGGTGTAGAGTACGTATATTCCATCAGTCAACCCGGCATGAGCATGCTGGTGGTCCGCTTCTACGTCGGCGCCAAAGAAGAAGACGCGATCATTAAGGTTTACAACAAGCTGTATTCCAACTTCGATCGCATCCCGCAGGGCGTTTCCCAGCCACTCATCAAGGTGCGCTCCATTGACGACGTGCCCATCATGGCACTCACGTTGTGGGGCGAGCACTACAGCACCTACCAGTTGCGGCAGATCGCTGGCGAACTCGAACATCAGCTCAAGCAGATCGACGACGTCTCCGAGACCAAGATTATCGGCGGATTGCCTCGACAAGTGCGGGTGGTGCTTGACTCGCAACGGTTGGCGGCTTACGGGATGACCGCCGGTGCTGTAACCGCTCAACTTGAGCAGGCAAACTCCCGCAGTTCGTCCGGAACCTTCGCCCAGGACAACCAGGAGTTTCAGGTGGAAGCTGGGCGGTTTCTCGGTCGTGCCGAAGACTTGAAGCAGGTGGTAGTCGGAGTTTCTCAGGGCAAGCCGGTGTACTTGCGGGACGTGGCCACAGAGATCGTGGATGGTCCTGCCGAACCAGAAGACTACGTCTTATATGCGAATGCTGCCGGCGCTCCCAAAGCCGCGCAGCGTGGTGAGTATCCCGCAGTAACCATCACGCTTGCCAAGCGCAAAGGCACCAACGCCACGATCATCAGCGAAGCAGCGGAAAAGAAAATCGCCGACTTGCGCGGATACCTTCTGCCTGCCGACCTCAATGTCACCATCACCCGCAACTATGGTGAGACAGCCAAGGATAAGTCCGACGAACTACTGAAGCACCTATTCTTGGCCACCCTGTCGGTCACGCTGCTGATCGCCCTCGCACTCGGCTGGCGCGAGTCGGGTGTAGTACTGATCGCCATCCCGGTGACTCTGGCGCTCACCTTATTCATCTTCTACATCTTCGGGTACACGCTTAACCGAGTCACGCTCTTCGCTCTCATCTTCTCCATCGGCATCCTGGTTGACGATGCGATCGTCGTGGTCGAGAACGTGGTGCGGCATTTCCGTCTGCCGGAGAGTAAGGGCCGAGCGCTGTCCGATGTAGCGGTCGAAGCGGTGGACGAAGTTGGCAATCCTACCATCCTCGCGACCTTCGCGGTGATCGCCGCGATCCTGCCTATGGCGTTCGTGCGAGGCCTGATGGGTCCCTATATGCGGCCCATTCCTGTGGGCGCATCGGCCGCGATGTTGTTTTCGTTGATCGTAGCTTTCGTGGTGTCGCCGTGGGCGGCCCTGCGCCTGCTGCGCCACTACGCTTCCGGCGACGGATACCAGCACGAAATCGAAGGCCGGACCACGCGATTCTACCGCCGCATCATGAATCCGCTGATCGAAAATGCCCGACGCCGCTGGCTCTTTCTCGCCAGCGTGGTAGTGATGCTTTTGCTTGCCTGCTCGCTGGTGGCATTCAAGCTGGTCAAAGTGAAGATGCTACCCTTCGACAACAAGAGCGAGTTCCAGGTGATGGTCGACATGCCCAACGGAACCACGCTGGAGCAGACCACCCACGTCGCCCAGGAGTTGGGGCAGTATCTCGGCAAACAGCCTGAAGTGCAGAACTACCAGATCTACTCTGGCATTTCGGGCCCTTACAACTTCAACGGATTGGTTCGTCACTACTTCCTGCGACACGGCGCCAATCAAGCTGATCTCCAGGTCAACCTGTTAGACGGGCACCAGCGTAGCGCACAAAGCCACGAGATCGCCAAGCGCCTTCGCCCCGGGTTGGTCGAGATTGGCAACCGCTATGGCGCGCGGATCAAGGTCGCCGAGGTGCCACCCGGGCCTCCCGTCTTGCAGACGCTGGTCGCCGAGGTTTACGGCCCCGACTATCAACAGCAGATAGAGATGGCCAAGCAGATCAAACATATCTTCCAGACCACGCCTGGCGTGGTGGACGTCGACTGGTACGTTGAAGATCCCCAGGTAAAGTACGACCTGAAAGTCGATCTCGACAAAGCTGCCATGCACGGTGTCTCCGCTGCGAGCGTCAGCCGCACCCTGGAGATTGGGCTGGATGGCGCTACCGCTGGCCTGCTGCATGCTCCCGATTCACGCGAAGACGTACCCATCCGCGTGCAATTAAGCCGGGCAGATCGTTCCAGCATCGCTTCGCTGCAATCGCTGCACCTTCCCAGTATTGGCGGTGGCCAGGTTTCCATCGGCGAACTGACAGATGCCGAGAAGAAGACCATCGACACCGCCCTGTACGGTAAGAATCTGCATCCCGTTGTCTACGTGCTGGGAGACGTTGCCGGCGAAGAAGAGAGTCCCGTCTACGCCATTCAGAAGATGAGCAAAGCCATCGATCAGCTCAAGACTTCGGACGGCTATCGCATCAAGCAATACAACGTCGCCATGCCCACGGAGACCGACCGTCTTGCAATGAAGTGGGATGGCGAGTGGCACATCACGGTCGAAGTCTTCCGCGACCTGGGACTGGCTTTCGCCGCGGTGCTGGTGCTGATCTACGTTCTGGTGGTCGGCTGGTTCCGCTCCTTCATTGTTCCGCTGGTGATCATGGCGCCGATT
>JARLGI010000046.1 GCA_031296115.1 Acidobacteriota bacterium | reverse complement strand
GTGCGACCAACTCGGAGTGCCCATCCACTTCCACTCCTCGACGACGTCCGGGTCTGCTTCCTGGATGAACTTGCGCATTCGGCTGAGGGTTTCCCCGCGCCAGTCCCCGAGTTCGGCGATTCTTTTCGAGATGAGCTCCGCTGCCGATTGGCCTTGGCTCGCGACCGACTTTTTCATGTTCTCATCCTGGAAGTTCCAGATATATTTCATTTGCAAGACAGTGGAGGATAGTCATGTAAGCTAAAACCTAAAACCTTTCCTCCTACTCCAGCCGCACCCGATCCGTGTTGTCCCAGCGCGACATGTCGGAAAGAACTACGGTATCGCCCTCTTTCAGTCCCGATTGCAGCTCAATCAGGTTGACCGAAGCCCGTCCGGTCTTTACCTGAACGCGCGTCGCAGCATTGCCGGCCGGATCAAGCTTGAACATCGAGATGGTGCTGTTCTCCTGGCCAAACGCTGGACGTCCGACGTAAAGCACGTTCTCCAGCTTCTCCAGATCAATGGTCCCATCCACGCTCAAATCGGGACGCGCGCCCTTGGGCAGCTCGCCGGTCAACTTCACATCCACCGTGACGGTTCCGTTCTGCACCGCGGGATCCACGCGGCTCACTTCGCCTTGTATCACTCCGTTGTGGGTGTCGATCGACGCCGGCTCGCCGATTTGCACGTCGCGCGCCTGCGTTTCGGGAATCTTCAACTCCGCCATCAGGTGGTTGGGCTGGACGACCTTTGCCAGTTCCGCGCCCGGCAGTACGTGCTGTCCAACCTGCAGCGGCAAGTCAATCAGCACCCCCGCGACTCCCGCTTTTACCTTCAGCCGTTGCAACTGCTGCTGCTTGAGCTGCGCCAGGGCGCGCATCTGGTCCACCTTGGCTTGTTGTACGGCAAGCTGCGAGGCGATGGCCTTTTCATTGATCTGCAGCCGCTGGTCTTCAATCTTGTTGCGCGTCACCATCTCCTCGGCCCGGCCTTCTGAGGCCTTTGCCGCCAGTCCGGAGATGACGCCCAGATCATAGAGCGACTTGTCAGTCTGCGCCTGGCGCTGGGCTTCGTTGTATTGCGCGCCAACCGTTGCCGCTCCCGCGCGCTGGTTCATCAGGTCGCTCTGCAGCTTGACTTTCAGGCTCTGGTATTCGGCCTCCCCGGCTTTCACCTGGAGTTGCGCGTCAAGAGCTTCCTGCTCCAGTTGCGGATTGCTCATCTCGACCAGGACCGTATCGGCATCGACCTGCGAGCCGGGCAGCTTGACGATGCGAATGACGGTAGCTTCTGTCTCTGCGGGGATCTGGCGAACATCTTCGTGGCTGGGGATGAGGGAACCCAGTCCGCGAACCTGGCGCAGCATCGAGCCCCGCTTCACCGTGTCGGTCCAGATTGTGCTGCGCTCGACGGTCGGCGACGCCGGCTTCAGCCGCGACACCCCCACGGTCACAACGACCAGCACAACCAGAGCTACGATCGCCCAAATGATCTGACGGCGGCGCTTCTGACGTTTGATCTCGGGTCGGGCGATGTCCATAGCAAGTTGACCAATGCAAGTCTAGACCCAATCGGGATGCATTGTAAGCCATTTATTATCAGTTGGATATGTGAGTTTAACGGAGCGTCCTGCACGCCGCCGTGTTCAAGCGTGGAATTTGCATGTCCATTTCCGGACACCGCGATTTTCCCAAGTAGCTCGTAAACCCTGAAAATCGAAGTCTTTACGCGCCCTCCGATCTCCGTGCGGAGTCGAGAGAGGAAGGCTGTAGAATCGAGTACCGTGGCCAGTGTTTCTCACTCGACTTCAGACCTGCGAGTCGCGAGCCGCCCGGTTGGGACGGCTCCAACTCGACTTGCCTCGCTTGATCTCTTTCGTGGCACGACCATCGCCGCCATGATCCTAGTCAACAACCCCGGCAGTAGCGCCGCGTACCGGCCCCTGCGGCACGCTGCATGGAACGGTTGGACGCCGACCGATCTCATCTTTCCCTTTTTCGTCTTCATTGTCGGCGTATCACTGGTGTTCTCATCTCAATCGCGACTGGCAAGCGGGCAGTCACGACGCCTCTTGGCGATGCACGCCCTGCGGCGCAGCGCCATCCTCTCCGGCATTGGCCTGCTGCTGAATTTTCTAGTCAACCCGCATCTGGCAACGGTGCGAATTCCAGGCGTGCTGCAACGCATCGCCGTAGCTTACCTGGCGGCATCGTTGATCACGCTCTTTTGCCAAACCCGCACGCGGGTCGCATGCGTCGCCGTACTCCTGCTCGGCTACTGGGCCCTCATGTGCTTTGTTCCCGTGCCGGGTTATGGAATGCCAGGGCGTGACATCGCGTTGTTGCATCCTGACGGCAACCTGGCGGCCTTTCTCGACCGCAGGCTGATGCTGGGGCACTTGTGGGAACCCACGCGCGATCCCGAAGGCGTGCTCAGCACCCTGCCCACGATTGCCACCGCCCTGTGCGGAGTGCTGACCGGCGAGTGGTTGCGGTCCAACCGCAGCATGGAACGCAAGGCCGCTGGCATGTTCGCGCTCGGGGTGCTGGGATTGATTGCCGGCGAAGCCTGGAGTATCTGGTTTCCCATCAACAAGAAATTGTGGACCAGTTCTTACGTGATATTCACTGCCGGCTTTGCCCTGGTGTGTCTTGCCGCATGTTATTGGGCTTTAGACGTCAAGAAGTTACACGGCTGGTGGAGCAAGCCATTCCTCATCTTTGGAACGAACGCCATCGCCGCCTATGTCATCTCTGAGTTGCTGGGCGGATCGTTTGGCTGGAAAGAGCTGATCTTCCAACACTGGTTCGCCCATATCGCCTCCCCGGGGCTTGCCTCGCTGCTCTATGCAACGTTCGTGCTCGCTCTCTGTTTCCTGCCCATTTGGTGGCTGTCTCGCAAACGCATCTTCCTCAAGGTCTGATGGGCCATGCTCCAGTACAATTCTTGCGATATCGTCGCCAACCCTCGGATAGCACTTATTTGCATCGTAACCGCGATGGCACGTTGCATTGACCGCGTGTCATGCCAGTCCTAACATTCGGTTCAATGTCAGTCCCGACTCCCAGCATCGGCGAAGTGTTAGGCCACTACCGGCTGCTCGAGCAAATCGGGGCCGGGGGCATGGGTGTGGTCTTTCGGGCGCATGACGAGCGCCTGCAGCGCGATGTCGCCGTCAAAATCCTGCCCGCGGGAATGCTGGTGGACGACAACGCCCGCCAGCAGTTTCGCAAAGAAGCGCTGGCCGTCGGCAAGCTCAACCATCCCAACATAGCCATGGCCTTCGACTTCGGCCAGGAGAACGGCATTGATTACCTGGTCACGGAATATATTCCCGGGATCAATCTGGACGAAAAGATCGGGCGCCAGCCGCTGCCGCATAAAACAATTCTGGAGCTGGGCATTCAACTGGTTAGCGGACTAGAAGCGGCGCACCGCGAGAATGATATCCACCGCGACCTGAAGCCGGGCAATCTGCGCATTAATCCCAATGGTCAACTCAAGATCCTAGATTTTGGGCTGGCGAAGCTGATCGAGCCGGTGGACGAGAAGGCCGAGACCGCCAACCTCACCTCGCAAATGGCCATCAGTGGCACCATGCCCTACATGGCTCCGGAGGTCTTGCGCGCCGCGCCGGTGGATGCCCGCACCGATATCTGGGCTGCCGGCGCGGTGCTTTACGAGATGGCGACCGGCAAGCGTGCCTTTCCCGATCGCCAGGCCTCACTGCTGATCGACGCCATCCTGCACTACGATCCGGTGCGGCCGTCGCTGATCAATCCGGAAGTCGGCGCGGCGCTGGAGACCGTCATCCTCAAGGCGCTGGATCGCGATCCCGAGCGGCGTTATCAGTCCGCGCGCGAGTTGCGGGTGGATCTTACGCGAATCCTGGCGGGCGAAGAGTTGTCCACCGAAACGATGCGCCGGACCGGCGTCGTGGAGGTCCAGCGCAGAGCTCGCAATCGGAGAGCGGCCTTCATCCTGCCAGGAGTACTGCTCGTGGGTATCGCGGGGGGATACCTCGTGAAGCGCTGGTGGCCGCAATCAGCGTCGGCTAAGCAGCGCATCATGGCGGTGCTACCGTTCGACACCGTCGGCCAGGACCCGGCCACCAGCGCGCTGGGGATGGGCCTGACCGAGACCCTTACCGCCAAGCTCGTGCAGGCAAGCGACAGCGACATGATCCAGGTGGTTTCCCCGCGCGATCTCCGCGACCAGGGCGTGAAGACGGCGGAGGATGCTCGTCGGGAGTTCGGCACCGATTTCGTGCTGGAAAGCAGCTTGCAGCGAGCCGGCGGGACCATTCGCATCAACTGCTACCTGGTGGACTCCAAGACGCACCGCCAGCTCGCCGCCCGCAGCATCACGGTGGACGCCAACGATGCTTTCGGCTTGCAAGACCGGGTGGTCAGCGAGACCCTGGACATGCTGCCGGCGCAGATCAAGCCCGAGCAACGCCGCAGGCTGAATGTTCAGCATGACACCGAGCCTGCCGCCTACGAAGCCTACATCCGTGGACGCGGTTACCTGCAGGAGTATGAGAAGCCGGAGAACATTGACAGCGCGATCACCGAGTTCAACCGGGCGCTGAAAGTCGATCATGGCTACGCCCTCGCCTATGCCGGCCTGGGCAACGCATATCTGCTGGGCTTCCAGCAATTCAACAAGGACAAGCAGTGGGTGACCAATGCGTCCATCAATTGTGAGAAAGCGTTGTCGTTAAATCCTGGGTTGCTGGAAGCACACATCTGCCTGGGTAACATTTACAACGGGACCGGCAGCTATGACAAAGCGGTAAATGTTTTTCAGGACGCTCTGAAAGCGGAGCCGAGCAGTGAAGACGCCCTGCGCGGATTGGCCGACGCTTACTCCAGTTTAGGGAATTTTGCGGCCGCGGAAGCGGCGTACAAGAAGGTGATTGCTCTGCGGCCCAACTATTGGGGGGCGTACAGTTGGCTCGGAGTTTTCTATTACAACCAGGCGCGATACGCAGACGCGGCGAACATGTTCCTGAAGGCCTCGGAATTGGCGCCGGACAATTACCACGTTTATCTGGTGTTGGGCGGAGTTTACGTAATCGAAGGCCGCTATGAAGACGGAATCAGCGCCCTCCAGCGGTCGATCAATCTTCGTCCCAGCCCGGATGCTTACAACAACCTGGGGTACACCTACACGTTGATGCATCGGTATCCGGAGGCGATTGCCGCCCTCGATCAGGCACTAAAAGTGGACGACGGCGACTGGATGAACTGGGGGAACCTGGGAGATGCCCTTTATTGGAGCCCCGACCAGCGAAGCCAGGCCGCGGCGAAGTACCGGCGCGCCATTGAGATCGGCACGGCAAGCCTCCAGGTGAATCCGCGCAATGCCGAGACATTGGCCTACCTCGCCAATTATTCCGCCATGATGGGCCAGCGGCAGGCTGCGCTGGCCTACATTCAAAAGGCGTTGGATTTGGCGCCGTCGAAAGGCGAGATATTATTTCGGGCCGCGATTGTCTACAACCGGCTGGACCAAAACGATCAGGCGCTCGCTTATCTCAAGAAAGCGGCGGAGGTTGGTTATTCCCGAACCGTTATCCGGGACACGCCCGATTTCCAGAATCTGCAACAGAATCCGCAGTTTCGGGCGTTGTCCCGGGCAGGCGATTAAGCGGCGCTACGGCCTGATCCGCATCCCCATAGGGCCAGCAGAGAGGTCGCACGTGGTAGTGCCCGCACCAGTGGTTATGCTGAGGCTGCCGTAGTTAAAGGACTCGCCTCCGGTCTGCCCGCTTGAAGCCGCAGTGTCGCCGAAGCTCGTTTGGCACGTGCCGCTACCCATGAATGGAGAGGCGCACCCTACGCTGGCAGCGACAAATGTCAGGCTGTAATGCCCTCCGTTTCCATTGGCATCGACGGCATTGAAAGTTATGGTATCGCCCCAGTTTACGTCGATGAGTGCGGGGCCCGGGTGCGGGGGGTCCCCCTGCTTGTAGTCGAGTTGTTGTTTGCAGCCAGCCAAAGGACTGGCAGGAGCGATGAATGTGATCGTGTGGGTGGCTGCCGTCCCGCCCCCTCCGCCTTTCCCGCCTCCACCGATTCCACCTTGATTCCCACTCTGGCAGGCCGACAGGCACAGAAAAACGCAAGCCGCTAATACCGTCCCAAGTTGCTGGTGTAAAGTCATGGCAGGCTCCTTTCAAGAACGTGCAAACAGTACCACGATGTAGTTCCCTGTCAAGTGAAACTCTTGCACGTCGGCTGCCAGCTTCGATCTCACCACTGCGCGGAAGCGAACATCCCGCGCGGAGAAGCCGGAAGAGCTATGCAGCCGGGCCTGCGCCTACTCGCCCTTCAATTCCGCCTTGATATCCAGGTTCTTAATGAGCCGATGCAGGTAGTTCGGATGAAGGCCCAGTGACTTGGCCGCTTCCGTGTAGTTGCCCTGGGTTTTGGCCACGGCATCAATAATTAACTGCTTCTTGAGCTGGTTAATCTGCTCGTGGTAGTCCCCGTTGCTGCGCTCCTGCGTCGGCACTTCCAGCAAGGCCACCGGCAGGTCTTCCGGAAGGATCTCATCGGTCACGCCCAGCACTATGGCGTGCTCGATGGCGTTCTCCAATTCGCGAACGTTGCCCGGCCAGCTATAGCTCATGAGCCTGGAACGCGCTTCGGTGGAAATCCCTTTGAGCGAACGCTTGCACTTCTGCGCATACTTGGCGGCGAAATAAATCGCCAGCAGAGGGATGTCGTCGGGACGCTCGCGCAGCGGAGGCACCACCACCGACACCACATTGAGGCGATAGTAAAGGTCCTGGCGGAATGTGCCGTTCTTGATTGCCTCCTCAAGGTTCTTGTTGGTTGCAGCGACAACGCGTGCCGCCAAATTCAGCGTACGGGTACCGCCCACCCGCTGAAATTCATTCTCCTGGAGGACCCGCAACATCTTGGCCTGCATGGCAGGTGGCAGGTCGCCTATCTCATCGAGAAAGATGGTTCCCGCCTCGGCTACTTCCAGTTTTCCTTTCTTGGTGGCAATGGCGCCGGTAAAGGCGCCCTTCTCGTGCCCGAAGAGTTCGCTCTCCAGCAGCGTCTCCGGGATGGCGGCGCAGTTGATGGCGACGAATGGCTGCGGCGCACGCGGACTGTTGCGGTGGATGGCATGCGCCACCAGCTCCTTGCCGGTGCCGCTTTCGCCGCGAATCAGGACGGTGGAATCGCCGTGCGCCACGCGGCCGATGAAGTCCTGCACCTGACGCATGCCCTTGCTCTCCCCCAGGATGACGCCACCGAGATCCAGCTCCGCCTGCAGCCGGCGGTTTTCATCGCGCAAGGCCTCGAGCGCCAGCACATTCTCCAGCGTGACGGCGGCGATGCCGGCAACGGAGTTCACGAAGTTGACATGGTCTTCTTCAAATCCGGCAGCGGATGTGGAAACCAGATAAAGAACGCCGACCGTTCTTTCGACGGCGATCAGCGGCACGCAAAGGACGTGGTCGGCCTCGGCGGAGCCAGCCGTGGGATGGCTGAGGACCGCAGCCCGTTCCCATAGCGCTCGCTGCATCAGCTCGCGGCGGATGCGCAATGGCGCAGCCTGGTCCGTTCCCCGGCTCCAAGTGCAACTCGAAGTGGGCTCGTCTTCCACAGTCGGGGTAATCACAATGGCCCCGGAATCCGCTGGAGCCACCTCGCAAATCATCTGCAGAAGTTCACGTTGCAAGGCCCCAAGCTCATGGATGGAATTGATGGCATTGGCGATCTTGAAGAGCGCATTGAGATCGCGCGCCATGCGGCCAACATCGGAGCTGGCATCCACGGAGGACGGGATGCGGAGTTGGTGGGTCGTGATGGTTGCGAGAGCGTCGAGCGCTGCGTCGTCACGAAACTGGACCATGTGCGCGACCAGCTCTTCGTCCTCCGTGATAAGGAAGACCAGCTCGCATTCACCGGCGCGGATGGTGTCGCCGTGTTCCAGCAGCTTGCGCCGCACGGGTGTCCCATTGACGAACGAGCCGTTGTGACTGTCGAGGTCCACCAGCTGAAAGCCCGCGTCAGTCTCGCTGATGGAGCAATGTTTGCGCGAGACCAAGTGGTCTTGCAGGCAGAGGTCGTTGGAAGACTCGCGGCCGACGGAAAGCTGACCCCCAGTCAGCTTGACGATGGCGCCCTTCGAAGGGCCCGAAGTTACCATGACTCTCGCGTCCAAAACCGTCCCCCGGGCTGCTAGTTTAGCCGACTTGGAGAGGTCGTGCCGCAGCGAATCTTGAAAACGCTAACCGGATGGATAGTCGCGGCTATCCAGTGGGATAGTGTTGGCGAATGTCAGGGCCGCATCATCAGCAGTCGCGAGCCCGTGCGGAATACGTATCTCTCCGCAAATGAATGGGAAACCCACGCGGGATCTCCTTGGACGACGATTGGCACGCGCCTTGCACTAGTTCATTGCGTCGCAGGAAGCAAAGCAAAGGAAAGAAGCTTCCAGCCAAATGAAACCAAATTCAATCTGGGTTCCTACGGGAGCCCCCAAGGAGGAGTTATGAAGCGCAACATTTACGGGGCCCTCGCGATTCTCGGGGTAGCTCTCATGGTCAGCGTGCCTTTGGTGCAAGCGCAGTCGCGCGTTAAGGCGGATGTCCCGTTCGCCTTCAGCCTGCAGGACAAGTCGATGCCGGCCGGCAATTACGAAGTTATCGCGCTGAGTGACCGAGTCCTCGAAGTGTGGAACCTGGATTCGCAGCACGGTCAGTTGCTGATAAAGCAGATTGCGACCCAGTCGTCCAAGGCGCAAAACGCGAAGCTAGTGTTCCATAAGTACGGAGACCAGTACTTCCTGAGCGAGATTTGGGACGGCCGCAGCGACACCGGCACCGGGATCGCCGAGTCGAGCCGCGAGAAAGAAGTGAAGATGGCTGCAAATGCAGCGCCCAATGCCCCTGAAACCGTGGTTGTCGCGATGAAGTAGGTTGATCGCCCAATCGTCGAAGAGAATGGTCCGGAGTCCCACACACGCTCCGGGCCATTTTTTTGTCTTAACTGGGCTGACGAACGTTCCCGGCAGCTAGAATGCGCGGCGCGGCCCGCGCAACAAGCGGGCGGGGAACAGGATGATGGCCTTCAGCAGTTCCAGCACTCCCTCAACCGCGAAGCCCAGAATGCGGAACGGCAGCAGGATGAGCCAGACAATGGGATACAGGATGAGCACCGCCAGCGCGAGCGGCCAGCAGAAGAACAGCAGAATGCACCACAGAAGGAACGCAAGCATGACTTCTCCTGCTCCATGATACGTCGTTTCAGGCCGTGAAGTTCCGCGGCCTTATCCGTGAGCACCGCCGCCGCTCAGCTCCTTCACAATGTTGCCGACAAACGCCTTCGCGTCTCCGAACAGCATCAGGTTGTTGTCCAGATAGTAAAGGGGATTGTCGATGCCCGCGAAGCCCGGACTCATGCTGCGTTTAATGACCATTACGGTGCGAGCCTTGTCCACGTCGAGGATCGGCATGCCGTAAATCGGGCTGCTGGTGTCGGTGCGCGCGGCCGGATTGGTGACATCGTTCGCGCCGATGATGAGCGCCACGTCGGTCTGCGGCAAGTCGGGATTGACCTCGTCCATATCCAACAGCTTGTCGTAAGGAATGTCAGCCTCGGCCAGCAAGACGTTCATGTGTCCCGGCATGCGGCCCGCGACCGGATGGATTCCAAACTTCACGTCGATGCCACGCTTGGTTAAGGCGTCGTAGAGTTCGCGAACCTTGTGCTGCGCCTGTGCAACCGCCATTCCATAGCCCGGAACGATGACCACCTTGTTGGCCGCCGACAGGATTGCAGCTGCTTCCTCGGCGCTGGCGCTGCGCGCGGTACGGGTCTCAACCGCGCCCGCGGCCGAGGTCTGGACTTGCCCGAACGCTCCGAACAGCACATTGGCGAACGAGCGGTTCATGGCCTTCGACATGTTTACCGACAGGATGAAGCCGGAAGCGCCATCCAGCGCGCCCGCCACAATCAGCAGCTTGTTGTTGAGGACGAAGCCCATGGCGGCGGCGGAAAGTCCAGCGTAAGAGTTCAACAGCGAGATGACGGTCGGCATGTCGGCGCCGCCGATGGGAACAATCAGCATCACGCCGAACACCAGCGCGATCCCCACCATGAATGGGTACAGGAACATTTGCTCGGGATGCAGCACCAGACGGACCGCGATGGCGACGGCGACCGCCAGCATCGCCAGGTTGACGAGGTTCTGCCCCTTGTAGGTGATGGGCCTTTGCGGCAGGATCTCCTGCAACTTGCCCGCGGCCATCAAACTGCCGGTCACGGTCAGGCCGCCCAGAATGACTTCCAGCGAGAGCACCGACATCATGAAGGGCGGAACGTCGGGCGCGCGCAGGTAGAATTCCGCCGTGCCCACCAGAGTGACGCACAACGCGCCGAAAGCGTGGCTGAGCGCGGTCCGTTGCGGCACCGCAGTCATCGCGACGTTGCCCAACGGAACACCGATGATTGCGCCCAGTACCAGCGCAATGGCAATCCACTTGTAGTCCACGATGCCGTGATGCAGCAGTGTGCCGGCCACGGCCAGCACCATGCCCACTTCGCCAGCCCAAACGCCGCGCCGCGCGGTGACCGGGGAGCTCAGCCATTTCAGCGACAGGATGAAAAGGACGGCGGCGACGAAGTACGTGACCTCAAGGAGATGTCCGGAGACTGGGGTCATGGTTTCGGCGTCCGGCTCGATTTGAACATCTTGAGCATGCGATCGGTGATGATGAAGCCGCCCACGGCGTTGCTGGTGGCGGCCACAATGGCGATGGTGCCCAGCACGGTAGCGAGATTGCTCTTGTGCTCGCCTGCCAGAATGATGGCGCCCACGACCGCGATGGCGTCCAGCGCATTGGTGAGCGACATCAGGGGGGTATGCAGCAGCGGCGAGACCCGCCGTATCACCTCGAAGCCAATGAACGCCGCCAGCATGAAAACGTAAAGACTGCTTATCAGGTCTGCTTTGATCATGAGTTTGCTTCCTTGGACTGCGCCGCCAGCGCCGGCATGGAATAGTATTCCCGGACCCGCGGGTTCACCACTTCGCCGCCGCGAGTGACCATGGTGCTGCGTGTGATTTCGTCTTCCAGGTTCAACTGAAGCTGTCCGTCCTTGACCATGTGCGAGAGGAAGTTCGCCAGGTTCTTGGCATACATCTGGCTGGCATGATACGGCACCATGCTGGCCAGATTGATCAGTCCGAAGATGGTGACGCCATGCTCAACCGTGGTTTCTTCGCTGCGCGTCAGTTCGCAATTGCCGCCGCGCTCGGCGGCCAGGTCGACGATGACCGAACCCGGCGCCATGGCTGCCACCATTTCCTTGGTTACCAGGATGGGCGACTTCTTGCCGGGAACCACCGCCGTGGTGATGACGACATTGTTCTCGGCGACGACCTTGCCCAGCAGTTCGCGCTGCCGCTGATAGAACGCCTCATCCTGCGCCTTGGCGTACCCGCCGGCGTCCTGGGCATCGGCCACCTCAAGCGGCAGTTCGACAAACCGTCCACCCAGGCTCTGCACCTGCTCTTTCACGGCCGGTCGAAGATCGTAGGCGGAAACTACCGCTCCCAACCGGCGTGCCGTGGCAATCGCCTGAAGACCGGCGACACCGGCGCCGATGATAAGCACTCGCGCCGGGGTTATGGTGCCCGCCGCCGTGGTGAGCATGGGGAAAATCCGCGGGAGCGTATCGGCAGCCATCACTACGGCTTTGTAGCCGGCGATGGTGGCCATGGAGGAGAGCGCGTCCATGTTCTGGGCGCGCGTAATGCGCGGCATCAGTTCGATGGAGAAGGCCGTGACTCCGGTTGCAGCCACTTCTTTTATGGCCGGAACGTCGCTGAGCGGCCGCAGAAATCCAATGAGTGCCTGTCCCCGGCGAAGCAGGGGAAGGTCCGCTTTGCCGGTTTTGTCGTTGGAGCCGTAGCCGAGCACCTGGACCACGATGTCGGCTGCGCGAAAGACGTCTTCCCGCGCGGCGACGATCCTTGCGCCTTTCTCAGCGTATTCCGAGCCGAGATAGCCGGCCTCGGCGCCCGCTTCCGCCTCAACTATGACCTCGAGGCCTGCTTTGATCAAACTCGGTATTACCGCAGGCACCAGGGCAACGCGTCGCTCCCCCGGAAAGGTCTCCCGGGGAACACCAACAATCATGAAGCCTCCTCGCAACGCCGGTTTCCGGCGCACACGTCACCAGACGTCGCGCTATCAAGGAATATGCCGGAACCCAGCATTCTATCTACCGCGCCGGGAAAGTCCAACCCAGGTAGTGCGCGAAGTATAATGTCCGCGCCCTTCGTCTTCACTGAATCCAAGAATCTTGCTTGGCCAATTTGCGAGGTGACCCAGCATGGCGGACGTTTCAACTGGAGATACGGCAGATATAACGCTTACCGATAGCGCTTCGCTTACTGCGAAAGTTGACATTGACGAAAATTCTCTGCTGGCAAGAGCCGGTTTCAAACAGATCGTTTCGCACACTACCGCCTTCGTGGCCAAGCTCGACAGGCCGGTCGACCAATCTGGATTCAAGACAGGATCATTCGGGGCCAAGTTTTCCGCGCCCTCGCTACTGATTGCCAAAGGCACGAAAGTCACCGTCAAGAGCGATGTGAGTGGCGGCTTCTCCGTGTTTACTCACGATGACGGCAAACTGTTCGGCGATGACTTCACGCCGGAAGTCCCGATCGCGGAAGATCAGTGCTGGATGTCGTTCGAAATTGATGCCACGGTCGACGGTAAGCTGGCCGCCACGGTGGACGGAGTTGGCGTCGCCCTGGAAGGCACCACCGCCGCCTGTTTCACGACCTACAGTTTGCTGAAGGCCCAAAACGGCAGGTTCCCCGCGCTGAAGGATGCCATGCGGGCGGCCCTGCAGAACTACTCGGTCAGTTGTAGCGCGGGCGCGATTCGTGCGCAACGGCCGGGAACCGTAAACGTGAGCGACCTGAAGGGAACGATCAAGGTCTCGGGCTCTTACAGCGTGCCGATCAATGTGAGTGCCCTGGCTTCTGCCAGTCTGCCCTTTAACTACAGTATCGACGTGAACCCGGGGGGAACCGTGCAGGTCTCGGGTTCGATCGCGCTCACCGGGCAGTTCGTTGTTCGCTCGCACCGGGTCAGCGACACGGAACTGCGCCTCGGTGTCTACAAGAAGAAGGGCACAACGTTTACCGCGAGCCTTACAGCGGGAGCGGGATTGGGGGTCGATGCCGCCGATACCGATCTGATGGGCAAGGTGCTGGGCGCGGTTTTTCCCGGCGTCGATCTGCAAAAGGCCGGCATCACGGGTAAGCAGGCCAAGAGCCTGGAAGATGCCGTGGGAGACTGCGTGGACCACAGCCTCTCCCTTTCCATGAACGCCTCGTGCTCGGCGTCCCTTACAGACGAGGCCGCAGTGGCTTACTCCATCGACCTTAGCGCCGCAAACGCTCAGGAAACCGACGCTGCCATCGCCTCCGCCTTGCGCGGCGATTGGACCAGTCTTGCCGCGCTGCCGAATGCGAAACCCGTGCGCAATATCTTCCGCGAGACGGAAAAGGCGGAGCACAAGATTGTCATCAACCTGCTGGGCATCTATAACGCCGAGACGGTCAATCAATTCGTGAAGACTTGCACCATCCTGCACGATGCCGACGGCCAGGTGCTGATCACCGACAAGGCGACGGCCAGCCAGGTTGCGGTAGCCTCCGTTCCGTTCCTGGCCAATGCTGACAAGTTGCGGTCCGCGCTGGCGGAAGGTTTCCTGGCCACCGCGGCCTATGTCGCCGGAGGCTCCGGTTCCCCGGGAGGTACAAAGCTCAAGGAATTTTCCGCTGCGCAAAACTATTTCCGATTCCAGGACAAGGTGTCGGCACACGACATGCGCCAGCAAATCGTGCTGGGCAAAGCTCTCCAGCTGATTGCCGATGGAAGTTGGGACAAACTCCTCGCATCGCAAAATACCTTCGGTCACGCGAAGATCAGCGCTACCGCCACCTACGACACCGCGGCCGCGATGAAGCTGTTCTTTAAGGACCCATCGCAGCGGGCCGCGCGCCCGCTGGCCGAATTGGAAAGCATTGGGCGGCAGGTGATGATTGCGTTCATTGATCCATCGGATGCCACCGGGCCGGCCCGCATAAGAGTGTTGAACGATGACGCAACCTGGAACGCAATGGACCAGACCGGCGCAGTGGCGTCGTTCGGCGCCCTCGACGGCCTGAAGCACCTCAGCCCCAATGAGCTTGCCGATGTCGGAGTGGACTGGTCGGACATTCGGTGGTGGGCCGATGCCATGGTCAAGGTTGCACCTAAGCTCAGCGACATGCTGGCGGCGTTGGAGCAGTCCAAGAACCCGGATCCAAGCAAGGACCGGAAATTCATGGCGGCGCGGGCGGCGCTTGCCGGCATGCTTGGCCAGGTCACTCGACACTCGCGCGCAGCGTTCGCCGGTGGATGGGGCATCGCCGTGATGGAGCAGGTATCTGGGTTCGCTGCACCCGCCAGCCTGGACATCGCTGCCGACGGCGGCATCAAGCAGCACTATGAGAGTGGTAGCCAGGCGGTGCAATGCTCCGCGTAGGGCTGACTGGTGGCGTTGCCTGCGGCAAGTCCACCATTGCCGCCTTGCTCGCGCAGCGCGGCGCGCATTTTCTGCAAGCCGACGGTCTCGCGCATCAGCTTTACGCGCCCGGCGAGAGCACTTATGACGAAGTCGTTCGCCGCTTTGGCCGCGACATCCTCAACCCCGACGGCACAATTAATCGCACCAAGCTGGCCAACGTCGTCTTCCCCGACCGTATCGATGAACTCAACGCAGTAGTGCATCCCGAGGTCGTGAAGCGGCAGAACAGTTGGATGAAAGAAATCGAGCTCAGCGATCCGGACGGGATTGCGGTGGTTGAGGCGGCCCTGCTCATCGAGGCCGGGGCCGCTGCAGACTTCGACAAGGTCATCGTGGTGACCTGCGACTTCGAGCAGAAGGTGTCGCGCTATGCGAAGCGGACGAACGCTCCGCTGGCCGTCGCTCGCGCCGAAGTCGAACGCCGCAGCGCGGCGCAGTTCACGGACGAAGAGAAGGCGCGCCACGCAGACTACGTCATTGAGAATTCCGGCGCCATCGAAGATGCCGAGCGGCAAGTAGAGAAAATCTGGAAGGATCTGCAGCGACTAAGAGCGCTGCATTAAATTTTGAATTGTCATCATGAGCGCAGCGAGGGAACTGCTGCTTCCCGGCTCGCTGAACAGCAGATTCCTCGCGCCAAACCCGGGCGCTCGTAATGACAACACTCTAAAGAATACGCAACTAGGGAGCCCCCACACTCGCGCAACTGCCCGCTGTTTCGGTACACTCTTAGGGAGCGGACGTCTAAATACCCAGCCGCTTTCCTGTCCCGGCAGATTGCTCTAATCACTATGAAATTTCTAAGACCGTTTCTTCTTGGCGCGCTGTTGGCGGGCGCCTTCTACTGGTACACCACGCACCACCGGGGAGACGCGCCCGTAACCTGGATCGCGCGGCCCACCCAGGTCGAACTGAGCGAGGCCGCAGGCCCCGAAAAGCTCGACTCAGAAGAGCAGAACAACATCGACGTGTACCACAAAGCGATACCTTCGGTGGTCAACATCACCTCCAGGACTGTCGCCTACGACTTTTTCTACGGCCCGGTTCCTGAGCAAGGGCAAGGTTCGGGATTCATCATCGACAAGCAAGGCCATATCCTTACCAACTACCACGTTGTGGGGGATACGGGCCAGGTCGAGGTGACCCTGCACAACAAGAAGACGTATAAGGCCGTGGTCATCGGCCGCGACCGCGCGCATGACCTCGCGGTGGTGCAGATCAACGCGCCCGAAGTCGTGGCGGCAGTGCTGGGCGACTCCAAGAGCCTGCAGGTCGGCCAGAAGGTTTTCGCCATCGGCAATCCTTTCGGCCTGGCGGGAACCATGACGCGCGGCATCATCAGTTCACTCCGTCCGATCCGCAGTCCGGAAGGCGCCTACATTGACGAGGCCATCCAGACGGACGCAGCCATCAATCCGGGTAATTCCGGCGGTCCGCTGCTGAACTCGCACGGCGAAGTGATCGGCATCAACAGCATGATCGCCACCGGCGGCTCGAACCAGAGTGCAGGCATCGGCTTCGCCATTCCCATCAACACCGCCAAGGCCGTGCTGAACGATCTGATTACGCTGGGAACGGTCCGGCGTCCTTCGCTGGGCATTGTTTCCCTGCCTATCGGGCCGGAACTGGCGCAGGAAATGGGCCTGCCTGCCGACTACGGCATCCTGATCGTGCGCACAGTGCCGGGCGGCTCGGCCGACAATGCCGGTCTGAAGGGCGGCAACCAGCGCGCTTATCTCGGCAACACACCCATCATGATCGGCGGTGACCTCATCGTCGCCATTGACGGAGAACCGATCGGCGACCAGCAGGACCTCGCGAACGCAATGAACAAGCGTCGTGCCGGCGATACGGTCACCATGACCATCTATCGTGGAAAACGCAAGATGGATGTCAAGGTCGTGCTGGGCGAGGCGCGGGAGCGAGCTTAGCTATTCCCCAGAGGTGTGGCATCGAGCCTAAGCAACGCCGTTGCCCGGCGCTCCTCGTGTCAGCTATAGTTTCAAGTTCGGACCTATGTACGATGATTTCCAAGCCGTGGAGCGCTGGACCGGAAAGACGGTGCACTGCCGTTACCAGGCGCTGATCGTCGCCATCGCCACGCGGCACGCCGATGCCGTGGACATCAAGTTTCTGGCGGGCGACCGGCCGGTCTGGATGGCCCTTCCGCATCCCGCGTGGGTGGAATACCACCAGCAGACGGGGAAGGTCATTTCCGATCCCATGGCGGTACAGATTGCCGGACATTATCTGAAGTGGGCCATCGAGTCAGGTGAGGACAATGGCCGCGAGATGTACACCTTGACGGTGGAGGAGACCCTCGATCATCTCCACGCCCTGATGGATGAAGCCCACCGAGCTGTAGCTCGCTGACATCCGGAATCAGTGAGGCGGTCAGACTTTTCTGGTTGTGCTGCGCAGAGCGGTTCCCTGGCTCTTGATTGCGTGGATTCCGTCGGTCTAATTCTTAAGGAGCTCTTCCATGTCCTCCGCCCTACAAACTCCCGCAGTATCGCAACTGCTTTCCCAGAAGAAGGTAAATCGTAATCTTTATCCCACCCAGTTGGTGGAAGCGGCGCTGCGGCGCGGCGAATCCGTAATGTCGTCCCGCGGCTCGCTGGTCTCCGAGACCGGCAAATGTACTGGCCGTTCGCCGAAGGACAAGTTCACAGTCAAGGATGCCATTACGGCGGACAAGGTCGCCTGGGGCCCGGTGAACCAGCCGTTCTCGCCGGAGAAGTTTGACGCGCTGTACGAGCGCGTCCTGGATTATCTGAAGGACAAGGAACTTTTTGTCCAAGACCTTTTTTGCGGCGCCGATCCGAAGTACCGGCTGCCCATCCAGGTCATCAACGAGTACGCCTGGCACAATTTGTTTGTCCGCCAATTGTTCATCCGCCCGACTGCTGAGGAATTGAAGACCCACAAGCCGGAGTTCACCATCGCCAGCGCACCCAGTTTTCTGGCCGATCCCCAGCGCGACGGCACCAACTCCGAAGTGTTCGTGCTGGTCAACTTCACCAGGAAGCTGGTGCTGATTGGCGGCACGCAATACGCCGGCGAGATGAAGAAGTCCATCTTCGGGGTGATGAATTTTGTGCTCCCGCAGCGCAACGTGTTTCCCATGCACTGTTCAGCCAACATCGGTGCCGACGGGGTTACCGCGCTCTTCTTCGGGCTTTCCGGCACCGGCAAGACGACGCTCTCCGCCGATCCGACGCGCCGGCTGATTGGCGACGATGAGCACGGCTGGAGCGCCACCGGCGTCTTCAACTTTGAGGGCGGCTGCTATGCCAAGTGCATTCGCCTCTCGCAGGAGAACGAGCCGCAGATATGGAACGCGCTCGGCTTCGGCTCCGTGCTGGAGAACGTGGTGCTCGATCCCGTCACGCGGGTCCCGGACTACGATGACGAGAGCAAGACCGAAAACACCCGCGCCGCTTATCCCGTCGAGTACATCGAGAACGCAGTCATTCCGGGCTTCGGTGGACATCCGAGGAACGTCGTCTTCCTGACGGCCGACGCATTCGGCGTTCTGCCGCCGGTGTCGAAGCTGACGCCCGAGCAGGCGATGTATCACTTCATGTCGGGCTACACCGCGAAGGTGGCCGGTACGGAAGCGGGTGTGACCGAGCCACAGGCGACGTTCTCGACCTGTTTCGGAGCGCCCTTCATGCCGCTGCCGCCCAAGACGTACGCTGAGATGCTCGGCCGCCGCTTGCGCGAGCACAACGCGCAGTGCTGGCTGGTGAACACCGGATGGCAGGGCGGGCCGTACGGCGTCGGCAAGCGCATGAGCCTGCCGTACACGCGCGCCATAGTGAATGCGTTGGTCGAAGGCGAATTGGCGGATGTGGAATATGAGATTGAGCCGGCGTTCGGCTTCAGCATTCCCAAGTCGGTGCCGGGCGTTCCGTCCGAGCTGCTCAATCCGCGCAATTCGTGGAAGGACCAGGCTGACTACGATAAGAAAGCGGCCGATCTTTCCGCGCGCTTCGCCAAGAACTTCGAGCAGTTCGACGCGC
Organism: Acidobacteriota bacterium; assembly: GCA_031296115.1. Lineage (GTDB taxonomy): Bacteria > Acidobacteriota > Terriglobia > Terriglobales > Acidobacteriaceae > Bog-257. The sequence goes on along the minus strand of JARLGI010000046.1, from coordinate 27,758 downwards.
CGCCCGCGGTGAAGGCGGCGGGACCGAAGTTAGTAGGGAAGTAGGGTCTTACATCGTCGGATGTACCACAAAGTGGCACAGCGCAAGAGCTGTGTTACTTTTTATTACTGTCTTCCAGCCACTGACTGCTTCACGGCCGCTGCACGTGCTGCTCGCCCAGGACTTTGCCTGCGTGGTCGAACCACACCACTTCGTATTGCGGATTGAAAATCGAATAGTAGTACTTGTAAACGTACTCGTTCGTGCAGCCAGTCGGAATGGCCGTGAGCGTACCGCAAGGGCCTTCGCTGCTGGGATCGCCAAGCAGTTCGCGCACCACGTCATTGGGATCGCCGCGGGCGACCTGCATGGCGTTGTTGCGCAGCTGCTGGTCGTGGTGATAAGCCCAGATGCCGGCTGCCACCAGGCTGAGCGCGATCGCGATGAAGAATAGGCGAGCTCCCATGACTTGCTCTGCGTGCTTTATTAGCCGCTAGTTTTGAAAGGGCACGGCTTTAGCCGCTGAGGGACCTCGCTTTCTGCGGACCAGCCTCTTCCACCAATAGCGTTGCGCCTTTGGGCAGGTAGCCCTTGCGCCGGAACCAGTCTTCCATTGCCGTTCGCAGACGCTGCAGGGGAACGCGCGCGCCGATTTCCATCTCGCCGTCGCCGACCGGGATCGTATCGTCGAACACCTGGTCGTTGGTGAAGTTGCGCATGCTGAAGCTGTCCAGCCACTTCATGGGACAAGCCTTTCGCTGGCCGGCTTCTTCATACTCCACTCGCACCTTGCGCGCGTACATGGAACCAGTTTCCAGTGTCCGGTTGCAAGTTGCAAGTGCCCACGGTTGCTGACGATCGAGTGCTTGCTGAATCCTTGTCGCTATAATCAACGGGATGCCCCAATTTCTCCCGGTTGACGAACAGTTGGCCTACTTGCGCAAGGGCGCGGCCGAGATCATCCGCGAAAGCGACCTGCGCGAGCGGCTGGAGAAGTCTCTCGCTAGCGGCAAGCCGATGCGGGTGAAAGCCGGCTTCGACCCAACCGCGCCCGACCTGCATCTCGGGCACACGGTGCTCATGCGCAAGCTCAAGCACTTTCAGGACATGGGCCACACCGTCATCTTTCTCATCGGCGATTTCACCGGGCTCATCGGCGATCCGACCGGACGCTCAGCCACGCGGCCGCCGCTCTCGCGCCAGCAGATCGACCAGAACGCCGAGACCTACAAGGCGCAGGTTTTCAAGATCCTCGACCGCGACAAGACCGAAGTCCGCTTCAACAGCGAGTGGCTGGGCAAGCTGGGCTACGAAGGCTTCGTGCGGCTGGCGGCCAAGTTCACCGTGTCGCAGATGCTGGAGCGCGACGACTTCCACAAGCGCTTTGAAGAGGAAAAGCCGATCGCCATGCACGAGCTGCTGTATCCGATCGCGCAAGGCTACGATTCCGTCGCGCTCGAGGCCGACGTCGAGCTGGGCGGCACCGACCAGAAGTTCAACCTGTTGATGGGCCGCGAGCTGCAGCGTCATTACGGACAGCTGCCGCAGATTGTGCTGACCACTCCGTTGCTCGAAGGTATTGACGGCGTGCAGAAGATGTCGAAGTCGTACGGCAATTACATCGGCATCACCGAGACACCGCAGGAGATGTTCGGCAAAATCATGTCGATCTCCGACGGACTGATGTGGCGCTATTACGAGCTGGTCACCGACATCAGCATGGCCGATGTTGAACGCATGAAGCGTGACGTTGCTGCTGGCCAGGCGCATCCGATGAAGCTAAAGATGGAGCTTGGCAAACTTATCGTCACCGACTTTCATTCGTTGCAAGCAGCGCAACAGGCAATGCAAGATTGGTCGAGCATGTTTCAAAAAGACGAGACGCCGGAAGACCTGCCACTGGTCAGCGTTCGCTTCGAGGACGTCGCTGCGCCCAACTCGTCAAGCAGCGACGGCAACGTGCAGGTGAAGCTCGACAAGCTGTTGGCCCGCACCGGGCTGGCCACCAGCGTCACCGACGGGCTGCGCAAGCTGAAGCAGAACGCGGTCAAGCTGGATGGCGAGCTCAAGACCGACCTCGTCACCGCCGTGAAGCTGGGCAGCGAGTTCACCCTGCGCGCGGGCAGGAAGATGGTGCGCGTCAGCGTGGAGCGGTAGATCGTTGACCGCCAGCCAGAGCAGATCTCTCGCTTCGCTACGTGATGACAACAGTTGAAATCAGACATTCGGACCACACCTAAATAGAATCCCCGCCCCAGCTAAGAAGGGCCGGAGCGGGGGCGTCGCTAGAATTCGAGCTGTTGCCTGCCTACATCTTGGCGGGGGCGCTGGCGCTGGCGATGCACTGCCACTTGCCGCTGGGCATCTTCATCCAGGTATCCACCCAGCGTTCATGGGCGTCTACGGCCTTGCCGTCCGAGGTACCTTTGCCGTACCACGCGCCGCTGGCGATAGCAGTGTTGCCAAAGGTCGTCACCTTGACGTCGCTGATTTCGTTCGCTTCCCACGTGGCCTTCTTCATCATCTGCAGCGTCTGGGCCCGGCTTGGCGTGGTCCCGTCACTGTTCAGGTTCACAAAATTGTCGGCCAGCAGAGCAGCCACGCCGTCGACGTTGCCCGCCTTGGAGGCGGCCACCCACTGCTGCTCCAGGCCGGCGATGGCCTTCTCGACACCACCCATTTGTGCCTGAGCCGCCACAGCCATCAAAACCACGATAAAACCCAGCAACATCTTCTTCATTGAGCTTGTCCTTTCGAGAATCGGTTGTGCTTGAAGCGGATTCGGCCGGCCCAGACCTGGAGTACCGCTGGGCAACGGCCGTCCACGCACTATACCTTACTTCTGGAATGCTTGCTCTCGCGCGCATCTCATGGGGAGGCTGGATTGGGCCATACTTCGCCCGCCGCAATCGAACTTCACGAGTGGTCGAGTCGCTGGCGGGGTTCTTATCACCGCCCGGCGCGTCCGCCGGATAGAATGAGAACTGCCATGAGCGCCCACCGGGGGAATCTCGCGATCGCGCTGCTCCTGCTGGCGTTGTCTGCCGGCGCAGGTTCTGCCCAACAGCCAGTGAACCAGCAGCCGGTGACGACGCTACCACCCGGAAGCGGCGCTGGAGCGGCGGCTACTCCGGCAATGTCTTCCGCGGCCCCGCAACAAAGCGCCCCGCCGGCGGACCCGAACTCTCCAGAGGTTTCCACGCAGGAGGTCACCGACACCACCTTCAAGGTGAGGGTCAATCTGGTCGAGGTGCGCGCCGTGGTGCTGGACGCCCAAGGCCACGCCGTCGGCAATCTCAAGCAAGAGGATTTTCAGCTCTTCGACAATGGCAAGCCGCAGGTCATCAGCAAGTTCTCTGTCGAGCAGGCGGGAGCGAAGCCGGTGATCCACGTGGAGGCTTCTTCGGAAGCGGATAGTGGAAAAGGCATACAGCCCGCCGCTCCCATTGCGCCGGAACGCTACATCGCGTACGTCTTCGACGACATTCATATGGAGTTTGGCGACATGACACAGGTGCGGGACGCGGCCTACCGCCACCTGCAAAGCCTGCGGCCGACTGACCGCGCCGCCATCTTCACCACCTCCGGCCAGAACCAGGTCGACTTTACCGACGACAAAGACAAGTTGCACGCGGCGCTGTCCCAGTTGCGGCCGCGGCCGATTATGGTTGCGTCCGCGACGGAATGTCCCAGCGTGTCGTACTACCTGGCCGACCTGATCCAGAACAAGCACGACGACCAGGCCCTGAACGCTGCGATGCAAGACGACATTTCTTGCGGGGGAAACGCAAAGAGCGCGAGGCAGGACGTCGAGATGGCGACGCTGCAGAAGCTGGAGTCCGGCAATCACGAGACGCAGCTTGCGCTGGGCGTCTTAAAGGACGTGGTGCGCCGCATCTCCGCCATGCCGGGCAAGCGCAGCATCCTGCTCGTCTCGCCCGGGTTCTACAACCCTGAGCAATTGCAGGAGCAGATGGAGATCGCGGAGCGGGCGCTGCATTCCGACGTGGTCATCAACGCGCTGGATGCGCGCGGACTGTACACCGTGATGCCTGACATCCGCACCGCCGGGGTGCAGCCGCCACAATACCAGCAGTACCGGCATGACGAGGCGCTCGTCAATGCAGACGTGCTGCAAGAACTGACCTACGCCACGGGCGGCAGGTTTTTCCATAACAGTAATGACTACGACGCCGGTTTCCGGCAACTGGAAGCGCCACCGGAATTTTCGTATCTGCTGGCCTTCGCGCCGCAGAACCTGAAGTCCGATGGCCGGTTCCACAACTTGAAGGTCACGGCAAAGGGCCCGCAGAAGCTGAATGTGCAGGCCCGCAAAGGGTACTACGCACCCAAACAGGCGGCGGACGCTTCCGAGCAGGCACGGCGGGACATCGAGGACGAAGTCTTCTCGCAGGAGGAGTTGCACGATATCCCGGTGCAGATGCATACGCAGTTCTTCAAGACGAGCGAAGACGATGCCCGGCTGGCCGTGCTGGTGAAAGTGGATGTGAAGCATCTGCACTATCGCAAGGCGGAGGGCCGTAATCAGAACAACCTGACAGTGGTTTCGGCGCTATTCGACCGCAACGGAAATTACGTCAAGGGCAATCAGCAGCTGGTCAGCATGAAGTGGAAAGACACCAGCCTGGAGAATAAACTGGGTTCCGGGGTTACACTGAAGTCCAGCTTCGAGGTGAAGCCCGGCGGCTACCTGGTACGGCTGGTGGTGCGCGATGATAACGGCCAGATTTCGGCGCAGAATGGCGCCATCGAGATTCCGTAGGTGTTCTATGAAACTGCCCCGCCTGATTTTCGCACTGGCCTGGATTCTCTTTGCCGGCAGTTCCATGACCATGACGCCCGGGTTGCGCGCGCAAGACGCGCAGAGCCAGCCGGCCGCTGCTGACGCTCCCACCACGACCATCAAGGCAGAGACGCGCCTGGTGCTGGTGGACACCATCGTCACCGACAAGAAGGGCAACTACATCACCGACCTCACCGCCAGGGATTTCAAGGTCTGGGAAGACAACAAAGAACAGCCGATCAAGAGCTTTTCCGCCGAGAAGGATGCCGCCGCGCCCTCGGAGAGCCAGCGGCGCTACATGGTGATTTTCTTCGACAACTCCTCGATGAATGTCAGCGACCAGGCGCAGGCCCGGGCTGCGGCCGCGAAGTTCATCGACGACAACGCTGGCCCGAACCGCTATATGGCGATTATGGATTACGGCGGCACATTGAGTTTGGCGCAGAACTTCACCACCAATGCCGAGCGGTTGAAGAAGGTGGTACACGACCTGCGGCTTCCGAATGCGGCGCCCGGCAGCTTCGCGGAAGCGGTTTTCGGCGTGCACACGGTGTTGCTGGCGATACGCAGCGCGGCCAAGTCGCTGGCGGGAGTTCCCGGGCGGAAGAGCCTGATCCTGTTGACCGCGGGCTTTCAAGTGACAAACGACCAGCGGTCCGAGTTGCTCGCCGTCATCGACACCTGCAACAAGGACAATGTCGCGGTGTATCCCATCGACGTGCGCGGACTGGTGACGCCTTTCTCCTCCTCGCTGCAGCCGGGAAGTCCTCGAGAGGCGAAGCTGGTCACCGCGGCCCTTAACGATGCGGACGGCGATCAACCTGCTCGTCTGGTTTACGTGCAGCAGCGTGGGGGCGGCGGCACCGGCGGAACGGGCGGTACTCGCGGTGGAGGCGGAACTGGTGGCACCGGTACGGGCGGGACAGGGGGACGCACCGGCGGAACGGGCACCGGCGGTAAAGGCACGGGCACGGGCGGAACGGGTACTCGCGGCACAGGCACCGGAGCGGGCTACAACCCGAATCCCTATGGCTATAACCCCTACAGCACGTCGCGCTCGCTGATACCGACGGTCCCCGATGTTATGGCGAACCAGCAAGTGCTGTATGAACTGGCGGAGGGCACTGGCGGCTTTGTAATCGCCAATTCCAACGACGTGCTGGGCGGCCTGCAGAAGATTGCCCGCGAGCAGACGCAATACTACATCCTGGGCTACACGCCGCCGCCCGCGGAAGAAGAAAGCTGCCACACGCTGAAAGTAAAGGTGGAACGGAGCGGGACGGTGGTGCGCGCGCGCAGCGGATACTGCGATGTCAAGCCAACCAACCTTCTCGCCGGAAAACCGGTGGAGAAGCAGTTGGAGAATCGTGCAGCCGGTTCGCAGGCGGGGACGGTGGCTGCGTCCATGCTGGCACCGTACTTCTACACCTCGATAAACACAGCCCGGGTGAATCTCGCCATGGAAATTCCGCCGGCAGCCTTCAAGTTCAGCAAGGAAAAAGGTAAGCAACACGCGGCGGTAGATGTGCTCGGCCTGGCCTATAAGTCGGATGGCACGGTGGCCGCGCGCTTCAGCGACACCATCACCCTCGACCTCGAGGGCAAGAAAGAGGTCGAGGAGTTCGGCAAGAAGCCTTATCACTACGAGAGCCAGTTCGACGTGGCCGCGGGCCAATACAACCTGAAGGTCGTGTTCAGCTCGGGCGGCGAAGGTTTCGGCAAGCTGGAGACCCCACTGGCCATCGACACCTACGATGGCAAGCACTTCACCATGAGCGGCGTCGCGCTCAGCAAGGAACTTCACCCGGTCTCCCAGATGTCCACCAGCATGGATGCTGCGCTGCTGGAAGACCGCACGCCACTGGTGGCGCAGGGCATGCAGGTGATTCCAGCCGGCACGGATTCGTTCAAACAATCGGACTTAGGCGCGCTCTACTTCGAGATTTACGACCCGCTTCTACAAGGCGCGAACCCGCCCAAGGTAGGTGTCCAGCTTCGCGTGCTGGATCGCAAGACGGGAGAGCAGAAGGTGGAAGTCCACGGGCCTATCGCACAAGTGAATGCCGGGAACCCGGTCGTGCCGGTGGGGATGAAGCTTCCTCTCGACAAGCTGCCGCCCGGCTCCTATCGCCTCGAACTCAAGGCTGTCGACTCCGCGGGCAGCGCCTCGCAGCTTCGCACCGCGGACTTTGAGGTGCAGTAAAAAAGGGCGTCGCACCGGCGGCACCCTTGCACATGGCGAAATCTCCGAACCCTCCTACCGCACCATTTGGCCCGGGTAGACGTCCGGCCGCATCGTGTCGGCGTACGACATCTTGGCCAGGTGGACGGTGTACTCATACTTGGGCAGTAGCGAGGTCAGAGCGAAGACCTTGTAGCCTTCGCCGCTGATTTCCGTGCGACGGAAGAGGCCGGGCTCGGTCTCGGTGACTTCGCGGTTCCCCTGCAAGCGGTCGAGGAACAACTGCGCCGACTTCTGATCGGGCAGCACGCTGGGGGCGCTGGCCGCCATCAGAGAATCCGCGGCATACGAGCGGATGAGCTTCTGCCAGTATTTCTCCAGCAGCTCGGAGCTGGCGAAGATGTCGGCCCAGGTAATGCGGCCGTTGATGGCCACCACCACGCCCTTCGCGCCTACCTTGCGCAACTCGTGCAACATCTCGTCGTAGTTCACCGCCACGGCGTTGACCTGCTTCTCCACGTCAGGATTCTCCATGACCTTGGCGTACGAGGTCGTCCCGCGAATCGCATCGCTGGCCTGGGGCGCGGCCTTGGCCATGTTGCTCGCCATCGAAGCCACCGACTCCCAAACGCTGCGCTGGTCGCGCGCAGCCATGGCGGGGGTGCGCACGCTGGGCTGCGCCATCTGCGACTTCATGCTGCCGAACCTGTCGGACGAAGCCGTCCAGCGTCCGTGTTCCACGCAGAACACCGACAGATCAATCGGGTCCGACTTGGGAGGCACGATGCGATCGACGCCGATGACGCGGTCCTGTTTGCCGCCGGTAACAACCTCGCCGGCCAGCAACAGCAGCGGGCGGTCAGAGTTGTTAATCAACACCAGGCGGTTGACCTCCGCGCCCGATGCCCGCGGCCGCGCCGAGCCGCGGATCAGGCCCTGGAGCGATCCGGCTTCAGTGACGATGACCGCGCCGGAGCGCACTCCCTCGTCGAGCGTCAGGAGATGGATGGTATTGATCTCGGCGCCTCCGGTAATGGGAAAGATGCTGAGATTGCCTTTGGTCACCGGTGACAGGACTTTGTAATCGTGGGTTCCCGTGCCGGCGGTAGCGAAAGTGGCAGCCAGAAGCACAAACCCCAGCTGCATCAGGATGCTGCAATTCATGGTCGTCCTCCGAGCGGCGCCTGCCTCGGGCTCCCGCCGGACGCTGGTCTTGCGCTTCTCGAACGGGGAGGCGTTGGGCCGTATCTGGAAGAAGAACGCCCGCCGGTGTCTTTCTTGCAGACGAATTGATACGATTCGCTAACATGGCTTCTACGCCCGTTCCCGGTACGCCCAGCGCGGAGGTCGGCACCGCGATCCGGGAGTTCTGCGCGTGGCAATATCCGCAATGCGGTGCAGAGAAATTCGGCATCGGCGAAACTGGGCTGGCGGAGATCCTCGCGGATGTGGTCAGCCGCCGTGATCCGACCACCGCCGGCACGGATATCCCAGGCTTCCTCGCCTCCATCAAGCTGGAGGAACTGGTGCTGGCGCGGGCCTGCGCGGCGGGAAATGACTATGCGTGGGAGGTTTTCCTGACGCGCTATCGCGCCACGTTTTACGGGTCGGCATACAAGATCGTGCGCGAAGAGAGCCAGGCCCGCGAGCTGGCGGATTCGCTCTACGCCGAACTGTACGGCGTGGACGCCAAGGGGCAGCAGCGCACGTCGAAGCTGCTTTATTATCAGGGTCGCGGTTCGCTGCAAGGCTGGCTGCGAACGGTGATCGCGCAGGAATACATCAACCGCTATCGCAGTGTCCGGCGCGAGACCAGCCTGGACGAGGCGGTCGATGGCGGGAAGCAGTTCGAGTCCCGTCCACCGGACATCGCGGTGTTGGATCCTCGCGTCGAAGCTGCCGTCAGCACGGAATTGGCCGCGCTGGATGCGGAAGAGCGCTTCCTGCTGGCCTCCTATTTCCTCGACCATCGCACGCTGGCGGACATTGCCAAGGTGATACGGGTGCACGAGTCCACCATCAGCCGCAAACTGGAGCGCATAACCTCCGGTTTGCACAAGCGCATTCGCAAGCAGATGATGCAGTCGGGCATGTCAGCGCGCGAGTCCGATGAGGCGATACAGGATATAGATGTGCGCGACTTGCGCGTGAACGTGAAAGAAACTTTGCGGCAAGAAACGCCGGGCGGCGCGTTCTATAAGCAGAAGGGCGAGCGCGGATGAATCCAGAACTTTGCAAAACGGTACGGGATGCGCTCGCCAGGCAGACCAGTGGCGAGGCGCATCCTTCGGCAGATGTGCTCGCCTCATTCGTCGAACAAACTCTGCCACTGGAAGAAAGACGTCTGGTAACCGACCACCTGGCGCGGTGCGCCGACTGCCGCGAGGTAGTCTTCCTGGCCAGTAGCGCGGCGGAAGAGCAGGTCGCCGAGGACCAGAAGCAAGAGCAAGAGTTAATGCCGCGTGTTCCCGTGAGGCGAATATCGCCAGCGTTGCAGGCTCAGGCCAAGTTGGCAGCCACGTTCCGCGCCACGCCGGCCGCGGCCACACCCGCCGCCGCTCCGAAAGAAACCAGCGGACGCAAGTGGTCGCTGCGGCTGGTGTGGGCCGTGCCTGTGGCTGCTGCGCTGGTGCTTAGTTTCGGCCTGTTCGTACAGAAGAGATCGTTACCTTCGGCGCCGCAACTGGCCTCTAACGCCACCCGCAGCGCGCCTGGACAACCGCCGCCGGAGATGCAGCACGAAATTGCCGCTCAGAGTTCGCCTCCAGAGGCTCTCATGAAGCTGCCTGAGGAGAAGCAGCCGAAGGCCGCGAAAGCGAAGGGCGCTCCGCCGACAACAGCGCACAGCACGCTCGCTTATGAGGATACGTTGGGTGTTGCCAAGGCGCGTCCCATGGCTCCGCCGCCGAAGAGCGCCGCACCGTCCGAGGCGGCGGACATGCAGAGCAACCTTTACGTCCTGAGTCAGAAAGCGGCCGCTCCTCCTGTTTCCACTCGTAACACATTCGCCGAGAGCGCGACGTCGGACAACGCCCCCGCCGGCGCGCTGGTGGCGACGCCGCAAACCTCGGCTCGAGGGCTGAGCGCGGCGCATACACAATGGCGCATAACTATCGACGGCCAGGTGGAACATTTTGTGGCGGGCGCCTGGATTCCCGCACTAACCAATCAAACCACCATCTTCCACACAGTGGCGGTGGTCGGCAACGACGTCTGGGCCGGCGGCGAGGGTGGCGCGCTGTTCCACTCCATCGATCGCGGACAACATTGGACCCGCATGTCCCTGGCCAACGCATCCGGTGCTGAGGCAGGCATGGTCACCTCCATCCACTTCGACGACGTGCAGCATGGAGTGGTGACGACCGACAGCGGTACCCACTGGGTGACTTCGGACGGCGGCGCGACCTGGACCAAACAATAGCCGCGCACCACGACACTTCCTTGCGGCGACTATAATTTCCGGCCATGGACTGGGCCCCAAGCTCGCTTCTTCAGGGCTGATTGGCCTATACGCGCCGATGCTGGAACTGCAGGCGGACGGCAAGCCGGGTGTGCTGCAATGGCCTCCGCCGATGCCGCCTCGCGAATAGGCGCGGCTGGAATTCCCGTCTGCTGTATGATGCGGTCGCAGACCGCTTAATCCATGCGAATTCTCATTGTCGTCCTGCTTCTTATTGCCGTCTTAGGGTTGCTGGTTCTGCAGTCGGGCAGCTACCTGGTAGTCAATGATCCCGAAAAATCGGACGCTATCGTGGTGCTTTGGGGAGAAGATCCCGATGTGCGCTATGCTCGCGGACTGGAGCTGCTGCGTACCGGCTATGGGCGTTACCTGATCGTGGACACTGGCGCCGGAGGAATGTATGGCCGTCCTTATGCCGATCTGGCCCGCGACTTCATTGACCGAACCGCGGGTGGGAATGCTTCCCAGACCAGCCTTTGCGTGATTTCGGCTGCTTCAACCAAAGCGGAGACCCTGGAGCTGGGACGGTGTTTGGCGCGACTTCAAACGTCGCTGCATTCCGTGCTGCTAGTGAGCAGCGACTTTCATACCAGGCGCGCGCTTTCCATCTTTCGCCACCGCCTGCCGCAATACAGGTGGTCCGCGGCCGCAGCCCGAGACGAGTACACGTTTGGGCTGCCCTGGTGGAAAGAGCGGGAGTGGGCCAAGACCTATCTTGCAGAAGCCGAGAAGCTGGTTTGGTGGGAGTTGTGGGACCGTTGGCACAATTGAGGGGCCTCTACCTCGGGGAAACTCGCGGCCTTGGCCTGCGCATCAACTCCACCAGTTATAGATTCCAAGTGAGGTAGCATGCCGGCACGCGCCGACGGGAATCGGCTTGCCTACATTCCTCGTTGCACAAAAGCAATCCATTTGGAACAACAAGTCTCACTGTTTGGATTCGCCGCAGCCGCAGTCTAAACTGATGTTTATGCCTCGAACGTCGCGACGGGCCGCGGTGGTTGGCGCCGGCCCTAATGGCCTGGCCGCTGCCATCGTTCTCGCCCAGGCCGGTGTGCAGGTGGACGTTTTCGAGGCGGAGGCCCAACCCGGCGGTGGCGCGCGCACGCTGGACCTCACGCTGCCCGGCTTCCGGCACGACTTCGGTTCAGCTGTGCATCCCATGGCGGCGGGCTCTCCGTTTTTCTCCTCTCTTCCCTTACAACAACATGGGTTGGAGTGGATCCACTCGCCCGCGCCGCTGGCGCATCCGCTGGACGACGGCAGCGCAGTCATTTTGGAGCGCGATCTCGACGCGGCTGCGAGTGTGCTCGGCGAGGATGGCAAGCAGTGGCGACGGCTGATGAAGCCCTTCGCGGAAAATTGGGAGGTAGTTGCCGGCGAGATTTTGCGACCTGTCCATTTTCTAACCAAACATCCTGTTCTGCTGGCGCACCTGGGACTGGTCGGGTTTCCTTCGGCACTGGCTCTCTGCCAGCAATGGTTTCACAATCCGCGGACGAAGGCCTTGTTCGCAGGGTTGGCAGCCCATTCGGTCCTTGCGCTGGACGAGCCGCTGAGCGCGTCGTTTGGCGTGGTGCTGGGAGCAGCCGCCCATGCCGTCGGCTGGCCCATTCCGCGCGGGGGCGCGCAATCCATTACCAACGCGCTATGTGGATATCTGGCCAGCTTAGGCGGAACGGTGAAAACCTCGAACCGGATTGACGACATCTCGACGCTGCACGGGTATGACGCAGTGTTATGCGACGTGACGCCGCGGCAACTCTTGCGCATCGCGGACGGACGGCTCTCACCCGCCTATAAACGCCAGTTGGAAAAATACCGATACGGCCCGGGAGTCTTCAAGGTGGATTACGCGCTGTCGGCCGAGATTCCCTGGAAAGCGCCGGAATGCAGCCGGGCTGCGACAGTGCACGTAGGCGGCACGATGGAAGAGTTAGCTGCATCTGAGGAGGCGATGCGGCACGGCCACCACGCGGAGCGTCCCTTCGTTCTGCTGGCGCAGCCGACGCTGTTCGACCCCACGCGCGCACCGGAAGGCCGTCATATCGCGTGGGCGTATTGTCATGTGCCCAATGATTCCACCTTCGACATGTTGCAGCGACTGGAAGCGCAGATTGAGCGCTTCGCTTCAGGCTTCCGCGACTGCGTACTGGAGCGTCGCGTGCTTTCGCCGGCGGCGCTGGAAAACATGGACGCCAACCTGGTCGGAGGTGATATCGGTGGCGGGTTAATGGACCTGTGCCAGTTCGTGTTCCGTCCGACGCGGCGGCACTACGCCACTTCGGCGAGTGACCTCTATCTCTGTTCGTCCTCAACGCCGCCCGGTGGCGGCGTCCATGGCATGTGTGGCTACAACGCGGCAAAACTGGCGCTGTCGCGCATGTGAGCAACCCGCCTCAGCTCTGCGTTTCAGCTTAGTGTCCCGCCGCCTAACCGTGGCCCAGCAACGCCCGCTTGTGGCTGTCCTTCAGTGCCACCTGCACTTTGGCTTCGTCCATCCACTCCGGATGAGGAATGTTCAGGGCGGGCACCTGCGCCGGCAGCAACTTCGGAACATGCACCCGGATGGCGGCATCCGCTAAGAGATAGCCGTGGTTCTCCAGCACGCTGGCTTCAGCGTCGGAGAAGCTGTCGAGGTCGGTGCGAATGGCAGCAATGAAGGGCTTCACCACCGCTGGCGAATAGCCACCCTGCAAGCCGTAATCCGCCACGGTCCCGCCGATGCCCCAGTAGGTGCCGTTCATGGTTTCCGGTCCGGTGGTGGCGAAGCTGGAGATGAGCCAGCGCTTGCGCAACGCCAGCGCTTGGTTTTCCGGAATGCCGACGAAACGCCCGACGTCCCAGGAGAACCCGGTATCGCCGCCGATGGCGAAGAGGGCGCCGCCGTCGGAGGACAACACCGTTTCCTGGTTCTTCCAGATTGGCTCCAGCCCGAGGTTGTCGTACACCCCCCCGTCACTGAAGGTAATTTCGCGAATGTACTTGTCGCGATTGGGGCCTGTGTCCTGTCCGCCGGTGAGTTTCGTGGGATCGAGACTTAGATGCAGCGGCTTGAACACGGGCGGGAAACAGGAAGAAGCAGCCACGGCGGTGCTCACCAGCCAGTCGTCCGGAGTCGGCATGTAGCCGGCCTGGTAATCTCCGCACCGGTTCTTCTCGAAGATCCAGTTCACGCCATACGCTAGGTCGGTGGAACAAAAGATGTGCGTGGGCGTATCGGGGATTTCTGCCAGCTTCTTTCCCATGGTGAGGTGCTTGTTATAAGTGTTGGCCAATCCGCTGCTGTTGTGCGTGCCGGGGATGATGGCCTCCAGCGCCAGCCAGCGTCGGATATCCAGTGCGCAAAACTCGCGCATGGGCTTGGAAATAGACTGGTCGAAATCGGCAATTCCGGCAAACGGAGAGACCGGACGGCTGGCGAGAAAACCATTCAGGATGCTGCCGCCGGACACGCTGGACGCCGTGGTGATTTTCGGGAGGATACCGAGCTCATGCAACCTCCGAATGGCACCCAGATGAAACAGGGTGGCGCGAAATCCGCCGCCGGAAAAACTGAGGCCAACGGAATTAGGAATGCGCTTGGCAGAGGGCAGAAAAGTCGAAGTAGGCATGACGATCTCCTGTGCGGCTTCCATTTGCGCACAGTTGCAGGCGCCATGCAAGCCGCGCTTTGCTCATGCCGGTTTGCAGGTTCCGGACAAACAGCCCCGATTTTTCACTAAAGTCCGAGAGTTACCTATCCTCGTCATTGTTCTGTCATCGAATTTTCACTGCCCGTTCACCATCCCATGTTCGCGTGAAGCTAGAGCTCCGTCTGACCGTTTAAGTCAATCGAATGGAGGAAAGCCATGAAGTCTCTGCTTACATCCCTGCTTGCAGTCGCCGTGACTATAGCGCCGCTGCAACTGCCTGCGGCTGAAAATTCCGGACCCGTGAAGAACGGTGGGGCGAGGTTTCAGCACGTGTTGCTGATCAGCATCGATGGTATGCATTCGCTGGATTACGTGAACTGCGCGAAAGGCGTCAGCGGCGTGAATGGTGGCCAACCGAACTGTCCGAACCTCGCGGCCCTGGGCGCGACCGGCAGCACGTATCTGAATGCTGCGGCTTCGAGACCGTCCGACTCATTCCCGGGACTGATGGCCATCGTGAGCGGCGGTTCGCCGAAATCGGTGGGAGCCTTCTATGACGTCGCCTACGATCGTTCGCTGGCGCCACCCAAGAAAACCACCGGCAATGGAGTAGCTGCTGGCCCATGTCCAGCCGTCTCCTTTGGTACTACTGGCACCACAACCGAATATGAAGAAGGCATCGATATCGATCAGTCACAGTTGAACGGCGGCACGCCGAGCGGCGCTGCAGTCCGTGCAGCGGGAGGGCACGGCGGTTCTTCCGGCCACCCAGTTCTAGTTAGCACTACAAACGACGTTAGTAGAGAGGACGGCGTCCCGCAGGATTGGGGACGCCGTTTTCGTTGAGGTTGGGTGGTACATTGTTCAGGATCGAACGACCTGTATCCGGAGACGTGCATGTCATCCTCCACCGCCCACGACCAGGAAAACCGCACACTTACGGTCCTCTGCCTCGCCAGCTACTTCAAAGGCCTGGACTTCATTCGCGAGTGCCGCCGGCAAGGCTGCCGCGTCCTGCTGCTCACCTCGCACAGCCTCGCCCATGAGCCATGGCCCAAGGAAAACATCGACGAGACCTTTTACATTCCCGACGTCGACAGAAAGTGGAAGATCGACGACGTGCTGGTGGGTGTCAGTTACATGGCGCGCAAGGAGCACATCGATCGCATCGTGCCGCTGGATGACTTCGACGTGGAAACCGCGGCCACGCTGCGCGAGCATCTGAGGGTGCCCGGCATGGGCGACAGCACCGCGCGCTTCTTCCGTGACAAGCTGGCCATGCGCACCCAGGCCCGCGACGCCGGGCTCGAAGTGCCCGACTTCATCCACGTACTGAATTACTCCCGCCTCAGCGATTTCCTCGATCGTGTTCCCGCACCCTGGGTTCTGAAGCCCAGGTCGTTTGCCGGCTCCATCGGCATCAAGAAAATCCGCTCCAAAGAAGAGTTTTGGCAGTCACTGGAGAGGCTGGGGGACTTGCAATCCTACTACCTGCTGGAACACTACGTACCCGGCGACATCTATCATGTGGATTCCATCTTCTACGAGCGCGAACCGCTGTTCGCCATCGCCAGCCGCTATGGCCGCCCGCCGATGGATGTCTCGCATGAAGGCGACATTTTTACCACCCGCACGCTGCCAAGAGGCTCCGGAGAAGCGCGTCCGCTGATTGCGCTGAACGAGCAGGTGCTGAAGGCGTTCGGTATGGTGCGGGGCGTTTCGCACAGCGAGTTCATTCGCGGGCAGGATGGCAAACTGTATTTCCTCGAGACCTCGGCGCGCGTCGGCGGCGCCCACATTGCCGATCTGATTGAGGCGGCTACAGGAATCAACATGTGGGCAGAGTGGGCCAAGATCGAAATTGCCGGCGGCAAAGCTCCCTACCAGCCACCGAAACCACGGAATGATAGTGCCGGCCTGATGGTTTCCCTCGCCCGACAGGAGCGTCCCGACACCTCGGCGTACAACGATCCGGAGGTCGTGTGGCGAATGGACGACAAGCCGCATCACGTTGGCTTGATTCTGAAGTCGGCCGATCCGGGACGGGTGGAGCAACTCATCCAGAGCTACCTGCCGCGATTCCGGCAGGACTTCTTCGCCTCGCAGCCGCCCTTGGAGAGGCCGAGTTCCTGAGATATGACCCTTCCCTAGAACGTGAACTTCGCAGCGAACTGAATGCCGCGCGGCCCGCCTCCTCCCAGGAACGGATTGCCGATCCCCACGTCGCCGGTTGCGGTCAGCGCGTAGGAGCCGACCCCGCGGCCGCTGGCGTCAATGCCGTTTGTTCCCGGATCGGCGATGAAGTTCGGCAGCAACGGGTTGGCAAAGTTGGGATGATTGAAGATGTTGAAGAATTCGGCGCGAAGCTCCATGTTCACGCGCTCGGTGATTGCCGTGTTCTTGAACACCGAGAAGTTGAATTCCTTGAAGGCCGGCCCGCGCAGCGAGTTGCGCCCCAGGTTTCCAAAGTGACGGGTGCCCGCAAGGCAGTTGCTGTCGCCTGATGCCGTAGTCGCTGTGGTGTTGCCGAAGGTGCACGGCACCTGGAACGAACTTAAGCTGATGAAGTTGGCAGGCGCGTTGCCATAGACCACTGGCCCCACCAGGTCGGGACGGTCGAAGCCTTCGCCCGATCCCGAGTAGTCACCTTCAAAGTTGTAGTTGAAGTTGAACGGCTGGCCGTCCTGCAAGTTCACCACGCCGTCCAACCCCCAACCATTCTTCAGCTTGGCCATGGAGCCCGTGGTCTTGGGGAATTGGTAGCTGAAGTTCCAGGTAAAGCGTTTGCGAATGTCGAAGTTCGAGTTTCCCTTCTCCAGCTGCGGCGCCAGGCTGTTGTTGGGCTGGGCAGCATTGGGCACAAAGTCTTCCAGGTCGCTGGCATTGTCCAACGAGTGTGACCAGACGAAGTTGGCCTGGGTGAACAGGCCGTGCCATCCGTTCACGTGGAAACTGATCTGGGCGGCGTTGTAGTTCGACCAGGCGGTGGACTGCTCTAGGTTGACGTAGAAGAAGTTGGGGAAGGCCGTGCGCGGCACATTGCTGCCACTGTCGAATCCCGCGATGGGACAGTTGGGAGCCGTGTACCCGACGCATGCGGGGCCCGTATCGTATGCCGTAATCTGCGACTGGCTGGGCTGGTTGATGTCGCGGAAGCGGAATAGATTGCTACCCTTCGAGCCGACGTACGCCACCTGCAGCACGGCCTTGTTGGTGATGGCCTGCTGGATGTTGACGTTCCAGTTCTGCACGTAAGGGGTGCGAATGTTGGGATCGATGCCGAAGAAACTGCCCAGCGGCGACGGGTTAACGTACACCGGTGAGCCGGACGTAATGGGGCCGCTGGTCGCCCCGGCAAAGGTGATGGGTGCCGGCCCAATTCCGGTGTAGGCCGGGCCGGGGCAGAAGGTGCAGTTATACGGCAGGTGGCCCAGGAACATGTCCTGCGAGGTCGCATCGAAGAACAGGCCCCAGCCGGCGCGAATTACCGTGTTGCCCTTGCCGGTCAAGTCATATGCGAAAGCGGCGCGCGGCGCAAAGTTGGCGTAGTCCGGGTTGTACAGGCCGGAGGGTCCACCGTACCCACCACCGACGCGCTGTAGGGTGCCGCCGGCCGGCGAGGGGTAGATGCGGTAGAACAGACTGTCCTTTTCGCCCGGCACGCCGAAGTAATCCCAACGCAGGCCGTAGTTCACCGTAAGGCGTGAGGTCACGCGGAAACTGTCCTGAAGGTACAGCCCCTGATTGTTTTCGTACTCATGCCGGTTGGTATAGCCCGAGGCCTGGCTCCCGCCCGAGGGCAGGCCCTCGAGAAACGAAGTGAGATCGCCGAAGCTCAACTTGCCGCGGAAGTTGGAGTTCTGCTGGATCTGGATCGAGGTGCGGCGGAACTCATAACCAAACTTGATGTCGTGGCGGCCGACCTTCCAGGAATAGTTGTCGATGAAGTGCCAGTTGGTGTCCACGCGCTGGCGGGGCACGCCGGCGCTGGCGCCAATCTTGGAAAAACTGCCGACTGAAATGAGCGGCAGCCCGTAGTTAAAAGAGCTGACGCCGGTGTCCAAGCCGATCGAGGCGGGATCGAAATTGCCGTCCTGCGGGAAAAACCCTTCGGCGAAGCGGTTCCAGCCGAAGCGGGCTTCGTTTACTTGCGAGGAGTTGACCACCTTTACCCAGGACAGCGACACCAACTGCACGCGCGTCGGAGTGACGGTGTTGAAGCCGGGGAGCAGGCCGCCGGCCAACTGGGCGAAGGGAAAGCTCTGGTTGCTGTTGCCATAGTAGTAGCGGCCAGTGATGTTGTTGTTGGAATTGGGATTGTAGTCAACCTTGGCAATCAGGCTGTCCACGTTGTTGGAGAACCGGGTCGAGGTGGCCAGGTTGTCAGCGGGCGCGTTCGGGCTGGCGGGATTGCAGGTGCCGTCCAAGTTCGCCGTCGCTCCAGGGATATCCGGTACGGGCCAGGGATTGCGCGCCAGCAGGTTCAACATCGGCTGGCTCAGCGGCTGTCCGTTAGCGGCCGCGATGGCCTTGGCCTGGTTGATGGAGTTCTGGTCGGGCACACAACTCAGTCCGGCTTGTGCGCCGCTCTCGCGCTGCCCTTCGTAGTCGAAGAAGAAGAAAGCCTTGTCCTTGACGATCGGGCCGCCCAGCGAGCCACCAAACTGGTTGTTCAGGAAGGGGTTCCTGGGCTGGCTGCCGATGTTGAAGTAGTTGCGGGCGCCGAGCGCGCCGCTGCGGTAATACTCCATTGCCGAACCGTGCCACAGGTTGGTGCCGCTCTTGGTCACGATATTGACGATGGCGCCGCTGTTGCGGCCATACTCCGCCTCGTAGTTGGAGAGCACGTGCAACTCGCCAATGGCGTCGATGGGCAGAATGGTCGCCGGATCGCCGAACACGCCCGCCTCGTTGATGGCCGGATCGTTACGGTAGCCATCGTTCATGTCGGTGCCGTCGAGCATGTAATTGTTGGAACGCCCGCGCGAGCCGTTCATCGAGAACTCACCGAATGAGCCGGGCGAATCGCTGATCTGATCAGGCGAGCCGGCCACGCCGGGATTCAGGTAGATGAGCTTGGTATAGTCTCGGCCGTTGACCGGGATGTTCGCGATGGTCTGCGATGTCAGCACCCCGCCCAACTCGGCGCTGGTGGTTTCCACCTGGGGCAGTTCCTCGCCCGACACCTCGACCTTCTCGGCCACCTGCCCCGGCTTCATGACAACGTCCACCCGGCGGTCCACCGCGATGTCAACCGTTACGTTGTTGGTGACAGACGTCTGGAATCCGCTTTGCGTGACGGTGACTGTGTAAGTCCCGATGGGCAACTCGGGAACGGAGTAGCTGCCATCGCCGCTGGTCTGGGTGGTTCGTTCCAGGCCAGTGCCGATGTTGCGGACTTTGACCGTCGCGCCGGAAATTACCGCGCCCGTTGCATCAGCAACACTTCCCAGAACCGTACCGCGGAAGGTCTGAGCTGAAACAAAAGTCGCTGCCAGCAGCAGGGCAAGGACGAGAGACACGAAACGATTGCAATTCATGATTCGCCTCAGGTGTCGGAAAGCCTAATGGGCGAAGATTATAAACTGCGCAGGCGTACAGAAAAGAAAATTCGCGAGCACCGTGTCTGAAGGGGAAAAACGGGCCCGGCTGCGACCGCTCCCAATATGGGAACAACGCGACACTTTTCTCGCAAAAACACTGGCGCTGACGTGCCTCGCGCGGGCCATACGAGTTTCTCGGTGAGCTACATGATCTTCGTGGTGAAAGACCGGCAGTTTCAAATCACGACCGTCTCCTGATACTCGCCATAGACGCGGCGCATGGCGTCGGAGATTTCGCCGACGGTGGCGTGGGCTTCCACCGCCTCGACGATCACCGGCATCAGGTTGCCGCTGCCGCGCGCGGTGTCTTCCACTGCCTTCAGAGCCGCCTGCCACTTCGCCTGGTCGCGCTGGGCA
Source organism: Acidobacteriota bacterium (assembly GCA_031296115.1). Classification (GTDB taxonomy): domain Bacteria; phylum Acidobacteriota; class Terriglobia; order Terriglobales; family Acidobacteriaceae; genus Bog-257. Next base: position 7,738 of record JARLGI010000046.1, on the reverse strand, counting down.
CGGAACGCCCGCACGCGCTCCACCTGCTTGCGCTCCAGCGATTCGTCAATGCGTTGCAACGGGACGGCCTTTTCTTCCTCCAGCGCGAAGGCATTCACGCCGACTACGATGGCTTCCTTGTGGTCTACCGCCCGCTGATACTCGTAGGCCGCGTTCTGGATTTCCTGCTGTATGAATCCCCGTTCGATGGCCTTCAGCGTGCCGCCCATTGCATCGATCTTGCCGAGATATTCGCGCGCGCCGGCCTCGATCTGGTTGGTCAGCGACTCCACATAGTACGAGCCGGCCAAGGGATCGATGGCCTGCGCCGCGCCCGACTCGTGGGCAATGACTTGCTGGGTGCGCAAAGCGATGCCGGCTGACTGCTCGGTGGGCAGCGCCAGCGCCTCGTCGAAGGAGTTGGTGTGCAGCGACTGCGTTCCGCCAAGCACGGCCGCCATGGCTTGCAGAGCGGTGCGAACGATGTTGTTCTCCGGTTGCTGCGCGGTAAGGGTCGAGCCCGCGGTCTGGGTGTGGAAGCGCAGCATCCACGACTTGGGATTCTTCGCGCCGAAGTGATCGTGCATGATGCGCGCCCACATGCGACGTGCGGCGCGGAACTTCGCCACCTCTTCCAGGAAATTGCTGTGCGCGTTAAAGAAGAACGACAGCCGTGGCGCGAACTTGTCCACGTCCAGGCCGGCGTCGATGGCCGCCTGCACGTAGGTCATGCCGTTCGACAACGTGAATGCCACTTCCTGCACCGCGGTGGATCCCGCCTCGCGCATGTGGTAGCCGGAGATGGAAATCGTGTTCCACTCAGGCACGTTGTCGTTGGCGTAAGAGAAGATGTCGGTGATGATGCGCATCGCCTGGGCCGGCGGATAGATGTAGGTGCCGCGCGCGATGTATTCCTTCAGTACGTCGTTCTGTATCGTGCCGGAGAGCTTGCGCACGTCGCGGCCGGTGCGCCGCGCGGTCACGATGTAGAGCGCCAGCAGGATGGAGGCCGTGGCGTTGATGGTCATCGAGGTGGAGATTTTCTCCAGGTTAATGCCGTCGAAGAGCCGCATCATGTCCTCGATGGAATCGATGGCCACCCCGACTTTGCCCACCTCGCCCAGCGCCATTGGGCTGTCGGAGTCCATGCCAATCTGCGTCGGCAGATCGAAAGCTACGCTCAAGCCTGTCGTCCCGTTGCTCAGCAGGTACTTGTAACGGCGGTTGGATTCCTCGGCGTCGCCCATGCCGGCGTATTGGCGCATGGTCCAGAGGCGGCCGCGATACATGGTGGCCTGCACGCCGCGGGTGTAGGGGAACTCTCCGGGATAGTTGAGGTCGCGGTCGTAGTCCCAGCCCTCGAGGTCGGCAGGGGTATAAAGGCGATGAACGCTGATGTGGGAAGAGGTTTGCTGCTCGTCAGTCAGCTCGGTTGCGCCCGCGGCTTTCGGTTTGCTCTCGGCCATAAGGTAGGCCCTCAGTAATAGGAGATGGTTCAACTATCAGGCGATTGCCGAGGAAGCTACTAGGACATACGTCACAATCCTCGGTCTGCGGTTTGCCGGCATTCCGCGCGGCAGCTACCGGACCCGCCGGCGCGATCTCCAGAACGAACTGATGCCGAAATAGGCGAAAACCAGGGCAAAACTGGTCGCCAGCAGAAATCGGCCCGGCCCAATGGTACCCGCCGCGTAGCGATGATATTGCCGGACGGCCGCTACGCCGCCCACTACCGCCAGCGCCAGGAACAGCAGGCCGGTAACCTCCAGCCAGAGGACGTGCATCACATGTCGTATGCTGCTGAAGGTAACCTTGCCGGCCCGGTAGAAGGCCCGTACCCAGCGATTTTCTCCGCCCTTTCTTCCGGCGACCCGGAAAAAAGCGCGCCCCTGGGTACCAAGGTTACGGGATGTCACGATTTACCTCTGGGAAAACGCTGTTGGCGATAAATTTCCATTCTACCAGTGCGAGATTTCGCATATAGTCAAGAATCATGTGCCACAAAGTCGCGAGAACGGTTACCAAACTTTGGCCGCGGCGCCGCATCGAAACCAACTAAGCTGGCGGAAGCAGGCAGACATTGCTCCTGGCGAAAAGCAAGTCTCCAGTTTGCGCAAGCGGACCAGGTGTGATTTGTGGATCAACAACTGAAAAACATGATGAAAGAACTGGGCGAGGCGATCAACACCTCGCTCTCCGATTCCGACGAGATCGCAGAAGTAATCTCCCGCATCAGGTCCAGTGGCTACGACGTTTTCCTGGTGCTGGAAGCGACCATTGGTTTCAATGAACGGGATGCGGACGACGTTCGCCCGAAGCGGGTGGTGGGTTTGCAACAATCCACCGGCGCCTTGAAGGTGACCTCGCAGGATGTGAAGTTTCTCAAGTCCCTGCGCATACGGGTGGACGAGAACTGAGGAGAGCCGCAGTCGGCATCCGGGAAGGCGCTCCGGCTGTGCTAACATTCGACTTCGCCTGTGGGTCGGCATGCGCCACCAGCGCGCGGCCAGCCTTCCTGTGAGCGATCATTCACGCACCCCATCGGGGGATTCGCACCAGGAACTTCAACCGGATGAGAGAAGCCCTCGGAGTCTTGCTGGCTGGAGGAGCGGGCGAACGACTATATCCGCTGACCCGCGACCGCGCCAAGCCGGCCGTCACGTTCGGCGGCATTTACCGCATCATCGACATCACTCTATCCAACTGCATTAATTCCGATCTGCGCAGAATTTATATCCTTACGCAATATAAAGCGCTCTCGCTGAATCGCCATATTCGCGAAGGCTGGGGCAACATCGTTGGCCGGGAACTGGGCGAGTTTATCGAGATACTACCGCCCATGAAGCGGGTGAGCGAAAACTGGTACATGGGTACTGCCGACGCGGTCTATCAGAATCTCTACTCCATTGGCTCCGAGCAGCCGCGCTACGTGCTGATCCTGTCGGGCGACCACATCTACAAGATGAATTATGACCTGATGCTGCGCCAGCACAAGGACTCAGGCGCGGACGTTACCCTCGCCACCATTCTGGTCGAACCCTCGGAGACCAAGAACTTCGGAGTGGTGGAGATAGACCGCACCGGCCGGGTAGTCGGCTTCCAGGAAAAACCCGAGCAGACCGATCTGCGTTCGCCCTATAACTCGCAAATGGTTTCGGCCTCGATGGGCATTTACCTGTTCAACACCGACGTCCTGATCCCGGCGCTGCTGAAAGATGCCGAAGATCCGGCCTCGCGCCACGACTTCGGGCACAACATCCTGCCCCGCATGGTGGACGACTACAAGGTCTACTCGTTCAACTTCATCGACGAGAACCGACATCAAGCGCTCTACTGGCGCGACGTGGGGACCCTGGAAGCCTACTACGAAGCCAACATGGACCTGGTTTCGGTGGCGCCGGTCTTCAACCTCTATGACTCAGCGTGGCCCATTCGCACCCACATGCGGCAGTATCCTCCGGCGAAATTTGTGTTTAACGATCCGGGACGCATGGGCCAGGCGCACGACTCGATTGTTTCCATGGGCTGCATCATCTCCGGCAGTTCGGTGCGTAAGAGCGTGCTCTCGCCGGATGTGCGCGTGAATTCCTACTCCGAGATTGACTCCAGCATCTTGTTCTCCCACGCGACGGTCGGACGGCACTGCCGCATCCGGCAGGCCATCATCGACCGCGACGTACACATTCCCGAGGGGACCGTCATTGGCTACGACACCAAGGCGGACCGGGAGAAGTATCACGTCACCGACAGCGGCATCACTGTTGTCACCCGCGACTATTCGCTGTTCGAAAACCCCGTGCCGGTGGACTACTTCACGTCGGAATAGCCGCATTCCTGCCGGCCGCAGGCGCGCCAGGTTCTCATGGGAGGAGTGCCCGGCCTGCGTGAAACAAGTGTGTTATCCACCCCGGAAAAATAGCTTCAAAAGCAGTAGTGCTCACTCGTTTAGGAGCCGCGCCTTCACCGTTATGGCTCCTACGCACCAGAGCAGCGCGTCTTCCACGTGCTCGCGTAGCGAGGGGCTGCTGAAGATTCTTTGCAGCGACGTGCCTTCGGTCAACCCCGCCGCCAATTCTGTCAGGATCCCCTGGTAGCGGTCCGGCATGTGCAGCCTTGTGGCCCGTACCAGGTCGTCAAACATCAGCAGGCAGTCCAGAATGACGCCATCCGGGTCCGCGTTCTGCGAATTGACCCGGTACAGCGCTTCCGCCACATCGCAAAACGTCTCAACGTCTTTCGGTGGTGCTCCCAGTTGCACCAGGCTGTCGTCCAGCGCCAGAGCCTTGGCTGCCAGTTCCGGCCGGGTGAAGAACACGATGCGCGCTTCCGCCATTGGTGGACGTTCGTCGTCGCCGCCGACAGCCAGAAGTGTGTAGAACTCCGGGCCGTCGTGCCGGGGATCCAGGCGGAACGCCACCAGGATCAGCTCCTCATGTTTCGGCTTGTGCTGCAGGATGGGAAGCTTAGACATGACGGAATAGTACAGTTGTCGGGAAACAGTTGCCAGTACCCAGTAGCCAGTTACCAGTGAAGGGCCGGCACCCGCGACAATTCGATGGAGGCCAGTCACTTTGGAGCCATCGGCCGTTGCTGACAACTGACAACTGGCTACTGGGTGCCGGATTTCCCCGCAACCATCGGCCCTGTTTATCATCTACTGAGCAGATATGGGAAACACCTTCAAGACAGCTTTACTGCTTACCGCACTGACCTTGTTCCTCCTGTTTATGGGGGAGATCTTCGGCGGCCAGCGCGGCATGATGCTGGCCGTCGGCCTCGCCGTCGTCATGAATTTTGTTTCGTATTTCTTTAGCGACAAGATTGCCCTGGCCATGTACCGTGCCCAGCCGGTGACGCGCGAGCAATTGCCGCGCGCGTACCAGGTGGTTGAGCGGCTGACCCAGAAGATTGGCATCCCGATGCCCAAGATGTACGTCATCCCGACGGAATCGCCCAATGCATTCGCCACCGGCCGCAATCCCCAGCATGCATCGGTCGCTGTCACCGAAGGCATCCTGAACCTGCTCACGGACGAGGAGCTGGAAGGCGTGCTGGCCCACGAGTTGGGACACGTACGCAATCGCGACATCCTGATCAGCTCGATCGCCGCCACGCTGGCGGGCGCCATCACCATGCTGGCGCGCATGGGTTACTGGGCTTCTCTCTTCGGAGGCATGGGCGGAGGACGCGATGATCGAGACCGCGGCGGTGGCGGGTTAATGGCCCTACTGATGCTGATTCTCGCGCCCATTGCGGCCACGCTGATTCAGCTCGCCGTTTCGCGCTCGCGCGAATACCAGGCCGACGCCACCGGAGCGCAACTGACCGGCAATCCTTACGCGCTGGCCAGCGCGCTGAAAAAGCTGGACGCCTACTCCAAGCGCATCCCGATGCAGGCTTCGCCATCGAACGCGCACCTGTTCATCGTGGCCCCGATGCTGGGCGGCGTGAGCTTCGCCAACCTGTTCTCGACGCACCCGCCGATCGCCAAGCGCATCGAGCGCCTGACCGGACGGCCTGCCGAGTTGGATTACTAAAGCGCCTTGAGAGCAGAAGCACGGCAGCACCACGCACCTTGAACGCCCGATCGCACCTCGTTCAACCGCATGCGTGTGAGCCTGGCGAAGGCAATGAAGCTGCTGGACTCGTAGAGCATCCCGGCATCGCAAGAAAAAGGCGGCCCCGCAGTTCCGCCTCATCTGCCTTTCCGCAGGATCAACACCATCAACTTGCGTCATCCCCGTCGGTGTGGTGCGGGCGGGCTGTCCATCAACTTATTGCACCGCACCCGACGCAGCGATTATTTCTGCAACGATGACGCCAGGGCTCCGAGATTCTGCGGGGCCACGTGGATGAGCCCGCCGCGCGGACTGTCAATGTCCGCTATCAGCAGGAACGAGATGGAGACCACCACCGGCAGGACCATCAGCAGCCTCGCGGTCAAGCCGGCGCCGCGCGCACCATAGCCGACCAGCAGGTTGCAGCAAATGGCGGTCAAGATCAGCAGCCCCCAGGCCGCAACCGGGATGCGGTTCCACCATGCCGCCTGGGTATAGCCCTGCGAGTTCAGCACGTCGTTCATGCCGGAAACCACCAGGGCCATTACGGGTGTCGGTTGTGCCAAAGCTGGGGCCTGGACCGCCGACCACATCTCGTTCTGGAGTTGAGCGGTAGCGGCATCAATCTGGCGAATCTCGATCGGGTTGCGGGTGCGGTAAAACGCGATGCGTAAGTCGAGATATTTTTGCAGCTGGGCCTGAACTGCCGCTGCATTCGCCGCGGGCAGCAGGCCGGCACGCACGTATTCCGTGCCAATCGCGTTGGCCTCAGCTTCCTCGTAGTTCTTGCGCAAATCGTAGCGGGCGATGGCCATCGAGAAACTGAATCCGATGATCAGTCCGAGCAGCGTCAGGGTGGCAGCCTGGATAATGCCGAAATCCTCCCGTTCGCTATCCAGCAGGGGCCGCCGTGTGCGCACGGAGGTACCGTACTGTGCCGCCAGCCACATCACCAGCACCGATGGGAAAAATAGAAGGATTGGAAAATTTAGCATGCGGTCTGTTCCCCTATGAATTCGCGTTCAGTGTAACGCGCGGAGTACGCCTCAGCTTGTCCGAGACCAAGTAGGGACCGTCAAGCATCACTTCTTCGGCGGCGGCGCCTGCTGCTGTTCCTGCTCCATCTGTTTCAGCTTCTGTTCCAACATCTCCTTCTCCTGCACCTTGGTGAACTTGGGGAACAGGAACTGAATCTGCAGCCGCATGCCCCACGGAGAAGCACCGGCCGGATGCACTGCGTTGCCGTAGAACTGGCCCGTGATATTGACCGGCTGGAACCCGAGCTTCATGATCCTTCCCATGCCACCGCCGAAGGGGACCACGGCCTGGTTACCGCTCGGAGCACGCCAGTTGGCGGTGATGATCGGCGAGGTGGTGAGGTACCAGCCCTTCTTCATGTTGTAGTTGACGAACCATTGCAGCAGCATCTGGTTCACCACCGCCCGCTCGTGCGGCCCAGCCACCGACCAGACGTTGTTGACCAGTGCGCCAATGACCCAGTGCCCTGGAGTCGATAGCACGACAACCGACGGTCCGAGACTGAACTTTCCCTGACCGAGTTGCTCGGCGGTCGCTGTCGGAAAAACGAATGCCGGCCCGACTCCCCAGATCAACTTACCGGGCTTGGCCGGAGACAGGAACAAGCTGGGATTCAAATCTCCAAAACCAAACCACCCTTGTGTGGGCTGGTCGTTTGGCTGCCAGACGACCGGCAGGATGGTGCGGGTGATCAGGTTCCATTTTTCCGTGATGTGAAATGGAATGACGGGTTGGATGTTCAACACGTTTTGGGCACGTTCATACGGCCCGATACCGAAGGCGGTGTTGTTCTGGAGCGGAAAGCTGATGAGGTTGGCCACAGGATTCTGCGCGGCTTTCGCCAACGCTGCCGTCTTGGACTCCTCAGATTCAGGAGCCGCTGGCTTTTCCTCGGTAGCGACCTGCTTTGTCTGCTCGGGAGGGACCGAGGGTTCTGGATCACCCGGCTGTTCCACTGCGGCGACGAGCTTTAGCTGCCCGGCAGGGGCGGAAGGTTCGGGATCCGCCGGCAGCGTGCTCGGGGCCGAACCTGGCGGGGTCAGAATGACCTGATTCCCCTTGACCCTGAGGGAACTGTTCGTGAGGCGTGCCAGTGCATCGATGTCCACATAAGACTTGCCGTTCATCTGGAGAATCGGAATTTGGCCAGGCTGGCCGGCTAC
>JARLGI010000045.1 GCA_031296115.1 Acidobacteriota bacterium | reverse complement strand
GTCCACCTTCGACGAGCCGGCTGCGCGCCACGTGCAGGTGGCCGAGATGGTCATCGAGAAGGCCAAGCGCCTAGTCGAGCACAAGCGTGACGTTGTCATCCTGCTGGACTCCATTACCCGTCTGGCACGCGCCTACAACACCATCGTTCCGCCTTCGGGCAAGGTGCTTTCCGGCGGCGTGGATTCCAACGCCCTGCAGCGTCCGAAGCGCTTCTTCGGCGCGGCCCGCAACATTGAAGAGGGTGGCTCGCTCACCATCATCGCCACCGCGCTGATTGAAACTGGTTCGCGCATGGATGACGTCATCTTCGAAGAGTTCAAGGGCACCGGCAACATGGAAATCATTCTCGACCGCAAGCTGGTCGACAAGCGCACCTTCCCGGCCATTGACATTCAGCGCTCGGGCACGCGTAAGGAAGAGTTGCTGATTCCCAAGGAAGATCTGGCGCGCGTCTGGGTATTGCGCAAGGTTTTGAACCCGCTGTCGCCGGTCGAGGCCATGGAGCTTCTGATCGACAAGCTGGGCAAGACCCGCTCTAACAGCGAGTTCCTGTCCAATATGAGCGCGTTATAAAACGAACACCCCGGCGGGTATTAGCGAAGGCCGAGCAGGACGGCAACGTATTGCCGCACTTTGTTGACGAGAGCAGGGTCTGCCTTGGAATGGAATTCCGCTTTTCGGCCAAACCAATCCATGCTCTTTAGTTGATCCACGAGGACCCCACCTTCCACCTCGTCAACCGTCACGGGCAGTGCAAAGGGATACGGCTTGCGCTTGCTCGTGAGTGGACAAACTACAGCCAAGCCGCTGGCCCGGTTGTAACGCTGATCGGTAAGCACCAGCGCCGGTCGTCGCTTGGCTTGTTCGCGGCCGACTTGGGGCTCGAAGTCCATCATCACGATTTCGCCACCTTCGGGAACGTAGGATGTCACCATTCAACAATTTCCTTGCCGGTTTCCGCGCCGGTTGATATCTCTGAGTACCGGTTCTCAGGAATGATTTGGGAAACTAGTTGCGCTAGGGTAGGCATCTTGCTTGGCTTGCGAAGTTCGAGACGGCCTTCGGCACCGGCTTCGATCTCGAGCGAATCGCCCTCCTTCAGCTTTGCCGCGGCGACCACAGGCTTGGGAATGCGGACCGCGAGGCTGTTTCCCCACTTGACCATTTGAGTCTTCATGAAACATTGCCCCCTTGGTGATACATAGTATAGTCAAACGTATCTACGATGTCGATACGGATCACGATTGCTGGCGGGATGTCCTCGCAGGGGGGCCGTGGAGCTATTGGCCTTGGCCTCACGCGCTTTCCGGTGCGTTCCTTTGCACGCGACAACCCCGCCCGGTAGAATGAAAAATTAGGGCACAAAGCTGGACTTTGCACCGATTACTCTCCTGACTTTGTTGCCAAATGCCACTCCATGCTACTGAAGCAGTCGGAAGCAATCGTGTTGCGAACGTATCCGCTGCGCGAGGCTGACCTGCTGGTGACACTGTTCACTCGCAGCGAGGGCAAGGTCAAGGGCGTGGCGCGGGCGGCCAAGAAGTCGAAGCGCCGCTTCGGCGGGGCTTTGGAGCCGCTGACCTGGGTCCGGGTGCGCTACGAAGACCGCGAGGGCCAGGAACTGGCACGGCTGGACTCGTGCGACATCCTGGAGTCGCCCTTGTCGGCGACGGTGGATTATCCGCGGGTGGTCGCGCTGGAGCACGTGGCCGAGACGCTCGACGAGTTGTTGCCCGATCGCGAGGCCAACGACGCGCTGTTCCGGCTGACGGTTTCGGTGTTGCATCAGCTGCGGTCGGGGTCGATCTGGATGCCGCTGACGTACTTCCAGCTTTGGCTGGTGCGGCTGGCGGGTTTTCTTCCCGACCTGACCGAGTGCCTGGCTTGCGGGCGGCCGCTGAATGGCAGCCGTGCGTTCTACCACGCGCTGGCCGATGGGCTGATGTGCCCGAAGCACAAGCGGCTGGCGTCGTCGGAGCTGTCGGTGATCTCACGGGAGATGGCGGCGCAGATGTTCCGGTCGCCGATTGAGACGTTTGCGGCCGAGCCGTGGACGGCGGCTGAGGGCGCGGATTTGCGGCGATTGCTGGTGCAGATTATGCAGCGCCACTTGGAGAAGAAGCTGGTCACCGCTGCCATGCTGGCCAAGCTGTGAGTGAGGTTTTGTATCAGGGCACGACTTTAGTCGTGCCGTAACGGGTCCGTAATGAAGGGGGCTTTAGCCCCTGCGAAACCCTGATATTGGTTGCAAGACGTAACCACCATCGCCTCAGAAATTCAGGACAAACTTTGGCCTCTCCACAAAATCCGCCGACCTTCCAGGAACTGGTGCTGCGCCTGCAAACATTCTGGGCGGAACACGGCTGCGTGCTCCAGCAGCCCTACGATGTCGAGGTCGGAGCGGGCACCATGGCGCCCGAGACTTTTCTGCGGGTGCTCGGTCCCAAGCCGTATCTCGTAGGCTACGTGCAACCCTCGCGCCGCCCGGCGGACGGCCGTTACGGCGAGAATCCCAACCGCCTGTTCAAGCACCTGCAGTACCAGGTCATCCTGAAGCCGCCGCCGGAGAACGTGCAGCAGCTTTATCTCGATTCGCTGACTGCCATCGGCATTGACCTGCGCAAGCACGATATCAAGTTCGAAGAGGACAACTGGGAGTCGCCGACGCTGGGCGCGTGGGGCATCGGTTGGCAAGTCATGCTCGACGGTCTGGAGATTACGCAGTTCACCTATTTCCAGCAGTGCGGCGGCATCGATCTCGACCCGATTTCCGCGGAACTGACCTACGGATTGGAAAGAATCGCCGCGTTCCTGCAGGACGTGGACAGCATTTACGACATCACGTGGGTGGTGGGCCCGGATGGGCGCGCCGTGAAGTATGGTGAAATCCGGTTGCAGGACGAACTGCAGTTCTCGGTTTACAACTTTGAGCGAGCCGACGTCGAGAAGGCTTGGGAACACCTGCGGCTCTACGAGGCTGAATGTCAGGGGCTGCTGGATGAGTACGCCGAACTGCGCCGCGATTCGGCGAAGGACGATGGAGCGAAGAATGACGGTGACGAGGCACGAAAAGCGAAGAGCGAGGAGCGATTGCAGCGCCATCGCTTTCCGGTTCTCAGTGCCTTCGATTTATGCCTGAAGTGCTCGCATCTTTTCAACATTCTTGACGCGCGTGGCGCCATAAGCGTGACGGAACGCGTAGGCGTCATCGCGCGAATCCGTAATCTGGCGGTCGGCGTCGCCAGGGCGTACGTCGATCAGCAGAAATCTGAGCAAGAGGCCGCTTCGGCTGTAGCAGAAGATACCCCTCCGCCAAAGGCAGAACAGCTGGCGGCGAGCCGGTGATAAGAGCAGCAACCGGAATGTCTCATAAACGGGTTTTGAAAGGGCACGGCTTCAGCCGTGCCACAAGAAGCATTGTAGACATTGGGCTTTAGCCCCTGAGGGGAGTCGAATCCCCGCAGGCTCAGCATTTATGAGACGAGTTTTGGTATCTAGCCTAGTTGTTTATCTGTGACCCGAATCACATCCGAATGTTCAGGAGTGCTTCACAATAAAAGTTTGTTTTTGGCCAATTGCCAATCGCCAACAACCAATTGCCAGTTGCTAATCGCTTCCCATGCCTGACTTCCTTCTCGAAATCGGTACCGAAGAAATTCCCGCCCGCATGATGGACGGCGCGCGCGAGGAACTGGCGTGCCGCGTCGGCGACCTGTTGCGACGCGAAAACCTTGCGGCAACGCCCGACGTTCGGGCATACTCCACGCCGCGGCGCCTGGCCGTGCTCGCCAGCGGAGTCTCCGCCTCCCAGCCCGATGTGCAGGAGAAGATCACCGGCCCGTCGCTGAAGGTCGCATACAAAGACGGTGCGCCGACGCCCGCCGCGGATGCCTTTGCCCGCAAGGCAGGTGTTCCGGTGACAGCCTTGGAAAAGGTCACGACCCCTAAGGGTGAATACCTCGCGGCAACGGTTCAAAAGAAGGGCCGGCCCGCGTCCGAGATCCTGGCGGAGTTTCTGCCCAAGGAGATCGCCGGCATCTACTGGGCCAAGAGCATGTACTGGCGCGGCAAGTCGGCCGAGCGCTTTGCGCGTCCGGTGCGCTGGCTGGTGACATTGCTCGACGGCGCAGTCGTGCCCCTGGAGTTTGCCGGCATCCGCGCCGGTCACAAGACCGAGGGCCACCGCATTCTCGCGCCGCAAGCGATGTTGGTCAGTCGGCCATCGGACTACGCGGAAACGCTGGCGGGCGGCTCGGTAGTGGTCAGTGCCGCCGAGCGCGAGCAGCGTATTCGCAAGGCGCTCGACGCCGCGACTCGTACCATCCCCGGCGCGCGCTGGCGCGAAGACAAGTCTCTGCTCGATACTGTGGTCAACCTCACCGAGTTTCCGTCGGTGGTTCTCGGCAGCTTCGAATCCGAATTCCTATCGCTGCCCGACGAAGTGCTGGTCACGGTGATGCGCGACCATCAGAAATATTTCGCGCTGGAAGACGCCGGCGGCAAACTGCTGCCGCACTTCCTCGCGGTGCTGAACACCGCGAGCGATCCCGACGGCCTCATCCGGCACGGTAACGAGCGGGTACTGCGCGCCCGATTCAACGACGCCCGGTTCTTCTGGCAGACCGACCAGAAAATCCCGTTGCGCCAGCGCGTGGACATGCTGAAGGCGGTGACCTTCCAGAAGGACCTCGGCAGCTACTATGACAAGACGATGCGAGTGCAGAAGCTGGGCAGCCTGCTCTCCGAGGCCATTCGCAGCGCCGGCGGCGCGATACGCCCCGGCATCGTCTTCAAGGCGGCCCTGCTGGCCAAGACCGACCTCACCACCGAACTGGTGAAGGAATTCACCGAGCTGCAAGGCATTGTTGGAGGGCTTTACGCCAAGGCGCAGCAACTCGATCCGCTGCTTCCGGGAAGCACCGCGGAAGCCATCGGCGACGCCATTTACGACCAGTACAAACCCGAGTCGATGGAAGATTCGGTGTCGCGTACCGCGGAAGCGGCGGTGCTCGCCATCGCTGACAAGGCCGACAGCATTGCCGGAATGTTTGCGCTCGGATTGCAGCCGACCGGCTCGAAAGACCCGTTCGCGTTGCGTCGCGCTGCCAACGGCATCGTGAAGACCATCGCTGAGCACAAGCTGCCGCTGCCTGTCTCGAAGCTTTTCTCCGATGCGCGCGCGGAATACGTCGGCTCGGAGGCCGAAGCGCGCTTTTCGAAAGACCTCAAGTTCGACGAAGCGATTGCCGGCTTCATGCGCGAACGTCTGGAGTTCTACCTGCGCGATGTACGCGGCTTCGCTTACGACGGGGTGAACGCCGTGCTTGCCGCTGGAGCTGACGACGTGGTGGACGCCATTGCTCGGGCCGAAGCGGTCAGCGAAGTACGCGGCTCGGAGGACTTTGCCTCCATCTCGGTAGCGTTCAAGCGGATCAAGAACATCCTGCGCCAGGCGAACGAAACTAAGAAGACGATCGCTGCTCAGCTTGATGCAGGCTCGCTCACGGAAGACTCCGAGAAGCAGCTTGCGGCGCTGATGCCTGGGATCGCCGCCAGGGTGCGCGGGTGGCGCGAGCAGGGAAACTACGGTCAGGCGCTGGTCGAGATCAGCCGGCTTCGCAAACCGGTCGACCTGTTTTTTGACAAGGTGATGGTCATGGTGGACGACGAGCGCGTGCGCGCCAACCGGCTGGCACTGTTGCAGCAGTTGTTGAATGAGTTTTCCACCATCGCCGATTTCAGCGAGATTGTCACCGAGAGCAAGGTAAGTTGACGCACGGAAACACAGTTGTCATCACGAGCGCACAAAAACCGGGCGCTTGCAATGACAATTCATGAATGAGAAATGGTTTCGCTATACGATTAATAGCCATACTCAATAGCCACAGATAAAGGACGGTCATCATGAGCACACCTACCACCGAGCTTGAATCCGCGGCGAACTCTGATTCCAAGGCCGTGAAATACGTTTACTTCTTCGGCGACGGACGCGCCGAAGGCCACGGCAAAATGAAAGACGACCTGGGCGGCAAGGGCGCCGGCCTGGCCGAGATGACCAACGCCGGGCTTCCTGTACCCCCGGGCTTCACCATCCAGACCGAGGCCTGCCGCGAGTACATGCGCGCGGGCAAGACCTCCGCAGAAGTAGACCGCCAGATGGACGAAGCGCTGCGCCACCTCGAGCAGTTGCAGGGCCAGAAGCTCGGCGGCGCCGACAATCCCATGCTGGTCAGCGTGCGCTCCGGCGCGAAATTCTCCATGCCGGGCATGATGGACACGATCCTCAACCTGGGCCTCAACGACACGTCGGTCGAAGGACTGGCCAGGCGCAGCAAAAATCCGCGCTTCGCCTTCGACAGCTATCGCCGGCTCATTCAGATGTTCGGCTCGGTCGTGCTTGACATTCCCAAGCACGCATTCGAAGAGGTCTTCGACGGCAAGAAGAAGCAGAAGAAGGCGAAGCTCGACACCGACCTCGACGCCAAGGCGCTGCAGGAAGTCATCACCGACTACAAGAAAGTGGTGCTGAAGCACGCCAAGAGCGAGTTTCCGCAGGACCCGCACGAGCAGCTGGTGATGGCGCGTGATGCCGTGTTCCGCTCCTGGCTGAACGATCGCGCGCGCCACTATCGCCGCATCAACAACATCGACGACATGCTGGGCACCGCGGTCAACGTGCAGGCCATGGTCTTTGGCAATCTCGGCGAGACCAGCGGCACCGGTGTCGGCTTCACCCGCAATCCCGCGACCGGCGTCAAAGAGTTCTACGGCGAGTTCCTGATGAACGCGCAGGGCGAAGACGTGGTGGCCGGCATTCGCACGCCGGTGCACATCTCCGAACTGGAGAAGATCCAGCCCGACGTTTACAACCAGCTGCGCGAGATCACCACGCGCCTGGAAAAACATTACCGCGACATGCAGGACTTCGAATTCACCATCCAGGACGGACGCCTGTACATGTTGCAGACGCGCAACGGCAAGCGCACCGGCCGCGCCGCCGTCCGCGTCGCTATCCAGATGGTGGAAGAGAAACTCATCTCGAAGGAGGAAGCCATCTTTCGCGTCGAGCCTAACCAGCTCTACGACTTCTTGGTGCCAAGCCTCGACGAAAAGGGCAAGGACATCGAGGTGCTCGCCACTGGCTTGCCGGCATCGCCCGGAGCCGCCGTCGGACAGATTGTGTTCACTGCCGAGGACACGGTCGAGAGTTTCAACAAGGACAAGAGTGCGAAGATCATCCTGGTGCGCGCTGAGACCACGCCGGAGGACATCGCCGGGATGGAAGTGGCAGCCGGCATTCTGACTTCGCGCGGCGGGATGACCAGCCACGCCGCGGTGGTCACGCGCGGCATGGGCAAGTGCTGCGTCGCCGGAGCCAGCGAGATTGAAGTGGACGACAAGGCCCGCGTCGTTCGCGCCAAGGGCAAGACTCTGAAGGAAGGCGATTGGATTTCGCTGGACGGCTCGACCGGCCGCGTCATCAACGGTAAGCTCAACACCGTTCCCGCGCGGCCCGACGATCCCGAGCTGTTGAAGCTGATGAGCTGGGCCGAGCCGTTCCGCCGCATGGGCGTGCGCGCCAACGCCGACATTCCGCGAGACGCGCTCCAGGCGCGCGCTTTCGGCGCTGAAGGCATCGGGCTGTGCCGCACCGAGCACATGTTCTTCGCCGAAGATCGCCTGCCGCACATGCGCACGATGATTCTCGCCAACAACGAGAAGGACCGCCGCACCGCGCTGCGCAAGCTGCTGCCCATGCAGCGCAACGACTTCATCGGCGTCTTCCGCTCCATGGACGGCTTCCCGGTGACCATCCGCACCATCGACCCGCCGCTGCACGAGTTCCTGCCGCGCCGCGAGGACCTGATGGTCGACATCGCCAGGCTGGAGCTGACCAAGCCGAAGTCGCCCAAGCTGCGCGAAATGCGCACCCTGCTGAACCGCGTCGAGCAGTTGCACGAAGTGAATCCCATGCTCGGGCTGCGCGGCTGCCGTCTGGGCATCACGTACCCGGAAATCACCGAGATGCAGGCGCGCGCCATCTTCGAGGCGGCCGTCAAGGTCGCCAAGGAAGGCGTGAAGGTGATGCCCGAGGTCATGATTCCGCTCACCACCGGACTGAAGGAGATGGCCAACCAGGCGGCCATCGTTCGCCGCGTGGCGGAAGAAGTTTTCGCCGAGAAGGAGCAGAAGGTCGAGTACCTGGTCGGCACCATGATCGAGTTGCCGCGCGCCGCGCTGATGGCCGACGAGATCGCCCAGGAAGCCGAGTTCTTCAGCTTCGGCACCAACGACCTCACGCAGACCACCTTCGGCTTCTCGCGCGACGACGTGGGCCGCATTCTGACCGCGTATCTTTCCGAAGGCATCCTGAAGCAGGACCCGTTCGCCGTGCTCGATCGCGAGGGCGTTGGACAACTGATCAAGATTGCCGTCCAGAAAGGCCGCGCCACGCGTCCGACCATCAAGATCGGCATCTGCGGCGAACACGGCGGCGAGCCGTCGTCGGTGGAGTTCTGCGCGCAGCAGGGCTTCAACTACGTGTCATGCTCACCCTTCCGCGTTCTCACCGCGCGCCTGGCGGCAGCGCAGGCCGGCGCCAGCGCCGAGCTGAAGATGGAAGGGGGCCGGACGAAATAGGCTGGCAGGCGGGGGCCAAGTTGCATGCGCACTAAGGACGCGGAGGTACCCCTGGGCGATGAGAAGTGAAGCACGCAGCATGAGGGGCAAACAATGAGTGGATGCGGGCAGGCAGTGTTGTTCCTGTTCATCGCAGCGTAATGGCAAGTGGACAATCGACCAGCCACTCTGTTCGAACCTTGACCATAGCGGCGGGTGCTATGACTAGTCTAATGGCACTCTGTCGACACTTGAAAACGTAGAATCTTTTGCTACCACGCGGCCGGGGATAATGGATCCTGGTATGTTGGTATTTTCAACCCTTAACAATGACATCGGCATGGCCGCTAGCTTTTTTGCTGAACCATTGAGATCGCTGCACGCTGACGAAGTGCAGTGTGGCGAAATGTGGTTCGGTCGAGCATTTGTGTGTAAGGCAGGTAACACAAAGACGGTTGTAGCGACCGTGGTCGCAGAACGAATGTCAGTGGTGTACCGCTACTAGCTTGGGAGAATTGGCGAAGATTTTGTTAAGTTCAAACAAATTTCGATTCAGCACGGCAGAGAGTGAGCTGAGTTGGTCAAAAAGATGGAACGGGCGTATCACGACCCCGATGACGATGAAGGGGTCTGGTTGAGGCTAAGAACAGGTTATTGCAACGAAGTACCTTCGGGTAACTATCCGGATATCGACGGGCAAGTAAAGAATTGTGCGACCCTCGTCAATTAATTAAGCTTCAACTTCTCTAATCTGCAGCCACGACCGACCAGTGCGCTTTCCGGCTTTTGTCTCCACGGTTACTATCCTGCTGCAAGAAGAACAGAGGCCTTGCACAAGTCTGCCTTCTTGTTCTTCATCTATAAATGCTGGCTCGTTGCGCAGGGGCACCAGAAACGAATGCTCGCACTCCCTGGCATCGATGACGTGCGCAATCGAAACGGCTGTCATGCGTTTACCAATTCTATAATACCACAACTGACAACTGGTCACTGACTACTGTCTCACTGCGTCTGTTGCAGCTTGGCGATCAGCTTCTGTGCCAGGTTCTCTTCCGACTCCGACCACAGCACGCGTCCGCTGATGCCGCAATTCTTCCCCACCGCGGCGGAGAACGCCACCAGCTTGGCGATGTTCGTGCGCAGGTGTTCTTCGATGACCTGCGAGAACCGCAGGCCTTCGTGCACAAAATAGCTGTCCAGCCCGAAGTCCACCTCGATGTGGCCATCGTCAGTGTAGATGCCCTCGTCGAACTGGGTGCCATGTACCAGGAAGCGCACCGCCACCGGCCGCTGCACCCAGCTATCGCCATGCTCGTCGTCGCTCGGCACCCACAGGTCCCAGAAAGCCTCGAGGACCAGGGCAAAGTCGTCGTAGGCGAACTCAGCCGCCACCTCGACCGCTTCTTCGGGAGAAACCCCGGGAGTGAAGTACCGCTCCAGCACGGTGGGCTCGGACCAACTGACGGGATGCACGGACAGATACGTGACGCCCTCGCGCAGCCCGGAGTAAGGGAACTGGCGCAGCACGGCCAGCGCGCGCGTCAGCATCTCGCCCTCGCGAAAGCTGGGGAACCAGACACTCAGGTAGAGCGAATCCGTCATCGCGGGTATTCTATCGCGCCGAGGAGTGGATTGGACGCGCGCTCCAAACATGATGGTGGAAATTTCCCCGAAGGAGTACGAGTTCACGCCACCAGGGGCCGCACGTCGCGCTCGATGGTGCTTTGCAGTTCGTCTTGCGCAACTTCAAGGTCGTAGATGGAATGCGCGTTCATCCGGAAGCGCGCGCTGGTGTTGAAATAGCGCCCCAGACGCAGGGCCGTGTCGGGAGCGACGCCTCGCCGCTGGTGGACAATCTCGGCAATGCGCGTCACCGGGACGCGTAACTCCATAGCCAGCCGGTTCATGCTGATGCCCAGCGGCCTCATAAAGTCTTCGCGCAGAATTTCGCCGGGATGGATCGGCGCCAGTTTCTCAGTCTTTGGCATGGCTCCCTCCTAGTGATAGTCCACGATTTCCACACGAAATTGGAGCGAAGTCCCTGCATACTTGGTTTTGCAAAAAACGTTCTACTTAATTATGTATGCATTTTGCGCAGGTTCCAAAATCGTCACTGCGCCAGTCGCGCTTGCGCGACGAAAGGTGAAAGCCCCGCGCTTCAGCGCGGGGTGTGCGGTAGCAAAATGGCTGAGTGCCCCGGTTCTGCCTCTAACTCATTCCTTTTGAATATTTTGCCGCCAATATTTTCGACTGATTCCTGTAACGTCCATAGGTTTAAGCTGTTACAGGCCTTCCCTCGTACAAGGGGAGGGGGGAGAGGCAGTAACAAAGTGGTTAGTGGCTAGTGGGCGATGGGCTGCCACCCGCAGCCCGGCATCCCGCACTTACCCGGTAGTAACTGCCTATAATCGCCCAAGCATGTCCGACGATCTGCCACTGCCACCCATCAGCGCTGACATCCAGCGCCTGGCCGCCGAGGCCGGATTCGATCTGGCCGGCGTTGCCGGGGTGGCCGACACGCCGGAGCATGCGTTCTTCCCGCGCTGGCTCGCCGAGGGATACGGCGGTGAGATGAAGTATCTGGAGGGCCGCGACGACGCGGGGGAGTTGAAGCGAGCGTCGCTGGCCAGCGCCGCTCCGTGGGCCCGATCGGTCGTGGTCTGCGCCTTGAACTACAACACCGCGCGGCCCTACTCGACGCACGCCGGGAACTCAACGCAGGGCTGGATTTCGCGCTACGCCTGGGGAAAGCGCGACTACCACAATGTGGTACTTGAGAAAATGCGGGTACTGGAAGCCCACCTGCTCGCGCTCTGCGAGCAACAGCAGATGGCCGCGCCGCGTACCTGGTGCTACGTTGACACGGGCCCGGTAATCGAGCGCATCTTCGCCAAGTACGCGGGCATCGGCTGGATCGGCAAGAACACCTGCGTCCTGAATGAGCGGCTGGGTTCGTGGCTGTTTCTCGGCGTGATGCTGACGTCGCTGGAACTTGCGCCCGGGTTGCCGCCTGCGGACCGCTGTGGTTCATGCACGCGCTGTCTCGACACTTGTCCGACCAATGCGTTTACCGCGCCGTATCAGCTCGACGCGACGAAGTGCATCTCGTACCTGACGATCGAGAAGCGTGGTGCAATTCCCCAAGAGCTGCGCGCCGGCGTCGGACGGCAAGTGTTCGGCTGCGACATCTGCCAGGATGTTTGTCCGTGGAACCGCGAAGCGCCGCTGGCGAGCGCGCCGGAGTTTGCGGCGCGGCCGCAGTTGGTCAATCCCGACCTTGAATGGCTGGCGCGCATGGGCGTGGACGAGTTTCGTCAGGCCTTTCGCGGCTCGCCGGTGAAGCGCGCCCGCTACAACGGGCTGCGGCGCAACGTCGTGCTCGCGATGGGCAACAGCGGCGATGAGCGCTTTGGGGGGATTCTGCACGAGCTCAGCCGCGACGAGGATGAGGTCGTCGCCGAGCACGCGCGTTGGGCGCTCGAACGGCTGAAGTCACGCGAGGCGTAAGGCAGCACCTTCTTGCCCTCCCCAGACGTGCTCGCTTCGGGTAGGAATTACACCTCGGCCGAACGCCGAGCGAAGCGTAAGTTATTGGCGCTGGGCGTTTTCGGATGTGGCTCCATGGTTGCAGTTGGAGAACGTTGCAGGTCGGGGCATCACGGTTGACTGCTCAGCATTCCGGCGTTGCTTCGGCTCGTCGGAGACCGGAAACTGTGATGCCTCGACTTGTATCGCCAAGCGACTCCCGGGTTCGCGGCGCCTCAGCGGTAGCAAGACTTTGAGATTTCGTGACGGCGCTGAGTCCCCCTTCTCGCCATCATGGGGATGCCCAACGCACCCAGCCAGTACTCTCTGCAAGGGCATCCACCTTCCAGTCCACTGCTGGAAGGCTTTTTCTTGCGCGTGCTTCTGGGCAATCGTTAGCGATTGATGGCTATACAAAAGAAACCCTCCCGCGAAGGGAGGGTTTGCAGTGGTTTTGGCCGACCCGGAAGCCTTGGTCGTAAGTGACGCTAGCGTGACCGCGGCTCCCGCGCGTTGCTTAGACGTCTATACGCGCACGACGTTGGCGGCCTGGAAGCCTTTGGGGCCCTTGGTGAGGTCGAACTCGACGGTCTCGCCCTCATTCAGGCTCCGATATCCGTTCTCTTGAATGGCTGAAAAATGCACGAACACATCCTCGCCCGTTGATCTCTGGATGAATCCGTACCCTTTGGCTCCGTTAAACCACTTCACAGTACCTTTCTCTCTCACAACGTACTCCTTTCACCTGTCTATCTGGAATGAACCCCTGCTTCGCGGACGTTCCGACCACAACCCTGAGAGCGAGGTTCGGAAGACGTCTCCACGTTGCCGGGAAACAAGGGTTGCGGCTCGGCTCGCAGGTTCTCGCAAAGAAAAAGGCCCACGAATTCGCCTGACGGAAAACCGCTTATGTGTCAGACGAGATCCTTGGAGCCCGTGCCTTGCGTGACTTTCAACTGCTGACAGAAACATCAACCCAAATCCGCGTTTCGGTGGAACCGAAAGCTCCTCTCGCCCAACACGAGTGGAGCAGACGATAATTGCAGGAACTCCGGATTCTGGCAAGTGCAATCGTCACAAATGGTTGCAATTCCCGAAACAGGAAGGACTGTGGCTCGCCCACCCTTTTGGACCCATCCTTAATGGCCGCTGTGGCTCTGATACGATTGAAGGCAGATGAGCAGCAGCTCTGGCACTTTCGGCGATAACCCGAATGGGCGCAAAACGCCGGCTTCTTCGAACTCTTCCGCAACCGTGACCACCGCACCTGCTAGGTCCCAAGGCAACGCGGAGTTGCCCAGCTCGCCGCTGCGTCCGGGAACGGCCGCGCGGCGCCTGCTGGCGGAAGACGCCCGCGAGGAGCTTTTCCAGCACCTGCCAGAATCGAACGGCTTGTCGCACCGTCTGCGGCAGCATGGCTGGTCCACGTTGCGTTACCTTACGCAGACCGAGGTACACACTTACGCGTTCTCGGTCGCCGCTAACGCGATCCTGTCGTTCTTTCCCTTCATCGTTCTGCTGCTGACGGTCATTCGGCGGGTCTTTCACTCCACCGCGATGTACAACGTGGTGCTGGGACTTCTGCGCGACTACCTGCCCAGCAATAAAGACTTTGTAATCCGCAACCTGCAGTTTCTGGCCGGCGTGCGTGGCCGCGGACAGGTCTTTTCGGCGGTCATGCTGCTGATTACCTCAACGGGCATCTTTCTGCCCCTGGAAGTGGCGCTCAACAGCATCTGGGGATTCAAGAAGAACCGCTCCTACCTGATGAACCTGCTGGTGTCACTCGGCTTGGCGCTGGGCTGCGGATGCCTCGCCATGCTCTCGATTGCGCTGACCGCTCAAAACTTGCGCCTGCTCGGCCTGCTGCTGGGCACTGACCAGGACCTCATCTTGCGCGGCGTCGGATTCGTGGTGATGAAGGCATCGGCCATCCTGGCGACCATTGGGATTTACTTCCTCATCTATTGGCTGCTGCCGCACGGCAAAGTGCCGGTGCGCGCGGTGCTGCCGGCCGCGATCGTTACCGGTCTGCTGTCCGAGGGCGCCAAGTACCTCTACATCCTGGCGTTGCCGTGGCTGAATTTCCAGGAGGTTTACGGACCATTCGCGGTTTCCGTGACACTCATCTTCTGGTCGTTCTGGAGCGGCATGCTGCTGCTTGGCGGAGCGTACCTGTCGGCCGCCGAGCACAGCGATCGCGTCGCAGCTCGCCGCGAAACCGCCGAGGCCAACCAATAACAACTCAGGCCGGCTACGAACCCACGTAACGGGCGTACAGGCTGCGCGCGATGGCCGTGTCGGTTGTGCCCTTGATGATGGCGCGGCCGTCCGGAAACAAGGTCAGCTCATACGGGCCGTGCCAGAACTTCAGCACGAACTCGTTATGGCGCACTGCGCCGTGCGGGCTCAGGCGGCGGCTGACCTCATCGAAATCGATGGGCCGCTGGCGCTCGTGGATCTGCACGGAGTTACGGCCACAAAGTGTCATATGTGGACGCCCTTCGCCGGCCAGGTGGATGAAGTCACGTTCGCTACAGGCGCGGCATCCGGCCCGAGGCTTCGCAGTGCCGATCTCCGCAAAGTCATTCGTCCACACGTCATAGGAAAGAAGCGTTCGCCGCACCTGATCGCGGGCACCCACAAGCAGCTTCATGGCTTCCGTAGCCGCGATGGAGGCAACCAGGTTCACGGCTGAATTCAGAATGCCGGAAGTATCGCAGGTTTCCACGATGCCGCGAGGCGACTCGGGGAAGACGCACGCCAGGCAACTGGTCTCGCCAGGCAGCACGGTCATGGTGACGCCGTAACTGGCAACGGCGGCTGCATAAACCCAAGGCAGCCCTTTGCTGACGGCGAAATCGTTGATCAGGTAGCGCGTTTCGAAGTTGTCGGTGCCGTCGAGAACAAGGTCCACCGCGCCAAGCAATTCTTCAACATTCTCAGGCGTGAGGTCGGCGGGATGAGGCTCAACCGTGATCTCAGAGTTGAAAGCCCTGATCTTGCGCGCCGCAGCAATTGCCTTGGGCAGCGATTCGGCAGCATCGGCTTCGTCAAACAGCACCTGCCGTTGCAGGTTGCTGGGCTCCACGTAGTCGCGGTCAATGATGCGAAGGTAGCCGACTCCCGCGCGCGATAGGAGAGAAGCCAGTGCTGATCCGGTGGCTCCGCAGCCCACCAGGGCAACTCTCGCGGCGGCCAGGTGTCTTTGGCCCTCTGCTCCAATGGGCGGGAAAAGGACTTGGCGGGAATACCGCTCGGTGAATTCCAATGGGAGTACCTGCTCCGTGAACCTGTTCCTTGTTTATTATAGGGATTTCACACAGGTCGCCGTTATGCTGGGTAGGCAAAGCCGCCGCAGTTGGATGGCAGGTCTCAGAGTGCGTCAGCGACCAAGGCCGGACAGAGACCGTCGTCGATGGTCCAATCCGGCAGATGATTGAAGATTAAGAGCTTGAGGGAGCCCATCACGCCATCGCGGTACAAGCTTGCGTCGCTCTTCGCTCTGCTCATGCTGGGTGTCTGCCTGGCATGGTCACAAACCGGCCGTCTGGGGCCTGCGCCGGATGCCAAACAAACGCCGCAGACCAATCTCACGCCTGAGGTGGGCGGGCTGGCCAAATACGAAGGTCAGATCGTACGCAGCATCGAACTCCGGGGAATCGCCGGAAGCAAGCGGGAGATGTTGAGCAGCCTTATCGCCCAGCAGCCTGGGGAGCCTCTGGACCGGAAGAAGCTTCGCGAAAGTTTGCAGGCACTTTTTGCCACAGGGCGATTCTCCGACTTGCAGGTGGAGGCTGAACCCGCCCAGCCGGATGGGATATCGCTGGTCTTCGCAGCCACTCAGAACTACTTCTATGGCGACATCAATGTAGATGGCACGCCCAGCAAGACCAATCCCAAGCCCCATCAACTGATTGACGCCAGCAAACTCGACCTGGGCGAGGTGTTTTCGCGGGAGGACGTCGAGCGTGCGGTCGAACGCATAAAGAAAGTCCTGGCTGACAACGGCTACTACCAGGCCGAAATTACATACCAGCTTCGGCCGCATGATGACACCCGCCAGATGGACATTGATTTCCGCGTGGTTCCCGGCGAATTGGCACGGGTAGGCGAAATCGCAATCAAGGGCGATACCGGCTTGTCGCCGGACAAGATCTGGAGCCTCACCAAGCTGAAGCCGGGCGGCAAAGTGAAACAGGAACACGTTACCCGTGCGCTAGAGCGTCTGCGCGCGAACTACCAGAAGAACAACCGCCTTGAGGCGCAAGTCGCGCTCATTAACCGTCAATACCACCCGGAGAGCAATCGGCTCGATTACATCTTTCAGGTGGAGGAAGGACCAACCGTAGCCATCGTCACGGAAGGCGAGAAGATCAGCAAGGGCCAGATGAAGAAGCTGATTCCCGTCTACCAGGAGAACGCGGTTGACGATGACTTGCTGAACGAAGGACGCCGCAACCTGCGCGATTACCTCCAGACCAAGGGTTACTTCGACGTGAATGTTGAGGTTGCACGCCGGCCCCAGGGGCCCGACCATCTGAACATCATTTACACGATCGACCCGGGCCAAAAGCACAAACTGAAAGCGATCAAGGTCGAGGGGAACAAATACTTTGACACGGAGACGATCCGCGAACGCATGACAGTCCAGCCATCGAGCCTGCTGCTGCAAAATGGCCGCTTCAGCCAGAGATTGCTGGCCGGGGACCTGGATTTCATCAAGGGCCTCTACCAGGCGAACGGGTTCCTGGATGCCCAGGTAACCTCGGAGGTCGAAGAGGAATACGAGGGACGCAAGGACGACATTGCGGTCATCGTCAAGATCAAGGAAGGCCCTCAGACCAGAGTGCAGACGCTGCGATTGGTGGGCGTGAAGCTGGTCCCGGTGGATCGACTGATGTCCTGCCTGACCGAGCTCGAAGGCCAGCCCTACAGCGAAACCAACGTCGCAGCCGACCGCGACGCCGTTACTTACTACTACTACAACCACGGATTTCCCAACGTGCAGTTCGAAGCGGCGGCAAAGCCGGCCCCCACCGATCCTCAGCGGATGGACCTAACGTACAAGGTCACGGAAGGGCAGCAAGTCTTCGTGGATCGCGTGCTTATCGGCGGGTTGGAGTACACCAGGCCTTACATCGTGAATCGTCAGATGCGGATCGGGGACGGGGATCCGTTGAGCCAGATCCGGATGTTGGATTCCCAGCGCCGGTTATACGATCTCGGCTTATTCAACGAGGTCTCCATGGCGGTACAGAATCCGGATGGCCAGGAACCTTCCAAAGACGTGCTCTTCGCCCTGCAAGAGGCAAAACGCTGGACCTTCCGCTACGGCGGGGGAATAGAATTCGCCACCGGCAACATTCCCACCACCAATAATCCCCGAGGGAGCACCGGCGTCAGTCCTAACGGAGTGCTGGAAATCACGCGTCTGAACATGTTCGGACGAGACCAGACGCTGACCATGCGGGCCAGGGTCGGACTACTGACCAGACGGGGACTCATCGGCTATGACGCGCCGCGGCTGTTTCATCGCGAGAACTGGCGCTTCAACGTGACCGTGTTTTATGACAATACGGCCGACGTGAATACCTTTAGTTCGGCGAGGTTGGAGGGTTCCGTCCAGGCGGAAGAGCGCTACAAGCGCACCACAACTTTGCTCTATCGGATGAGTTACCAGCGTGTGCAGGTCGACCCAAACAGCCTAGTCATCGATCCCGCGCTGAAGCCGCTGTATACCAAGCCAGTGCTGATTGCGATGCCCAGCTTCACCTATCTGCGCGACACGCGCGACAACCCCATCGACTCGCACAAGGGCAGTTACACCATCGTGGACCTTGGGCTGGCGACCAGCGCGCTGGGCTCGGAGGCCAACTTCGGAAAGGTCATCCTGCAGAACGCGACGTACTATACCTTCAAGAAGAAATGGGTGTTCGCGCGAAATACTCAAATCGGTATCGAACATCCCTACGGCACGAATAACTTCCTGTCGCTTCCCCCAGGCGGGACGACATTGCCCGCGGAGGCTACGTCCATTCCCTTGCCGGAGTTGTTTTTCTCTGGGGGCGGAAACTCGCTGCGCAGCTTCTCCATCAACCAGGCCGGCCCGCGCGATTTGCAGACGGGATATCCGATCGGAGGCCAGGGGCTGTTCGTGAACAACCTGGAATTGCGCACTCCGCCGGTGCTGCTCCCCTACGTGCAAGACAATCTGGGATTTGTTTTCTTCCACGACATGGGCAATGTGTTCGACACGTCGAACCACATCATCAGCGGCATGTTGCGCATCCACCAGCCGTCCATCGCGGCCTGCTCTCCGCCGGGGAGCAAGGTGCCGTGCAACTTCAGCTACAACCCGCAAGCGATCGGCATGGGCATTCGCTACAAAACGCCGGTAGGCCCGGTTCGGTTCGACCTTGGTTACAACTTCAACCCGACGCGTTATCCCATCCAGAACCCGACGCCTCCAATCCAGGAACAAGGCAAGGTGGAAACGCTGCGCCACATCAATTTCTTTTTCAGCATTGGACAGACATTCTGATGAGACGAGCTCTTACTTACACGATTTACGGGATGTTGCTGCTGCTGACGATGCCGTTCGCCCTCGCGGGCGAGGTCATCGATGGCATCGTGGCAACTGTCAACCATAAGCCGATCTTTCGCAGCGATTGGGACGATGCCGTGCGCTTCGAAGCTTTCATGCAGCAGAAACTCCTCCACCAGGTGAGCGAGCCGGACAAGGCGAGCGCCTTGCAGCGCCTCATCGATCGCCAGCTGATTGCGGCGGAGATGGGCGACGCGCGTTACATGCAGCCTTCCGACGAGGACTTGCAGCAGGACGTTACCAAGCTGCGGGCGCAAGTGCCGGGCGGCGCCGCCGACCAGAGCTGGCAAAAGCTGCTGGCTGGCTACGGACTGACGGATGTCATGTTGCGGGACCACCTGCGCACAGAGCTGCAGGTGATGAACTTCGTCGAGGTGAGGCTGCGTCCCAATGTGCACATCCAGACGGAGGAGATTCAGGCCTATTACCGAGACCAGGTCCTGCCTGACCTGCAGAAGACCGGCGGCAAGTTTGTTTCGCTCACCGAGGTGGAGCCGCGAATCCGTGAGCTTTTGACGCAGCAGCGCATGGACCAGCTGCTCGATGCCTGGCTGCATAACTTGCGGCAGCAGGCCCAGATCCAAACCAGCATCCCGATTCCCGCGCCGGAAACCGCGGAAGATCAGGTCAGGGCGTCCGGCTCCGAGTAGGCATGGCTGAGAGTTCCAAAACCCGACGCACGCACACCCGATTGTGGATAGGGGCCGCAGTCGGTGTCGTGTTGCTGGCCTTGGTTGCGGGGCTCGTGTGGTATCTGCGTAGCCCGCAGTTTGCCGACTTCGTGCGTGGCAAGGTCGTCGCAGCGGTGGAAGATGCCAGTGGCGGAAAGGTCGAGTTGGGGGCATTCCACTGGAACCTGGCGAAGCTGCAATTTGAAGGCGAGAGCCTGACGGTGCATGGCCTCGAAGGCGCCGGCGAGCTCCCGTATGTGCACGTCGACAAAGTCCATTTGCGGCTACGCATCGTCTCTTTCGTGGAGAGACGCATGGATCTCGACTATCTGGGGCTGGAGCGGCCGGTCGTTCATCTCATCGTGAATGCGGACGGCCGCACCAACGCGCCCGAGCCAAAAGTAAAGCCGAACGAGAACTCGACGGTGCAGCAATTGTTCGACCTGGCGATTGCGCGCGCCGATCTGCGCGACGGCATGCTTCTGGTGAATGATCATGCGGTGCCGCTCGATTTCAGCGCCAACGATCTTACGGCGGAGATGGCCTACGACCACGCCGCTCGCCGCTACGACGGAACCGTGCGCGCCGGCAAGCTGGACGTAAGATACCAGGATTACCGCGATGTCGTAGCGCAGGCGGAGACGGAGTTCAGCCTGTGGCACAACGCGCTGCAAGTGAAGTTGCTGAAGGTCAGGTCGGAGCAGTCGTCGCTGGAAGCGCATGGGAAGCTGACGGATTTTGGTCGGCCAAAGATGGAATTCACCTATGAGAGTTCGCTGGATGCCGCTCAGGCCGGCGCGGTCGCGCGAGTGCCTGCCTTGCGCGGCGGAACGGTCGCCGTGAATGGCTCGGGGACGTATTCCGAAGGCGACTCAAAATCGCGTGGAACGGTGGCGATTCGCAAGCTGGAGTATGCCGCCGATGGAGTTGCCCTGCGCAATGCCAACCTGGACTCCGATTTTGTGCTGGAGAATGATCGCCTGCTGCTGAGGCGAATTGCTGCACGCCTGCTGGGAGGCGAGGTGACCGGCGATGCCGAAGTGACGAACCTTCTGCGGGCGACTGCAGGCACCAGTGCGCCGACAGTCAACAAATCTGCGAAGAAAGACGGCAAGCAGAACGCCGGCAAAGGCGAAGTCAGCGCTTCAGAAGGCCTGAAGATCAGCGGTCCGGGACCGCAGCAGGGAACTGCCCGACTGCGGGTCAGCAGATTGTCGTTGTCCGAACTGGCGGGCGCGATTTCCACCCGGTCGCTGCCGCTGGACCAGCTCAATGCGGTCGGCAGCGTCGCGGGAACGGTGGACCTGACGTGGAAGCGCTCTTGGCGCGAGGCAGAAGCCAGCCTGGCGTTGGACGTGGTGCCGCCAATGCAGCCCGCGGAGAGCGAGTTGCCGGTGAGTGCGACCATCCGAGGCCGGTATGACGTGCGCGGCGGAGTCATGGATCTTTCCGCCCTGAGCCTCTCGACGCGGCAGACTCACCTGGATGCGAACGGCACGCTGGGCTTGACTTCCGCCGCACTCAAGCTGAATCTGAAAACCACGAGCCTGACGGAGTTCCAGCCGCTCCTGAATGCGATGGGCGGTAGCCCGCTGCCGGTCGAGCTAGGCGGGGAAGCGGACTTCAGCGGCACCCTCGCGGGACGCCTCAAGACGCCGCAAATCGCAGGACACCTGCAAGCTACGAACTTCACCTACCTTTACGTACCTGCCGTCAAAGTTCGGCCGCTGGTTGTTCACGAGAAGGGGAAATCCTGGTTCCATACTGCCGCGACGCCGGAAGCGCCGAAGCAAACCGCTTCTGTCGAGCCATCGCGTCGCATTCACGTCGACCAGTTCTCCGGCGACGTGCAGTATGGACCTTCAGCCGTGGCTTTGCACAACGCCTTTCTCCAGGAGGGCGGGGCGCACATTACGCTGGATGGGACCGCGACGCTTGACAACGGGAACTTCAGCGACAACTCGCCGTTCCAACTGCGAGCGGCCGTGCAGCATGCCGATGCTGCCGGATTGCAACGCGCGCTCGGCCTGAACTATCCCGTGACAGGAACGCTGACTTTCAACTTGCAGGCTACGGGCACCACGGCGAACCCCAACGGCGAGGGGCACCTGTCGCTGACGGCTGGTGAAGCGTACGGCCGTCCGATCAAATCTCTTACCTCGAACATTGTGTTTGCCAACCACGAGGCCCAGCTGCACGACATTCATTTGCAAGCTGCGCGCGGAGTGGTTGAAGGTTCCGCCAGCTACAACCTCGTCAGCAAGGCAGTCTCCTTCGACCTCAAGGGCGAGAGTATTAAGCTCGCGGAGCTTCCTGAGCTGCAGGCGGAGCGATTGCAGACCGCAGGCATCGTGGACTTCACGGCCAAGGGCTCGGGAACGAGCGATGAGCCCGTCATCAACGCCCATGTGCAGGTGAGCAGGTTGGTTCTGAACGGGGATGCCATCGGTGGCATTACCGCCGATGCTGTAACCCGTGGCAGACAGCTACAACTCGCGGCTCGGTCTAGCTTTCCTAAGGCGGACTTCAAGCTGGACGGTACGGTCGAGTTGAGCGGCGAGATGGTGGCCAACGTCACCATGCAATTCACCAAGCTGGACATCGATCCATTCCTGCGAACGGAAGTGAAGGGAAGAATTACCAGCCATTCGTCCATGGCGGGCCACGCCACGCTGAGCGGACCACTCAAGCAACCGAGGCTTCTGAACGGCATCTTCAAGATCGATGCATTCAGTGTCGAGGTCGAGAGAATTCCGATTGCGAGCGACGGCCCTATCGAACTGACCCTGGCCAACCAGACAATTTCGGTGCAGAGGTGCTCGCTGGTAAGCGAGGATTCCCGGCTTACGCTGACCGGCAGCGCGAGTTTGAGCGGCGAGCGATCGCTGGACCTCCGAGCCGAGGCGCACGTCAACCTCAAGCTGGTGCATGTCATCGCCCCCGATATCGCGTCCTACGGCATTACCAACCTAAACCTGGCGGTCAATGGCTCCATGGCGAAGCCCAGCATCGTGGGACGGGTCACGATGGAGCATGGCGGCCTTTCCATGATTGACGTTCCCAGCGGACTGGGCGACATCAACGGCACCCTGGTATTCAATCAGGACCGTCTTGAAGTGGAAAACCTTACCGCGCGCAGCGGCGGTGGCTTGGTAACCTTGGGCGGGTTTGTCACCTATGGCCGCACGGTCGGATTTAACCTGACCATGAGCGGCACCGAGATCCGTTTTCGCTACGCCGGCATAAGCGTCACCTCGGATCAGAAGCTTCACCTGACGGGCACCTTGCAGAACGCCAACCTGGGCGGCGACATCACCGTTACCCGCTTCGCCCAGATTCCTTCCACGGACTTGAAGTTTGCTGCTGCGCAGGCCAGTCAACCGTCGCGTATACCCGATCCAACTTCGCCGCTGAATAATCTGCATCTCGATGTTCGCATCGTTTCTTCGCCGGAGCTGACGGTGCAGACTTCTCTTGCGAAACTGTCGGGAGACGTGGATCTGCGTTTGCGGGGCACAGCCGCGCGTCCGGTGTTGCTGGGGCGCATCAACGTCGCCGAAGGTGACATCAAGCTCAACGGTACCAGGTATCACCTGGATCGCGGTGACGTTACTTTCACCGACCCGGTTCGCATCGACCCCGTGCTCGATATTCAGGCCACGACCCGGGTACGCGATTACGACATCACGATCGGTCTGCACGGTACGGTCGAAAAGCTGAATACTACTTACCGTTCTGACCCGCCGCTGTCCAGCGAGAACATCGTCGCGCTGCTGGCCTTCGGGCGCACCCAGCAGGAGATCGCCGCGGGTGGTACGCCATCGTCGGGGTTTGCCGAGACGGCCTCGGGTGCAATGTTGAGCCAGGCCATCAACCAGACAGTGGGAAACCGGGTGTCGAAGCTGTTCGGGGTGAGCTCGATCCGCATCAATCCTTCGGTGGGAGGCCCTGACAATAATCCCAACGCGCGGCTCACTGTTGAGCAGCAGGTCTCGAACAACGTGACGTTCACCTACATCACGAACCTCGCGCAGTCGGCGCAGCAGGTCATCCAATTCGAATACAACATCAACTCGGAGTACACGATCCAGGGAATACGCGACGAAAACGGCGTGGTGAGCCTGGATCTACTGGTGCGGAAGAGGAAAAGATGACCGCCCTCGCCGGTCAGCGCGCGCGCATGGTCGAGGAACAGTTGCGCGCGCGGGGCATTCGCGATCCGCGTGTGCTAGCGGCCATGAGCAGAGTTCCCCGCGAGGCATTCGTCGAAAGCGAACACATACGGGACGCGTATGGCGACCATCCTGTGCCCATCGGGGCGGGGCAGACGGTTTCCCAACCGTACATCGTCGCGGCCATGGTCGAAGCATTGGAATTGCGTCCGCAAGACCGTGTGCTAGAGGTGGGGACGGGCACGGGGTATGAAGCCGCCATCCTGGCCGAACTTGCGGCGGAGGTCTGGACGGTTGAGCGTCACGCTGAATTAGCAGAAAAGGCGCGCGAAATTCTGGCGGGACTGGGGTACTCGGAGGTCCACGTTGTACACGGAGATGGCAGCCTGGGTCTGGCGGAGCAGGCGCCCTTCGACAAAATCCTGGTGGCAGCGGCAGCACCGCGGATCCCGGAGAGCTTGGTTTCGCAATTAGCTGACGGCGGTCGCCTGGTGGCGCCGGTGGGTAGCCGCTCCGAACAACAGGTGCATATTGCGCGCAAGCAGGGCAGGGAAACCATCGTTACCACGCATGAGCTTTGCCGCTTTGTGCCACTGGTAGGGGCGGAAGGCTGGGAAGGTTGAATTAGCAACGTCACGCTCTTACACCGGCTTCCGCCGGATGTGCAATATCTTTTGCACCTCGGCCACCACATCGCCTGCTTCATCCTTCACTTCAATCAGAAATGTGGGCTCATACTTCTCCTGCGTTCGCAATTTCTCGCGGATCTCGTTCAATTGCGCATCGCTCAACCGGAACTCGGCTTTGACGCGCCCTTTGCCCGGTTTGCGGAAGCGGATGTTCGCGGCCTTGTCCCACACCATGTACTCGCGGCCGAGGTTCTCCATCAGCATCAACATGTAGAAAGGGTCGGTCATGGAGTAAAGCGACCCGCCGTAATGGGTCCCGACGTAGTTGCGGTTGTAGAAATGCAGCCGCATCTCGACATCGATGGCTTTCATGTCGGGCGAGCGTCGGGCGACACGAATGCCGGCAGCAAGAAACGGTGGCCAGATATTAATCGAGCGCAACATCAGGCGTTGCAGTTTCGTACTCATCAGGAAGCCCAAGCTCGAACAGTCGCGACCGAGCTTGAAAAGATGATAGTCCGAAGTGCGGGCGGAATGAAAAAGGCCGCCCTCGCAGCGGCCTTTTGCTCCAATGGCGCTTCGTCCACTGGCTTTGGAGGAGAGAGACTAGCTACGGGTGGCTTGAGGTCCCCAGTTGTGCCGAAGCTGCCGACTCGGTTACGTTGTTGGTCATCAGGCGGACATCCACGCGGCGGTTCTTGGCGCGTCCCGCAGAGCTCGTGTTTTGCGCGACCGGATTGTCCTTGCCAAGTCCGATCAGGAAGATCTTGAATGCCGGCACGTTGTGCTTCTGCGCCAGGTACTGAATGACCGCATCGGCGCGCCGCTGGCTGAGTTGGTAGTTGTAATCAGCCGGGCCGGTGGAATCCGTACAACCTTCAACCTGGACGATGTAGTGCTTCTGGCCCTGGATTTGCTGCGCGAAATCGTCCAACGTTTGCTTGTCTTTGCGCGTCAACTCAGCCTTGTCGAAGCCGAACAACACTGTCGTGTCGCTGACCGGCTTGTAGTTGTCGAGATTCTCCACGGTCCCGGCGAGACTGGTAACGCGGTTAGCGGCCTGGGTGGCGTTCTGGTTGGCCTGAGCGGCGGACTGCCCGGCGGCCAACGCCTTCTGGTCGGCCGCGGTGGCCTTGGAATTCGCCTGCTGGATACCCTGCAGCGATCGGGCGTCGACCTCGCGAATGTCACGTGTATTTTTGGCCGTCAGATCATCTAATTCATTGACCTTGTTGATGGTGGGCGTCACTTCGTTGCGCACGTAGTTCTTGCTGGCGCATCCCACGGTAAGCGGCAGCGTGCCGGCAACCACAATTGCGAGTGCGTAGAATCGGCTCATGTACGGAACTCCTTCGAACTGCCGGCTGCGGCGCAAAGTCGGCCGCTCGCCTGCACTTATATCGTGCAAGCGGACTGCCAACCTCCTAGCGAGAATCCGCAAATGCTACATGTGTTTTCAATAACTTAGGCGCGATTCTGCAGAGCAGCACCAGGCGGGGCACCGGTCACCGGATAATCCTGACGCGAGGAGTAGAATTTTTACCAAGAAGTAAAGAGCAGCCGCCCGCCCTAAAACAGGCAACTCGACCAATGCGATAGATGGATCTTCAAGCTAAAATCCGCAGCCTACCCGCCTCGCCCGGCGTGTACCTGTACAAGAACGCAGACGGCGAAATCATCTATGTGGGCAAGGCGAATAGCCTGCGTGCAAGGGTACGTTCCTACTTTCTGGAAGGGGCCGCAGACAACGCGAAGACCGGCACGCTGCTGCGCGAGGCCGTCGACCTCGACTACATTGTGGTGGACAACGAGAAGGAAGCGCTGGCGCTTGAGAACAACCTCATCAAGCAGAAGAAGCCGCGCTACAACATCCTGCTCCGCGACGACAAGACCTACCCTTACGTCAAGCTGACCATCGGCGAGCGCTATCCGCGGGTTTATCCCACGCGCCGCCTGCGCAAGGACGGCTCACTTTACTATGGCCCGTTCTTTCCGACCAGCCTAGCCTATCGCCTCGTCGACCTGATTCAGCGCAACTTCCTCATCCCGTCCTGCAAACTCGACCTGAACAAGTGCTACCCGCGTCCGTGCCTGCAGTTCTATATCGGACGCTGCCTGGGTCCGTGCGTGGAAGGCCTCACAACGCCCGAGCGCTACGCGGAAGCAGTGCACGACGTCAGGATGTTTCTGGAAGGCCGGGGCGCGGACCTGACGCGTTCACTTCAACAGCGGATGACAGCCGCTGCGGAACGCGAACAGTACGAACTGGCCGCGAAATATCGCGACCTGATCGCGACCATCGATCTGCTGGAGCAAAAGCAGCGCATCGCCGCGGTCGAAGGCGACGATGCCGACGTGTTCGGCTACCACTACGAGAATGACATGCTGGCCGTGAACCTGTTTCACCTGCGCGGCGGCAAGATCGTGGACAAACGCGAACTCTTCTGGGAAGACCTCGGCCAGATGGTTGGTGCGGAAGGTTTCGAGCCGGGTGTGTTTTTCTCCGCTCTGCTGAAACAGGTTTATCTCGACCAGCACTATGTGCCGCACACGATCTACGTGCCCGTGGATTTCGAAGACCGCACGACCTTGGAGGAGGTCCTCTCGGAAGGCCAAAGGCGCCGCGTGCAGATTCACGTTCCGCAGCGCGGCGACAAGCGCTCGCTGGTTGACCTGGTCGGGCAGAATGCGAAGCAGGCCTATGACCAGCGCTTCCGGGTGATGAAACCCGCGGCGAAAGCCATACAGGAAGCGCTGCAGGATTCGCTATCGCTAACGCAGTTGCCGAAGCGCATCGAGTGCTTCGACATCTCCCACATCCAGGGAGCGGAGACCGTCGCCTCCATGGTGGTGTGGGAAGACGGCAAGATGAAGAAGTCGGATTACCGCAAGTTCATCATCCGCGGCATTACGGGGGTGGACGACTTCGCGTCGATGCGCGAGGTGGTGACGCGACGCTACAAGCGAACACAGGAAGAAGAGCAGCCGATGCCCAGCCTGATCCTTATCGACGGCGGCATTGGACAGCTGCACTCGGCGGCACAAGCGCTGGAGGGGTTGGGCATCATCAACCAGCCGCTGGTCGCCATCGCCAAGCGCGAAGAGATCATCTACGTGCAAGGCCAGGAGGACGAACCTGTCGTGCTCGACCGGCACTCGCCGGTCCTGCACCTGGTGCAGCAGGTGCGCGACGAAGCGCACCGCTTCGCCGTAACGTTTCACCGCAAGCGGCGCGAGATTCGCGACCGCAAGACCGAACTGCTGGAAATCCCGGGCGTCGGTGAGCGAACTACCAGGCGTCTGCTACAGCACTTCGGCAGCTTGCAGGCAGTGAAAGAGGCCGATGCCGCGGCGCTGGCGTCGGTGGTAAGCCGTCCGCAGGCCGCGGCCATTTTGCGTCATTTTGGCAAAGACCAGGCGTCCGCTCAAACGACAGAAACTGCGACAGCAAAATGAGGACGAAAGCGAGGCCATTTGGGAATGAGGGCAATGGCGGCGCAGCCGGGACTCGGTGAGTGCGCCGGCACAGCACCGATCTCGCCAATCGTCCGCCAGCCGTAGTATTCTGCTCCTTCCTCACAAATCCAAGAATCTCACGATAGCTGGAGCTCCATGAGCGAAGAACTGGATGAACTGAAAGAAGCGGCGGAACGGGCCAAGGAAAACAAGGACCTCGCTCCGGTCAGCCTGACTATGGCGATTCTCGCCGTGCTGGTGGCGACTGTGTCACTGCTGGGCCACCGCGCCCACACCGAGGAAATCCTGATGCAGACGCGGGCGACCGACCAGTGGGGCTACTACCAGGCCAAAAACATGCGCCGCAACAACCTCGAAGCGCTCGACGAGGTGCTGACCGCTTTGGAAAACACCAAGGAGGAGCGCGCCGTGGAAGTGCGCAAGCACTTCCACGAGGAGATCGAGAAGTATCGCGAGCAGCAAACGGAAATCCAGGGTGAAGCCCGCAGCCTTGAGGCCGAGGTGCAGCGTGCCAGCCGGCGCGCCGACCGCTTCGACCTGGGCGAAGTGTTTCTGGAGATCGCTCTGGTCGTGACCTCGATTACCCTGCTCACCGACAAGCGCGCGTACTGGTACCTGGGGTTTGTGCTGGCTGTTGTAGGAATCGTGAGTGCAGCCAGCGGGTTTCTGGTTCACTGAAGCTAGGTGCCGGGATATTTGCCCAGGAACAGCAAGAGCATGTCCACGGTGTCCGTGATGCCGTGCGCGATAATCGGTGCCCAAAGGTTGCGGCCACAGGCCAGGTACAACGCTCCCAGCAGCAAACCGTCGATCGCATTCTCAATCTGGCCGGTTAACCCTTGGGCAATGTGCCCGAACCCAAAGACGGCGCTGACCACGATCAGGCTGCCGATCCACGCCGCGCGGGAGCCGTTGACGACTTCGGCAACGCGGTTCATCAGGTATCCGCGGTACACCATCTCTTCGCCGAAGGCGGCCAGCGTCCAGGTGAGCGCAAGACCAAGCAGCAGCAGCTTGACGTTGCCGTGCAACTGAAGAAACAGCGAGAGGTCCGGCATCTTGCCCGTCATGCGAACCAATACCGGCTGCGTGACGAACAACTCCAGCAGCTCGATACCCACTCCGGCGGCAATGCCCGCGATCACTGCCCGACGCCAATTGGGGGGCGGCGTCAGCCCCACACCTCTCCACCCTACGCCGCGCACGCGCAATGAAATCCATGCGAGCACCAACAAGTACGGCACTTTGCTGACAAAGATGTGGCCACGCACGTCGGCGACAAAGATGCCGGCGACGATGGCAAACTCGGCGAACGCGACGAGTTTGCCGTGACGCCAGGAGCGCACCTCTCGGGCTTCATCATTCATATCGATTCGCTGTCCTACGCCTAATACGAGCCAACGCCGCTAACAGTTTCAACAATCGGCAGGTCAAACGTAGTGAGTCTCGAATCCCAACACCGGGTTCCAATACAATATGGGAGTGCGGTTCCGTTACCTGATTCTCGCAGTCTTTTGCCTGTTCCTCACCGGCGCGGCTATCGCGCAGGACCAGTCGCCCACTGAGCAGGCTCCCGAGCAACCCCCGGTCGAGCAAGTTCCGGTGGACAAGTCGGCGCCTGCGCCCACGGACAACCGCAAGGCCCCGCCGCGATCCGACAACCTTGGGCCTGACGAGAGTTCCAGCAAGCAGACCCGGATCGATGTTTCGCCCCCGTCGGACGACAAGAAGCATCCCGGCGCCAGCATTGAGGACGACACTGGCGTGAACGAATTCACGCCTTACAACCCGATGAAGGCCATGAAGGACATCGAGATCGGCGACTTCTACTTCAAGGTCAAGCAGAACTACCCCGCCGCTGTCAGCCGCTACCGCGAAGCGCTGGAGAACAAGCCCCACGACGCGGAGGCGACCTTCAAGTTGGCCGAAGCGCTGAACAAGACCGGCGATATCGAGGGAGCCGTAGAGAACTACCAGGCTTATTTGAAGATCCTGCCCGACGGACCGTACGCTAAGAAGGCGAAAGAGGAGTTGGGAAAACTGAAGGCAGGGAAGAGCACAGCTAAGGCGGAGCCGAAGTAAAGCTACCAGTTATCCGCTTATGCGGATCGAAGAGTCTGGCGCCCGAAATCCTAAGAAAGTCAGGACTATTAAGCCTTGCAGCAACCTGATCGTCAACTGCGACTCGCAATTCTTGGCTTGGGGAAAAATGGGCAGCATCCTGATGCAGGCCCTACAAAAACGCGCTGTCGTGCAGACGGAAAATATCTGCGCAACGGTGCAGCATGCGGAACGCGCTGCCAGCCTATCTTCCAAGTACGGAATCCAGGTCACAACCGACAATCGAGCTGCGGTCCGCGAGGCTGACGTCATCCTGTTGTGCGTCAAGCCACAGACTCTGGCTGAGGTGGCGGAGGAAATCGCAGGCGAACTGCGAGCCAACCATCTGCTCATCTCGATTGCGGCATCGGTTCCTACCACCTATATCGAGAAGCGTGTTCCCGCTGGTATACCGGTGGTCCGCGCCATGCCGAACACGCCCTCGATGGTTGGGGCTGGCATGACTGCCTTTTGCTGCGGAAGCTCGGTGGAACCTCCAGATCTCGTTGTGACCCAGACCTTGTTTGGCACCGTGGGTGAAGTGCTGCGGGTTGACGAGAAACACATGGATTCCGTGACGGGATTGTCAGCTAGCGGTCCAGCCTATATCTACATGATCCTGGAGTCGCTGGCCGAAGGTGGCGTGAAGATGGGGCTGCCGCGCGACATTGCCATGAAGCTGGCGGCACAAACCGTGCTCGGATCGGCCAAAATGGTGCTGGAAACCGGCGACCACCCTGCACTACTGAAGGACGCGGTAGCAACGCCCGCAGGGTGCACCGTGGACGGCATTCCCGAACTGGAAGAAGGCGGCCTCAGAGTGACCCTGATCAAAGCTGTGGTGAAAGCGTCGCAGCGGGCCAAGGAACTGTTGTTCAGTTAGGTTAAAGGCTAAATCCGTCGGTAGTCGCTTCTCGGTCGAACTATTTTTTCTTTTCCGGCACAATCGAACGCCGCACCGGCACGATAGCCCCGCGGCTGGCGTCCACATGGGCGCTCTGCGCACGTGCCATGACTTCATCGCGGACGTAGGTTACGAAATTGGCCATTTGGCGCTGCATTTCGTCCATGCGCTCACGCATTTGCAGAATAATCGCGATGCCCGAGATGTTCACGCCCAAATCACGCGCCAGCGACAGGATGAACTCCAGCCGCTCCAAGTCCTCGTCGGTGTAGAGGCGCGTGTTGCCTTCCGTACGCGACGGTTTCAGCAGCCCTTCGCGCTCATACAGGCGCAAAGTTTGTGGATGGATGTCGTACATCTCCGCCACCGAGCTGATCATGTACGCGCCCTGTTTTTTGCGCTTAGCCATAATTCTCTCGGGTCATCGCGTACAGCAAATGCGGCAGGTCCGCGAAAGTCACTTGCCGTTCCACCTGCATGCCATTGCGTTCGGCGACGCGCCGCGAAGGCAGATTCTCCGGCCGGATGAGGGACACCACTTTATCCGTACCCAATTGGGTGAACGCGTACTCCATACAGCGCCGCGCCGCCTCCGTCGCATAGCCGTTTCCCCAGTGCCGTCGCTGTAAGTGATAGCCAACCTCCAGATGGGGCTCGCCTTCCACGAGTTGCTGTACCAGGCCACAGTCGCCGATTACTTCGCCACCGCTCTTCAGCACCACGCCGAACAACCCATAACCATGCTCGTTGTAGCGCAGTAGGTTGCGCTCGATCCACTCCGCGGCGTCATCGCGAGTGAAAGGCTGGGGGTAATATTGCATTGCGACCGGATCGCCGATGACGGCGAAGATCGCGTCTGCATCGCTGGGCGTCATCCGGCGCAGCAAGAGCCGTTCCGTCTCAATCACCACGTCCAGGCTGGTATCGGTTTGTATTGGCTGGCCCAAGCTACACCTGTTTCCAGAGCTGTTCGCGCGGGTCTTCCGGATTCAGCTTCGCCAACTCGCGCAGCACTTCCTTCGAGCGCTCGTCCCGCACATTCGGCGGCACAATCTTGATCTCGACGATCTCATCGCCCCGCGTGCCTTCTTTCGATGCTGAAGGAACACCCTTCTCACGCAGGCGCAGCTTCTGTCCACATTGCGTGCCGGGCGGGACTTTCAGCAGAGCGCGGCCATCAATGGTGGGCACTTCAATCTTCCCGCCCAGCGCGGCTTCAGTAAAGCTCACGGGAACGGTGAGATAGATGTCGTCGCCTTCACGCTTGAATACCGGATGCTCGCCGATACGCACGATGATGTACAGGTCGCCCGCCGGAGCGCCCATGGTGCCAGCATTGCCGCGGCCGGCCAGCCGGATGCGCTGCCCGTCGCGTGTGCCGGCCTTGATGCGGACTTTCAGGCTCTCACTGCGCTCAACACGCCCCTCGCCGTGGCAGACCGTGCATAGCGTCCGGTCCTTGCCGCTGCCGCCGCAGCGCGGACATGTCACGTTGAACTTCATGCTGCCGCTCTTCTGGGTAATCTGCCCTTTGCCTTTGCAGTCCGGGCACGTATTGGAGGTGGGAATATAGCCGGCGCCGTGACAGTTCGAACACTCCTCCAGGTGGGGAATCGTGAGCGATAACTCTGCGCCCTTGATGGCCTGCCAGAAGCCGACATTGACCTGGTACTCGAGGTCTGTGCCCGTCTCGGCATGCTGCGCTTCCTGGCGCCCTCCGCCGCTGAACATGCTGGAGAAGATGTCGCGAAATCCGCCTGTACCACCGGCCCGGCGTCCCGCAGCGCCCGCGCCTTCGGAGAAATCGCTGAAATCGAATCCACTGAAATCGAAAGGAACTTCCTGGGTGTAAGTACGCGTCCCGCCAGCACCGCCTGGCGCTGCGCCACCGAAGCCCCCCGCGCCAAAGCCGGCGCCGCGCCCGTAGGCCTCGGCCGCCGCGGGATCGATGTTGTCGGAATAGAAGCCGAGCTGATCGTAAATCTTGCGCTTCTTGGGATCGCTCAGGACGTCGTTGGCCTCGGAGAGCGTCTTGAACTTCTCCTCGGCGGACTTGTCCCCGGGATTCACGTCGGGGTGATACTTACGCGCGAGCTTGCGGAACGCCTTGCGGATCTCGTCCGCCGACGCGGTCTTCTTTACCCCGAGGACGCCGTAGTAGTCCTTGTCCTTGTTGGGAGTCGTGGCCATGGGTTAGCTATCAGTCGTCAGCTCTACGCTCCTCGCCGGTCGCTACAGTTTAGCGGCGTCAGTTGATGATCGGCTGTCCCTCGTCGCCGAAGGGAATTACCGTGTTCGTGATGAACCCGATCTCGTCCTCGTTGACGACTGGTATCGCTTTCATCCGGCCGTCAAAGCGGGGCGTCAGCAGATACCAGCGCCCGTCGTCATTATTGAAACTTAACATGTAAGACTGATTGTGTACTTCGAATCGCAATTTGCTCCTACTTCCTGTGAATCCCTGGGGACCGAACCCCAGTTTGAAAGCCTCTACCGCCCCTACGGGGCTCAGCTCTTCTTTCTATGCTCACCCAGGGCTTACGCCCTGGGCTAACGTCAGCACCGCCCCTGGGGTCTCGTGTTTCGACCTCACACGCCATTGCGGCAAGCCTAGCTTGCAGTCTCGGGTCTGCCTTAACGCTCCCGGAACCCAAAACCGTCACTGACCCAACCATGTGAGCAGGGGCGCACTCGGCGCCCCTCTCCAAAGACTAGTTGCTAATTACTAGCTGCTAGTTACTTCTTCTCGTCCACGTCCACGTACTCGGCGTCGATGACGCCTTCGTCCTTCTTCGCGCCGCCATCGGCCGCGCCGTTTGCGCCCGGAGCCGGGCCGCCCGCCGGAGGCTGCTGCGCTGAGGTCGCCTTGTACATCGCCTCAGCCAGCTTGTGCGAAGCCGCAGTCAGGTTCTCGCGCGCCTTGTTCATGGCCGCCGAATCGGTGCCTTCCAGCGCCTTCTTCGCGTCGGCCAGGGCGTTCTCGACGTCGCTGCGCTCCTGCCCAGAGATCTTGTCCCCGTGCTCGCGCAGCATCTTCTCGATGCTGTACACCATGCCGTCAAGTTGGTTGCGCGCTTCCACTTCCTCGCGTTTGGCCTTGTCCTCGGCCGCGTGCGCGTCGGCGTCTTTCGCCATGCGCTCGACCTCGTCCTTGCTCAGACCCGAAGACGACGTAATCGTGATCTTCTGGTCCTTGCCGGTGGCCATGTCCTTGGCGTTCACGTTGAGGATGCCGTTGGCGTCGATGTCGAACGTCACCTCAATCTGCGGCACGCCACGCGGAGCTGGAGGAAGTCCGGTCAGGTGGAACTTGCCCAGAGTACGGTTGTCGCGCGCCATCGGGCGCTCGCCCTGCATCACGTGCACCTCAACCGACGTCTGGTTGTCGGCCGCAGTCGAGAACATCTCCGACTTCTTGGTCGGGATGGTGGTGTTGCGGGGGATCATAGGCGTCGCCACGCCGCCCATCGTCTCGATGGAGAGGGTCAGCGGGGTCACGTCGAGCAGCAGCAGGTCCTTTACCTCGCCGCCTAGAACACCGCCCTGGATGGCCGCGCCGATGGCAACCACTTCGTCCGGGTTCACGCCCTTGTGCGGTTCCTTGCCGAAGATCTCTTTCACCAGCTGCTGAATGCGCGGCATGCGCGACTGTCCGCCGACCAGCACGACTTCGTTGATCTTGTCAGGCGTGATGCCGGCATCTTTCAACGCTGCCTTGCACGGGCCGATGGAGCGGTCGATGATGTCCTTCACCATCTCTTCCAACTTGCCGCGGGTCAGCGTCTTGACCAGGTGCTTCGGACCGCTGGCATCCGCCGTGATGAACGGCAGATTGATTTCGGTCTGCATCGTGGTCGAAAGTTCGATCTTGGCGCGCTCGGCCGCGTCACGCAGACGCTGCAGGGCCATCTCGTTGCCCTTATCGCGCAGGTTCAGGCCTTCGTCCTTCTTGAACTCTTCGATAAGCCAGTCCACGATCCGCTGGTCGATGTTGTCGCCGCCCAGGTGCGTGTCACCGTTGGTGGACTTCACCTCGATGACGCCTTCGCCGACTTCCAGGATCGAAATATCGAAGGTGCCGCCGCCGAAATCGTACACAGCGATGGTTTCGTCCTTCTTCTTGTCGAGCCCGTACGCGAGCGCGGCTGCCGTCGGCTCGTTGATGATGCGCTTAACCTCGAGCCCGGCAATCTTCCCCGCGTCTTTGGTCGCCTGGCGCTGCGCATCGTTGAAGTATGCGGGAGTCGTGATCACCGCGTCGGTGACCGTCTCGCCCAGGTAGTCTTCCGCGGCTTTCTTCAGCTTCTGCAGAATGAAGGCCGAGATCTGCGGTGGGGTGTATTCCTTGCCCTGCGCCAGCACGGCAACGTGATCGCCCGACTGCATCACCTTGTAGGGCACCATCTTCATCTCTTCATTGACTTCGTCGTAACGGCGCCCCATGAAGCGCTTGATGGAGTAAATTGTGTTCTCCGGATTGGTGATGGCCTGGCGCTTTGCCACCTGGCCTACCAACCGCTCGCCGTTCTTGGTGAATGCGACCACCGACGGCGTCGTGCGGCCACCTTCTTCGTTGGGGATGACTTTGGGCTCTCCGCCTTCCATGACGGCGACCACCGAGTTGGTCGTTCCTAAGTCAATTCCGATAATCTTTCCCATTGCAGCAACCCTCCTACGGGTATTGAACCTCGTAACTAATTGAAAAATATGGCATTGACTGCTAGCAAAGCTCTTATAACAAGCCGAATATAGAACCTGAGTCAATCATTGTCAAGTTTTTAGATGCAGCGGATGAGGGTCAAGTTGCAGTTTGGCAAGTTCGTTGCCATCTCCCGGAAAGGCGAAACGAGGGTGCTTCCTCGCTCGGCCACAGTTGAACCTGGGGCAAGCATGGAGTAAACTTCCGCGATTCAGCACGAGGAGGACTTTGCCATGCGATTCCAATTCTCAGGTACCTGCTTTGTGTTTCTCCTGCTGGTAGCGGCGCTGGCAGCGCCGCTGGCCGCGCAAAACGCCGATCAGATGTCTTATGCGGCGGTAGCGTCCAGCAAGTTTGTCAGCTTGCCGGTGCTTCCCGCCTGCGTGACCTTTGCCTCTCAGCGTGGAGATCCGACCAAGGGCGCTGCCGTTCTGCTGCTCAAGTTCAAGAGCGGTTGCGTGATCCCGTGGCATTGGCATACCGCCAATGAGAACCTCATGATGGTTTCCGGCAAGGGCAAGGCGGAGATGAAATCGGGCGGGTCGCACCCGATGACCGCGGGCGACTACATGTACCTGCCGTCCAAGCAGGGACACCAGTTCATCTGCATCACGAGTTGCCTGCTGTTCGATCAGACCGACGGCCCCTTCGACATTCATTACCTCAACGCCGAGGGGAAGGAAATCCCGCCTGAGGAAGCTCTGAAACCGATGGCCAAGGCGGCCGCACCGAAGAAGCCGTAGCCGCTACGGACGAGCCGGGCTGCCATTGTTTGCTGGGTTAGGCGCAGCCGTTGGCGGAATTGGGACCGGCTGGTTTTGCAGCATGAGCAGCACACCCGCCGGCAATTCTACGTTCGCCTTGGACGACAGCAGATAGGTGGTGCCGTCCTTGTCGCGGAAGAACCCGACGTTCTCCAGCGCCGGGTACTTCGTGCCCGTCCCGGGCTCGTTGGTGATGGTTGCATCCCGCGGCGTCCTGACCATGTTCGACAGCTCGGGGTCGGATGCCGCGGCCACGCGGACGCTCTGGCGCGACGGCCGGCGCGGAGTTGGCGGGTCCATCCCACTTTCGGGGTCCGCGACCCGCGTGCTTTTCCGCGTCACGTTAATCTGGGCGGAGATGAAAGCGTGCAGCGGAAGCGTGTGGTCTTTCCACTCGGCGCGCTCCACCACTACGGCCAGGTAGGAATTCCGGTTGTTCTGCTTGGCAGCCGCACTCAAGACGCGGCCATAAAGCGCGCAGTTTGCGGGTATCACGACTCCATTCCCGGCCAGAACGGCTTCCAGGCTGCGGAACTCGACGACGTCACCGGCATGTACTTTGTCGGCCCGCACCGTCTTCGCGAGCTCAACGGGAATGGATAGTCTGCCGGAGAGCGCGGCACTGTTGGCTTCGGGCTGCTGTGCGGAGGCGGACAAGACCGCAAACAGGAGCAACGCGGCTGCAAGGGATCGCATACATCACCCCGCGTGACGATGGGGCCAGTGTAGCGCCGCGCCGGGCGCGGGTAAAGCGCAGAACGCCCGAAGATTGTAAAAGCTTTGTGCCCGAGCCGGGCCTACCAGTTACCAGAAATAGCAAAGGCCCCGCATCTCTGCG
This sequence comes from Acidobacteriota bacterium, assembly GCA_031296115.1. Lineage (GTDB taxonomy): Bacteria > Acidobacteriota > Terriglobia > Terriglobales > Acidobacteriaceae > Bog-257. The sequence continues at coordinate 14,845 of JARLGI010000045.1, read as the reverse complement.
AGGCCTTTGAATTCGAATTGCCAGTTATCAGTTGTCAGAAAACAAAAGCCCGGCATTTCTGCCAGGCCTCTGTTTCGTGCTTTGGCTAACCGCTAATTGCTAGTTGCTAGCTGCTGCTCTTAGTACATTCCGCCCATGCCGCCGCCGCCGTGAGGCATCGCCGCTTCCTTCTTGTCCTCCGGAAGCTCGGCGACCAGGGCTTCAGTGGTGAGCATCAGGGCCGCGATCGAGCCCGCGTTCTGCAACGCGGTACGCGTGACCTTGGTGGGATCGATGACGCCGGCTTTCACCAGGTCTTCGAACTTGCCAGTCAGGGCGTTGTACCCGAAGTTGGCCTCCTTCGACTCGCGGATGCGGCCGACCACAATCGCGCCTTCTTCGCCGGCGTTGCCGACGATCTGACGCAGCGGCTCTTCCAGTGCGCGACGCACGATGTTGCCGCCGATCTTCTCGTCGCCTTCCAGCTTCAGGGCTTCGATCGCATCACCGCAGCGCATCAGCGCCACGCCGCCTCCGGGGACGATGCCTTCCTCCACCGCAGCGCGGGTGGCGTGCATGGCGTCCTCAACGCGGGCCTTCTTCTCCTTCATTTCGGTCTCGGTCGCAGCGCCCACCTTGATGACCGCAACGCCGCCCACCAGCTTGGCCAACCGCTCCTGCAACTTCTCGCGGTCGTAGTCGCTGGTGGTCTTGTCGATCTGGCCACGGATTTCCTTCACCCGGCCTTCGATCTCGCCGGGCTTGCCTTTGCCTTCGACGATGGTGGTGTTGTCCTTGTCGATGGTGATCTTCTTGGCTTGGCCGAGATCGCTCATCTGAACGTTCTCCAGCTTGATGCCCAGATCTTCGGTGATGGCCTTGCCGCCGGTCAGAGTTGCGATGTCCTGCAACATGGCCTTGCGGCGGTCGCCGAAGCCCGGGGCCTTCACGGCTGCAACCTGCAGCGTGCCGCGCAGCTTGTTGACCACCAGGGTGGCCAGCGCTTCGCCGTCCACGTCCTCCGCGATGATGATCAGCGGACGTCCGCTCTTGGCAATCTGTTCGAGCAGCGGCAGCAGGTCCTTCATCGAGGAGATTTTCTTTTCGTGGATGAGGATGAGCGCATTCTCGACCACAACTTCCATGCGCTCGGGATCGGTGACGAAGTAGGGCGACAGGTAGCCGCGGTCGAACTGCATGCCTTCGACCACTTCCAACTGGGTTTCCATCGTCTTGGACTCTTCCACCGTGATGACGCCATCCTTGCCGACCTTCTTCATCGCTTCCGCGATGATGCGGCCGATGGTCTCGTCGTTGTTGGCGGAGATGGTGCCCACCTGCGCGATCATCTCGCCGGAAACTTTCTGCGAGAACTTATCGATGGCGCCACCCTTGTGGTTGCCAGCTTCATCTACCGTGCCGCAAACCGCAGTAACGGCCTTTTCGATGCCGCGCTTCAGGGCCATCGGATTTGCGCCGGCGGCAACCGTCTTGACGCCTTCGCGGTAAATGGATTGCGCCAGGACGGTCGCGGTGGTGGTGCCGTCGCCGGCCACGTCGGAAGTCTTGGAGGCGACTTCGCGCACCATCTGCGCACCCATGTTCTCCAGCGGGTCCTTCAGTTCGATTTCCTTGGCTACGGTCACGCCGTCTTTGGTGATGAGCGGCGAACCGAATTTCTTCTCGATCACTACGTTGCGGCCCTTGGGGCCGAGGGTGACCTTTACAGCATCAGCCAGAACATTCACGCCGCGAAGAATCGACTGGCGCGACTCCTCGCCGTGCAGAATTTGCTTTGCCATTGTTTCCATCTCCTTTGCAAATCAGTTGTCGGTTGTCAGTGGCCAGTTGTCAGGAAAAGCCGCAACTGGCGAGTGACGAAATTATTTGTGGGCGGCTTGCTTGGGCTTGCTGGCGCCTTCCAGGATGCCGAGGACTTCTTCCTCGCGCATGATGAGGAAGTCTTCGCCATCAATCTTGATCTCGGTGCCGGCATACTTGCCGAACAACACGCGATTGCCGGCCTTCACGTCGAGCGGGAAGGTCTTGCCTTCGTCGTTGCTCTTGCCGCGTCCGACGGCGATCACTTCGCCCTCTTGCGGCTTGTCTTTGGCACTGTCAGGGATGATGATTCCACCACGCGTGGTCTCGGCTTCTTCCACACGGCGGATCACGATGCGGTCATGCAGGGGAGTCAGCTTGGTCGCCATTCTCAAACTCCTTTCAAGCTTGTGAATTCAGTTTTGGATTGCGTTACGCGAATGCCGGCCATGGCGCGGGTATTGAGCGTTGCGGTCAGCGTTGTCATAACTTTAGGGTTTGACCCGGATGTCGGAAGAGAAGCGCTTGGGAAGGCACTGTTAGCACTCACTTCCAACGAGTGCTAATAATAACGAGTCTGGTTGCCGATGTCAAGGAGCGGATGAGTGTAGTTCGCTCAAATCCTCTCAAGTAAAACAAAATATTGAGTTTGTTTGCGATACGAGCGCGGAAATCAGTTGGGCTCTGAGCCGGGTACTTCGCCGTGTCGCAGCAGGGCGGCCATGGCGGTCTTCCCACACTAGGGGACAAGAGTTCCGACTGATCTTCCAGAATCACGCAGTCAGATCGCTGGTTGCGACGTATGCGGCGCCTGGTACGCGATCAGCGTTTCCGGATAGAACGTTACCCGGCAGCCGATTACCTCGCCTGTGGGGAAGAGCCTGCGCAATTCCTTCTTCGTCAGCAGATGGAGATGCTCGTAGGGCATGCGACCCATGCGTCTGACCAGGCGCTGCTGTGTGGCCTCCGGCAAGAGTTGCACGAACGGCAGATGGTAGTGCGGGTCAATGGGGTACCAGAAGTTGGGTGTAGTGATGAACCAGCCCTTGCCCACCCGCTGCACTTCCGCCGCAAAACGCTCCACAAACTCCTTGCCCGGCAGGTGTTCGAGAACGGCATTGGAATAAACAATGTCGAAGGACTGGTCGGCAAAGGGAAGCGCGCAGCCGTCGAAAACCACCGCGGTTACCCCGGGAAAACTGTCGCGGTAATCCTCTACATCGGCAAATGAAATCCCGCCGCCGATGATGCGGGAGCGGTGCGGGTAGGAGGACTCCAGTTGCTCCTGCAAGCCAATCCTAGTTCCCGCGGCCCCGACATTCAGAATGCGCATCTCGGGCGTGGGGTTAAGGAATTGCAGGAAGCGCCTATGTTTCTGCTCCCGCGATTTGCGATGCAAGTAGAGGAACAGGTGGTTCATGGGTGGAGACATTCTATCGCCGCCAGGTACCTCCGGTGTCCAGCCCCTCGTTCATCCGCAGGACTTCCGCCTTGGGCTGGTGAGGTTCGCTGCGTTGCAGCGCGAGCCTCGCGTGCCTAGAATGTGAGTGTCATGAAGACACTTGGTCTGCGATCCGTGGTTCTTGCCTTGCTCCTGTTTCCCACGCTGCTCATCGCCGGTGACAAGAAGAACGATTCGGGCCTGCAGTCCAACCTCAAGATCGTGGTGCTGAAGGATGATAATGGCAAGCCGGTGCGCAATGCTGCGGTAATTTTGCATCCGGTGAAGGAGAACGGCAAGCAATCCAAGGGCGGCTTCGAGCTGAAGACCAACTCGGAAGGGCAGACCGAAAGCGACGGCATTCCCTACGGGAAGTTGCGCCTGCAGGTCATCGCGCCGGGATTCCAGACCTTCGGCGAGGACTACGACATCAATCAGCCTGAGCAGGCGGTCACGATCCGTCTGAGGCGGCCCAAGGACCAGTATTCGATTTATCCGGACCAGGCGAAGGATAAGCAGTAGGGGCGGTAGTTGGTGGTTGGTAATTGGAAGTTAGCACTTAGCATACAGCGCTTTGCCATTAACCCTGGCCCCCTGGCCTTAGCGGGGGTCCTTCTAGCGGTAAAGTGCCAGCTACCAATCGCCAATTACCAATTACCACAACCACACCAATGCTTTTCCAGGGAGAATCTCATGCTCGAAGCGCACGCACTCTGGACCGATAAGGAACGCTTTCTCGGCGAAGCTGCGAGCGGCCATGCCATCGTGACCGACGCCGGCAGCGAGAAATCGGCGAATAGCCCGGTCGAGCTGGTGCTCATCGCACTCTGCGCCTGCACCGCCAGCGACGTGGTCGGCATCCTGCGCAAGAAGCGCGAGCCGTTCACCAGCCTGGATGTACACGCCACCGCCGAGCGTGCTGACACCTTCCCCAAGATTTTCACCGAAATTCGGCTCGTCTATCGCGTCACCGGCAAGGTGACTCCTAAGGCCATGGAAGACGCAGTACGCCTGTCGAAGGAGAAATACTGCTCGGTTTCCGCCATGCTGGAGAAGTCAGCGAGGATCGACTTCGAAATCGAGTACGCCGAGTGACCGCATTTCGGTTTCTGCCGCGTGATTGACTAGGTTTTCGCGCTGTCAGCAATGGTTTTCCCTGCGAGTTATAATTCATCGGTTTGCCTATGGCTACTACACAGACTGAATTGCGCCTGGCCAAGCGGATGTCGCGGCTGGGAACGGAAACGGCGTTCGAAGTTCTGGTGCGCGCCCGCGCGCTGGAACGTCAGGGGAGACACATCATCCACCTGGAGATCGGTGAGCCCGACCAGGACACTCCTGCCAACATTGTCGAGGCTGCGGTGGACGCGCTGCACCAGGGTGCGACCCACTACTGCCCGTCGGCCGGGCTGCCGGACTTGCGGGAAGCCATTGCCCACGAGGTCGCCCGCTCGCGTGGTATCAAGGTGAAGACCGACGAAGTGGTCGTCGTTCCCGGCGGCAAGCCCATCATCTTCTTCACCATGCTCGCGCTCATTGAAGAGGGCGACGAGGTCATTTACCCGAATCCCGGTTTTCCCATCTACGAGTCGATGATCAACTTCCTTGGCGGGAAAGCGGTGCCGGTGCACCTGCGGGAAGACCGCGATTTCCGCATGGACATTGACGAACTGGCGAAGGACATTACCGACCGCACCAGGCTCATCATCATCAACTCGCCGCAGAACCCGACCGGCGGCGTCATGACCAAGGAAGATGTGCAGGACCTGGCGACCGCGATCGGCGATCGCGACATTATGGTCATGAGCGACGAAATCTATTGTCGCCTGCTGTTCGAGGGCGAGCACTACAGCATCGCCTCGGTCCCTGGCTTCAAGGACCGCACCATCATTCTGGATGGCTTCTCCAAGACTTATGCGATGACGGGATGGCGCATGGGATACGGCGTCATGCGGCCCGACCTGGCGACCCACATGTCGCGCCTGATGACCAACTCCAATTCCTGCACCGCCACATTTACCCAGGTGGCCGGCATCGAGGCCCTGCAGGGCAGCCAGGACGAGCCGGAGAAGATGCGCCAGGAATTTCAGCGGCGCCGCGATGTTTTCGTCAATGGCATTAATGGGACCAAGGGCTTCTCGTGCCGCCTGCCGAAGGGGGCGTTCTACGCCTTCCCCAACATCAAGGCCACAGGGTGGCCGTCGAAGAAGCTGGCCGACGCGCTGCTGGACGAAGCCGGCGTGGCCGGGCTCTCCGGTACGGCCTTTGGCGCTTTCGGAGAGGGATACATGCGCTTCAGCGTGGCCAATTCGATCGAGAACATCGAGATCGCCATCGACCGCATTGATCAGTGGACGCGGAAGCATCTTTAGGCTGTGCACCGAGACATTGTGCGACCGAGGTTTTGGCTTTAGCCGTGCCGTGCGTGCCTGGGCATAAGCGGGCTTCAGCCCCTGAGGGACATCGGTTTCAAGGGTAAGAGCGACGTTCCTCAGCGGCTAAAGCCGTATTCATTTCGGGCGGGTGCGGTACGGCTCAAGCCGTGCCCTTCCAAAGCGAGAGAACAGACATCTATTGCCATTCGGGGCCGCGTGGGGTGCACCCGGCAGACGTCGCGGCTTCACCTGGTTGAGCGCGTGGGGCGCTAACTGGGACCTAAGCATTCGGGAACGTTCATGCCTGAAAAGAAATTTTGTGTCTTTGCCACCGCCGACATTGGCGACGCTGCGTTCAACCGCCTGCGTGAGCGCGGCTACCAACTCGAGATTTACCCTACTCCCGAGCCGCCGCCGAAGAGCCTCATCCTGGAAAAAGTCGGCAGCGGCATCGACGGTCTCATCACCACACTGCGCGACAAGATCGACGCGGAAGTTTTCGAAGCAGGGAAGGGCTCACTCAAGGCGGTAGCGCAATACGCCGTCGGCTTCGACAACATCAATCGCGCTGACGCCAACCGCTACAAGGTCCCATTCACCAACACCGCCGACGTCCTGACCGAAGCCACCGCCGAGTTCGCTTTCTTCGCTTTGGCCGACCTGGCGCGCCGCCTGTGGCCCGCAGAACACTTGGTTCGCGAAAACACGTGGGGCTACTGGCATCCCTACCTGCCCTTCCTGGGCGACGAGGTCACGGGCAAAACCATTTCCATCCTTGGCACCGGTCGCATCGGCCAGGCGGTCATCAAGAAATGCATCGGCTTCGACATGAACATCCTGTGCTACGAGGCCATGGGGACGAACGAAAAGCTGATTCGGGCCGTCCGGCAGCAGATGGAGCTGCGTTACGGCAGTGGAATGCAGCGTGAACGCACCAGTATCAAGTACGTCACGATGGAAGAGGCGCTCAGCCAGGGCGACTTCATCAGCATTCACGTGCCCCTGCTGCGCGAGGGCGAGAGCGAAACGCCGACTTATCACCTCATCAATGAGCAAACCCTGCGCACGATGAAGCCCACCGCTTACCTGGTGAACACCTCGCGCGGGCCGGTCATCGACGAGAAGGCGCTGGCCCGGGCGCTCAAGGAGAAATGGATTGCCGGCGCCGCGCTCGACGTGTACGAGACCGAGCCGCTGCCGCCCGACTCCCCGCTACGCGATCCCGAGATCGAGGACCGCTGCCGCCTTTATCCTCACTTCGCCAGCGCCGCGCGCATCACGCGCCTGTCGGTCGATCCCAACCTGGGCATGGCGGGGCGCTGCGTGCAGGGCCTGATTGACATGCTCGAGCAGAACTATGGCGGCGATATGACCAAGATGCCGTACGTGGTGAATAAGGAAGCCTTCCGCTAGCGCCGGCGGTCAGCAATCAGCATTCAGTCAAATGATAACTTGAGGGACTTTGCGGCCAATCTCTACCTTGTTCATGGACTCTGTTTGGCTGATTGCTGAGAGCTATTTCTCCACCATCGCCGCCACCAGCGAGTGGAAGATCTTGGCACCGTCGGTCATGCCCAGCTCCGGCGCAGCGGCGCGCTCCGGGTGCGGCATCATGCCGAGCACGTTACGATTGGCGCTGCAGATGCCGGCAATGTTCTCCAGCGAGCCATTGGGATTGGCCTCGGCGGTGACTTCACCGCCCGGCGTGGTATAGCGGAAGATGATGCGGTCCTGGTCTTTAAGTTCGGCCAGCGTCGGTTCGTCGCAGAAGTAGTTGCCTTCCATGTGCCCGATAGGAATCTCCAGCACCTCGCCCTTGTTGAGCTGCTGGGTGAACGGCGTGTTGGTGCTCTCCACGCGGATGTGTACTGGTTTGCAGACGTACTTCAAGCCCGCGTTGCGCATCAGCGCGCCGGGCAGCAGCCCGGATTCGCACAAGATCTGAAAGCCATTGCAGATGCCCAGCACTAGCCCGCCGTCGGCGGCAAACTTGCGCACCGATTCCATCACCGGCGAAAACTTGGCGATCGCGCCGGTGCGGAGGTAGTCGCCGTAGGCGAACCCGCCGGGCACGATGATGGCGTCGCAACCTTGCAGGTCGGGCGAATCGTGCCACAGGAAAGTTACCGGCTGTTTGGCCACTTCCGAGATTGCCCAATATGCATCGTGGTCGCAATTGGAACCGGGGAAGATGATGACGCCGAATTTCATGGCAGAAAGTTCTCCGTGGCAGGGTAAGCTTGAGTTTAGCATGGGTTTCGAGCCCCTCCGGCGGGGCGGGCATCCAACAAGTAATGCAATTCTCCCGGCACATCAACATCACCGGCGGGGCGCTGAGCCGGTGGTTCGTCGCGCAGTGCTACGACGCGCTGGCCGTTGGCGCTCTGTGGTGGTTCGGCCTGGATTACCTGCACGTGCCGTGGGCGCCGTTCTGGGCCACCCTGGCCGCGATTCTGCAATTCATCCCGCACTTCGGGCCGGTGATGGCGGCCGTGGGGCCGCTGCTGGTGGCGCTGTTTGCCGGCGGCTTCGAGCAGTTCCTTTACGTGCTCATCCTCTATGGCGGCATCGTGGTGATTGACGGCCTGCTGTTGCAGCCGGTCATCATGCGGCGCACCGCGCGCGTGCCTATCTGGGCGTCGCTGCTCGTGCCGATTTTGCTCACCCTCACCTTCGGCTTTTGGGGATTGCTGCTGGCCGCGCCGCTGCTGGCCGTAGTCTTCGCCTACCGCGCCCACGCGAGGAACCGCGCCACCCCGCAGGCTCCGCGACAGACGCCTCCGGGACAGGTGATTACGGGAGGCCGGCTGATTTCGCCGGGGGCGCCGACGGGACACATTCCGCCGCAGGATGACACGCTTTAGAAATTTCATCCGCCGGCTTGAGCCGCCCGGTGAAAACAATCCACGCGCTCAAGGCACCCATCGGTATCCAGCCGAGCAGTCCCGCGGGCGAGACGAAGAGGAAGTTGCCGCCACCCCCGAACAACAGGATGAACAGGCCGCCTTCGATCACGTTAGTGGCGGAATGGGCCAGGCTGCTACACCAAACACTGCCCGATTGCAGGCGCAGCCAACCGAAAACAATCGACATGAAGATGAGAGAAACGGGGAACACGAGCAGGCTGCCAATGACCGGATGATCGGGATAGTTGAACCCTCTGAAGGTCAGAGGCCAGTGCCAGACGGCCCAGATCACGCCAGTGCCAACCGCACTCAGAACAGGTGCGCCGGGAAAAAGCCGCAACTGAAGATAGCCACGCCAGCCGAACTCTTCGCCGAACAACACCAGCGACTTGGGAATTGCTGATATCAGCCAGTAGAGGATGAGGAGGCTGGGATATTGGAAGAACCGTTCCGGATAACCTGCCTGCACCAGGAAATGAATGCCGCGGGCGAAAGAAAAATCGGGCTTAGTTGCCTTGAAAAGTGACGCCAGGATGACGATGCATGCCAGGGTCGCCAGCGGTAACAGCCACGCTACGATGTAGTAAGGCCACTTGCGCAGGTTGAGCAACAGTCCGGCGTCGGCGAAGCCCTCGTGCGTAATCCATTTGCGGACCACAAACGTCGCGATCGCCGGTGCAAACACAGCCGGCATCATCAGAAGTCCTTTGACGATGGGCGAAACCCCCAATCGGTAAGAGATCTCCCAGATTGTCCATGAGATGCCGAACGCGATCAGGAGATACGCGATGACGCCCTTTGTGTTTTTCATCGCTCCGCCCTTTGATTACAGGGCTGGCCGCTCACTTCTGCTTCTCCAGGTTGTTCACCTCGATGACCGCCGGGGCGTACTCGATGAAGTCCTTGGGACAGCCGCTGCTGGCGCTGCTGAACAGAGCAAGCGCTTCCGGGCGCTCGCCGCGCAACGCGCGATACTCGCCCACGTAGAAGCTGTATTCGCACTTCTGTTCGCCGTCGCTACCCGCGGCGCGCAAGACATCGTCTGGCGTGCTTTGGCCGAGATAAAGCTGGACCACTGACCCCGGCCATTTCGACAGGTTCAGGGCCGCAGTATTGGCTTTCAGCTCAGCCTCCCCATCCGTGCGACCCTTCGCCTGCGCCAGGTAAAGCCACATCGCGCGGTAGGGATCTTTCGGATCCTGTTGCAGATTCTGGCTCAGATCCTGTTGGGCTTCCGGAAAGTGTCCCGCATACAGGTTGGCCATGCCCCGGTTCATGAACGCTCGCCCTGTTTTCGGATCCAGGCGAATTGCCTCGTCGTAGTCCTGAATCGCCTTGCCGTAGTCCCCTTTGGCAAAATATGCCGCGCCACGGGCATTGAAAACCCGCGCAGCTTTGGGATCCAGGCGAAGTGCTTCATTGAAGTCCGAGATGGCGCGGTCGTAGTCGCCCTGGTCAAGGTAAGCCGATCCCCGGCCGGCGAGCGCGCGCCCGGATTTCGGGTCCGCGGCGATGGCCTGGTTGTAAGCCTGAATGGCCTTGTCGCAATCCCCTTTGACGAGCGCGGCGTCACCCTGGTTGGTGTAATACATCGCGGGCAGTTGCGAACAGGCGGGTAAGCTGAGCAGCAGAAGGAACGCGAGAACGAATTGCAGTGATTTCATTACGGGCCACCTCACGGCCTAGCAAAGGGACCCAAACGCTTCCTGGAGAGAATGTGCGGCATCTTATCACTGAATTCCCTGATTTCCACAAGCATCTGGCGCATACAATAAAAAGGAACCTAAAGGTCCGAATCCCCGAATGCCGCAACCTGAATTCGTCCATCTCCATCTTCATACCGACTACTCGCTGCTCGACGGCGCCTGCAATGTCGAGCGCATGGTCAAGCGGGTCAAGGAACTCAACATGCCGGCGGTGGCCGTCACCGACCACGGCAACATCTTCGGCGCGGTGGAGTTCGCCAACGCCGCCAAAGATGTGGGCATCAAGCCCATCCTGGGTTGCGAGCTGTACATCTGCAAGAAGGAAGACCATCGCACCGACAAGGAAGGCGACAGCTACAACCACCTCATCGTTCTGGCGGAGAACGACGACGGCTACCGCAACCTGGTGAAGATCGTCTCTGAGGCCTCGCTGCACGGCTTCTACTACAAACCGCGCGTCAGCAAGAAATTCCTGGCAGAGCATTCGCGAGGGCTCATCGGGCTGTCCGGTTGCCTGAAGGGCGAAGTGGCCGAGCGGCTGACGGAAGGGAAGTACGAGGCGGCGCGCGATGCCGCCGTCACTCATACCGATATCTTCGGCAAGGGCAATTACTATCTCGAGATCCAGGACCAAGGACTGCCGGAGGAGAAGCGCATCCAGGCGAACCTTCTGAAGCTGGAGCAGGAACTCGGCCTGCCGCTGGTGGCAACGAACGACAGCCATTACCTTTGCGAAGACGATTCGCACGCGCAGGATGTGATGGTCTGCATCCAGACCGGCAAGTCCATCAACGATGCCAATCGCCTGAAGTTTCAAGGCAACCAGTTCTTCGTGAAGAGCCCCGCGGAGATGGCGCAGGTGTTCAACGGGTACGAACGCGTCCTGGCGCGCACCATGGAAATCGCCGAGCGTTGCAACGTCCGGCTGGAGAAGGTTAGCGATCCATTCCCGCAGTTCGAGGTGCCAGCCGGGTACACCATCCCCGACTACTTCGAGCACGTCACGCACGAAGGCTTTGCCAAGCGGCTGAAGGTACTGCGCGAGTTGCAGGCCATGGGCCGCGTCGCTCATTCGCTGGAGGAGTATGAGCAGCGGCTCACCCGCGAGATCGGCATCATCCGCCAGATGCAGTTCTCCGGATACTTCCTCATCGTGTGGGATTTCATCCGCTACGCCAAGGAGCGGAACATCCCCGTGGGCCCGGGCCGTGGTTCAGCCGCGGGCGCGCTGGTCGCCTACGCGCTGGGCATCACCGACATTGATCCGCTGCAGAACGGGCTGCTGTTCGAGCGCTTCCTGAATCCCGAGCGCATCAGCCTGCCCGACATTGACATTGACTTCTGCATGAACCGGCGCGGCGAGGTCATCGAGTACGTCACGCAGAAATACGGCCGCGACCGGGTGGCGCAGATCATCACCTTCGGCACCATGGCGGCCAAGGCGGCCATCAAGGATTCCGGCCGCGCCATGGACATCCCGTACGCCGACGTGGACCGCATCGCTAAGATGGTGCCCACCACGCTGAACGTCACCATCGATCTGGCGCTGAAGGATTCTCCGCCGCTGGCCGCCGCCTACGCCAACGAGCCGCAGACCAAAGAGCTGATTGACACCGCCAAGAAGTTGGAAGGCCTGGTGCGGAACTCCGGTGTGCACGCCGCAGGAGTGGTGATCTCGCCGCACCCGCTGACCGACCTGGTGCCGCTGCATCGCACCAAGAACGACGAAATCGTTACCGCCTACGACATGAACGCCGTCGAGAAGCTGGGCCTGCTGAAGATGGACTTCCTCGGGCTCACCACGCTCACCATCATTGATGACGCGCTGCGTCTCATCGAGCAGACGCGGGGCGAAAAGATCGATCTGCAAACGCTGGAACTCGACGACCAGGTGACCTTTGAGAAGGTCTTTCACACCGGGCTCACCTCGGGCGTGTTCCAGTTTGAATCGCAGGGCATGCGTGACGTGCTGCGCCGCTACAAGCCGACCACCGTCGCCGATCTCACCGCGTTGAATTCGCTCTATCGCCCCGGCCCCATCCAGGGCGGCATGGTGGACGACTTCATCGACCGCAAGTGGGGGCGCAAGAAGGTGGAGTACGAACTGCCCGATCTGGAACCGCTGCTGCGGGAGACTTTCGGCGTCATCGTGTACCAGGAACAGGTGATGCAGATCGCCAACAAGCTGGCGGGCTACTCCCTCGGTGAAGCCGATCTGCTGCGCCGCGCCATGGGCAAGAAAAAGCCGGAGGAGATGGCCAAGCAGCGCGACCGCTTTGTGCGCGGCGCTGTCGACCGCGGTTATCCGCAAAGGAAGATCGAGAAGCTGTTCGACCTGATGGAGCAGTTCGCCGGCTACGGATTCAACAAGTCGCACTCTGCTGCCTATGCGCTGCTCGCCTATCAGACGGCATATCTGAAGACGCGCTACACGGTTGAGTTCATGGCCGCGCTGCTGACCTCGGTCTCCGGCAGCACCGACGACGTGGTGAAGTACATCAACGAGTGCCGCGAGATGGGCATTCCGGTCGAACCGCCCGACATCAACGTCAGCGACGCCTACTTCACGCCGCACGGCGAGGCCATCCGCTTCGGTCTGGCGGCGGTGAAGAACGTCGGCCATAACGCCATCGACTCCATCGTCGCTGCGCGCAAGGAGATTGGCCGCTTCACCTCCATCTTCCAGTTCTGCGAGAAGGTTGACCTCCACCTGCTGAACAAGCGGGTCATCGAGTCGCTCATCAAGAGCGGCGCTATGGATTCACTCGGCCGCCGCTCGCAACTGATGGCCGTGGCCGACCAGGCGATGGACCACGCCACCAAGGCGCAGCGCGACGCCGCCATGGGCCAGCACGGGCTGTTCGGTGTCTTCCAGCAGGACGAGCCGCAGACCAGCGACAAGCCTCTGCCCAATATCCCCGACTGGGACGAGCACCAACGCCTCAGCGCCGAGAAGGAGATTCTCGGCTTCTTCATCACCGGGCATCCGCTGGAGAAGTATCGCGACAAGCTGCTCGACTTCAACGCGCTTACCACCACGGAGATTTGCGACCTGAAATCTTCCACTGGCCGCGACGAAGTTACGACCGCCGGCATTCTGAAGAACATCCGCGTCGCCAAATCGAAGAAGGGGGACCTCTACGCCCAGGGGCAGCTGGAGGACATGAACGGTTCGGTGGACGTGCTCTGCTTCGCGGATTCCTACCGGCGGCTGGCCGACAAGCTGAAGCTGACCGTCCCCCTGCTGGTAAAGGGCGGCGTGCGGGTGGAAGAGGGCAGCAATCCCAAGCTGATGATTGGCGACGTGACCCCGCTCGAAGAAGCGCAACCCAAGCTGCCGCGGCATCTGCGCATCAAGGTCCCCCTGGAGGACATTTCGCTGTCTGTCATCGACGACCTACACGCCCTTTGCCGGGAACGCAAAGGCGAGGCGCGCGTGCTGTTCGACCTGGAGCGCAAATCCGACTTCACCGTGGTGATGGAGGCGGAAGGCTATAATGTGATGCCGGATCGGGCATTTATTCACCGAGTTGAGGAATTATGCGGTCGCGGAAGCGTGCGGATCGTCGACTAGCGCCGGACGCCCCCGGGGTCGAGCAGTCCTCCGCCGCGACACTGCCGGAAGCCGAGCCTTCGATGCTCAGTTCTGGAATTCTTCCGGCCTTGGACTTCTGGCTGCTGGCGGTGGAAGGTGGATACCAGGCAACTCGGGGACAGAAAGACACTATGGAAATCGAAGCCACGTCGAAGGCGCAGAACGAACTGGAGCGCATTGAGAAACAGATTGAGCAACTGCAGGGCGTTGCCCACGACAATCCCGAGACGCATAAGCAGTTGACAGAACTGCAAGAGCGCGTGGAAGCCGTCAAGCGCCGCATGGCTGGCGACTTGAACGCCTGGGAGCGCGCCGAGCTGGCCCGCCACCCCGGCCGTCCCTATCCGCTGGACTACATCGAACGCATCTTCCCCGACTTCAGCGAGATTCACGGCGACCGCGGCTTTGGCGACGATGCCGCCATGGTCTGCGGCATGGCGCGCTTTCACGGGCGCGAAGTCGCCATCGTAGCCACGCAAAAGGGCCGCGACACCAAGCAGCGCCTGTACCGCAATTTCGGCCAGCCTAATCCCGAGGGCTATCGCAAGGCGCTGCGGGTGATGAAGTTCGCCGAGAAGTGGCGCCGTCCGGTCATCGCGCTGATTGACGTGCAAGGTGCTTATCCTGGTCTTGGTGCCGAGGAGCGCGGGCAGGCGGAAGCAATCGCCCATAATTTGCGCGAGATGGCGCGCCTGGAAGTTCCCTTCATCGCCGCCATCACCGGAGAAGGCGGCAGTGGCGGAGCGCTGGCCGTGGCGGTGGCCGACCGCGTGCTGATGATGGAGAACAGCATCTATTCGGTCATCTCACCCGAGGGCTGTGCCGCCATCATGTGGCGCGATTCGGGCAAGAAAGAACTGGCCGCGGCGGCGTTGCGCATTACCGCCAAGGACAATCTCGAGATGGGATTCTGCGATGAGGTGATTGCGGAGCCGGCGGGAGGAGCCCACCAGGACTACGATGCCGCTGCCGCCGCGCTGGCCGAATCGCTCGAGAGGAATCTGACGGTGCTGGAAAAGAAG
>JARLGI010000005.1 GCA_031296115.1 Acidobacteriota bacterium | reverse complement strand
GCCCGGATTTGCGGAATTTGTCCTATTGCTTACCAGATGAGCGCGTGTCATGCGATGGAAGACGCCTTTGGAGTGAAGGTGACCGCCCCGTTGCGCGCGTTGCGGCGGCTGATCTACTGCGGGGAGTGGATCGAGAGCCACGCATTGCACGTTTACTTGCTCCACGCGCCCGACTTTCTCGGATACGAAGACGCGATCCGCATGGCCAAAGACCACCCGCAGGAGGTGCAGCGTGGTCTGCGCCTTAAGAAAGCCGGCAATGCCATCGTGAGCTTGCTCGGAGGACGGGAAATCCATCCCGTGAATGTGCGGGTTGGAGGCTTTTACAAGGTCTCGAGCAAGCGGGAACTTTCCACGCTCACCGAGGAGCTGAAGTGGGCGCGCGAGGCGGCGCTGGATACGGTGCGCTGGGTGGCGACCTTCTCCTTCCCCGAATTTGAGCGCGACTATGAGTTCGTGGCCTTGAGCCATCCCGATGAATATCCCTTCAATGAAGGACGGTTAGTGTCGAACAAGGGGTTGGACATTTCCATCCGCGAATACGAGCAGCATTTTGTGGAGGAACACGTCGCGCACTCCAATGCTCTGCACTCGCGGCTTAAGGAGCGGGACGCCTACTTCGTGGGCCCGCAAGCGCGGTACAGTCTCAACTTTGACAAGCTGTCTCCCCTCTCCCAGGAAGCGGCGCGGGCCGCAGGGTTGGGCAAGACTTGCCGCAACCCCTTCCAGAGCATCATTGTGCGCAGCGTTGAGCTGGTGCAGGCCTGCGATGAGGCGTTGCGCCTCATCGATCAATATGAAATGCCTGACGAACCGGCGGTCAAGGTCGAGCCACGCACCAGCACCGGCTATGGCTGCACCGAAGCGCCGCGAGGGATCGTCTATCACCGCTATC
The DNA here is from genome assembly GCA_031296115.1 of Acidobacteriota bacterium. Taxonomy (GTDB): domain Bacteria; phylum Acidobacteriota; class Terriglobia; order Terriglobales; family Acidobacteriaceae; genus Bog-257. The sequence continues at coordinate 2,807 of JARLGI010000005.1, read as the reverse complement.
GCATGGACGATCGCGGCATTATCCTTGACGCGAAGATCGTGCCGCCCACCTCACAAAACCAGAAGACCATCGAAGGCGACCTCCGGCAGTTCGTTCCCGCCAACATTGCCATGCAAAAGGACAAGCTGCAGTGGCGGTGTGAGCAGGCCATCCGTAACTACGATCCCTGTATCTCCTGCGCCACCCACTTCCTGAAACTCCAGATCGAGACCGAATGACAGCGGGTCAAACCGGTACGGTCATCATCGGGATTGGCAATGAATACCGCCGCGATGACGGGGTGGGAATTGTGGTAGCGCGCCGCCTGTCCGCTCGCGTGCCAGCCGGAGTTACGGTCATGGAGAAAAGTGACGAAGGCGCGTCATTGCTGGAGGCCTGGAAAGGTGCCGCCTCGGCAATCCTGGTGGACGCAGTCGCCTCGGGAGCAGCGCCCGGCACCATTCACCGCTTCGATGCCGTCGTCTGCTCGATTCCCCAGGGGTTTTTTCGCTATTCGACCCATGCGTTCAGTGTGGCCGAGGCGGTTGAGCTTGCTCGTTCGCTGAACCAGTTGCCGGCACGTTTGATGGTCTATGGCATCGAAGGGCAGGATTTTTCGTCCGGTATTGGGCTGTCCGCCGCCGTCGAAGGTGCAGTCGCATCGGCAGTACGGCAAGTGATCGACGAATTGAGCCCGACAAGTGCTGACATCGGCTGAAAACAGAGCTCAAGCCGTTGATGCCCACGGTCATCGGCGCGATGCTGACTTCTGCTACCAGGTTGGAGATGCGTCGCTCGCCCCGCAGATCAGCAGGAATACTCCTATAACGGCATTGATGGCGCAGCGCCGCGAGCTCTGGTAATTCCTGCGGCGCGTCAAACACGATGGCCTCATTCCCGGCCGGAGACACCTGTTCTCGCTGACGTCACTGACAAGCGGTCGCTGCGCGGGTGACAATGTGCTCCGCAGGCGCCGGGTGGAGCGACCTGCTGCTGTGACATTGAGAAGCAATGCAACCGTTGCTTATAGTACCTGCGATGTGTGGCTGCGCAGCAGTCGGAAGCTAAGGCCGCTCCGTTGGGCTTGGTAGTCCTATGGTGATTCCGTCCCAGCAAAGTCAGTCGTCAATGCAGAGCATGTGGCGGCTCCGCCCGCTGCTGTTGCTGATCGGATTCACCGCGACCACTGCCCAGATTTTGCTCATGCGGGAACTGCTGGTGGTCTTTTACGGCAACGAGATCTCGCTGGGACTATTGCTTGCTAGCTGGTTGTTCTGGACCAGTATTGGTAGTAGCCTCTTCGGCCGGAAGACTGCATGGTTCTTCCCGGGTTCGCGCCAGGCCATGGCCGGTTTGCAGATCCTCCTCGCGCTGACCTTGCCTTTGACCATTCTGGCGGCCCGAAGCAGCAAAGGAGTTTTTCTCAATGTTCCCGGCGAAGTCCTGGGACCGTGGCCGATGTTCCTTACGGCACTTGTCCTCTTATGCCCGTTCTGCCTGTTCTCGGGAGGGATGTTTTCTGCGGGCAGCCGCCTGATATGCCAGGAAACCGGGGCTGTGCCAGCGGGTGCTACGGGATCTGTTTATCTTCTGGAAGCATTCGGATCAGGCATCGGTGGCCTGATTGCCAGCCTCATGTTGGTCCGTCATTACACGGCCTTCCAAATTGCATTTTGCCTCGGGCTATTGAACTTGCTAGCGGCAGCCAGCCTGATCGTTCGCGGGCCTTTCTGGCGCAAGGGTGCGTACGTGGCAATATCCGCGGTTTTCGCCGCCGTGCTGTTTCCATTCGGCGCACCTTGGATGGAGGCGGTTTCACTCGCGCGGTTGTGGCAGGGATTTCATCTCTTGACCAGCCAAAATTCGGCATACGGAAATCTAGCGGTAGTGGAAACGGACAGCAGCCGTACTCTTCTCGAGAACGGTCTCGTGCTATTTACTGTGCCGGACCCGCAGGCTGCTGAAGAATCTGTTCATTACGCTCTCCTGCAGCACCGTGCCCCGAGAAGCGTGTTGTTGATCGGCGGGGGACTGAATGGTAGCGCCGTCGAAGCCCTGAAGCATCCCTTGATCGAGCGGATCGATGTTGTCGAGCTGGATCCAAAAATCTTCGAGCTTGGGCGGAGTTACTTCGCCGCCGAAATGGTCATGCTCCAGCACGAACCGCGTGTGCACCTGCACGCTACCGATGGCCGTTTATTTCTGAAGAGCACACCGGAGACATTTGACGTCATTATCCTCAACCTGCCGGAGCCGCAGACCGCGCAATTGAACCGCTTCTTCACCGTCGAGTTTTTCCGTGAAGCGGCCGCGAAGTTGAATCCGGGCGGCATTCTCTCTTTCCAACTGCGAGCATCGGAGAACTACATCACACCGACACTGGGGAGTTTCCTGCGGTGCATTAACCGTAGCTTGCAGGAGGTATTTCCCGAGGTCACTACAATTCCCGGAGACAACGCGCACTTCTTTGCCGCCACGCAAGCGGGCACTCTGACATCTCGTGCCGATGACCTGCTGCAAAGGCTGAAGTCACGTCACTTGGAGACCAGCTATGTCCGCGAATATTACCTCCCCTTCCGCATGGCCCCCGATCGCATGCTCGAAATGGCGGAACAGATTCGGCCCCGGCCGGAAACCCCTGTCAACCTTGATTTTGCGCCGGTCGCTTACTACTTCGATATCGCGCTTTGGAGCACCCAGTTCAATGGCAGCTATCGTGAAGTCTTCGCGGGCATGGCGGGCATCAAGTTTCGCTGGATGCTGACTGGCCTGACCGCGTTATTAGTGACCGGGATAATCATGTTTGCGGTGTTGAGACCAAAGGAGCT
>JARLGI010000044.1 GCA_031296115.1 Acidobacteriota bacterium | reverse complement strand
GCCCTGCTCGAAGAGGTCGCGGACGCGGCTGGCACCCACGCCGACGAACATCTCGACGAAGTCGGAGCCGGAGATGCTGAAGAAGGGCACATTGGCTTCGCCGGCCACCGCTCGCGCCAGCAGGGTCTTGCCGGTTCCGGGAGGTCCGACCAGCAGCACGCCCTTGGGGATCCGTCCGCCCAGCTTCTGGAACTTCTGCGCCTCGCGCAGGAACTCGATGATCTCCTTAAGTTCCTCCTTGGCTTCATCCACCCCGGCGACGTCCTTGAACGTCACCTTCTTTTGCTGCATGGAGAGCAGGCGGGCGCGGCTCTTGCCGAACGACAGCGCCTTGTTACCGCCAGTCTGCATCTGGCGGATCATGATGAACCACAGCGCGCCCAGCAGGATGAACGGCGCCAGGTTCAGCAGCCAGCTCGGCCAGCCCCCGGCGCTGGCGTCCTTGACGGTGATATTGACGTTCTTATCGCGCAGTTCCTTGATCATGTCGGTATAGCCCGACATGACGGTCGTGTGGAAGGTGGTCTTGTCGTTCTTGTACTTCCCGCGGACTTCCTGCCCAATGATCGTCACTTCGCTGACGTTGCCTTGGTCAACCTGGGACAGGAATTCGGAGAAATTGATTTCTTTTTCTTTGGCGCCCGTGCTGCCGGCTTTGACGACCTGCCATAGCAGGACGCCTGCCAGGACAATTACCAGCCAGAACACGATCGTTTTGACCGTCGAATTCACTGAAAACTCCTGAGTAACGGGGCAGAAACAATACACGCCCTATGCGTTAGATGCTCGCCGTACCCGCCGGATGTAGGATTTGCGGCTCGCACTGATTGTAAACCCGCGGCTAAACAAAGCGGCACGAAAGACTTAAACAAAAAAATGCGACGCTGCAGACCAGCTTGGCCGTCCCATTTCGGTCCATGTTGTTGGACGTGGTTAGCTGTGCGCGGTAAGCCGGGCAGCATCGCGAAGTCGACCGGCCCGAGGTGCGTATCTTACTGGCATTCAATCATCTAAGCTTTCAATCACCTCAATCGCCATCGCTTGTCCGCTGCCTGTCCAGGCGAAGGCGTGAGCGACGGGGAATGCCCGCACCCAGACAATCTCCGCGCCGCGGAGCAGTACGGGCCAGGTCGGACGCCGTTCGGCCGGAATGTGCTTCTCCGAAAACAGGCGTTTCAGCTTCTCTTCCGACCCGCGGTGCGCCGGCCAGAAGCGATCGCCGGGCTGCCAGTTCCGCACCGTCAGTTCCGGCCCGAGTAAGGCGGCATTCAACAGCGTTCCGGGCTCGGCTTCCCCAGCGAACTCCGGCTTGACCAGTACTGCCCGAAGCGTCGCCCCGATTTCTGGGACGTGAACCTCGCCGGGAATAGGTAGCCGGTGTAGGTAGCCCGCGCACAGCGACTCCGGCTGAGGTGGACGAAGCCTCAGGCAGGCACCCTTCCGCACAGCCAGCCATCCGCCGGGAAGTTCGATGCCAGGCACTTCACCGCCGCCGCAGCGCAGAAGATTCTCTACGTGTCCGAAGTCGAGTGCCAGGTTCTCGGTTTCCGCGAAGCGACGCAACACTCGCCGCTGCAAGGCCAGCGGCATCTGGGCGAAACCGGCGAGATTGAGCGTGTCTTCTTCGGAGGCGGTCTGAAGGAATTCGGGTGGAAGGGTCACGATTTTAGCCGTGCCGTTATCGCCGGGCAAACCGCTGGGCTTTAGCTCCTGAGGGACCTGTTCTGGCCGCCGACGGGCCGCCAACTCGTCCCTCGCCAGCGCCTCCCAGTATTCTTCTTCCGCCCGCGCCACTTCCGCGGTATCGCTCAGAATCTGTCGGATATTGGGGTTGTAGTCGCGCTCCAGCAGCGGCAGCAACTCATGCCGTACCCGATTGCGGGCGTAGCGATGATCGAGGTTGCTCTCGTCCTCGCGCCAGGTTTGGCCCATGCCGGCCAGATAGGCCTCCACCTCATCCCTTGATACCGAGAGCAGCGGGCGCACGATGCGGGCGCAAGCCACCCGTGGCGCCCCTTCCTGGTATCGCGGGCGTTCAGGCCCGCGTTCCGCCACCTGAAGAGGGCCAGGGGCTTCAGCCCCGGCGACGATCTCGGGATAAATTCCCGCCAATCCGCGCGTTCCCGCTCCGCGCAGGAATTTCAGCAGCACGGTTTCCGCCTGGTCGTCGAGGGTGTGGCCGGTAGCAATGACGTTGAGCCGGCGCGACTCCGCCAGCGAAATCAGCCAGCGGTAGCGCAACTCGCGCGCCGCCGCTTCTTGGGTGAGCTTGTGCTGGCCCGCATGTTCGCGCACCTTGCCGCCCCTTGCGAAGAGTTCCAGCTCATGTTGCGCTGCCAACTCGGCGACGAAGGCCTGGTCCGCATCCGAAGCCTCTCCACGCAGTCCATGATTGAAGTGCGCCACCAACAGGACGATGCCCAGCTCAGCCCGCAGTTCCAGCAGAACGCGCAGGAGCGCAGCCGAGTCCGCCCCGCCCGAGACGGCCACGCCGACGCGGTCGCCCGCGCGCATCAGCCCTCGTTCGCGAATGTAGCGGAGCACCCTGGAGCGCATCGAAGTTCAGTGTAAGCCAAGGGAGGATGTCGAGTTCCACATATCGAGCTGGAACTCCCACACTTGCGCCTGCTCCGACATCACCAGATAGTGTTGCAATCAAGCAGGCCTAGTTGTAGAGTCGGCTCAAATTCCGACCCTTTCGCTCTCCAGGCCCGCGGCACGCGTCCCATTCCACACATCCTCAAGAAAGGGGTGAAGAACATGAAAAGCCGAGCATCGCTCTTTAGTAGTACCGCGATGGTCTTACTCGCGATCCTGCTGCTGTTGGCCAGCAGCGCCGGCATCGTCTGGGCCCAGGACACGCCGTAAAGAAAAGGCGAGGCCAGGCTGGTGGCTGACAACATCGGGAGTTCTCTCGAGGCCCCCGACACGCTATCAACCGCATTTCCCATCAGAAACACCGGCGGCGCGGCTGCTGGCGAAGTGCGCGTTCTAGGCATCGCCCTGCAAATGCAGCTCTCCTGGTCGTCAATCTCCGGCACCTTGCGAAGGGCGCTGAACGTCACCGTGGCCGGCGGAAGGGTATGCAGCGCGCACACCAGCTGAGGATTATGGCGATGGATGACGCCGTGCAACTCGACTGTCTCGTTGACCCGTGCATTCTTCTTCGGAGTGTGGTCCTCCACGATGTTGCCGCGGAAGTCCAGGGTCAGGACGTCGTGCGGCGTCAGCGTGCCGAACGACGGGCCGAAGCGGTTCATCAGCATGCGGTCGGGCGCGATCATCGCTTCAGCGCGGGGTAGGTGTAAACCAACAAGGCCTGAGTGCCCCGGTCACGTTAGATGCAATCTGTCGTCCCCGAGGGACTCGAGGTCTCCAGAGGATCGCTTACCCCGCCCTGAAAGGGCGGGCTATCACCTTGCGTCGCGCAAGCGCGACTGGCGCGCTGGTGGATCCGTCGGTGGCGCGAAATCGAGCCCCAACATGAGGCGTGCCGGGATTTAGACCAAAAGTGTGGTCCCTGCCGCTAACCGCTGACCACTGCTCTCACGGCCTCGTATCCGGCACCGTGATGGCCCGGAACATGCGCGGCAGCGCCTCGGCCACGATCATCGCCACCACGATCAGCGCGCCGCCGAGCGCTTGCTGTGCCGACATCGGCTCCTTCAGCCAGACCACGCTGAGCACTGCGGCCACCACCGGCTCCAGGCTGAACAGCACCGCCGACTCGGTCGGCCCGAGCCGGGTCTGCGCCGTTGCCTGTCCCCAGAAGGCGAACACCGTGGAGCCAAGTGCGAGGTAGAGCGCCGCCAGCGCGACCGGCCAGTGCGACAGAGCGGCGAACGCATTCTGAAATCCGTCGGGCGACGGTAAGAAGGCTGTGACCGCTACCGACACGACGCCGCAGATCATCACCTGCGAGCCCGCCAGCAGCCACGCTTCCGAGCGGCGGCTGAAGGCGCCCATCATCACGATGTGCACGCCGCACAGGATGGCGCACAGCAGGATCTCGACGTCGCCGCGGTTCATTTCCGTGAACACGCCCCAGAGGGTGTGGCCGCTCGCCCCAGCGCCGCGCAGGTGCACCAGCAGGTACATTCCATAGACCGCGATCAGCGCGCCCAGGGCGGACGCCAGCTTCACCCGTTGCCCGATCACCACGGCGATGAGCGGCGTGAACAGCACGTACAGGCCGGTGATGAACCCTGCCTTGGCGGTGGTGGTGAACCGCATGCCGTCCGTCTGCAGCCAGAAGACCAGCACCAGCACGAGTCCTAGCCAGATGCCGTCGAGCACGCCGCGCCGGGTGATGGCGATTCCATTGGCGCGGATGATGACGAACATTACCAGCCCAGCGAGCGGGAAGCGCAACCCCATCAGCGCGCCGACGGAGAGGCCTCCGCTGAGCACGATGTGCGTCGCCGGAAATCCGAAGCCCCACACCGTCGCCACCAGCGCGATGATGAGCACGGCGCGGGCGTGAGAGATTTCGGGCTGTGGGAGCTGGGCTGTCATGCGCGGGAAGAACATTCAACCGCGAATCTGCGCGGATGAACGCGGATCAGAATCAGTCGAGGCTCTGGCTCAAGCTGACATGCTTCAGAATAGGCCTCGAATTGCGTTTGGGTGGAGCAGCGCTTCAGCGCTGCGTTCGAAGTCACACTCTGGACCGGCTTTAGCCGCTGAGGTAACTGCTGGAGTTTACCTCAGGCGCTAAAGCGCCGACCCAAGTTGCTCGTCACTGCAGGCCTGAAGGCCTGCTCCACCCGCATTACGAAGCCGCGCTCGCGCCTTTATAGCGTCGCGGCCTTGCTTTCGATCAGCCCTTTCACCCGCTCCACGAAAGCCTCCGCCTTCACTGAGCCTTCGCCCTTTTCCTGGCCGCGGACGCGCACGTTGACTTCGCCCGCCTCCATCTCGCGATCGCCCAGAACGAGCTGGAACGGCACCTTCTGCATGGCATGCTCGCGGATTTTGGCGTTCATCTTCTCGTTGCGCACGTCCACATGGACGCGAACTCCCGCGGCCTTCAACTTTTCGCCGACTTCGTTCGCATACGCATGGTGCTTCTCGCCGATAGGGATGACCACCACCTGCACCGGTGACAGCCAAACCGGAAACGCGCCCGCGTAGTGCTCGATGAGCACGCCAAAGAAGCGCTCGACTGAGCCATAGAGCGCGCGGTGCACCATCAGCGGCTGATGGCGCTTGCCGTCCTCGCCGACGTACTCCAGCCCGAAGCGCTCGGGCAGGGTAAAGTCGAACTGCACGGTCGAGAGCTGCCACAGGCGGCCGATGGCGTCCACCAGCTTGATGTCAATCTTCGGCCCGTAGAATGCTGCTTCGCCGGGTATCAGTTTGTACTCGATGTTGCGCCGCTTCAGCGCCTGCTCCAGCGAGCGCTGCGCCAGCTCCCACTGGTCGTCGCGACCGGCATAGGGCGTGCGGTCGTTCGGGTCCCAGGTGGAAAGTTCCACGTGGAACTTTTCGAAGCCGTAGGTCCTCAGCACGGCCAGCGCAAAATCAATGCAGCCGACGACTTCATCCTCGATCTGCTCCGGGGTGCAGAAGATGTGCGCGTCGTCCTGGGTAAAACCGCGCACGCGGAGCAGTCCGTGCATCACGCCGGAGCGCTCGTAGCGGTACACCGTGCCCAGCTCGCCCAGTCGCACCGGCAGATCGCGATACGACTTCAGCGAGTCCTGGTAGATAAGGATGTGGAACGGACAATTCATCGGCTTCATGCGATAGTCGGCATCGTCCAGCTCCATCGGGGTGAACATGTTCTGCGCGTAGTAGCCCTCGTGGCCGCTGGTCTTCCACAGGTCCACGCGCGCGACGTGCGGGGTGAAGACCAGCGAGTAGCCGCGCTTTAGGTACTCGTCGCGCATCCAGTCTTCCATTTCCTTGCGCATCAGGCCGCCCTTGGGATGCCAGAAGATGAGCCCCGGCCCGGCCAGGTCCTGGATGGAGAACAGGTCAAGCTGCCTGCCCAGCACGCGATGGTCGCGCTTCTTCGCTTCCTCCATCTTGTGCAGGTACTCGTCCAGCTCCTTCTTGGAGAAGAACGACGTGCCGTAAATGCGCTGCAGCTGCGGATTGCTCTCGTTGCCCAGCCAGTACGCGCCGGCGATATTGAGCAGCTTGAACGCCTTGATGCGTCCGGTGGACGGGATGTGCGGCCCGCGGCAGAAGTCGGTGAACTTGCCGGTCTTGTAGATGGAAATCTTCTCGTCGGGCGCGGTGAACTGCTCGATGAAGTGGCACTTCATGAAGTCGCCTTCCGACTGGAAGCGCTCCAGGCCCTCCTGGCGCGGCAAAAACTCGCGTGCGTAAGGCAGGTCCTGCTTCACCAGCTCCTGCATTTTCTTCTCGATGGCCTCCAGGTCCTCTGGACTGAAGGGCTGCTGGCGATAGAAGTCATAGAAGAATCCGCTCTCGGTCGCGGGACCGTGGCCCAGCTTGGTCTCAGGGAAAAGCTCCAGAACAGCGGCTGCCATCAAGTGCGCCGACGAATGGCGGTACACCCATAGCGCTTCGGGATCGCGCTCGGTGAGGATGCGCAACTCGGCATCCTGCTCCAGCGGCCGGGTGAGGTCCACCAATTGCGCGCTGTCCGTCGCCTGCTGTGCTGCTGCGGCGGCGCCTTCGCTTCCTGAAGACGGCTGATGTCCGTTGCCGCCACTGCCGTGGGAAGGCAACGGCCTGATCTGCGCGGCCAGCGCGGCATCGGCCAAGCGCGGGCTGATGCTCTTGGCGATATCGAGGGCGGAGGTCCCGCGCGCCACGTCCTTGACGCTGCCGTCGGGCAATTTCACATGAATGGTTTCAGCCATAATCTCGAACCTGTGGCAGCTTCCAAGCTGCGGGTTACCAAGAACTTGAGTTTATCGGAGGGTGGAGGTCACGGCAATTGCCGCGGCTGCTAGGTACTACCGCGATGTTCGTTCGCGCTGGGCGCGCACTTCCAGCACCAGCGCGGCAACGAAAGCCGTCGCGCCGATGGTGAGGGCCACAGGGATGGCCACGTGTTTGTAGGCGTTGGTCATATCAATCTGACTACCCTTTATCATGCCATAAACAATGGTGCCAATGATACCCAGAAACAGCCCGGCCCCCATCCCGCCGGCGGTAAATAACAGTGTCGTGAACAACACCCGCGCTGCTGACCCAAGGATGATGGAGGCTTTGCTGCGTTTGGCGTGCTGCGTTGTGGCCATGGGTCGCATCTCTGATCAGGTTACAACAGATTGAATTCGCGGGCCGCATTCGGTCCTCTGCCCCGGGCTGACTGGAATCGCGGTATAACTGTTTCGTAGTCCAACCACATGCCGCCGCCAACCAACACTCCGGAGAAGAAGGCCGGCCTCGCTTATTGGGCCAACCGCGTGCTGGAGGAGTGCGACAAGGCCAGCCAGGATTTTGCGCCCGACCCGGTGCACGATCTGCGCGTGGCCATCCGGCGCTGCCGTTCCATGGCGGACGGCTTCATGTCCGTGGATCCCGATCCCAAATGGAAGCAGATGAAGAAGGCCGCCAAGCCGTTATTCAGCAGCCTGGGCGATCTGCGTGATGCGCAAGTCATGATGGAGTGGGTTGCAAAGCTTTCGGAAGAGAGCGATCCCGTCCGTCATGTTCTGCTGCATTCGCTGAGTCACAAAGAGCACGCGCTCAAGGCCGTGGCGCAACAGTCGCTGCAGGCCTTCGACCGCAATCAGTGGCTGGCGCTGAATGCCCACCTCGCCGGTCGCACTGGCAAAGTGCCCATCGAAGATCTGGTATTTCAGCATCTCGCGCTGGAGCGCTGGATGGAAGCGCACGAATTGCAGCGCCAGGCGCTGCGTAACCGTACCCAGGTCGGCTATCACCAGTTGCGCATCGGCATCAAGCGGTTCCGCTACACGGTGGAGAATTTTCTGCCGCTGCGCCATGAGCAATGGTCAAGAGACTTGCGCGATTTACAGGACGCCCTGGGCGAAGTCCACGACTTCGACGTTTTGCGCGCGATGCTGCGAGCGCATCCGGAGCTGGCAACTGAGGACCGTGAGCGGTGGCACGCAAGAATCGCCGCCGAGCGGCAGAAGCGGTTGGATTTATATCGCCAGAAGATGCTGGGAAAGATCTCGTTGTGGCCGGTATGGCGCGCGGAATTACCCAGTGGACCGGCGCTGGAAAAAGCAGCGCTGGAGAAGCTGCGTACCTGGGCCGCGTTCCTCGATCCGGATTTCCGGCATACAGTGCACGTCACGCGTCTCGCATTGCAACTGTATGACGCCCTGGCGAGGCAGCAAGTCCTCTCCGCCGATCCGGAGCAGCGCCGGATTCTACGGGCCGCGGCACTGGTGCATGAGGTGGGCCGCCGCAAGAACAAGGGAGGCCATCGCAAGCGCGCGGACCGCCTGCTGGGGAAACTCAAACCTCCATTGGGCTGGAGCAAGAATCAATTGCGCGACGTCGCGGTGGTGGCGCGCTTCCATCGCGGCGCTCTGCCTTCTTTAGAGACGTCCCACTTTGTGGGAGTACCGACAAAACGACGCAGGGAGCTTGCACCGCTGGCCGGGATTCTCCGGTTGGCAAATGCCTTCGATGAAGCGCACGAGCACCGCGTCGCGCGAATTTCCGTAGAACGGTGCGATGGCTCGCTGATCGTGTATGCACAAGGCATTCCGGAGTTGAGTCCGGCTGCCGAAAAAATCGCGCGCGCCAGCTACCTGCTGGAAGCCACCTGCAAGCTTCCGATTCTGATTCGCTCCCTAACGCAACAAGAATCGCCCATGTCGCCAGTCGTCGCGGCACGAAGGCGAAAGCTGAGCGGCAACTCGCCGGGGGCGAGCTGAGTTAGGCCACCGATTTCTTGTAGGGGTCTCCGACAAACACGAAGGGGTACTTCTTAAGAGACTGCACGTCGCCTGCACTGGCGCAGCGTTCAACTTCTTCCATCAGGCTGGAAACCTGCTCGGGCGGCATGCCTTTCGTCGCCTGCCAGAACTTGTGCGGGAAAAACCAGATGCGTTCGCGTTTATTAACTTCCGCAGAGGGGTCTGTCAGTGGCTCCATATCACTCCTCCCACATCGTGGGACACGCCAGAAAAGCCGGGTTGCGGTGAAGAACTTTGCTTACGAGGTTTTATCAAGGTGCACTATTAGTATGCATCCCGGCCAGTCGCTTGTAAACAGTGAATCCTCCGATTGAGAGCCAGTTTTCCCGGGTTTGATTGCACGATGGTGGCCACCTCATCTAAGTGCAAGAAAGTAGGACAAGAAGTTGTTTGGACGGTCACGGACTAACAGGAAAGTAATCGGGCATTGCAGGTGCGTCGGTTACCTGCCGCAACGTTTTGCACAGCGGTTTGTCGACAGGCGGCGATGTGCGAGGGTTCGTACACGTCGCCAAAAGTAATATCCCACAATGTATGACACAGCAATTGTCGCCGAATGAAGTGGAGGAATCCAGGAAAGAGACGCGTGCTGATTGGAGAGGAGCCCGCGCTGCGGAAGAGAAAAACAAGTGGGCTCATTGTGAGAGGGCACGGCTTCAGCCGTGCCGCAAAGCTTACGTCTGAATCCGGGCTTAGCCGCTGAGGAACCTGCCTTCGCCATCGGCAAAATCAAATTCCCTCAGGGCCAGAGCGTTCTCGAAATTGGCGTAGTCCGGCGAGCATGGGTAGAGCGGCGCTTTAGCGCCGTGTTGGCTGCGAACAGACCAAGTCCTATGTTCTGGGGGCGACTTCGACGCCAGCCTAAAGGCTGGCTCTACCAGGTCTACGCCAATTGTGAAACTGGCCTGAAGCCGAGTCTCGGGTTGAACGATCACTGCACGCCTGAAGGGGTGCGCTTTTCATGACGCATCCTGAGTGATTGAGACTCGAAGTTGCACTCGAGAATCGAAGCATCCTATCGCAGCTCGGACTACCGCTGTCCTTGCACCAACTGGGCGAGCATCGCCTTGGCATTGGGATCGTCGGGAGTGAGCTGTACCAGTTCCCGCGCGTACGCGATGGCCGATGGCAGGTTGCCCTTGTCGCGTTCGAAGGAAATCAATCCCGTCAGCACCTCACGGTCGGCAGGGCGCCGCTGGTGCGCCTGTTGCAGGACGGTGATCGCCTGGTCGGGCTTCCCGGTGGAATTCAGCGCAACCGCGTACACGTAGCTGTAGCGGGCATTGGCCGGCTGCAACGCGGCGGCCTTGGCGAAGAGCGCCAGCGCTGCTGGATATTGTTTCTGCCTGACCCGCAACAACCCTAGCGCATGAATCGGTTCTGCCGCATTGGGCGCCGTCGCCACCGCCTTTTCCAGCCACTTCTCGCCTTCGCTATCGCGGCGCTGCTGGCGGTACAGGTCGGCAAGATTGACCATCGCCGGAACATTGTTGGGATCGAGCCGCAGCGCCGTCTGCAATTCGTTCTCGGCGTCATTCATTCGACCCATCTGCGCGTAAAGAAGCGCGAGGTTGACGTGGCTCTCCGGGCGCTCGGCGTTTGCCGTCTCCGACGCGATCAGCTCTGCAATCGCGCGATCCAGCGCCGTTCTCTGGTTCTCCTGAAGTAAGTCAGGCTGAGTTCCCGCCAGCAGCCGCGCTGCCTCGATACGCACGGACCGGATTGGATCGCTCAGCAACGGCGCCGCCAGACGTACGCGCTCCTTTGGAGGCAGCGGCTCGAGAACGCGGACCGCCTCCCGCCGGACCAGCGCATCGGGATCTCCCAGTGCCGACTGCACCGCCGGAACCGAGCTCGGGGTCATGTATTCCGGGATCAGGTTGAGCGCAGTCGCGCGTGCGATGCCCGGCTTGGCGGCATCCGTAATCAGCGTACTCAACGATTTTTCTGCGTTCGCCGACCCGCGCCGGCCCGCGTCAATCGCAGCGACAAACTGCGCTTCCTGCCGGCGATTAGGACCGTACCACTTGACGACCGTGTCCGCCGCCCAACTCGCAGACTTGTCCTTGTGGCATTGATTGCAGGCGTTCGGCGTCCCGTAGGCGACGGAGAAATCGGGACGCGGCACCCGCAGGCTGTGATCGCGCCTCACGTCTACCACCATGTAGGTATGCGTCGGCATGTGGCAGTTGACGCACAGCGCGCCCGCGCTATCCGCTTTGTGATGATGGTGCTGCTCGCCGCCGAATTTCTGCAGCGAATGACATTTCCCGCAAACCGAGTTCAGCCCGACCGCAGGCAGCTTCGCGCTGTGCGGGTCGTGACAGTCGGAACAGGTCACGCCCTCGTGGTACATCTTGCTCTGGAGAAACGAGCCCCACTCGTAATCCTCTTCCTGGATCTGGCCGTCGGGATAGTACACGCCGTCTTCCAGCAGGCTCGGCACGTAAGCGTCGAGAAAGGGCTGCCCCGGCTGATAGTCGCTGGTGATGTTGTGGCGCCGCGAGTGGCACCGGGCGCAGGTTTCGATTTCGTTATGCGACCGCGCGTCGCCCTTCCAGTGCATCGCGCCAGTATCGGGCTGCAACGCGGCCCACGATCCGCTGGCGGGCTTCAGGTTGTTCACCAGACCTTCCGACTCGCCGTCTTTCTGGTACGAACCCTTCTTGTGCGTTTGTGCCCACGACAGGTGGTTCGACCCCGGCCCGTGGCACGATTCGCATGAGACGTCCACCTCCGACCACGTGGTGGCATAGGTGTCGCTTGCCAGGTCGTAGTTCTTGCGCAGGTTCGTCGAGTGGCAATCGGCGCACATGTAGTTCCACGTCTGGTTGCGCCCCATCCAGTGCAATGGATCGCCAGTCGCTATCTTCTGGCCGGGATAAAGATCGAACCAGCGCTGCCCGCCTTGTTGCTTTTCGCGCGAATCCCAGGCGACAACGAAGCTCTGCATGCGTCCCCTGGGGAACAGCACCAGGTATTGCTGCAGCGGATAGACGCCGAAGGTGTACGGCAGAGGGTAGTCCTGCGGCTTGCCGTCTGGGCCATCCGTGCGAAGGGAGAACTTGTTGTCCTGCTGAAAGGTGGCGGTCACGCCATCCTGGGCAAAGTGAGTGTCCTTGAAATTTCCCAGGACGGTGGAATCGGTCGTCGCCTGCATGGCCTGCGCATGGTGCGAAGTACGCCATGCCTTCGTTTCGGCTTCATGGCATTGGGCGCAGCGCTCGGCGCCGACGTACGTTGCCGCGGAAGCCGGCTTGGCCTGCTGCCCGTGGACTCTGCCGGTCCAGTACCAAGCCACGGCCCCAACAACCGCGACCACGACAGCAACCAGGAGGATGGCGCCAACAGGGAAGGGTTTTCTAGGACTGCTCTTGGCGCGCATCGGATCGTCGCGCAATTATCTAACGCCGTAAGGAGCCTGTCCAATTCGGCCCGACCCACCCGCGCTAACCCTTTGGTTTTGCGGATGATGTTCGTAACTCGTTTAGATTCTGGGACTCACCAACAAAAGCGGGTCCGGAAAGGCGAAGGCCCTTGGCTTATGCGAAAACCTGGCTTTGGCTGACTCTCACACCCTGCGGTGACGACGCTCACTGTCATGCCGACAGTGCCGTTCCATACTGGGACTAGTGTTCCGAAGAAGGATGGAAGTATGCCAGTGAACGCCGCAAACCTCTCGGAAGAGCGGGTTGCTTACCTCGAAGGCCTGGTCAGCCAGGCCCGGGCCGCCGCCGCGGTCTTTACCCAATACACGCAAGAGGACGTCGATCACATTGTTAAGCCGATGGTTCTGGCGGGACTGGAGCAAGCCCAATACCTGGCGCGACTGGCCATCGAAGAAACCAAGCTCGGCGTTGTGGAAGACAAGGCCATCAAGAACATGGTGGCCACCGAGTTTGTCTATGACTATGTCAAAGACAAGCGCACGGTAGGCGTCATTCGCGAGTTTCCGGAACGCGGAGTGGTCGAGGTCGCCGACCCGATCGGCGTCATCTTCTCGCTCACGCCCATCACCAACCCCACGTCCACGGTGCTGTTCAAGTGCATCATGGCGATCAAGACGCGGAACGCCGTCATCTTCAGTCCTCATCCCAGCGCCGGGCGGTGCTGCTTTGAGGCGGTGCGGATCATGTACGAGGCGGCGGTCAAGCACGGCGCGCCCGAAGGCGTATTCACCTGCCTGCAAGGCCACACGCTTGAGGACAACGCCTACCTGATGCACCACAAGGACGTCGGCCTGATCGACGCGACCGGCGGCCCGGGCGCGGTGAAGGCCGCCTACAGTTCAGGCAAGCCGGCGCTCGGTGTCGGGCCCGGCAATACACCCGTCTACCTGGAGAAGACCGCTGACCTGAACATGGCGGTGGTGGACATCATCACCTCCAAAACGTTCGACAATGGAACCATCTGCGCGTCAGAGCAGACGGTGGTGATCGATGACGGAATTTACGACCGGGTGCTCACGAAATTTGCCGAGCTCGGCTGCCATATCTGCAATGAGGACGAAGCAGCGCTACTGGGACGTACGGTAATCGATCCCAAGACCGGGTTCATGCAGCCCATGGCAGTCGGCCAGAAGGCCACCGATATCGCTCGCATGATCGGCCTGTCAGTCAAGCCGAACACCAAACTGCTCATCGCCCCGATTCATGGGGTCGGCCGCGAACATCCGCTCTCGGTCGAGAAGCTGTTTCCGGTGCTTGCGGTGTATCGCGCCCAGTCCGTCGACGAGGCTATGAAGGTTTGCATCGACGTGAATCACGCCGGCGGTCTGGGCCACACGGCGGTCGTTTTCTCGCGCAACGAAGCGATCATCCAGAAATTCGGCGAAGTGATCAACGCGGGACGCATCATCGTGAATTCGCCGGGGTCGATAGGCGCTCTGGGCGGCGTTTACAACGATATGGTGCCCACGTTCTCCTTCGGCTGCGGTACCGGCGGCGGGAACAGCACCACGGACAACGTCAACGTTTACAACTATCTCAACATCAAGCGGGTCGCGCGAAGGACGCAGGCGCATATGTGGTTCCGCATTCCCAACCAGATCTACTTCAACATCAACGCCGTGGAAAACCTGCGGCATTTCCCCTCGCGCTCCACCATCATCATTACCAATCCGGCGATGGAGCAGATTGGCCACGTGGACATTGTCCGGCGATATGTCCCGGCGGAGACCCTGGTCCACGTCTCGGTTATTCCCGATGCCGAGCCCGACATCACGATTGTCATGCAAGGCGTCGAAGCCCTCAATTTCTATAAGGCGGACCAGATCATCGCCCTGGGCGGCGGCTCGGTAATCGATGCCGCCAAGCTCATGAAGCTGAAGTATGAATCGCCCGAGGCGGACCTGCAGGAACTGGCTGCGCCGTTTCTGGATCTGCGCAAGCGCGTGGTGCAATATCCGACAAACAAAACCAGCAACGCCCGGCTGGTGGCCATCTCTACCACCAGCGGAACTGGCAGCGAGGTCACTCCTTTTGCGGTGATGACCGACAAGCAACATGGGCGCAAGGTGACGCTCGCGGACTATTCGCTGAGTCCGGATGTGGCCATCGTCGATCCGCAGTTTGTCATGTCGATGCCAAAAGGCCTGACCGCAGACACCGGCATCGATTGCCTGACCCACGCCCTGGAAGCCGGCGTTTCAATTTTCGGTTCGCCTTATACCGACTCGAACGCCATGCAGGCGATTCGGCTGGTCTTCCGCTACCTGCCTATTTCTTATGAGCATCCTGAAAATGAAGAGGCTCGCGGCATGATGCACAATGCTGCCTGCATCGCGGCGATTGCGTTCTCCAACGCATCAGTGGGCGTGAATCACGCGCTGGCCCATGCCTTCGGCGCGCGTTTCGGCGTGGCGCACGGCCGGGCCAATGCCCTCATGCTGCCGCATGTGATCGCGTTCAACGCGGCGGTGCCCACCAAGTTCATGCCGTCGCCGAACCAGCGGGGCTACATCGCCCACAAGAAATACGCCATGATGGCCGACCTGCTCGGACTGGGCGGTAAGACGGTTGAGGAGAAAGTGCAGAACCTGATAGCGGCGACGGAACATTTACTCGACCAGTTGGCCGTTCCGCGTTCGATCGCGGAGATGGGCATCTCGCGGGAAGATTTCGAGCGGGCAATTCCGGATCTGGTGAAGACCGCCTTCGACGATCCCTCCTGGCGGTCGAACCCTCGCATGCCGCTGTTAAGCGAACTAACCGAGCTGTTTTGGAGCGCCTATCGCGGACGCGGAGCGGCGAAGACGGCCGACGCCGCGCAGAAAAAAACCGTAGATGAATGGTTGTGTGTATGACGATGACAACAGTTCCTGCGTATCTGGAGATCGACGCTGACCAAGTGAGCGAGAGCCTGCAGCGGGTCTGCGAAAAACTAACCGCCTCCCATGACGATGTCTGCCTGGACTTCGCCAATGTGCGACGGATCGGCCCGGATTCGCTCAAGGTAATGGAGAAGCTTGCAGGCCTTGCCGAGGAGAAAGCTGTGAAGGCTTCGCTGCGCGGGGTGAATGTCAACGTCTACCGCGTGCTCAAGCTGGCCCGGCTGACGTCGCGGTTTTCGTTTCTGAGCTGAGTGTGGCGCGCGCGTTGGTCTCGCACGCTGCGCATCCCACGCTGCGGGACTTCCCGCAAGTTAACGCGTGCTAAGAAATCACTCTCCCCTTCAGATAATCCGAAGCCCGCGCGACGTTCTCCGGTGTGCCGAGATCGGTCCAATACGCTCCGTCAACATTGCAGCCTACGATTTTTTTGCCGGCCGCTGCCAATCGCAGGTAGCAATCGACAATCGAAAACGCCCTGTCTTCGGTCATCAGATCGAATATCCGCGGTGAAATGACATGGATGCCGGAAAACGCCAGCGCCTGCGGTCGTTCTGACGGACGCACAATCTCCGACTCGCCACCGTGTGCGCTTCGCTGTCCCCAAAGTTGAAGGTGCTCGTCGAACAGCAGATACCGCGAAGTCTGACGATTCTGCACTGCCAGCGTTGCGAGAGCGCCGCTTCTGGTATGAAGTTCCACCATGCGCTGTAGGTCAACCGTGCTGAGCACATCCACGTTGTGAAGGACAAAAGGCTGTTCGGTTAGTTCGCCATCCTCCTGGAAAAACCAGGCAGACTTCTTGAGTCCTCCGCCAGTGTCGAGAAGAAGTTTCTCACGCGAGACTTCAATTCTCATGCCGAAGTTGTCGTGGGCTTTCAGGTAGTCCACGACCATGTCGGCAAAGTGATGAATGTTGACAATCACTTCGCTGACGCCAGATTCCCTCAGGCGAGACAGCGTAATCTCTAACATCGTGCGCCCGGCGATTTCCACCAGCGCCTTGGGACGATTGTCGGTGAGCGGCCGCAACCGCGTCCCCAGGCCGGCAGCAAGAATCATCGCTTTCATCGGCCCAGGTTCTCCAACTCTCGGTGCCGCAACACAACGTCAGTTCCGGCGCGGCCACGCAAGTGTTTGGCCAGTTGCTCCGCGAGATACACCGAGCGATGCTGGCCCCCTGTGCAGCCAAATGACACCATCAGGTTCTTGAAGCCGCGACACTGGTAATCGTTCACGCTGGCATCCACCAGCGACACGACGTTCGCCATGAATTGATGAACGCTCTCTTGCAGATCGAGATACTCCGCGACAAGAGCATCCTTACCGGTCAGTGTCTTGAAGCGCTCTTCACGCCCGGGATTTGGCAGGCTGCGAGCATCGAAGACGAAACCGCCGCCGTGTCCGGTTTCGTCCCGCAGCGCTCCGCGATGAAAGGAGAAGCTGGAGATTCGCACGGTGAGATTCTCTGGTTCGAAAACCAGACCTTGCAACTTGTCCGAGCCAAGCGCGCCTTGGAGGGTCTCCATCAACGTCGGCAACGCAATCGGCAAAAGGGCGTTGTGCAGAAGCCAGCGGACGTTCTTCAGCGCAAAGGGGACGCTCTGCAGGAAATGGCCCTTGCCCTCATAAAAGCCGCGAAATCCATAAGCGCCCAGAGCCTGCATGATGCGGGCATAGACGTAGGCGTAAAAGTGCTGCATGAACGCTTCCCGGTCCAGCTCGATGTAGCCCGCCAAGGTGGACAGATAGTGATCCAGCAACTGCTGGCGCAGTTCAGGCGGCAAATCGGCCTTGGCGTCGTACAGAAGCGAAGCGATGTCGTACTGCAGCGCGCCTTTGCGGCCGCCCTGGTAATCCAGGAAGTATGGATCGCCGTCCCGCAACATCACATTGCGCGACTGGAAATCCCGATAAAGAAAGTAATCGCGGTCGGCGGTTAACAGGAACTTCGTCAGGCGGCTGAAGTCGTTCTCCAACGCCTGCTCATTGAAAGGGATGCCGGCGAGCCGCAGGAAATAGTACTTGAAATAGTTCAAGTCCCATGCGATCGACTGCCGATCGAAGCTGGCGCGCGGATAACACAGCTTGTAGTTCAGGTCTTGGCCGGCTTCGACTTGGAAGCGCGGCAACAGGGTCACAACTTCGCGATAAGCTTCCACCGCTTGCGGTGCGATGTCGTCGCCGTCACGATGCTCCGATAGAAACTCAAAGAGCGTCGTGTCGCCCAGGTCCTCCTCGAGATATGCGCCGTGCGCTAAATCCTCGGCATAAATTTCCGGGACCGGCAGACCGTGCCGGCGAAAATGCCTGGAGAACTCCAGGAACGCGAGGTTCTCTTCGCGCACGTCGTGCAGAATGCCGATCGCACTGACCTGTCCATTGGCAAGCCGAACGATGTTTCGTCCCGACCCTCCTAGCTGTCCCTGCAGCGGCTGCACGCGAGCGGCCGGAGAATGGAAGTGTTGCTCAAATAGCTGTTTTAGAACGTCCATGGCTTGCGATGGAACGGAGTCGACCCGGCACCTGCGCCATACCAACCGCGCGGAGCTGAAATCCTTGCCCGACTGATACTAACTGTATCGCAATGCGCCTGGCATGCCCTACCACGCAAGATCATTGTCACGATCGGCAGCTTCGGCGCTGAGGCTCGCCGCGCCGTTTGTATCCGGCCTCACACCTGCCTGTGATTGAAATCACGGAAGCAAGTTCATCAACGACGAACAATGAACCAGAGGTGCAGTTATGCCAGTCCTGGTGATTGCAGTTGTGTTTCTGTTGATCTTCCTCGTCATGGGCGTGATGGGTGTGAGCGCCATCGTGGCCGAGCACCGCGGCGGCAAGCTCTTCAGCGGCAAGTGGAGCGACAAGCCTGATCCGTCCAAGACCGCGGGCAAACCGGTCGTTTAAGACGCAGTGCGCTCGTCAGGGGTGAACGCCTGGTTCGGAATACAGCTCTGCCGGCTTATAGACCACTCCATCCGTTGCCGCCGGCGCGGTCTCTCGCATGAAACCTCCGCTAAACGCAAAAGCTGCCATTTCAGGCAGCTGTGAGGGTTTCTTGGAGGCGCGGGTGGGAATCGAACCCACGCATAAAGGTTTTGCAGACCTCTCTATAGGTATTAGTGCCACTTAGACGCGCTTAGTTACTCAAGGACTTACGCAACTTACACCTAAGCCCGTCTAAGCCCATTTATGCAGGGAGTCGCTACATTTTCCGCTACAGTCCCGCAAAGCATGCTTTTCCCCGGCCCCCATGCCCCCCGTTGACCCCACCCCCCGCCCGCACGCTAGCATCTGGCTCCGGCAATTTTCGCTAAAAAACGCTTGCATCTGGCTGCTATGGTGAGTATCGATGTCTCGCCGTGCCATCAAGCCCGTCCCTGGCCAGATTGTGCGCTTACAGCCATCCGCAGTAGAGCCGGGTGCAGTCCCGCCTAAAGGCGTCCGGGCTGCTCTCATTCGCAGAACCAAGCTCCGCTACCCTGAACTCTCTGAAGCTCAGATCGCCAAGCGCGTCGGCTGTAGCCCTAGCAATGTCCACCAAGTGTTGACGACCTTCTTAGCAAACCGCACGGAGGCGGAACTTCGCGATTTTCAGGCAAATAAAGCGGATATTTACGATGCCGTGCAGATGCGAGCGCTTGAATCCGTTACGCAGGAGAAATTGCGAAAAAGCTCAGCTGGGAGCTTGGTGACTGTCGCCGCGATTCTGGAAGATAAGGCCAGACTCATCCGTGGTCAGCCCACGTCACTACATGTACACGCTCTAGTAGATGTATTGGATATGCTCAGAGCTAGGCAAGAGTGAGCAGTGGTAGCGAACAGCGCGATGAGCGGGATGCCGGGGGCTAGGCCGCCCTTTATGTACGGCCCCCCAAGATTGAACTGCGCATCGACTTGGCCCTAATCCGCCGCGAGGTTTATCGTCTCCACTGCTATGCCTCTGCGCTTCAAGTCCACAAATATCTGTTCAAGTGCCTCTTCTAAAGTGCAGCCTTCCTCTCCAAACTCGTCAAGCGTTTTGGCAATGACATCATGAAACTGGAAACGGTCACTTTTTCGGAGGGTAGGCGAGTAGATTACCTTGCCGCAAGGACGTAATCCTGCGGCTCCTGCTCCGACAGTATTGCCAATCTTAGGTTCTAAGGCTCCGTGGCTCCAGTCCTGAGCGGCCGGACTATCCGACCAGCTTGCGCCGCAGCAGCGCCGACAAGCCGAGCACGCCAGAGCCAAATAGCGCCAGGCTGCTCGGTTCAGGAACGGAAGGGACCTGTGCGTCCAACACGACGTTGGAATGATCGTCACCGGACCCAGGCTCAATTTCTGCGCCGACCCAGAAGTAGCGGTAATTCCCCCAGCTGGGTACGTCGAAGTAACCGTTGATGTCACCAGCGCCGCCCGACCCGGTCATCAGAAGGGTGCCCGTGCCCCCGAGAGTGTTGCTGCCCCAGATGTTGAACCACTCGTGCGGCTGCAAGCTTCCAACGGAGAGTTGCAGACCCAACGCCCCGGCGGACTTCAAAAGGCTGGTGTCCAGTATCACGAACCCGTACTGGTAGCTGGGGGAGGAGGGCCCGGCGGGCCCGCCGGCAATGGCCCAGATCTCGTGCTGGCCGCCACCCAGAGACGGATCAGCGGTCAATCCCAAGCCGGTTTCGCCAGGATTGCCCGAAGTGAACTTGCCGAACAGATTGGCGCCAGTCGGGCTGCCGACGTTCCACGTTCCCCCGACGTAATCGGGTGCCACGTTAGTTTGGTAGCCGTAGATCGGAAGCGAGTAGGCTCCCGAGACATAGGTGTAGAAATTGGTCCCCAAGTCTCCATGGGGTGTGGACAGGTCGAATTGGACCGTTGCGTGGGCAGACAACGACAGAACTGCAAGCATGCCCAGATAGAGCAAAGAAAACTTGACGGTTTTCACGGCGATTTCCTCTCTTTGCAGGTGCGGCCACAACGGGTACTTTTGCCGTTGAGACGGTTGAAAAATCAGCAGCTGCGGAACAACGCGGCTGCCAGAACTAGCGGTCGTTGACCCTCATTAGCGCTTGTGTGCCCGGAGAACTCATCTCCGAAAACCTGTCAGCCTTGCTCGCAGACTCATCGGTCGTAAACAGAGTTGGGTCTGCTGTCGCCGCGACGGGAGTGTAGGCCTGAACCCGCGCTCCGTGGGCGTTGCTGAGACGTCCCGAAGAGACTGCCGGGGATGAAGCCGGCATCGACCAGTCATAGAAATCCAACGGGTCGCTGCTTCTGGCCGTCGGACTGCCATC
>JARLGI010000043.1 GCA_031296115.1 Acidobacteriota bacterium | reverse complement strand
TATCGCCTGGTAATGGAAGGTCCGCCGAATTGGACCAGCTTCCGTGAGTTCTGGAAGATGTTCTACGACGAAGGCGCGGTGGTAGTGGCCAGCAGCTATACCAAAGTTGGAGGTCTGTACGACGGCGGCTTCCGTCACGATCCCGAACGCCCATTGGAGACGCTGGCGGAATACTGCATGGGCTGTTACACCAATCTCGGTCTGCCCACTCGCCTGGCATTGCTGGAGCGATACATTCGCGAGTATCGCGCCGACGGCTTCATGATCAACAGTATCAAGAGCTGTAATTCCTTTAGCGTGGGTCAGCTCCTGATGCTGCGCCAGCTTGAGCAGAGTACGGGAGTGCCCGGCGGCTTCATCGAAAGCGACTTGGTCGACCCGCGTTACTTCTCGGCCGCGAACATCAAGAACCGCATTGAGAGCTATTTGCAGATGCTTGAACAAAAGCGCACCGGTGTGAACGCATGAATGCGCTACGAACCTATGTCGGCATCGACCTCGGCTCCACCACCACCAAGGCGGTCGTCTTAAATGACGCCGGCGAGGTGATCGGCCGCGGCATCACCAACAGCCGCAGCAATTACGATGTCGCCTGCCAGGTGGTGCGGCAGGAAGCTTTAGTCCGCACCCGTTTCACCCTCACTCGGCAGGCGATTACCGGTGATCCGGCTCTGGCTCAGGTGGAGAAAGCTTTCCTTTCCTCTCTAGAGCGAAACTTCCGATTTCGGCAGCATCTCGACCAACTTGCGCGACTGCGGGAAGCACTACTTCACGCCGCCGACGATCCCCGACACAGCGCTCATCGCATCGAACTAAACGACGCGGTCCAACGGATCCTGAATGGGATGGTCGAAAGAGCCGGGCTCCACTTCAGCGAACTGGCGGTGCGCAAGAGCGACTTCTTTCGCGATCTCGCGACCGCCGATTACATGCAACTAGCGGAGCAACAAAGCGATCCGCGCGGAATCACCTTCGACATGTTATGCGGGTTGTTCGACGCCGCGATTCTGGTGGTGGAGAACGCGACTACCCAGGGAAGCTTCGAAACGCAGTTGCGGGGCGCGCTTGGGCCGACTCTGACCTTGGCGACCTTGCCGGTGCAAGAGAAAGCTTCGCGGCTGCGCGCGGTGGTGGAGGCGACCTGCTGCGCAGAAATCGTAGAGGCTGGTACGGTGGGCACCGGATATGGCCGCCAGCGTTTGCCTTTTCCCAAGGAGCAGATTCGCAGCGAGATTCTTTGTCACGGACTGGGTGCCCATGCCATGTTTCCCGGCACCCGGACGGTGCTGGACATCGGGGGGCAGGACACCAAGGCAATCCAAGTGGACGCGGACGGAATAGTTGTCAGCTTTCAGATGAATGACCGTTGCGCCGCCGGCTGTGGACGCTATCTGGGTTACATCGCAGACGAAATGAACCTGGGATTACACGAACTGGGACCGCTGGCTCAACAGAGCCAAAGCCGAGTCAGGATCAACAGCACGTGCACGGTCTTCGCAAGTGCGGAGCTGCGAGAGCGCCTCTCCCTCGGCCAAAGACGCGAGGACATTCTGGGTGGGCTGCATCGGGCCATCATCTTACGTGCGATGTCGCTGCTGGCGCGCTCGGGGGGCGTCAGTGACGAGTTCACGTTCACCGGCGGGGTTGCCCGCAACCCGGCGGCTGTTGATGCTCTGCGCGAGTTGGTGCAGGAGAATTATGGCGATCGCACGCTGAACATTTCCGCCGATTCGATTTACACCGGGGCTCTGGGCGCAGCTTTGTTTGCCCGGCGTACCGCTCAGGCCAACGCATGATAACCTCCACCATGCCGTCGAGGATTCGATCTGTTGAGGAGCAGATTACCGCTGGCGTCGATGTGGGCTCCAGCGCAGTGAAGATTGCGGTGCTGCTCACAACCGGCGGCGAAACCGAGGTCCTTGCGCTGCTCACCGAGCGCATTCGCCGCCGCGAGTTGCGTAAGGTAGTGAATGAAGGCTATCAGGCAGCTCTCGAAGTGGCCAGCGTAGCTGCCGATGAAGTTTGCTATGTTGCCAGCACCGGCGAAGGTGAGTTGGTGGACTTTCGCCGAGGACACTTCTACGGCATGACCACCCACGCCCGTGGCGCGATCTTCCTTATGCCGGAAGTCCGCGCCGTGCTCGACGTCGGGGCCTTGCATGCGCGCGCCATGCGCATTGACGAGCGCAGTCGCGTACTCAGCTACCGCATGACCGGCCAATGTGCTTCCGGCTCAGGCCAGTTCCTGGAAAATGTTGCCCGCTACCTGGGCATCGCCTTGGAGGACATAGGCCCTCTGTCTTGCCGCGCGAGCAATCCACAAGTGGTCAGCAGCATCTGTGCAGTGCTGGCCGAGACCGATGTGATCAACATGGTCAGCCGGGGAATCACCACGCCCGACATTCTCAAAGGCATTCACCTTTCCATGGCGGGCCGCTACACGAAGCTGCTGCGGGCGATTGATGTCCACGGCCAGGTGGCGATTACAGGCGGCCTCTCTGCAGATACCGGGCTGGTCCAGGCTTTGCAGGAAAAATCGCGGGAGGATGGTCTGGACGTGGAAATCCGCACGCACACCGACTCCATCTACGCCGGTGCTCTGGGCGCAGCTTTGTGGGGTGCATATCGTCATCGTATGCTGGCCCGTCATATGGAGGTATCGGCATGACGAGCGTCAACGAACTGGCGGGCAAGTATGCCGTTGTCACCGGCGGCTCGGGAGGAATTGGCGGCGCCATCGTTCGCAGTATGCAAGAAGCTGGGGCGGTAGCAACTTCTCTCGACCTCTCGCCACCCTCCGCCAATGACATCCCTTGGCTGCATTGCGATGTGCGGAGCGATGATTCGGTGGGCTCCGCAGTGCAGCAGTTCTTCAAGCAGAATGGACGGCTTGATCTGGTGATTCACGCGGCCGGAATTTCACGTGAGGCGGTCGTCTGGAAGCTTGCGGTCGAGGATTGGGACATGACCCAGGCGGTCAATTTGCGCGGCGCCTTTTTGCTCTTGCGGCACGCCATTCCCCTGATGCGCCAGGGACAGGGCGGCCGAGTAGTCTTAATCGGGTCCATCAACGGATCGCGCGGTAAGTTTGGCACCTCGGCCTACTCAGCCAGCAAGGCGGGACTGCTTGGCTTAGCCAAGAGCGTTGCCCGCGAAACCGGCCGCTTTGGAATTCTGGTGAACGTGATCGAGCCGGGCTGGGTACGCACACCGCTAACAGAAGCATTACCAGCAGCCGTCCGCCAAGCCGCGGAAGCGGAAAGCGTGCTGGGGAGCCTGCTCGAGGTTTCAGATGTTACCGCCGCAGTGTTGTTTTTGTGCGGTCCGGGCGCAGGCCGTATCACCGGCCAGATTCTGCGCGTGGATGCGGGACAATTCCTGGGCGGCGGCGCGTAGGAACGAGGTGGGAGGAGAACCATGGCGACAAACGGCATGGAAGAAACTGGAGTGCTAGAGACCGACGCGGTGCTGGTGCGCGCCATGTCCAGGGACGATTTGAACGCGATTGTGGCGATTGATGCTGTCGCCAGCGGGCGTCGCCGTCCCCGCTATTTCGAGCTCATGCTCCAGCGCAGCATAACCCAGGCAGGCCTGCAGATCTCTCTGGTGGCGGAAGTGGACAACCACGTTGTAGGCTTTGTCATTGGTTCCCTTTACTACGGTGAATATGGGGTAGCGGAGCCTTCAGCGTCCATTGACGCCATTTCGGTGGACCCTTGCATTCGGGGAAAGAACGTCGGTAAGGCGCTGATGCGTCAGTTGCGCCTCAATCTGGGAGCCCTGCGAATCACAACCTTGCGGACCGAAGTTTCCTGGAATGACTTCGGCCTCTTGGGGTTTTTCAGAAGTCAAGGGTTCAAGCCTTCCAGCAGGCTCTGCTTGGAATGCGCTCTGGATCCAACCCAACCGGAAGAGTCAGCCGGCGGCTAGAGGAGCTGCTTGTTCTCCTACAAAGTGAGGCTTGCATGAGAAAAAAGGAACCGGCTCGAAAGGCCACGAAATCCGCCGTACAAAGCGCAAAACCACAACTTACGCAGCGTTGTTCCCGCTGCGGTCGGCTAGCCGCGGAGCAGGACAAATTTTGTGCCGAATGCGGACTATTCCTGCGCGATGCCTACCTCGATCACAGGCTCCTGCTGGCGCTGGTGGAGGAAAGAGACGGGCACAGCCGCGAAGCTCGTCAACTGCTGGAGCACTTGTTGCAAGCCGACCCGAACCATGTGCTTGCGAACCACATGTTAGGCACGTTCTACTTCCATCAAGGCACGCTCGACCTGGCTATCGAGCGCTATCAGAAAGCCGTGGCAGCGGCCCCCACTTTTATATTGGCGCATTACGATCTGGGCGTTGCCTGGTACCACCGGTGCAACATGCCGGAAGCCATTCGTGCCTTTCGCCGTTGCCTGGAGCTTGACCCGAACTACAACGCCGCACACTATCGCTTGGCGGTGTCCTTGTTTCACGCCGGGCAACTGGAAGAAGCCGCGAATGAATTCAAACAGTCCATCGCCCTCACGCCAGAGTACTTGATGGCGAATTACCACATTGGCGTGATTCACGAGCGGCGGGGCGAAACCGAGGCCGCTGAGCGCGAGTTCCGGCGCAGTCTCGACGAGGCCGTGGGAGAAGTGAGCAGCCTGTTCCATCTCGCCATAATTCGGCGCAGCAAAGGGGACAAGAAAGGCGCAGACGACCTTCTCCGGCGAGCCCATGAATTCGGTCGGGCCCAGAGCATTTCCTCCTGACCGGGGAAGACATGATGAACCGAGGCGAAGGAAGCACCCTTATCCATGATTGGGCGCAGGCTGGCCCGCGAAGAGCGCATTATCAGAGTCACGTCATGCTCGATGACGAGACCTTGCGCGACGGCCTGCAAAGCCCATCCGTCACCGATCCTCCGCTGGAAACGAAAGTCGAACTGCTTCACCTCATGGAAAGCCTGGGCATCGAAACTGCCGACGTAGGCCTACCCGGCGCCGGCGCGCACCAGCGCGAAGCTGTGCTGCGCCTGTGCCGCGAGATCTCCGACCAGCGGCTTCGCATCCGGGCCAACTGCGCCGCACGAACACTGATGGTGGACATTCAACCAATCGCGGAGGTCACTCAACTGACCGGCGTACCTATTGAAGCCTGCGTATTCATTGGCAGCAGCCCCATCCGCCAGTACGCCGAAGAGTGGGAATTGTCTGATATTGTCCGTCACACGCGCGAGGCCATTCGCTTCGCAGTCCGTGAAGGGCTGGAGGTAATGTACGTTACGGAAGACACGGTTCGCTCTTCTCCCGAGCACCTGCGCGTCCTCCTGACCGCAGCGGTGGAAGTCGGAGCTAAGCGCCTGTGCCTGTGCGACACTTGCGGCGCGGCGGTTCCGCAAGGAGTGTGGAACCTCGTCTCCTGGGTCAAAGCGCTGGTCAAGGAAATCGGTGCGGAGATCGGTATTGACTGGCACGGTCACCGTGACCGGGGTCTGGATTTGGCGAACAGTCTGGCGGCAATCGAGGCCGGCGCCACCCGGGTTCACGGCACGGCACTTGGCATCGGCGAGCGCGTCGGCAACACCCCAATTGAGCAACTTCTGGTCAACCTCAAACTCCTGGGGGTGCGCGACGACGATCTTTCGCGCCTGCCGGAGTACGTGCAGATGGTCTCGTCGGCCACCGGATTCCCTATGCCGATCAATATGCCCATCGTTGGACGCGACGCCTTCCGCACCGCCACTGGAGTTCATGCATCTGCCGTCATCAAAGCCCAGAAGAAAGGTGACGCATGGCTGGCCGACCGGGTCTATTCGGGAGTACCGGCTGCATGGATTGGCCGAACCCAGGAAATCGAAGTCGGTCCAATGTCGGGCGCATCTAACGTTGTCTGCTACCTCGGCGATCGAGGTCTCCCGAACACACCCCAAATCGTGAAGGCCATACTGGATCTAGCAAAACGGTCCAGCCGCGTTCTTGCAGAGTCGGAAATACTGGACGTTCTGCATGCCCTTGATGCATAAAGTTGGCGCCCGGATCAGCTACAGTTTTACAAACGGCTGGATGGGAACAATTCGCGAAACCAGGGGTTGCCCCCTGAAAACCGGCTTTTTGACTCAGCGGGTCCCTTAGACCACCACAGCCTATCCTGCCTTTGGGGATTGTCATGAAGCTTTTGATCTTTGCTCTCTGTGTTGTGTCTGCGTTTGGCGGTCTGAGCGCGCAGAAGCCCGTATGGCAGCCATCGCCCGGACATACGCAAGTGCCGATATGGCCGGGGAGAGTGCCTGATCCCCAGCCGGTTGCAGGGCCGGAGTTCGCTGAGACGACGGCGAAGCCGTGGATGGATACCGGCAGGCCGGCGACTGGGGTGAGCAACGTCACGCGGCCTACGATGACGGTCTATCCGCCTAAGGGAAACAATACGGGCACTGCGGTCGTCGTCTTTCCGGGCGGGGGCTATCAGGGTCTAGCCATCGATCTTGAAGGCACGGAGGTTTGTGACTGGCTGACACCAAGAGGGATCACGTGTGTGCTGTTGAAATACCGCGTGACGGATGTGGGGCCGTATCCGAAATCGGGACCGTATCCGGAATCACCGATGGCGCTCGAAGATGCGCAGAGGACAGTGGGTCTGGTTCGCTTTCACGCCGCGGAGTGGCATATCGATCCGCATAAGATTGGAGTGCTGGGGTTTTCGTCTGGCGGCCATCTGGTGGCAGCGATCAGCAATCATTTTGATCACCGCTTGTATCCGGCCGTAGATGCAGCCGACAAAGAGAGCTGCCGTCCCGATTTTGCGGTCGCTATTTATTCGGGACATCTGTCGCTGTCCGCGGCGGAGTGGGATGCGAAACAGGGCGTCAAGAAGTTTGTGGTTCCTCATCCAGCAAATGCCGATAAAGAGCTTGCCTTGAACCCCGATCTGCATGTCACCCGCCAAACGCCGCCCACGTTCTTGCTGCAGGCGGAGGATGACCACGTGGACAATGTAGACGACTCGCTGGCTTACTACATTGCGCTGAAAAAGGCCAGGGTACCCGTAGAGATGCACTTGTATGCGC
>JARLGI010000042.1 GCA_031296115.1 Acidobacteriota bacterium | reverse complement strand
GGCCAGCTCGCGCAGCCATTCGGCCAAGGTTTTCCCCTCGCCTTCGGCGGCGGTTTCTACCTCGGCCAGTTCTTCCGGCGTAACCCTGGTTGCAATGGTCTTGGCACGAAGAACCGGACGCGCTTCGCCACTCGGCGAGGCCGGAGACTGCAAGGGTGTAGGGATGCGGGGAGTGCTCATGGCGAAACGCTCCTCGAAATCAGCTTGCACCCATCAGTTTTTTCCGTCAAGCGCCGAATGATGGAAGTCTTTGTCTATCAGTGCGTTTACACGGTGGGCGCTCTGGAGAGCCATGTTCGTTTACGCGCGTAAACGCATTGCCGCCGTGCTGGAGTTGTAAATCGTCAAACTGCTGATTCAAAGCATGTTAACGTCAGCTAACCGAACCAAAGGGCAGGTTTACCGGCAGCATCCCATTTGGGGGTGACGTGTCCCGCCTAATTCCGATGCCGTAGGCAGCGCGGGCTTTTGCTGGATGTCCAGCAAGACTCCGGACGGAGGCTAAAAACTAGGTCTGCTTGGAAAACATTCGCAAATCCTCCATAGAGACGCTCCACTCGGAAATTGGCCTCCCTTCCTCGGTCACCGTCTCGCGCGCCCTCAGGAAATCAACTGCTCGACTCTCGTCGAATTCGCCTTCGATATCATCGAAAAACAGCAATTGGTTCTGGACGAAGACATCCTCGCCCTCTCGATATAGAGCCCACCATTCTAAATGGGAAGCAGTACTAGGGTTACTGAAAGTAGTGATTAGAACAGCTCGTCCTTCACCTTCAAGCAAGCTCTGGATAGAACCTCGCCACTGCTCGCGGTATTTGGCTTGGGTCCATTCACCAAGATTGGCGAGGAACTCTTCCGCCGAATCCCCAAGGACAATAAGTCCCCTGGCGGCTTCCGTGGAGCCATCCTCATACGGGCATTCCGCCGGTACCTTCATGAAGCCAATTGAAAATGCCATCAGTTTCCAATCTTGTTCAAGTTGACATCTAGTGTCCCGACACGAGTGCCTTGACGAGTAAACTCCTTCCAAACACCGCCGCTGTGGCTGTCGACGTCTGGAGTGAAGTACCGGTTTCCCATCTTAAAGACCTTCTGTCCATGCGAATCGAATGGAGCGTCTTTCACTGGCTCCATCCCACTCGCTTTGGCAAGATCACTTACCTGGGCATTTGTTAGCCGAGAACCGCCTCCTCCTATCCTGCCCGCCAGCGCCCCCATTGCACTGGCCGGAGTCAAGCCTTGGTTCAAGGCATCTCGATATTTGTCGTTGTAGTCCTTCCACCAAGATGCGATGTCGTCATTACTCGAAGACCCCACTGGTTGCCAATGACCATTTACCTTGATTGCATCAAGACCATTTGCCGCGAGAAAGTTATGGGCTTCTTTTAGCTGATTTGCTTGGTGCTCGGCGGCGGTCTCAACTAAGCCGAGTGCATGTGCTGCGCACCAAACCCAGTTGTGCTGTCCACCGGCACACTCCATATGCCCGTCAGGATCATTCTTGGTCAGCGGGTTGTTGTTGACATAGGAGTATAGGTTCAGCGACTGCGGATTGTTCAGATCAGCGTACGGTACGGGATCATCTTTCGCGCTCCAATCCGGGCTCATCCACCTCCCCATGCTGGATGCGTAGTACCTCGCCCCGAAGTAGTCGTTTCCTGATTCGGCGTCGCGTTCTTTGCCGGTGAACAGATGCTCTGTCGGTGTAGGCCCGCAGTTCTCTCCGTCGCCGAAGGGCAGGTTCGAGCAGTTCTGCTCGACGATGCCCGCGTAGTTGGTCATCACGCGGCGAGAGCCCAGCGGGTCGGTGAGGTAGAAGTGCAGATTGCCATCCGCATCGTAGGTGGCCAGCAGCTTGCCCCCGGCCCACACATTGTTGTGCGCCACGTACATGCTGCCGTCGGTGTCCATCGCCATCTCGGTCATCTGCTCGCCGCCCGGACCCAGGATATAGTCATTCTGCGTCTGGAAACCGTTCGTGGCAAGATCGCAGCTCAGCGTCGCGATCGATCCCTTGGCGACACGTATTCCGTCCGCATCGTAGATGTAGCCGGTCATCGTCGTCAGGCCTGACATCGGCTCGCTCTTCACCGCGCAGATGCGCCCCTCCCCGTCGTACAGATACGTGTTCATGGCGTCCGCCGTCACATTGCCCGCATCATCGTAGCCGAAGCCGTTCGGAGCCGAGTTTTGCACCCAGGTCACCCGGTTCTTCGCATTGTAGTTGACCGTGGGGCTGATCGTGCCGCTCGAACACGCCGACGTCTGCGACACTTGCGCCGTCCGGTTGCCGAACGCATCATAGGTCCAGCAGTAATACCGTCCGCTAAACCCGCCGGAGGTGGCGTGCGCCCCGGTAAGCCGGTTCAGCGTGTCATAGCCGCCGGTCATGTCCCAGTTGCCGTTCACCGAGTCATTGTAAGTCATCACATTGCCGACGCCGTCATACGTCGCCGAATAGCTGTACACCGTCTGGCCCGTGCTCGTAGCGGAGAACGCGCAGCGGTCGCAGCGAGGGCAGGAAACATCCTCCCTCGTAGCAAAAACCACGCCTAAACTATCCTTGAGACAGAAAATCCTCAGAAAACCAGCAGCCACTTTCTCCTTGGCAAATGACTGTCCGGTTTCTGTCATGTTCTTTCCGAGATGGCTGGAAAACAATGAGTCTGTGGAGGGATGCAGATGAAAACGGAAATCCGATACGGTACACGGATCAAGGAAGAACGGCTGAAGCGGGGTTGGACCCAGGAACATCTGGCCGAAGTTGCCGATGTTACCGTTCGCACGGTTGCGCGGATCGAGAAGGGCGGAGTGCAGGGGCTTGAATCGTTGATGGCGATTGCCGCAGCGTTTGAGATGGAGCTGGGAAAATTGGGACAAGTCTTCCGTATCGCGGAGGCCAAGCCGCTACGGTCGCTTACGATTCGGCGGCCCGAAGACTTGCCGGTAGCACTCAACCGGGCTTATCACAGCGGGCTGTATCGTCCAATGCTGCTGCCGATGCGAACCGACCTTCAGGAACGTGCCGAAGAACTCTTGGAAGCCATCTTTTCCGATCTCCAATATCTCAGCCCAGATGAGCCAGAGATTGTGCGTTCGTGGGTACAGTCTGTCAAAGAACCCGTAGAAGAGCTGCACGGCGTGGGAATGGAGATTTTCTCGATTCAGGATTGCCGCGAGGGATTCATCGGAGAGCCGGGCAAGAAAACCCTGATGGAGAACTGGACAACGGGCTATTACCTGCTGGTGTTGGAACATGTCTGTTTATCGGCCAAGAACCATGTCCATCGCTTCAATGAGCAATGTGAAACGGCGGTCAACGCTCTGCATGAGTGGCTACGTCAAGAGCAGGATGCCACGAAGGTAGACCTATATCTCTTTCCCAATGAACTCATGGTCACGCCTGTCAAGACTGTGGAGCAAAGCTACTGCGCCGTGTGCTTTCCCAAAGGACCGACTGGTGAGTGTATGACCGAAGAGTATTTGCGGCAAATCACCGGGCTTAGTTCCGAAGAGATCCATAAGCTCTTCGATCAACTCCGCACTTCATTGGGTGAGGTATCCGCATGAGCGCGCCTGGACAGGCACCACCGATGCCGCAGGGACCAGGGTTTATCACGGCCATTCTGGATATTCCATTCAGCCTAGCAATTCCGAATGGGCAATACACCGTGTTCGATCCGGTCAAGGGCATGGCTATTGTTCAACCAATGATGAAAGAGGGTTCGCGTACATTTTTCCGCGATACACCGATTACGGGGCCGACTTCGTTTGACGACCTCAAGCGCAAAGCACAAGAGTACGAGCGTCCCCGGCTGGCGCACAGCTACGTCGTAGTGTCCCGGCTCACTGACGGGACACAGAAAGCGACGCTGAACATTCATAGCGGTGCTGGGGGCGGCTTCGCCGAAACGAAGTATTACACGGAGGTTCAGGTTACTTTTCTGGAAGACGATCTCGGTGTCCTGGGTCGTCAGGATGGCAGCGTCCTTCAGCGCACAACCGACATACTCAACAGGTTCTTGGACAAGTATCGGCTCTTCACCGAAGATTACCGTGTAGGGCGCGTGTCATCGGAGCGCAACTTCTATTTTGCAATGTGCCATACGAGTCCGCTGACATCGGAGGAGCGGGGGTTGAGCACGCCGCAACTCTTCGCAACCTTATCGAACGGTCGCACGTTTCTGCATCAGTTGGGACATGGCGGCGGTAATATTCTCCGACAGCATAGCCTCGAACATCTTGGGCCGCGGTCTCAGTTGGCGACCGAAGCATTGCTAACGCTGACGCAATTCTTGCAGACCGATTACGAAATGCCACTCAGCTACGACCTCATTATGGAGGCGTACCGTTCCTTACAACTAGGACGCGACTATAAGCTGACGATTGTTCATGCTGCGACGGCGGTGGAAGTTCATGTGCTCCACTTGTTGCACGGCGTGCTGGTCGCGTCCGGGGACACCCCGGCGGACGCATGGGCCAAACTCGAAAACGATCCTGAATATGAGGGAGTCAGCAAACGGCTGAAGCGGCTCGAGACGCATACGAAGAGCTACTGCGAACAAAACGGGCTGCCCTATGCTCCTTTTGTCGGTGGCGCGCTTTACGACCGATGGAAGAGGATTGTCGCAGGAAAACGGAACCGTGCTGTTCATGCTGGAGTTGCCGGGTTTACCTGGAATGAAGCAGCGGAAGTGATTGCGACGGCGAAGGAAGCCATTATCTTCCTCGATCAGCGCATCCCGGCGTTATCAAACTATTTCCAGCTTGGTCCCGATGTGAGAGGCATTCGGGAGAGTGCCGGAGGGATTTTGTTCTAAATTTCGGTCCATTCCCGCATTGCTTTTCAGCGATAGGCGTTGCGGGACAGGACACAAGCCCTGCATGGATATGAAGTGGAAAGCGCCCGGTACTATGGGCGCTGCATCTTTCCCGG
Organism: Acidobacteriota bacterium; assembly: GCA_031296115.1. Lineage (GTDB taxonomy): Bacteria > Acidobacteriota > Terriglobia > Terriglobales > Acidobacteriaceae > Bog-257. Next base: position 863 of record JARLGI010000042.1, on the reverse strand, counting down.
CACAAAGCGCACTTAGAACAGCCGCCAGCGGCGGTTCGTGCGCGGAGATTTGCCGCTAAGAACGCCCCGGCGGGGCAGCGGCAAATCAGACCAATCTTAGCGAGGAATGTCCGGGCCGGACATTGGGACGATTACCTCCTTGCGCCAGCCTCCGCCAGCGGCTCCGGCAAAAGACGGCTCCGGGAGGTTCCCGGTCAGCGCGACCTCGGGCGCTGACCTCGTTTGTCCTTATCGCGTGTCTCCGCCGCCTTCGATGAGTTGACCCTGGTATCGTCCGCCTGCGGCAACTCCCACCCGGCCATGCCCTGCAACACGCGATCGGCGTGCTTGATCGTGTTCACGTGCCCATAGTGGCTCTCGATCATGTGGACGGAAGTCCCCATCTGCTCGGCGAGAAAATACACGTCCACGCCTTCCTGCAAACGGAGCGTGGCATACGTATGCCGAAAGCAATACGTCGAACGCGGCACGCCCTGCGTGCCTTCACGGAGGTTTGCTTTATCCAGAAGATCGGTAATCAGAGCACTGTACAGCGACTTTGCGGACTCACCCGTAGTCGTCGTGAATACCTTATCGTCCGGTGCCGTGGCCTTGGAGATCGAGCGAATGCGCTCCAGATAATCGCCGACACTCTTCGGCGCAACCAGCTTGCGCGATTTGCCCTTGCCCTGCACAAACAAGACGACTATCTCGCGGCCCTCGCGGTCTTTCGCCGGCATGATGTCGCGCCAGCGCAGATTCCTCATCTCCGATGGCCTCATGCCCGTGTTGCAGGCAATCAGAATCATGTTGTAGGTGACCGTCCGTGACCAGACGCTCGACGGCTTGTCGGTCTCAGCAATCCACTTGCGCCCGACAGTATG
>JARLGI010000041.1 GCA_031296115.1 Acidobacteriota bacterium | reverse complement strand
GTTTGCTGGTGGGAACTGCGCTGATCAGAATTGCCGAAGGCAGCGTTGCCGGTATTTTCCAGGAATTTGTCATTCCGCATCTAACGCCGCGTCTGAAGAGCCACCCAGCGCCGCATCCGTAATGCATGTGGCACGAAAAGCTGTTTTGTAGTGGCGGATTATCTGGAGCTGCGAATATGGTTTGGCGGCGGACCGCGCTCCCGAGTTTATCAGGTAACGATGTGTTTCCGGTTAGCACACAGAGCCAAATCAACGAGGAGCGCACGCGGAACGTGCGATCCACCGCGCTCCTGCCGCTCATGATAATTAGGATTGCCCGTCCAGTCGATAGCGCGCCGTCCCGCGGAACTCCCTATCAACCAACTCCCAGAGTTTCTGTTGAGGATTCGGTTGCGGAGCGGATGCATTCCCTGACTTTTCTATTTGGTCCTCTGTCCAGTAGCTTAGGTGGCCGCCTGCCGCTCAACTTCGCGGGCTGACTCCGTCCGCACCTGGTGATAAACCTCTTTCCGCATCCATTCCGCCACGACCTTCTGGAAGTCCTTGTCGTTCATGTAGCGCGTGAAAATCTCTTGGTTCTGGTCCATGCGGTCGATGAACTTGCCGACGATGCGCCCTGAACGGTGTTAGCTAGTTGGCACAAACCCAGATCAAATGGCTGTCTGGCTCATTTGCGGGAGGTGCATTCATCCGAAGTTGGGGAGCACCAGGCGGATGGATCAACACTGCTCTACCAAGTGTGAAGTCGTTTTCTTAGGCAGTGGCGAAGCGACGCAGGCAGGCTATGAGCCGTTCGCAGTTCTCAACGGTGTTGTAGACATGCGGCGTCACTCGAATCGAACTACCTCGTACGCTGACGAATACTTTCTCTCTCGCCAGCATTTCGGGAAGTCCCTTCGAAATCGCTGCTTTCCTCCGCAGCGCTAGGTAGTGGGGCGCGCGCAATGGTTCGGCAGGCGCGGAGAATCCCAGGCTCGCCGCAGCCTCAGCCAGTTGACGGTTGAGCACCCCGGCCGTCTCGGAGATCTGCGCGACTTCCCACTCCAGCAACTGCTTCATGGCGCGTAGGGCGGCGGGCAGCAGCGCAAAGTTGGAGCGCTCGCCCATGTCGAATCGTCGTGCGCCTGCGTCGTAGTTTTCCGTGTACAAAATCAGGCTGGCGAAATCGTTAGCATTGGCGCGCTGAATCCAATTCTCCTCCAGCGGCCTTCCGCCCTGCCATTTTGGAGCGACATAGAGAAGCCCGATGGAATAGGGGCCAAGCAGCCATTTGTAGCTGGCGGCGACGGCGAAATCCGGTTGCACGTCGCGCACACTGAAAGGCAACGCACCGAGCGACTGGGTGAGATCGAGAACAAGTGCCGCGCCGAGCTTACGGCAAGCTTGCCCGATGCGCACGAGGTCGAGTCTTCCGCCGCTCGTCCACTGCACCTGCGGCAGTGCGGTAATGCGCACATCGGCAGTCAGGGAATTCAGAACGGCCGCGGTCCAGTCGTTGTCTTCAGGCCACGGGACGATCTTCAGAGACGCGCCGTTATCTTCGGCTAGCCGCTGCCACGCATAGTAGTTGGACGGGAACTGTTCCTCGAGTACGAGAATGCTCTGGCCTTGATTGACCGGCAAATTTCGCGCGGCGGTTGCGATTCCATAGCTGGCCGAGGGAACGATGGCGACGCAGTCGGCCGAGCAGTCAAGGAGCTGCGCGGCGGTCGTGCGAAATTCTTCCGAATCAGCGAAGAACTGATCCGGCGTAATCTGCCACGGGTGTGCTTTGCGGGCGAGCGCCGCGGTTCCGGACTCTAGTGCCGGCTTCATCAGCGGTGACATGTAGGCGCAGTTCAAGTAAGCGACGTCGTCGGGGATGTCGAAGAGATGGCGCTGGCAGGGAATCATGGTCTAGTCCGTGGCCGTCAGTGTATCAACAAGGACTCCGCTAGCTGTGTCGGGCACGCTACGCCTACGGGCAAACAGGAGATTGAGCGGAATTAGGGAAGGTTTGCCGGCAAACCAGGAGCGATCCGCTGGTCAGCTCCGGGGATGCAGTCGGCGCCAGTTCACGAAGAGCCTTGTTTTCATCAAGTGAACATTCCGGGTAGACCGTATACCGCAGGAGCGGACACATTCGTGAACACGATGGCCCGGAACGGTTCCCCGCTTAAGCCCGCTATCTGGGAGCAATTCGGAACGATCGTCTCAGTCCGACCAGCATAAGATCCGCTATGCCGACTTCTCGGGAGTAATCTCCCATAAGAGGGTTTCTGGCCAAGTTCTGGTTGGCCGACTACGCCAGTTATCGGCTTTGGAAGGCCTTTCTCGACGACGTGCCGCCAATTCATGCGAAGCCCTGTTTCCTCCACCTGACACCCAACGTTCACGTTGCCAGTCACTCGGGCGAAAACACGGCACCCATGAGACCCCGTTTTCTGGTGTATTTTGAATTCAAACCTGGCACTCACAAACTGAAAGGCTTTGCGTCCAATTTACGTCGTCAATGCCGGTAGATGACAGTGCTGGGAAGGGGCTATAGGGGCGAGGTTGCATGCTGCTGGATGAAATTCGTTTTGGAGTCCGTGTGGTGCGCCGGACGCCGGTATTCTCGGCCACCGTGATCTTGACGGTGGCGCTCGCGATCGTTGCTAACACCACCATCTTCAGCGTGGTGAATTCGGTGCTTCTTAAACCGCTGCCCTTCAAAGACCCGGAAACGTTGGTGCAGGTGGCGGAAAAGAACGACAAATTGAAGCTGCCGATCTTTGCCTCGTCGGTGTTGAACTTTGTTTCCTGGCGGGAGCAATCGCAAAGTTTCGAAGAGTTGGCGGGAGTTGGTTTCAGCAACTACACCCTGAATGGATCGGGGGAACCCGAGCAGTTTTCCGGCAACACCATCAGTCCAGCGATGGTTCGAGTGCTGGGGATCCCGCCGCTGGCGGGCCGGGCGTTTACCGACGACGAGGAGAAGCCCGGCGCTCCCGCGGTCGCCATGATTGGCGAGGGACTGTGGAAGCGGCGTTTTGGCGGAGACCGCGGGCTCATCGGGCGGACGATACTGCTGAATGGCACGCCGACTACGGTGGTGGGCATTGCGCCAAGGGGGCTGAAGTTAATCTCCGGCGGCGACATTTACACTCCTTTGATCATCAATCCGGCGAAGGAAATCCGCCTGAGTCACACGATCCAGACCTTTGGCCGCCTGAAGAAAGGCATTTCGCAGGAACAGGCGCAGGCCGAGATGGACACGGTCTCGAGGAGCATGGGACGGCAGTACCCGGAGATTCGTGATTGGGGCATTCATCTCGTAAGCGTGTTTGATACGTTCATCGGGCCAGAGCTTAAGACGAGGCTCCTGCTGTTGTTCTGGGCCGTACTTCTGGTGATGCTGGTCGCCTGCGCCAACATTGCCAACTTGCTGCTGGCCAGGTCAGCCGCGCGACAAAACGAGATGGCCATTCGCACCGCGATCGGCGCGAGCCGGGCGCAACTGGTGCGGCAGCTGCTGCTGGAAAGCCTCATGCTCTCGCTCGTTGGCGGGATTGTGGGATTCGCCGGAGCGACGGGGGTTGTTCACATCATCAACGAAACGCTCACGCAAGGCGTGCTGCCCATACCGCGTGTGGAACTGGACGCAACCGTTCTGTGGTTTGCCCTGGGGTTGACCATGCTGACCGGGCTAGTTTTTGGCCTACTGCCGGCGTGGCGCACGGCCCGAGCGGACATCAATTCGGTGCTGAAACAGGGTGGTCGCGGTTCGAGCGGGCGCATTTCTCACCGACTGCGCAATAGCCTGGCAGCGGTTGAGCTGGCTCTGGCTACCGTGCTGCTGATCGGAGCGGGGCTATTTCTGCGCAGTCTGATGAACCTCGAAGGTGTACGCGTTGGGTTCGACCCGCAGGGGTTGCTGACGTTTCAGCTTGCCCCGCCAACCACCAAGTATCCCCTCGACGGAAAGGCGCAGCAGTTCTATCGTGCGCTACTGGATTCCCTGCAATCCACGCCGGGCGTGCGGGCCGCGGCGGTGTCGTCTGGAATTCCTTTCGGAGCGGGCAATTACAGCACCCATCCGATGCTGACGACGGAGCCCTCGGTGCTGCCGCCCGACACCCACGTGCCGATTGACTGGCGCAGTGTGAGTCACGACTACTTCAATACCATGGGCATACCGCTGCTGCGTGGCCGCGACTTCACCGACGCGGACGGGCCTGCTCCGTCACCCCCGGTGATGATTGTGAGCCAAACCACAGCGAGGAGGTTTTGGGGCGATGGCGACCCCATTGGCCACACCCTGCGGCGCTCGGCAGCCCCGGCGATCGCCTTCACCATCGTGGGGGTGGTCGGCGACGTGCGCGATACGGCGCTCAATCAGGAGTCGCCCACGCTGTACTATCCCATGGGCTTCCGGGTGTGGCCCCTGATGGATGTGGTAGTGCGAACGGATGGCCGACCCGACGTACTGCTGCCCTCGATTCGACAGAAGGTTCACAATCTCGATCCGGAACTGGCACTGGCTAACGTGAGGACCATGCAGCAGTGGCTTTCCACCAGCGCCGCGCAGCCGCGGCTGAATACGGTGTTGCTGAGCACGTTCGCGTTGCTGGCGCTGCTGATTGCATCCATTGGAATTTATGGCGTGCTGGCGTACTCGGTGAGCCAGCGAACGCAGGAGATCGGAGTGCGCATGGCGCTGGGTGCAACGCCCCAAGTGGTGCTGAGAACGACGCTGCTGGAGGGAATCAAGGTGGCGGCGATCGGCATGGGCTGCGGTTTGGTGGCGGCGATTGCGTTAGGACAAGCCGTGTCGAGCCTGGTTTTTGGTGTGAACGTACGGGACGCGCGGACCTTCGCTCTCGTCGTGGTGACGCTGGCGATCGTAACGATTGCGGCGTGCGCGATTCCCGCCCTGCGCGCGTCACGCGTGAGTCCGCTGGTGGCGCTGCGATACGAGTGAATGAACGTCTGGTCGGTAATCCTGAAGTGATGCGAGTTTCGATCCGTCAGTTGGCGAAACATCGCTTTCGCGCGAACTGAGCCTGTGGGGCGTTGCAGCCCATCAGGCAAAAGCTACCCAGAAGTCGGCTTGTGGAAAGTCTCGCCAGGTCCTTACCGGGAAACGCCCATCGCGCCAAGAATCTGCTACCATGAACCGTTCGCTGAGGTGGCCATGCCCGAATATGTGATCGAACGGGAAATCCCGGGCGCAGGGAACTTGTCGGATGCGGAACTCCAGGAAGTAGCCCGAAAATCGGTGGCCGTCCTGAAGGGAATGGGGCCGGAGATTAAGTGGCTGCACAGCTACGTCACCGGCGATAAAGTTTATTGCGTCTACCTGGCGCCGGATGAGGAAACGGTTCGCGAACATGCACGCCGGGGAGGTTTTCCGGCCAATCGGATCTCGGCGGTGCGGCGAATGATCGACCCCCGCAGCGCCGGTTGAATTATCCGTCGCTTCCGGTTCGCAGAGTGGGCCCTGCGCCGGAGTTAAGCGCTTCCTGGATGGCCTGTTCCACGGGCAAGGCCC
>JARLGI010000040.1 GCA_031296115.1 Acidobacteriota bacterium | reverse complement strand
GCCAAGAACATAGAAGTTGTTGTAAGTATGGGTCAAGCGAACCTTGACACGGTAGAGGTCAGGAGTTCGAATCTCCTCGTGCCTACCATTCTTTTCTTGGATTTACGGGCGGTCCCCCGAAAAGTCCAACCCACAATCCAACCCACATTTTCACTGTACCGCTTCCCGATGGCATGCCGAGGGCCTCCAGGAACTGGCCTTGCGCGACCAGTGTTTCGTCGCCGTGTTGCTGTGTATACAGGTCTAGGGTCGTTTGAATCCTCGAGTGATGCAAAATTCCTTGCACCGTCTTCGCCTGAACCTTGGCCGTGTTGACCAGATAATTGGTTAGCGAGTGCCGGAGGTTGTGCAGGCCGAACCGTCGGCCGTCTGCAATCTTCACCCCTGCTGCTTTGGCTGCTGGGCGAAGATGGTCTGCTACGAAAACGGAAGAGGAAACGGGAATTCTGCCACCTGCCTTAAAGGTAGTGTTGCAAGTTTTCAAATGCAGACAAGTTTGTCGCCGAGCGTCTGTCCTGCGTTCTTAGGCTGCCAAATCGAAAAGGTTGTCGATGAACTGAATCTGCCGACGAAGATCCATCTCCTACCACCCATCGAACCTGCCCCTTCCGGATCATGTGGATTGCTTCGTAGCCTCGAATCGTTCGTCGAGCCGCCTGGAATTCTCGGAAGCCCTGCTTGGCGTGACGAGGCTGAGGCCATTCGCGCGTGTGTGAAGCGCACCTCCATCGATTTTGACCACGCCCAGCACGAGGCCAACAAAGTCCTTTCCCATTAGCCCCGCCCGCAGGGATCGGAAGCAGCCGAACGTCCTAGTTTGGTTGTACAAACCGGCGTTCAGAGCCTTTCGGCTGTAGTAAGCTATTTTCAGAAGTAAATGCCTTCGGAAAAGATTCTGGTTGTCGACGACGAGAAGCTCGTTCGTTGGTCTCTCCGGCAAAAGTGTGAAGAGTGGGGTTATCACGTACTGGAGGCTGACAACGGCTCGGCTGCGCTGCGCGTGGCCCACAACGAGTCCCCTGACCTCGTGCTGCTTGACGTGCGTCTGCCTGATGCCAGCGGCATCGAAATCCTCGAGCAACTGAAGAAAACCAACGACGCGCGCGCGATCATCATGATCACCGCCGACCCTCAGTTGGAAGACGTGAAGACCGCGCTCAAGCTTGGCGCTTACGACTTCATTGGCAAGCCGCTGGATTTCGACGAGCTGGCCGTGGCGGTGAAGAACGCCCTGGAGACCACGCGCCTGCGGTCTGAGGTGGAATCGCTGCGCGGCGAGGTACGTCGGCGCACGGGATATCACAACGTAATCGGCGTGTCGCAGAAGATGTCGGAGCTGCTGGGCTTCGTCAATAAGATCGCCACCAGTGAGGCAACCACGATCCTGGTCCAGGGCGAGAGTGGAACCGGCAAGGACCTGATTGCCAAAGCCATTCATTACCAGAGCCGGCGACAGGAAAAACCGTTCGTCGCCATTAATTGCTCCGCAATTCCTGAAACCCTGATGGAGGCCGAACTTTTCGGCCACGAGAAAGGGGCCTTCACTGACGCCAAGGCGATGAAGAAAGGCCTGTTCGAAATGGCCGACGGGGGAACGCTTTTCCTCGATGAAATCGGCGAACTTTCCCCGCTTCTGCAAGCAAAATTGTTGCGTGTGCTGGAAGACCAGGTCATACGCCGCGTAGGCGGCGTGCGCGATATGCAGGTGGACGTGCGCGTCATTGCAGCTTCCAACCGCGACCTGGAACGTGCGGTGCGCGACAGCCAGTTCCGCCAGGACCTGTACTATCGGCTGGCCATCATCTCAATTTTCTTGCCGCCTTTGCGGGACCGCAAAGAAGACATCCTGCCGCTGGTGGAGTATTTTCTTGGCCGCTACAGCCGTAAGTTCCGCAAGAACGTTACCGGTATTACGGACGAAACCCGCAAGCTCCTCATGAAGTATGACTGGCCGGGCAACGTGCGTGAACTGAAGAATGCCATTGAACGCGCGATGATCCTGGAAGAGGGCACCGAACTGAATCCGGAATATTTGCCATTTGCGGTGGCACAGCAGAAGTCGGCGTTCACGGCTTTTGAACTGTCGTCGGGCGTTGGGGCCGGCAGCGTTGCCGGCAAGCAGTTGTCCAATGGCCGCAGTTTGCCCAAGCTGGACATTCCGGAGGGCGGTACTTCCCTCGAGGAAGTGGAGCGCGAACTGGTGGACATGGCCATGGCGCAAGCCAATGGAAATCAGACCCATGCCGCGCGTCTGCTGGACATCAGCCGCGACGCGCTGCGTTACAAACTGAAGAAGTTCGGGCTCATCCACGCCGAAGAAGACGAACCTTCGCCTGCCACGTCTTAGCCAGGGCCGCACTGGCACGTTCACACTGCGATACGTGCTTCCAAAATTCCGCCTGCCGTGTCACTATTTCCCCATCGCGGTTCGTCACTCGGTTGACCCTGCTCAATAATGAGCGACTGTGGCATAACCCATACTCCCTGTCCATGCTCTGCAAGTGGTGCACCGGGCACCTGCTGACAGGCTCCTACTTTCAGCAGACGTCCGATCAGCCGGATTTACAGCCGGCAACTGGGATGAGGGAAGAATCATGCGGAAACTTGGCATAGCAGTAATCGCCGTTATCGTCATCGTTGTGGTGCTGGTCCTCGCGCTGCCCCATCTGATTGACGTCAATCAGTACCGCGGGCAAATCCAGGCCGAGTTGCAGAAACGGCTCAACCGGCCGGTGCAATTGGGAGACATGTCTCTGGGCGTCTTCCCGCTGCGGGTAGAGGTAAAGAACGTCAGCATCGGAGATGATCCTAGCTTCCATAGCAATGTGCCATTCGCCCAAGTCGGGGAACTGGACGTCAGCATCAAGCTACTGCCACTGCTGGCCAAGAACATCGAGATAGAGAGCCTCGACCTGAAGAGTGCCCGGATCGACCTGATCCGCAATGCGCAAGGCGTGTGGAATTTCGCGACAGCGGGAAGCGGCCCTGCCGCTCCTTCAACCCAGCAAGCACCGGCCACCCAGGCGCAACCGCCCGCGAAACCGGCGGTGCCGGCTGAATCCAGCTCCGCCGGATTCACGATCGGCGAGTTGAAGCTTACCGACGGCCAGATTGCGATTACGGACTACCAGAAGCGCCAGCCGCGCGCGGTCTACGACCACATCGATATAACGCTGAAGGACTACGCGCCGGGACAGCCTTTCACCATTGACGCGACCGCACACTTGCCAGGTGCCGGATCACAAACACTGCAACTCAGTGGGAGCGGTGGACCGGTCAACAACAACGACTTCCTGAGCACGCCGTTCAAGGGCAAGATCAAGCTCAACGAAGTCTCTTTGTCAGGCGCGGAGAAGTTTCTGAACACGGCTGCCTTGCAGGGAGACGACGCGGTCATCACCGGCTCGACCGATCTGGCGAGTGCCGCCGGCAAGTTGAGCGCCAATGGTTCGCTGAAGCTCGACAATGCCGTGATTCACGGAGTGCAGGTTGGCTACCCGATCAACGCCGACTTCGACGTCACCGACGACCTGACCAACGATGTCATTCAGGTCAGGCAAGGTTCTCTCAAGCTGGGCTCAACGCCGCTCTCGCTCAGTGGAACAGTAAACACGAAGTCCAATCCATCGGTGGTTGATTTGAATGTGAAGGCCTCGAACGCTTCGATACAGGAGGCGGCGCGATTGGCCGCAGCCTTCGGGGTAGCGTTCAGTCCCAACACAAAGATCGCCGGACAACTAACCGCCGACATTCATGCCCAGGGCCCGACGGACCATCTGGCGCTCAACGGAAACGTGAGCGGAAGGAACCTGGAAGTCACGGGAAAGGAGATTGTGCCGGCGGTAAAAGTACCGGCGATCGACCTGACCATGACGCCGCAGCAAATCCAGTCCAACAACTTTACGGCCACTTCGGGAGGGACCACGCTGGCCGGGCAGATGACCATTTCGCAGTACACCGGCAATTCACCCAACGTTGACGCTACCCTGAAGACCGTGAACGGCAAGGTCGAGGAGTTGTTGAGCATCGCCAAGGCTTACGGCGTAAGTGCTGCGGAAGGCATGAGCGGGAGTGGCAATATCACGCTGGATGTTCACGCCGTTGGCCCAATCAAGAACACCGACGCAATGACCTTCAACGGCACGGGAGCCCTACAGAATGCTTCGCTGAAAATGCCGTCGCTTACCCAGTCGCTCAACGTCCGCATCGTGAACATGCAGTTCACGCAGAACTCCGTGAACCTGACAAACATGGCCGCATCCTTGGGTTCGACAAACGCCAACGGCAACCTCAGCGTGGCAAACTTCCAGGCGCCGCGCCTCACGTTTGCGTTATCGGTCGACAAGCTCAACGTCGCCGAACTGGAGAAGATTACGGGCAGTGCCAGCCCACAGAAAGCCCCGGAGAAGAAGAAGGCGAAAGCCTCGTGGAGCCTCCTTCCGACCACCGACGCAGCACCCGCACCAGCGGCGAAGCCGAGTCTGCTGGAGAGCACCACTGGAACGGGCACAATCGCGGCCGGCAGTATCCTTTATGAACAGACTGAGCTCACCAACGTCCATTCCAATGTGACGCTCAATCACGGGGTCATCCAACTCAATCCCCTGACGGCACAGATTTACGGCGGGCAGGAGAACGGCAGCGTCACTATCGACACGCGGCCTAATCCGTCGACCTATGCCGTTAACGCCAAGCTGACCGGTGTGGACGCGAACAAAATGCTGTCCTCCATCTCGACGGTGAAAGACACGCTTTATGGCACGCTCAACGCCAACACCAACATCACTTTTGCGACACCGCCGTCGGGTGATGTCGTCCAGACTGTGAACGGGATGCTCATTCTGAACCTGGCCAACGGCAAGCTGATGAAGCTCGATCTGCTGAATGATTTGTCGAAGATCGGCCAGTTCAGCGGCGGTGGTAAAACTCAGGCCAAGGGTTACACCCCTATCTCGCAGATGAGCGGAACGTTCAACCTGCACAGCGGCGTCGCTCAGACCAACGACCTTAAGGCCGCGCTCGATGTCGGAACCATGGCGGGAACGGGGACCATCAACCTCGTGACCCAGGACCTGAACTTGCATGTGACGGCGGTGCTGGATAAAGGCTTCAGCCAATCCGTCGGAGGCACCGGCGTGGGCGGCTACTTGAATACAGCCCTCGCCAACAAGAATGGGGAGCTGGTCTTTCCAGTTATCATCACTGGGAACATGAATCACCCCGTCGTCGCGCCTGATGTGCAGCAGATCGCCCAGATGAAGCTGAAGAACCTGCTCCCGACCGCCGGGGGGTTGCTCAACGGGAAGGGTGGCGATGTGGGTGGCATCCTGAGCGGATTAATGGGCGGGCAACAGCCGCAGGGTCAACCGGCAGCCAAAACCGGGCAGCAGCAACAACCGCAGAACAATCCATTGGGGAGTGCGCTGGACGAGTTGTTAGGTGGTGGGAAGAAGAAGAAACCGTAGCCCGGCTTCAGAGTTGGCCCGGACTGGTAGAGCCAGCCTTTAGGCTGGCGTCAAGATGGCCTTACACAATAAGGCTTGAGCCGTTGCGGTCATTCCTCAATGACCGCAACGGCTCAAGCAGTCTGTCTGTTGGCAGCGAACGCGGCGCTGAAGCGCCGCTCTACCCGTGCCCGCTGGACAGCACGAATTCTGAAAACGCCCCGGCCCGGAGTATCGTGCCGGAAGACAAAAGCCGCTCTGTCGAGCGGCTTCATTCTTTCCGACCTATTTCTTGAACTACGTACTGCTGTGTTCCAGCAACCCCTTCTCCAGCTTTTCCTGACAAGCGATGCAATGGCGCGTCCACGGCACTGCTTCCAGGCGCTTGGCATTAATCTCTTCCCCGCAAGAGATGCACTCACCGAACGTTCCTTCCCGGATGCGGTCGAGCGCACCATCCACCATTTGCAGAAGCTGGCGCTCGGTGTTGCTTTGGTGGAAGAGAAATTCCTTGTTGTAGGAATTCGCGGCGCGGTCGGCAATATCCTGCGCCGATTCCAGATCAGCGTCACGGCCATCCTGCGCGGTGCGGCTCACAGTGTGCCGCAATTCCCGCTGGCGCTCCTCCAATCGTCTTTTGAAAACCTCTACCTTCTTCTTTTCCATAGGTACCCTGTTCTGCCCAACCTTCGCCCCGGGACCCTCTTTTTCTCACACCAAAAATTGCGGTGGGGAAACGGAATCATAAGCGCGGCGGCAGCGCACGTCAACTGTCGGCCCTCTCAAAAGGTCGCGGGCGCTCTTCAGGAATTCTGTAATGGAATTGGATGCCTGGGGCGCGAACAAGGATGAGATTTTGCTTCCTGCTCAAAAAAAAGGGCGGCCCACACTGCCCTCTTCGTTCGTCGAATCTGAATGGCTGATCGCTTAGGTTCCGCCGGAAACTGTCCGCAGTTTGCCTGGCATGAAGTGGTATGGTGGCCAGGGCCCGGTGATGCTGATCTGGCAGTCTTTGAAGTGCCGCGTCGCCGCACTGTAGCGGTTCTGGTACTTGGTGACGGACCTGGAATCGATTAAGTGGGCGAAATCAATGAGCATTCCTCCGGAGTCCGTCCGTTTGCAGATGACATCCTCTTCCAGAGGCGAGAACAGCTTGTGGACCTGCATGGACAGCGCACGGGCTTTGGTCTGCCGCTCGCGATCGCGCGTGGCCCGCTCCCGCAATTTGCGAAGGTACTCGCCTCCTACACCGTTGGGTAATTCAGCGATGGCTTCCTGCAGCATTCCGTCCTTCACCAGGAGCTTGAAGTGCATCTCAGCTTTACCGCGCAGCCGGTCCACTGTCTCCATGAATGTCTTGCGGTTCGCCCGCACGGCACGGCGAAGCGCTTCATCCGAGTCAAATATCGTACCGAAGCGAAACGGCAGGACTGTCATGGTGCGGAAACAGTCGCTGACCACACGGGAATGATCAACAATGGATTGCTGCGTCAGAGTTTGGGATGCGGAATATTCGCTGACGATGACTGCAAATTCTCCGCTGGGACAAGCAAGCACCGAAGCGCCGTTCACGCCTCGGAGGTTCTCGATCGCAAAAGGACGACGGGCCTTGGTGCCGCTTAGAAGGCCCTGCTGCTCGGTGATGCAGTACGCGTACCACGCCATCTCAGTCTCTCCTGGGAGTGCTCGCACACAGTGGAGTTAGTGCTGTGCATGAGGGAATGCTGACTATCGAACGTGGAACTGATTTGAAAACGGGTCTTGAGATCGGAGATGGACGAGGGACCATCTCCAACTCCTCTATATTAAGTCATTTACCTGTTAGTCGCAACTGCTAACTTGACGCCTGCCGAGTCTCTACCGCCATCTTGCACGTTTGTAATCGTTGTAGAAATGTCGTGTGGTGTGGCGGGTTCCTTCTCCAGGCATTTCAAGTTCACATTTCGAGCACCTAAGGGTGGAGGATCGGGTCTTATATGTGGGGGTAGGGACGCCCGACGAGTCTGGTTGCAGGGCGAAATCAGCAGCCTACCTGCGGGCAGCCTTGACCGTCTTGCGGGTAGGTTTCTTGGCCGCTGGCCGAGTAGCTCTCCTGGCCGTCGGCCGGATCGTTTTCCTGGTTGCGGTGGCCGGTTCCGCGGCAGACTCTTCCGCAGTCCGCCGCTCGAGTGCCTTGGTTACTACGTAGGCCATTTCTGCCACAGGCGCCGGCTTGCCGCTCCAGATTTCGAACTGCCGCGCACCTTGCTGCACGAACATCTCAAGGCCTGGAATGACTTGGATGCCCTTGGCGCTGGCCATCTTGGTCAGCTTGGTTTCCGCCGGCACGTACACCAAGTCAAACAGGTACTTGGTGTTCAGCTCCTTTTCTTCCAAGGGCGAGGCCTTGCCGTTGCCCATCCCAACCGGTGTGGCGTTAATGATGACATCGAAGGAATGCTTCGCCACGTCCGGGCGCTTAAGATACTTCACCTTCGCCTGGCGCGCCAAGGTCTGTCCTTTTTCAGCCGTACGATTGGTAATGAAGACTTCAGCCCCTTTGGCTTTCAGGCCGAAAGCTGCGGCCCGGGCCACCCCCCCCGCCCCCACGATGAGAACGCGGGCGCCAGCTAGGTGGAGCCGCTGCTCCAACGGAACGACCACTCCAGCCACATCCGTATTGAAGCCGTAAAGCTTGCCCTCGAGGCTGCGCACGATGGTATTGCATGCGCCAATCTGCCGGGTTAGCGGATCGGAGTTCTCCAGCTCGGCGACGATCGCCTGCTTGTATGGCATGGTGATGCTTAGGCCGCGAATGGGAATGTCACGAACGCAAGCCAACAGATCCTTCAGACTCTTGGCATGTAACGCCAGATACACCGCGTTGACGGTTTCCCGGCGAAAGGCTGCATTCATCATGACCGGGGAGAGCGAATGCTCGACCGGGTCGCCGGCCACTCCGTAGACTTGCGTAGCAGCATCCACGCTATCAATGCGATAGACGTCCCGCAGTTCGCTCGCCGTCACCTGTCCAGGTCCGGTCTCCTCACCACGAGTAGCGGCTCCAAAGGTAAATATGCTCCCCGCGCGGACGCCCAGGACCCGGCTGATAATCCCCTGCTCTCCCATGCACAGACCGACCATTTCGTGCTTGCCGGAGTGTGCTTCCAGGAACTTCATCATCACGACGTTGTCGTAGAGATTGGTCGCCGTCGAGACGACTTTGTAGAAATCGGCCGGATACCGGCTCATCTCCTCGAATTGTTCTTCCAGTTTCTTGGTAGCACGGAAATTGTGGTGCGAGATAATCAGGCCAACACGATTGCTAAGTTCTTGTAAATCAGTGGCTTTGAGCGCTTGCACACTTTGGAATTCGAGGTCTACCAGCTGAAAGCCCAGGTCTGCCGCTTTCAGGAGAACGGCCACTTCAGCCGCTACCGTCCCTTTGAGCTTACCTCCGTTAACCGCCCGTCGGCAGGTGGCTATGATCGTTGCTTCGGGATGCATTTCCAGGAAGCTTCGCAGCTTAGGCAACCCCGTCATCGGTTGGGAGAGATAGTCTAACCTGAACTCCATAAAGGGGTTATCGCGTACCAGAGACTCGGCACGCTCGATCATCGAGGAGGCGTCCGCTCCCACTACGGCAACACAGAGCCGGGGAAGCCGGAAGCGGTGGATGCGATTAGCGTAAGTGCTTGAAGATGCGCGCATGTAGCCTGCCCGATGGTACAGATGCACAAGAATAGTTGCAACCTAGATTTTTGCGCGGTCGTGGCTGTGTCCATCCTGGGTCACGAATCAGCCATGCCACTACTGGGGGTATACTTCCATCGCGGGGGCAGACTGATGCTGATTCACTTAGAACTACCGCACCGTTACGAGGTCGAGTCGTTAGCCGAGACCTCCATCCTGGCTGGTTCCGAGGTCTTCCAGTACCGCGCCGCCCACCCAGGCCACGATGACCGCCCCAATCTGCTGCTTCGGTTCCGTCCAGAGGGTTCCCAGCCATGGATCGGCAGTTTCTCCTCGGGAAGCGTGGATCCGAACGCTCCGAGCATGGTGATCAGTTCGCCGAACCCGCTCACCGCCTTCGTGATCGCTGCCGGCGATGCTTACTCCGTGCAGGTTGACTCTCCCGGCAGCTTTCAAATGTTGCCGGTGTCCCCGGTGCTGTTTGCCGAGGCGCTGCCGCAGCAGACAGTGGTCGTTCTGGGCAGTGCGAACGCGCTGGCGGTCTATGATCCCAAGGGACTGTGCTGGTTCCGGCGGGTAGTAAATGATGAGCTCAAACTCGAGTCCATTGCGCGTGGAACGATCCACTTCAGCGGGCTGGATGCGGCGAACGGCAAAAGCGTAAGCGGGAGCGCCGATCTGGATACTGGCAAGGAAGTTGCGTAATCAACCGTCTGTTATCTCTCGCCAAAGACTTCCGCGGTAAATGCCTGTAGTTCTGCTCCGTTACGCCAGGCATCGGGAGCCAGTCCGGCCTTCAGGCAGGTCTGAGCCAGAAAAGTCTCGCGGTCCCATTCCCACTCCAGCGGAACCTGTGGCAAGAGTAGTCCACGGCGGCTACCTTGGGTGACCACCAGCCCATGTTTGCCGACAATCACTTCCTCAGCACGAATCGGCAGCAATGGAGAAAGCACACTGATCTCAATCTTCAGGTAAGGTGCTTCCGACAATGTCACGGGGTCGAAGCGCGGGTCTTCGAACGCAGCAGCCCTGGCCGTCTCGGCAATCGTCCGGTAAAGCGAATGACTGGGGACGACATAGCCGATGCAGCCGCGTAGCTTCCCCAACAAGTGCAGGGTGGTAAAGGCGCCGCGAGCTTCATCCAGATGTGGTGTAGGGGCAGTGAGGTCAAGGCTTTCGCCCGCCAGGGCCGCCGCGATTGAGTCGTGCGCGAGTTTCAGCAACAGAGCGCGCTCCGCGGGTGAGAATTCGGCTTCGTCGCAAGCAGTCAGGGCAGCCGGTCCTTCAGGTTGCGGGGACATCGTTGCGTTTCCTTCGCCGGCTCAGCACAAAGGAGCGCCGCCGGCGGCGCTTCACGGCGTGACGGTCGATCTTGTTCCAGAACCCTACAAAGTAGTCGATGGCGGACAGCAACGAGAGCCCAACCATCACCCAAATCGACGCCAGCGCAATGGGGTGTACCGGCAAGTTGAGGAAGTACCACGGCAAGTGCGTCCAGTGGTGATCGATGATGGCCGCCACCACCGAGAATATCTGCACGAACATCTTCGTCTTCCCCAGCTCGCTGGCCTGGATGGTGAAGCCTTCGGAAGCGGCAATGGAGCGCAGTCCGCTGACCAGGAACTCGCGGCCGATGATAATCACCGCCATCCAGGCCGGCACCACTCGCGGATTGAACTGCACCAGGGTGATGAAGGCAGCGGCGATCAGCAGCTTGTCGGCCAGCGGATCGAGCAGCATGCCCATAGTGGTCACCTGTGCGCGCTTGCGCGCCAGGTATCCGTCAATTGCATCGGTGATGGAAGCTGCGATGAAAAGCGCCGCAGCCAGCAGTTCTCTCTCCCCGCTGGCCGAACTGAACCGATTGCTGGATAGAATCCAGATCAGCAGAGGAATGCTGAAAATGCGGGTCAGCGAGATGTAGTTGGGAAGGTTCACAACGTTGGGGTAAGGCGCACCGCGGCACGGCAACAGCCTGACATCCGATTATCCTCTACCGATTGCACGGAAAGCAATCGCAGAAATCGGAAGGCTGACCGGCTAATCGTCATGGTGGACGGCAATCTCATCCACCATGCTCGGAGCCTCAAACTGCTCCCAGTAGCTGTAGCCCACGGGAATTCCTTTCACCCAATCCATCACCGACACCCAAAGCCGTAGCGGGGTCCGTGATCTGGCGCTTGAAGAGTTGAGCAGGCAAACCACGGTGAGCAGAGCGATATAGATCAGGATGACCGGAAAGACGAGCACCACGGACAGCAGACGTAAGCACAGGGACAAGCGTTGCATGACGACTCTACCGGTAGCATGGTGCGCAAGCACATGGGCTACGGCGACAGCGCCGGCGAGCACGCCCAGGCCATGCCTGACTTCTATGCCCAGCACCTTAATCCCTAAATCCCTACCTCAACTACCCTCGCCCCTGTGCTCCGGCTGACCTCGCGGTG
>JARLGI010000039.1 GCA_031296115.1 Acidobacteriota bacterium | reverse complement strand
AATGGCGGCACGGAAAGCCAGTGCGGTTGGTGCAAGGACCGCTGGGGCCTCTCCTGGCAGATCACCCCGCGCGCGCTAACCGATGCGCTTGCGGCTGGTGGTGGTGAGGCAAAGCGTGCCTTCGAGGCGATGATGACGATGAAGAAGATCGACATCGCCGCCATCGAGGCAGCGCGGCGAGGCTGACGTGAACGCGCCGACACGTCCTTATTCGTCCTGGAATCACGCGCCACTCGTCCCTTGAACCGTGACCATCATCGGTCTGCGGTCAAGGAGGGCCGCGGCAAGATGCCCTTCTAGGTCGAACTCGTCTCAATTAGGTCAGTTCACGAGAAGCCGATTTTCCAACAACTGAGATTGGCGGCACGGCCAACTTCCGGCTTGCCGATCACTCGTCCCGGATGACACTTGTCACTGGCGGACGTGACCTGTGGCACAGACCTCGACCCCAGAAAAAGGGCAGCCTAGTGTCGGTAGCTTGGCGTCTCCTGCTGGACGCGGCCGCGAGGCAAATTACGGACCCATTGCCTTGTCACGTAAATTCGTCTCGATTCCCTCTCGTCTCGAACGGGAAGCTGGATTTATCTGCCACAAACCTGATAGACGAGATAGACCAGATAGACCAGCATCACCGCTTCCTATCAATATCCAGCAGTTCTGTCAGGGCGTCCATTGAGCGTTGCTTCTTCCGGAGCGGCGCGCCAGATCTTTGTCGCATACCTTTTCCTGGAGGTTTTCATGCTTCATCTCGACACCGGTAACACCGGTTTTATGATCCTTTGCACCAGCCTGGTCATGCTCATGACACCCGGCCTGGCATTCTTTTACGGCGGCCTGGTCGGACGCAAGAACGTTCTCGCCATCATGATTCAGAGTTTTGTCTCGATGGGCTGGACGACCGTCATCTGGTACCTGTACGGCTATTCACTGTGCTTCAGTGGCGACTGGCACGGGATCATCGGCAATCTGCATAATGTCTGTCTACGCGGCATAAGTCTCTCCACGCCGTCTGGGCCGAACGACACCGTTCCGGCAATGGTCTTCATCGCTTATCAGATGATGTTTGCCATTATCACCCCGGCGCTCATCTCGGGCGCGTTCACCAACCGGGTGACCTTCAAGGCCTACTGCCTGTTCCTGACGGCGTGGCTTACCTTCGTTTATTTCCCCTTTGTGCATATGGTGTGGGGCGGTGGCATCCTGCAACGCTGGGGCGTAGAGGACTTCGCCGGCGGCATTGTGGTCCATAACATCGCCGGGATGGCTGCGCTGGCATCCATTCTTTATGTCGGCCGACGCCGGGTGCTGGACCGCGGCCCGCACAGCATTCCCCTGGTGGCCCTGGGAACCGGGCTGTTGTGGTTCGGTTGGTATGGTTTTAACGCCGGCAGCGAGATGCGCGTGGATTCGGTGACGGGGACGGCGTTCCTGAACACCGATATTGCCGCCTCGTTCGCGGCCGTGGCCTGGCTGATCGTGGCGTGGATCAGGGAGCGAAAGCCCAAGTTCCTCGGCCTGTTGACCGGCGCGGTTGCTGGACTCGCGACCATAACCCCCGCAGCAGGGTACGTTTCGCCGACAACCGCCGTCATCATCGGTGTGGTCTCCGGAGTGGTTTGTTACTTTGCGGTCGAGATGAAGAACAAACTGCACTGGGACGACGCGCTGGATGTGTGGGGCGTCCACGGAGTCGGTGGCTTCCTGGGCATCGTGATGCTTGGACTGTTCGCCAATAGTGCCTTCAATCCCGCCGGGACCAATGGGTTGCTCAATGGCAATCCCAGCTTCTTCGTGAAACAACTGGTCGCGGTGCTCTTCTCGTCGGTGTGGGCGTTCGGCTTCACCTACGCCATGCTGCACATCATTAACCTCTTCACGCCAGTCAAAGTGACCGAAATGAGCGAGGAGATCGGTCTCGATGAGTCGCTGCACGGGGAGCACGCTTACGAGACCCTTGAGGTGGAGGAGCTGTTTAACGGCGACCGTCAACGTGTAACCATCGAACACGTCGAGGAAGAGCACGAGTTGGTCGGCCCCAGAAAGTAGCTATGCCGGGACGGTGGAGTGTCTTGCACCGGCTTCTGGGAAGAAGTGTATTGGCAGGGGTGATACTCGCTTCACCCCTGCCTGTTCTTGCGCAAGACAACTCCCCTGCCGCAGCTTCAGCATCGACGAGTTCCAATGGCAGCGGCGAAACGAAGGCCTGGTGGCAGACGATCACTGCCAACGGTTTTGCGTCGCTTTCGTATGGCTACAACGCGAACCAGCCGTATGACCGCCTAAATCAGTTCCGCGTTTTCGACTTCAACGACAACCAGCCCCAGTTGGACATGGCACAGTTGGTCATCCAGCGCACGGTTGAGAAGCCCAATCAGTTCGGTTTTCGCGTCAACATGATTGCCGGCTCGGGTGTTCCCGAAGTCACTGCCGCCTATGGACTGTTCCGCAGCATGCAGACGGGAGTCGCACACCACTTTGACATCCCTGAGCTATACGTGAGCTACGACGTGCCGCTGGGAAAGGGCTTGCGCCTTGACGTCGGGAAAATGGCCAGTCATCTGGGATCGGAGATCATCGGCGGCTACGACGGCTACAACGACGAGTTCAGCCGCGGATTCATCTTCGGCTTCGGCGTGCCGTTCACTTACACCGGAGTGAAGGCCACCTACGCCTTCAATAGCAAGGTCACCGGCATTGTCGTAGTGGTGAATGGATGGGATGAGTTCCAGCGCTACAACCACGGCTATTCCTGGGGAAGCCAGATCACGGTGACTCCAACCAAGGCCACAACCCTCTACTTCAATTTCATTCACGGGCCGGAGCGCCCGCGAGACGATCGCGACCAGCGGAGCGTGGGCGAAATCGTGGGAAGCTGGAGGACGACTCCGCGGCTGAATCTTGGCTTCGACGCGGTGTACGGGCACGAGCAGAACGGCGTCAGCCTCGGCCATGACGCCATCTGGAGAGGCCTGGCCACGTACGTGAAGTATGGCTTCACGACAAAGTTCTCCCTGGCCTTTCGGGGAGAGATATTCAATGACAGCGGCGGCACCCGCACCGGCGTGGACCAAACCCTTCAGGGCTACACCTTCACTCCGGAATATGACATGGCCGCAAAATTGTCCGACGTCGCCTCATGGCTGAAGAAACTGGACGGAAAGTTCGTGGTGCGCGGCGACATCCGCCTCGATCATTCCAATAGAGATGTGTTTCTGACCAGCGACCCTCTGATCTTTGTGCCGGACCAGTTCACCGCCGCGATTAACTTGATCTACCTGTTTTAGCCCGTCGCGGGTCGGACTCCTGTCCCAGTTGAGTCAACCGCCGCCCGACAGTCGCGCCAAGCCGAGGCGGTGTACGACTCGCGCGACGCAGCTTATCTCCCCTGGGAGAACTCTTCGTAAGCACGGTGCGCGAAGTGGATGCCGAGGTGGCCGCCCTTGAACAGAATACCGCCAAGAAATTGTTCCCAACTCATTGGCGTGGTACCCGTAAGAAAAGCGCGGACCATTCCATTAATTAGCCGTTCGCAGATGGTTGGCTGGAACAGGCCATGTCGTAACCTAACTGACCGGGACATAATGCTCCGAGCAGCATTCGTTTGTCACATTGGCCAGAAACCCTCTTGTGGGAGATTACTCCCGGGAAGTCGGCATACAGGTTGTGATCTCGAAGCAAAGCGAGCCGGCAACGAATACGGTCGCGAAGGGCGTTTACCAGTACTGATCCAATCAGATCTCGCAGAAGGGGGCCTTCTTGCGGCGTAACCCCCTTACTTCAACTTCGCGTATTCTGCCTTGGCTTCTTTCAGGATGGTGATGTCGGGGTCGGCGTCTTTCCAGAGGGTGAGGAAATCCTGATAGGCTTTTCTGGCTTTCGCTGGGTCGCCAGCGAGCACGGAGCCGCGCGCCAGCCCCAGGTAGGAAAGCGAGTAGAACTGTCCCCAATAGGGGTGTTGCCAAGCACTGCCCCAATTGGCGCCCTTGTGATCGAGGATCTTTTCGAACTCAGCCGCTGCCTCAGCGCCTTCACGCAGACCCAGGTAAGCTAGGCCCCGCAGGTACACCGCCTCGGGGTAAGCACGCTCGTACGGCGAGGCGGATGCCAGCAGTTCCACGGCTTTGGCGGGCTGATCGCGCTTGAGCGCGATCGCAGCGCGAATCGCGGGTAGCTGCACCCCATTCCAGAGGGTTCCGTTTGGAAACAGCTTCGAACTCTCCCCGGCGAGCGTCTCCGCTTGGGCCGCATCGCCGCACATGGCCAGTGCCAGCGCAGGACGCCCCAGTCGCCGCACGGCCTGGCAATTACCCGACAGCGCGTCGGCACGCGCATCAGCGTCTTCAAATTCGGCGGCGGCGTTCCGGAGCCCATGGCGCAGCGCTGTCTCCGCGGCCCGCCGGTACAGTTTGCTCGACTCGCGACGCTGCCCAAGAGCATTCTGATTGGCCGCCTGCAGGCCAAAGCTGAGGTACTCCACCGGCTTGCCTGCGAACCATTGAATCTCCCGCGCAGCGGCCGCATCATCGCCCTCGACGTAAGCGATTTCGAGGAAGCGCTGGTGGATCCTGGCTCCGCCGAGCCCCTGCGCCCGCAGTTTCTCCGCTAATTGCTTCGCCTCGGCGAGCCGATCCAGGCACAGGTAGGCGTCCAGTTGGCGCCGGTACGGAGGTTCAACGTTCGCCTGTAGCCCAGTCGCTTCCTGGCCCTCCTTGAGCCCCTCTTCGAATTGCCCCAGGTCTATGTACTCGACACTCAAGTCGTTATGGAATCCCCAAAAGCGGGGATAGTTCTGGATACCCAGCCGAAATGCGTCAATCGCTTTGTCAGACTGGCCATCATACGAGTAGTAGGTAGCCGTAATGAGGTCCCGCTCAAACTCGGAAACTCGGTCGATCAAACCGAAAGCCTTTTGTGTGTATTCCCGGCTGCGCTCCATGTCCCCGGCATTGTTGAACGCGACGCCGAGCATGAAGTAAGCCATCGCGAAATTTGGGTCGAGTGCAATGGCGCGCTCAAACAACGGGACAGCGGTCAGAAATTGGCCCTGGCCCATCTCGGAATAACCCGCGGTGTAGTTCTGCAGGGCTTCCAGCGATGGAGTGGTGGCCTGTTCGAGCGGACGATTCAACTTCTGGATCGAGCTGAGCGACTCTCCCAGCTTGGCCCGCATGGCCGTGGCGGCAGTTCCCAATGCGTTCAACACGTGCTCTTTGTCGCCCGCTTGAATCTGTTCCCGAGCCAGCGTCGCGCCGCCCCCGCAAGTCGTTGCCTGTAGCGTGACGACGTAGTTCTTACCCAGGCTCTCGATGGAGCCGTCGATCGTGGCCGCGGCTCCGTCCCGCACGCAGATGTCATGTGCGATCTGGTTTGTGATATGGCTCGCGGGAGCAACGCTCATCAACCGCAGGTCTTGTCGTACCTGGTCGTCGTCCATGATCTTCAGAAAGGGCGATTGCTCGAGTTGGATGGCGAGCCCTTGGCGCAGGGTGCCGTCAAACACGGCGTCTCCTGTCGTGTTGCTGAAATCGGCGAGGACAATCGTGTCTTGATCGGTCAGTTTCGGCGGATGGTGGAAATAGAGATAACCACCGACTGACGGCGCCAGCACGGCCACGGCAGCAAGAACAATGGTCTTCCAGTGTTTTCCGGCGCCGCTTGCGGCTCCGCGCTTAGCACTTGTTGTCGTTCGTGCCGAATCCGTGTCCCGCTTCATTCGTTGCAGGTCAGTTCGGATTTCCGAGGCGTGCTGGTAGCGCAGATTGCGGTCTTTTTCCAGACACTTGTTGATGATCCGTTCTAACTCCGGGGCCACGTCGGGATTCAGCTGCGCGGGAGAAACGGGGGCCCGGTTCAGAATGGCCTCGAAAATCATTCCCGAGCTTTCACCTCGGAATGGCAACACGCCCGTTGCCATCTCGTAGAGCACTACTCCAAAAGAAAACAGGTCGGTTCGGGCGTCCAGTTCCTTGGCGCGAACCTGTTCCGGCGACATGTATGCAATCGTGCCCGCGGCAGCGCCGGGGCTGGTAAGAGACGTCTCCAAGGCCGGGGCGTTCATGTCAAGGCCTTCGGGCTTGCGTAAGACCTTGGCCAGCCCGAAGTCGAGAACCTTTGCATGTCCGCGTTTGGTCACAAAAATGTTCGCAGGCTTGATGTCGCGGTGCACGATGCCAGCAGTATGCGCGGCATCCAGCGCGTCGGCGAGGTCGACACCCAGCGACAGAACCAACTCGGTTTCCATGGGACGTCCGGCAATGTGATGTTTCAGCGTCACTCCGTCGAGAAACTCCATGGCGATGAACACTTCGCCGTGCTGATCGTCGATTTCGTAGATGGTGCAGATGTTCGGGTGGTTAAGCGCCGATGCCGCCCGGGCCTCGCGGCGGAAACGCTCCAGTGATTGCGGGTCCTTGGCTAAGTCCTCGGGGAGGAATTTCAGGGCGACGAAGCGACCAAGGTCGGTGTCCTCCGCCTTGTACACCACCCCCATCCCGCCGCCGCCCAGCTTTTCAAGTACACGATAATGCGACACCGTCTGGCTGATGTACGAGCCGGCGTTCTGGTGCGTAGCTTCGTTCTCGTTCTGGGCGAGCGCTCGCGCGGCCACTTCGATAGCCGGACGATCAAGAAATCCTCCAGCCTCTTGTTGCGCGGTAAGCAGAGACCGTACTTCGCGCTCCAGCGCTTGGTCGCCGGAGCATGCGTGACGTAGAAACGCCTCGCGCTCCTCGGGCGGACGTTCCAGCACGGACTGCAACAGGCTATCGACTTGTTTCCACCGCTCGCTATCCATCCCCTGTCCTGGGCATAAGCTGCCGGTAGAGCCAGGCCTTGGCCGTGTTCCAATCGCGCATCGCGGTTACCGCCGATACTTTGAGTACCTCAGCCGTTTCTTCCACGCTGAGTCCGCCAAAAAAACGCATTTCGACAACCTGCACTTTGCGCGGATCGAGCGTTCCAAGCAGGTTCATGGCGTCATCGAGCGCCACCAGATCGGCGGCCCGTTCGCCGCCTACTATCGCGGTCTGGTCCAAAGATACATGTTGCACACCGCCCCCACGTTTCAGGTTATGGCGCCGCGCATGGTCAACCAGAATGCGCCTCATCAACTGAGCCGAAACCGCAAAGAAATGGGCGCGATTCTGCCACTGCACGCCCTTGTAATCCACCAGGCGCATGTAGGCCTCATTGACCAAGGCACTCGTTTGGAGGCTATGTCCCGGCCGCTCGCCTCTCATGTAGCGTCGCGCGAGGCGGTGGAGTTCGTCATAAACGATTGGAGTCAGGCGGTCGAGAGCAGCGCGATCTCCATCACTCCAGGCCCGGAGAAACTCGGTCACCTCGCCACCAGATGGCGTTCCGGCCTCGTCGTGCGGTGGTGTGGATTTTCGCATTGCAACGGCCTCAGGACCTCGCCCACTCATGCGGTCTCTTCACGAAAAGCAATGCCTGAATGATAGTTCTGTCCCGCCGTTTGCGCCTACTTATATGAGAGCGATCGAGGGTGGCCGCGAAAGCCCTTGAGAAACAGTCAAAAAGGAGAAAAACATGAAATCCACATTACTGAATTCCATTTGGGCAGTGAGCTTACTAGCTGCGGTGGCGATGCCGATCAGGCTGGCCGCGCAGGAACAGTCAGCGACGCAGGGGCAGAAGCCAGAGCCTACTCGCTATATCGTGACCGACCTCGGCACGTTGGAGGGCGGAACGGTTAGCCAGCCATTCTTTATTAACAGGTATGGTCTAGTGAGTGGCTCCTCGAGCCTCCCGGACGGCAATCAGCACGCAGTCCTTTGGCTGGGGAAACTGAAGCTCGACATCGGCGCCCCCGGACTCGGGGGACCGAACAGCATCGCGTTTGGCGACAACGACAGATTCCAGTCCGCCGGTGAAGCTGAAACCTCTACTCCGGATCCCAACGGCGAAGATTTTTGCGGATTCGGTACCCACCTCACCTGTTTACCTTTCCTGTGGCAGGACGGGGGAATGATTCAGCTCCCGACACTCGGTGGCAACAACGGCGTGGCTATGGCGATTAGCAATCGGGGAGAAGTGGCCGGATTTGCGGAGAACTCGACACCGGACCCAGGCTGCCCAACTCCCCAAGTTCTCCAGTTTGAGCCCGTCGCCTGGGAAAAAGGAATGATTCACAAACTGCCTACGTTTGGCGGCGATCCAGATGGCGTCGCCCAGGAGATCAACGACAAGGGAGAGGCTGTCGGCGGGTCGGGCACTTGTGCAACTTTTAACACGATTTACCTCTACAACCTGGTGTCGGTTCACGCCTTGCTCTGGGAAGAAGGCAAAGCGACTGATCTCGGCAATCTAGGCGGCAAAACGGGACAGGCGGGCGGAAACATCGCCTTGGACATTAATAACCAAGGCCAAGTGGTGGGTAACTCGGACCTGCCGGGCGACACAACCTTTCACGCTTTTCTCTGGACCAAGAGAACTGGGATGCAGGATTTGGGTACACTCTCCGGGGACGCAGCGAGCCTCAGCATCAGCATTAACGATGCCGGCTCGGTAGTTGGCGCGTCCCTGGACGCGAACTTCAACCCGCGGGCGTTTCTGTGGGAGAAAGGCGTGATGACCGACCTCAACACCCTGATTGCGGGTGATTCTCCCCTGTATCTACTAACTGGTTGCTCCATCAATTCCCGCGGGGAGATCACTGGCTTGGGTTTGAACAGCACCGGCGAAATTCACACCTATCTGGCGAGCCCGACACACAGTGTTGCGACCAGCGAGAGCAGTTCACAAGGCGTGATCAGCCCGAGGGTTCTGAGTGACGATGCCCGCAAACTGCTTCAGCAACAACTGCGCTTCGGCCGATCTGGAGCCCGGTTCATGAGGTTGCAATAGTGATGTTGGCTTATCGCCAGTGTCCGAGGGCCGAGAAGTGATAGAAAGGTGCCGCGGTTGAGAGAGCAAGATACCTCCTGCTCTCTCTTAGCATGTGTCTCTCAGCTCGAGACCAAAAACTCATTCCCGAGAACTGATACCTAGACGGCTCGGGCGGATCGTTGGGAATGCCGGAAGTAATTCCAAGCGCCTCAACCCTTGCGCGCACTCCAGAGACGAGCTTCGAGGAAGTGTTTCCGGATTAGTCCCGATAAGTCGGCATACAGGTTGTGATCCCGAAAGCGAAGCGAGCTGCCAACGAATAGCGGTCGTGATGGGCGTCTCGTTACCTATCGTTTCACTTAAAACAAGGCAGTCATGCGGGTTAATGCTTTTCAGCCGGAGGCCGACCCTCGTTGTGGCTCGACGGCGGTGCCTGCCGGACATTTAGCTGCTGTTGCTGCTGAGCGTGTCTCTGCTCCATTTGTTGCGTCTGTTGCTGGTGCTGCTGCTCCATTTGTTGTATACGAGCAGCATTGGCCTGCTGTTGCGCTGCCCGCTGATGGTCCTGCTCCTGCTGCTGCACGAGCTTCTGATGCTCCTCCTGCTGCTGCGCATAGAGCTTCTGCTGCTGTTGCTGACCCTTCTTATCCATTTCTGCATTTCCAGTGTTTGGAGGCGTGGGCTGCGGATGGGGCGGAAGATCCTTCGCGTGGGTTGGAGTTGGCGGGCGAGGAACGTTGTTTTCTGGACGCGCAGCAGGCGCATTCCCTGTGTGCGGAACTGCTGCCCTTTCAGTCGAGCCGGTTGGCGGATGATTGGAGGAAGGTGGCTGAGCTACGGGGTGATTACCCGCAGCCGGCTGAGTTGCGGCGCGATTCACGGGAGGATGATAGGGCGCTCCAGCTGCTTTGGCCGGTACGACTCCGGAGCCGCTGAATGCTGCTGGATTTGCGGTAGCGGCGATCGGTGGTTTGCCGTGATTTGCAGTGGCCCTTAGCTGCGGGTTTGAAGCCGCCACTTGCGCATGCTGCGTTTGTGCCGCCACCGGTGGCAGGTGCCTCTCGCCGGCTGCGGCCTCTTCCGCCGCCGTTGGTTGTGCGGTGATTCCACCCTGGCCGCCGTTGTAGCTGACACGGTTAATCGTCGTGTTATTCACCACCGTCGTGTTGTAAACATTGTGAATGTTGGTGACATTGATGTTGTTCACCGAACGGTTGTAATAGAAGTGGCCGTGGTTCCAGAGTCCGCCTTCGTAGCCATGGCCGAAATATCCGTAACCGTAAGCGATGCCGCCATAGAAGCCAACCTGGGGACCCCAATAGCCTTCATGGAAAAGGAATCCGTTACCACCCCAACCCCAGTAAGGCGGAGTCCAGAGATAGCCGACTTCGGGAACCAATACCCACGTGCCCGGAACCCAGTAGTAGTCGCCATAGTTATAGTCATAGGCCCAGTAGCCCGGGGTCCAGAGGTAACCTTCGCCTGGGCAAAGCGGCTGCTCATAAACCGGTAGAGCGGGAGGACCGAACGAGATGGTAACGGCGACCTGCGCGAACGACGTCACCGACATGACCATCATGAACAAAGCGAACAACAATGAACGACTGCGTACCAACATTCGCATTCGGTTTTCCTCCTTTTAAGGAAAAAGGCACCGAACAATTGTACCCGACCGCCAACCCTTCGCAGACAAATTAGTCCTGGGAAGTCGGCTAGGCTGGTGACGAAATCCTGGATGCTTGGGCGTCTCCCGGGACCGATCCGGAGGCTCACTCCCGCCCGACATTGATTAGTCCCTCTAACATAATGATGTCGGAATCGCTCTCGGCGAGCGCGGCCAGGATAGAGCGCCCGTTGGAAGACCAGGACACGCGGCGGGCGATGAACGTCGCGCGTTCGCCGAAATCGGTAATCTGACGCCATTCGCCGGTCGTTGTCGAGAGCGCCCAGATGTTGGTGGTAAACCCGTCGGTCAGTGCTTGCGCCATCCATTTCCCGTCGGGCGAGAGTGCGGGATTAACGATTTGCCAGATCGGCACCCTCGAGGCTGGAATGCGCGCGAGCACGCGAAACGGCGCGTCCTCAGGAGTGGCGACCCGGATGTCGAATTCCGGCGCGCCGTCGACCAGCGGCCGCTCAAAGGTATAGTACAAAGTCGTGCCATGCAATCCGATTACGTTGCGCAGTGGCTCGGTCGTTACTGTGACGGCCGGCCCGCCGTCAACACGCACTTTTTTCAGCACAGTGGCGGCCGCGCCGCCCCGCGTTGAGTAATACAGCCAGCGGCCATCCGGCGACCAGGCGGGGCCGAGACCGGGGTTCACCAAGTTGTGCAGGTTGCTTCCATCCGAATCCACTAGCCAGACGCCAAAGGTCAACCCCTGGTTGCCGCGCGAGGAGACAAAAGCGATGGTGTGACCGTCGGGCGACCACATTGGGACGCCAACGGCCACAGCCGGGTCGTGCTCATACGTGATCTGGCGCAGCCCGCCACTCTTGGTGTTCACGACCCACAGGTTTGCGTGACCGCCGCTATCGGACAGAAACGCGACCTCTTCGTCGTCGGGGCTGGCCGTGGGGGTGAGAACCTCCCCGGTCTGTCGCGTCACACGAATGCCGTGGCGTACGTTCTCGCTGGGCCGACCGTCGACCGGGAACTTCCAGATGTCGGTCTGCAGCCTCATGCGGCTGACCAAGATTGCGCCACTTTTGGAGATGTCCGGACTCATGTACGACATCTCGCCCGATGTGACCTGCCGGACGCTTCCATCACGCAAGGCGACCTTCCATAGGCTTAACGTCGGCAAATAAGGCATCGTGCCGCCGCGGCTTGAGCTGTAGACGATGCCTGTGCTGTCGGGCAACCAGGCAAAGCCGCTCATCATATCGTTGTCACGCGTTAACTGGCGCGGTTCCCCTCCAGTTGCGGGGGCCACGAAGATGTCGAACCTGATGCTATCTCCGCGCTGAAAGGCAATCCATCTGCCGTCCGGCGACCAGCGGGGATACAAGTAGTAGGTGGCGGGTGCAAACTTGGCCACCACGTCGAATCTAGAACCGTCGGTGGGCGCGGTCACTAGCTCGATACCATCCTTCGCCAGCCGGAAGAGCGCGAGCCGCCCATCCGTCGGGCTGATGTCGGCGCCTCCCACGCTGTTGACGACCCGCCGTGGCACGCCGCCAAGCGCCGGGATCTCCCAAATGCTCCCCTGGACGGCTCCTGTTACCGCCGGAGAAAAATACAGGATCGAGCTCGAGTCGGGCGACCAGCGAGGGCACGCGTGATCGACTGGATCATGCGTGATTTGCAGCGGCGCGCCGCCAGCAATGAGCTGTACAAAGATCTGTCGTTTGCCGCCCACACCGGCGGTAAATGCTACCGACTTGCCGTCTGGCGAAATGGCGGGAGACTCGGCGAGGCCGGGAAGATCCGTAAGACGTATGATGCGAGCATCCGCTGTCGATGGCTCCGCCGCCGACCTTCGGAAC
The DNA here is from genome assembly GCA_031296115.1 of Acidobacteriota bacterium. Lineage (GTDB taxonomy): Bacteria > Acidobacteriota > Terriglobia > Terriglobales > Acidobacteriaceae > Bog-257. The sequence continues at coordinate 2,860 of JARLGI010000039.1, read as the reverse complement.
CTGTCGCGAGCTAACCAGAGGAACACTAGGGCTGCCGCAGTTCCAAGCAACAGCGCCGGGAATACCACGCGGGACCATCGTCGCGACGTCGGCACTGGAGCCAATTCGGGAGGTGCGGCCATCGTCTCTTCGAGCTCGATCCGCGCGTCCGCAATATCGTGAAGCCGCCGCCTGGGATCTTTCTGGAGACAACGCGCCAGCAAGCGCCGGATGCTGCTCGGCGTATCGGCTGGCAGCGACTTCCACTCTGGTTGGGCGCCGACGACGGCGACAGCGGTGTCCATGGCGGTTTGGCGTCGGAAAGCTGAAGAGCCCGTTAACATCTCGAAGAGCACGCAGCCGAACGCCCAGATGTCGGTGCGCTTGTCGACCGGCTGACCTCGCGCCTGCTCTGGGCTCATGTACGCAGCGGTACCGAGAATCACACCTACGACGGTCCCGCCACCTGTCATGGTTGGAGACCTCGACATATCGGAACCAAACTTTTCGACCCCGAGGTCCTTTGCAAGACCGAAGTCGAGCACCTTGACCACGCCGTCGGGTGTGATTTTGATGTTAGAGGGTTTGAGATCGCGATGGATGATCCCGGCCCTGTGGGCGGCGTCGAGCGCGTCGGCGATCTGTTGCGCGACGGTCAAAGCCTCCGAAAGAGGCAACCGGCCCCGGCGCAGGCGATCTTCCAACGTTCCGCCCTCGACCAACTCGAGCACCAGGGTCGGCACGTCGCCAGCGTCTTCGAAACCGTAGATTGCCCCGATGTGCGGATGATTGAGCGATGCCAGCAGTCGTGCTTCGCGTTGGAAGCGGGCCACGCGATCGGCGTTCGCCGTGAATAGTGACGGCAGGAGCTTCAGCGCGACGTCGCGCCCAAGCTTGGTGTCGCGGGCGCGATACACTTCTCCCATACCACCAGCGCCTAGCGATGCGACGATCTCATACGGCCCGAGTTTCGTGCCAGAAGTTAGGGCCATTCGTGCACGCAATTATAGTCCGAAGAATGGACCTACAAACCAAACGGCTTTCATTGGCAATTCGTCGCGAGTCGCAAGTCCCGCCAAAGGCGAAATCGCAGCGCTTTCCCGCCTTAAGATTCCCCGCTTGCAATCTACAAATGGCGATGCGGTTTACATCCTATCCAGCGCAGGCCAACGTGGAGATCGAAGACGTTAGTCTGCTCAAAATTCAACTCGCCCTCTGATGTCACCATTAGACGTCCAACCATTTGCCTTTGCTGATCTTGCCCCGCTCCCGCCCCTACCTCAATTTGCGATTGATCGGTTTGCCTATGGCGACGAGGAAGATGGCAGCCTTGCCTGTCGCGTGCGGCGAAAAGAAGTTGATCACGTCATCATCAAAAAAGGTTAGCCCGGTCGCACCTAAGCCCTGGGCATACGCGGACAGGTACATCCTGCCGCCGATGGAGCCCGCCTCCATCTGGACGGCACGGTAGCCGCGGTTCCCGTATCCCTCCAAAATGGCTTTCAAATCGGCCAGAAAAAAGATGTCCACGCAGGCGTCTGCCGGAAGCTCCTGGTCCAGTCCAAGGTGGTAGGCTTCAGCGCGGAGTTCCCCTTCCTTCAAGAGCTCTAGGGTGTTCCGCCCACGGTGGAGGAAGTAAGCGCCCGCCTTGAGCGCCTGCACCGAATGCACGATCAGGTAAAGATCGTTGAGCTGTGCGCAGGGAGGCTCAAGAAAGTCAGCCGAAAAACCTCGGGTGGAGCAGTCGAGAATCGTTGACAGTTGTGCCAGTGTAATCGATGCGGCCTTGTCGAATGTTCGGGTCGAGCCGCGACGCAGGATCACCTGCTCGATCGTGTCTTTTGGTTGTTCTGAAGGCGGCAGCGGCTGGAGCCGAACTGCCACGCCAGCCTGACCGGAAGGTGGGAAGGTCGGTTGCTTCCCGCGCCACTGAGCTACTTCATCCTCGGACTCAAGCGAAGACGCGTTGTGCATCTCGAACATGGCGGGATACTTGACCTCACGCTGCGAAAGCGGGATCGTCTCGAGGCCGAGCACTGGAGCCTCCCTCGGGGATGGCAGCGAACTTTCCGCTGTACGCCCGATGGGCACTAGGCACAAGGAGACCTCACGCCACATATCGAGATCAAGTAGGCGGTTCACCTCGGCGTCCACGAACCCGAGTACGATCTTGGCGGCCAGTCCCGAAGCTGCACAAACGGCCAGCATATTTGCCAGTAAGGTACCGCAGTCCCAACCGAAATGGCGATAGGTGCGGGCCTGGTATTTCCAGGCGTTTCGCCAATACGTTCCTGTGCAGATGATCGTGGCGGGCGCTCGTGCTACCGCGGGTTCTATCGCCGTCGCCTGGGCCAAATTTCCGCGAAAGTCGCCTTTTCGCAGCAGCCGAAGCGACACGTCGGCCGGATTGAAGTGATACACACCGGCATCCAGCCCGTCGAGGTCGCCAGTCACGACGTACAGCTCGATCTCGTAGAGAGCTCCGGTGCAGGCTGCGGCGCGAAAGTAGACTACTCCCCCAGGATGCTTGCGCTGTTTGGTAATTCCCGCCGAGAAGTACAGGATACGCGCCAAGTCCAGGAGGTCAGGGACCGAATTGGTGCCCGACGAGGGCACGGACTCGGAGATTGCAGAGATCCCGGCCACACCTGTTTGCGGCACATCCCGCGGCAACAGTAGGGGATCGATCTGTGGATAGATTTTGAAAGGCAACGGCCTGTTTGCCCAGTCTAGGAAGTGAGGATTGTTACGAATACTCCAGGAGGAGTGCTTCGTGCCATCGTGATACTTCCAAGTTGCCTGGATGTCGCGGTTCTGCATCGGTTAGTACGTCAGACTAGCACCTGCGCCGGACCACGGGCACAAGCAATGAACCTCAGTT
>JARLGI010000038.1 GCA_031296115.1 Acidobacteriota bacterium | reverse complement strand
GTCTGACGAAGTGACGCGGACAACCATGCTGGGAATCTGGCGGCCCTCCAAGGAAACCGTTTCGTCGGGCAACTGAGCCGCGGATTTGTAGCGCGTATAGATCTCAGCCAGGGACTTGCGCAGGTCTCTCGCGTCTGTGGGTCCTGAGTCCCACGCGGCCAGGGCTTTTGGCATGGTGGGACCGCCGGAACTTGCCGCCTTCCGGGTGTAGGCATGGACCATTGCCAAGTACACCCATTCAGTGGTTCCGTCGGAGACATCAAGCGCCGAGCCCCAGCGCGAGAGCCCCCCGAAGTCTTTAAAGATGACAGATTTATAGGTCACTTGGCCTCCAGAAGTTTCATGGTTGTCGGAATTGAATGCGGGAATCATATGTACTCCTCCTTTTATTGCCAATTAATGCGTTTGTCTTCTTCTCTTTGCTTAGCAAAGGCCTCACGTCTGAGGCGTTCTTCATCCGTTTCTTGAATCTCGCCCGTGTCTGCTTTGGTTTTGGCAGCAGCTTTAGCTTTTCCCTGTTTGGCCTTCCATCTCTGGAGCAAGTAAGGATTGCCCCCACTGCTGTGCTTTATTAAAGTTTTGCAGGGGTCAGAGGCAGCAGGTAGCCATTCCGCTGAACTGCGGTTCTGTTGGTCGTCGTAGTTATCCTTCACTGCCCAGGTTATATATTCAATTAACTCGGTGTCCACCAGCTTGGTCTCTCCCATTAAGCCTGCTAACAAGTTAGTCCAGCGGGTGATTGTTTCTTTATTCTGGAACTTGGCCGGGGAATCCAGAAGGTTGAGCAGGTGGATAGCGGCTCGTTCGGCGGCGGATATTTCGCCATCTCTCGGGCTGGATGTCGTCACAGCAGGGTCTGATTCGAAAACAGGCAGAGGGGGTATCGATTCTTCCTGAACAGGGACGTTAGGGTTGCTTCCAAAATCAGGCAGACAGGGGGAGGGTTTCTCCTGCCCAAAAGGAAGGGAGACAGAGGAATCGGGGATGCCCGACCGTCCGTCCGGTCGGTCGGTCTTTACTGTACTGCTACTGATACTGCTACTGCTTATGCTACTGCTACTGGCTAAAGCGGTGCTTGAGTTCTGCCTAATCCCTGCTTGGCGCTTCAGTCCCCCCTTTTGCGAATTTGCCCGGGGGATGGACGGTGTTCAAGAAAAGACGACTCAATATTTATGATTGCCTCCAACACGGAGTAGGCACTGTTCTGGAATATTCACCAATATTGCTCAGGCGATACTACCCCTCGATGTAGCAAAAACTATAAGTCTATAGGTGATATCGGGCGGCGTTCAGCCGGTCTGTTCTATCATGTACTGTGTTGAAAGGAAAGCGGTAACACTATGTGCTAGGCGCTGACAAGTCAGCGTGTGCTCTCGTCAGCTTACTGGTCGTGAATTTCTTCAAACCAATAATCACAAGTAGTTAAATGGAGCAGTATTTCTATGGATGGAACGAAGATGCATTAAGGCTAAGGAAGCTGCCATATATCTTGGTATCTCGGTCTGGAAACTCCGCAATTTAACGCAGGCTGGTAAAATCCAATATCTGCCTCCCGACAACGGAGGTACAGCCGCATGGCGCTGGGATGTCCGTGACCTCGAGAAGTATATTGAGGAGTCAAAAGTCACGTTTCCACAGTATTGACAGTGCTGGGTCAGGTTACTAGGGAGGGGAATAATGGCAAGAGCAAGACGTGGTACTGGTTCCATCTATTGTTCCAACAAGAAGACCAAAGCCCTTACCATAAAGTGGTATGTGGACGGCAGGCCGTTTACCCAATCCACAGGCACGGCAGACAAACGGATTGCGGAAAATATCTTGAAAACTCGTATCAGGGAAGCCGAGTCAGGCCTGATGCCGCAGTCCAAGAAGGTTATGGTTGCTGACCTTGTTGCCTCCTATGTTACCAGCCTCAAAGTTGACCGTGTGGATTATGCTCCCAAAGCGGAAGAACGCTGGCGGGTGCATCTAGCGTCAGCTTTTGGCAAAGTGCAAGCCGCTCGACTCACCACGGACATGCTCCGCACCTACGTCGCGAAGCGTCAAAGGGAAGAAATCGTCGTGCGCTCCACGCTGAAGTCTGGCGAAATACAGGAATCGACGACTGGCAAATTCCCCACCAATGCCACGATTAATCGGGAGCTTTCCGTCATACGGGCAGCGTACAACTTGGCCAGAAAGGAAGGTAAGATTGTCTTCGCTCCTGCCTTTCCCATGCTGTCTGAGTCGGGCAACGTTCGAAAGGGATTTCTTAACGACGAACAATATTCGCGCTTGGCCGAAGAAGCATTGAAAGAAGGTCTCTGGCTCAGGGGCATCGTTGGTGTGCTGACGACTTACGGCTGGCGCAAAAGTGAGGCTTTGGAGTATCTTCGAGTGGGTCAGGTTGACATGTCCACTGGTTCCATTCGCCTCAATGATTCGAAGAACGGAGACGGGCGGCTGGTGTTCATGACGAATGAGGTGAAGCCGCTGATTGCTGCTTGCATCGTAGGGAAACGTCCTGATGAGTACGTATTCACTCGCGACGGTCAGCCCGTAGGTGACTTCCGCAAGACGTGGCAGCAGGTCTGTGTACGGGCGGGGTTGGGTGAGATGATTGAAGTTGAAACCCTGAAACACCCCAAGTACGTGGGCAGGTTGGTACATGACCTTCGTCGGACAGGCGTACGCAACCTTCGTCGCTCAGGAGTACAGGAGTCCGAGGCCATGAAGGTCAGCGGACACCGTACGGCTTCCGTGTTCAAACGCTACGACATTATTGACGAAGCCGACATGCGGGAGGTCACGCGGAAGTTGAATGAGCAAAACGAGAATAGGTCGAACTTAGGTAGAAATGCACTAGAAATGGTGTACAAAGAAAAGTCAGAAACCATTCAATAACTACGCCAATCGCATGTTTTGGGCCTGTAGCTCAGCGGTAGAGCAGGGGACTCATAATCCCTTGGTCGGGGGTTCGAATCCCTCCGGGCCCACCATCTAATCTTTTGTGATATTGGCATTTAGTAGCAATTCTTCGGACCGCGGCGGAAACAGACTTTCGGCGGGGTGCCCAGAATTGTGCCCACTCAAACGTGAAAGCGCATTCAGCACCGCATCCTCGGAGGGGTAAACGTACCGCTGCGAGATGCTGATATTCGAGTGTCCCGCAATTCTCGCTAGCGTCCAGGCGTCACAACCGCTTTCCCCTAACCGCGTGAGGAACGTGTTCCATGACGTTGAGAATCCCATGAGCCCCCAAAGCAGGTATCTCGAGTTCTTGCGCAAACTGGTCTAAGTCGTTCATGAGCGAGATTGTGCTGGTGTACCATCAAACCGCAGCCAACGATGATTGTCGTAGTCGTAGAGGTTGCACTCCTGTAGCGTGCGCAGGAAAAAAGTCCACGTAAAATTTTGGATCACAATGTGCTCCCCGAAATGCCGCTCTGCGAAACACCGGGCCGCTGCTAACCGGTAGCATGGGATATTCACATCCATATGGTGGGCGGTGTGCTCGTAGATGTTGTGCAGCGGCGACGTCCACCAATGTGGAAACCGCACGTGAACTGTACTTTCGATTTGGCCTTGCTGAAAGGTCCAATCCTTTCGACTTTTGAACCATCGGACACTCGGGTGAGTATGGTGAACAAAGACGGTGAACCCAACAATCCAGTTCCAGAACACTGCCGGGAGCATGACAGCAAACAAAAATTTACAAGTGCAGTTGTCACCGATGCGGCGGTTAGGCTGACCACTCCGATCAACAAACCCAGGTAGCCACTGACGAGAAGATTGTCCAAGAGGTGCTCTCTCCTTGGGACACCCACATGGCGTTTTGATGGAAAGAAGAGTTTCTTCCACCAGAGCTCAATTGTGTAGTACAGTCCAACTCCCCAGGGTGTTCGGTAAGAGCGCTGCAGCCAGCGAGTGATACGATTGGCCTTCCTATACGCTTCGAGTGAAAGGGGCGTCCATATTGAGTCGCGTCCCTTCAGGTTCGTGAAGCCATGGTGGATGGTGTTGTGACCAAGTTCCCAAAGACTGTACGGGGTCAGCGAAGCAAGAGAGCAGAGTCGTCCAATCCAACGGTTTACCCAGTTCCGAGAGAAGAGGCTTCCATGGCAAGCGTCGTGACCGAGAATGAACAAGCGAGTAATCACCATACCGGCCGGAATTGACAGCGCCGCTTTGATTGGCCAATTTTCGATGTAAATGATAGCGAGCAGGAGCAAAGAATAGGAAAGTATGTCGACCGCCACCTTGCAAGCGGCCAGGGAATCACATGAACTCGTAAACGGCTTGAAGAGTTCTCGGACCTCCGGTCTGCCGATCTTCGGTGCGTCGTTACAAGGCAACCCAGGCCGCAAGCCAACTGCCAACGATCCATTCGGAACTACCTTGACTTTGCGGAACTCCACTTCTGGACTGCAAGCGAACGCTGCCGGATTGCCCAATGGAGCTTCGAGGCATCCGCTCAGGAGAAGCTGGCGAGCGCCGTCGAACCACTGAGGGTCTCAGTTGCTGCCACTGAAGTACAAGGTCCGCCGAGAGAATCGAGAACGCAAGACAGACCCACACGATGGTTTCGTTCGCATGGGCATCGAGGTTCTCCCATCCGGTCACACCGCCGATTACTCGTACCTCAAGAAAGACCAGTGCGACCGCAAAGCTGCGCGTCATCCATTGCCGGTGCTCCTGGACCTTACCTTTGAGAATGAAGACCATCGCAGTACCGGTAGTAATCATCCACAACGCGGCGTCCACCGCGGCGGCAATACCACAGGAAGCGCTTTGGGCGCAACCAGGATCTCGCGCGCAGCGAAGTGATCAGGACGGTTGACATAGGCGAACCATACGGTCGATTTGCTCCTTCGTACCTTCGTACCTTCGTCTTTCGTTGCGGCTGCGTCGGGTGCTTCGGTCCCGATGTTCAGCCGCAGCCGCATTGCTCGAGGAGTAAGCTGCCGTTCATGCGAAGCCGCCGACCTATGACCTACCCTGCCTGCGATCGCACCGACCAGGAGCTGGTCTACCAAGCGGTGCATGCGTTGTTCGAGTTGGCGCTTCTGACGGCGATGGTCCTGGTGCTGGCCGGGTCGCTGATCCTGCTGCAGAGGCAGGCACAGAAAGTCAGCGAGAGTGGATAGGGAGCGGACCGATCAATGTTTCGTTGGGCCCGATGACGCCGAGGTGGTCGTCGGCACCAGCTTCAGCCTCCGGTTGATGCGCGGCCAGTACTGACGCAGAAGATTGCCCCCCGCGTTCCCCAGCATGTCATAGCCAAAACGGCTGAAGGTGTTTGTGGCGGTCCGGTAGTTGTCGGGGTAATACACGTTGGCGACGCCTTCGGAGCCCATCATGCCCAGCAGGCCAGACCAGTTGAACTCCCGGTCCCCGGAATCACCGCGGGTGATGAAGACGCGGCGTATGGCGTACTTGATGGAGCCGCCCAAGCCGAGGTCGTTGCGCACAAAGAAGCGCGGATCCTGGTGCAGCGCGGAAGCCAGCAGGAAGGTGCCAAGAACCTGGGAGGAGGATCTGCGGGCCATCGCTGCTCCCAGCCGCTTGCCGTAGCCCCCAATGCCCTCGCCGTAGGCGGCTGGTTCGTCGTGCACCTCGTTTACACCAGCGCTCAAGTTGGCCGCCACAAAGGCGCTGAGAGAAACGCTGTTGTTCACGGCGAGCTTCAATTTCTGCTCCGGAGAGAGGGGAGCGGTGCTGGTGGCGAGATTTGGGAACACAATCGATCCTCGCTGCAGCAAGCTGATGAATTCGGCGCCATTTTGCATGGTGTTCATTCCTGTTCCCGGCTTGGCCTGCTGTTGCTGGCTGGTCGAGGGCGCATCCGGCATGGCGCTGGGATGGCTCGGCTCCTGTGCGCCGCTGAACGGGCACAGCAGGTGCATCGTCAGGGCGAGTGCAAGAATCAACCGAAGCGTCGGCAGCAGACGTAAGGCGGGTAATTGCCGTACATCCCTTCCGTTTTGGACGGTCGTCACAACAGTGCTTAGCATTGATTGGCCTGGCCCCCACGTCAGAGGAAGCGACGCGTCGCAGTGGCTCTAGTGTAGTCGAGACACGTCCCTTCGGCCAGAGATATGTCTGGCTTCAGCCCCACGCACAACGCTTTGTGTCAGGGCACGACCCTTCGGCTCCTGAGCTCCAAAGGATCCCTATACTGAAAGAACCCATCCCCGGAAGACGCGATCATCCCCAGGGGTTCAGCATCATTCTCGCAAACCAGAGTTCCTGCGCTAAACTGAGGTCACGAGACGCCACTAATGCCACGAGATTGGGAAGCAATCTTTAAAACCTGGACGAAGCCATCCAGCGAACCGAGTGCGGAAAGCAGGAAAACGCGGAGCGAATGATCTGTAACGCTATAAAGGAATATGAGCCGCTCAAAGGCCGAAAGATAAAGGTCATCCCGCAGGGCTCTTACCGCAACAACACCAATGTCCGTCAAGAGAGCGACGTGGACATCTGCGTCTGCTGCATGGACCCTTTTTTCGACAACTACACTCTTGCCGATTACAACAGAGCGGAGGCTGGGGTCATCGATGCTCCCTACTGCACATACAAGGAATTCAAGGATGATGTGGAAACGGCATTGGTGCTGAAATTCGGCAAGGCGGGTGTAACGCGGGGACCAAAGGCATTTGACGTGCACCCGAACACCTATCGCGTAGACGCCGACGTGGTGGCGGCGTTTGCACACCGACAATATGAACCAAAGAGATATAACGCCTTGCTAAATTCGTATGCGACGCCTTATGTCGAACCGGAAGGGACGCAGTTCTACCCAGACGGTTCTTCCGACGCCATCGTTAATTGGCCGGCGCAACACTATACGAACGGCGTAGCAAAGAATAAAGCGACAAACATGCGCTTCAAAGCAGTAGTGCGGGCGCTGAAGAACCTTAAATACGACATGGAGACAAACGGGAACGCAGATCAAAAGAAGGCGGCGACGGAGGCTCCGTCTTATCTCGTAGAGTGCCTGATATACAACGTGCCTGAATTCGTCGGTGACTCGCCGCGAGCGATGGTGCGGAACGCGGTGATCCATGCGTATAAGCAAACCGAATTCAGCGGTGGCTGGGCCAGGGTGTGCTGATTGATTCCACGGCGCATGAGCGCGGTGTACGGAACCGGGGCGGGCGTCGATCACGGGAGGGCGGCGTGCGGCAACGGCGTGGAGGACTTCCCCGTAGGTACCTCCGCGGTCGCAGAGGATCCGTAACAGTTCGCCGGATGGGCGGCTGCCACGCTAGGTTTGGTCGTCCGGGCCCGATTCGGACCGCAAAGGTCTAACCCGGCCGCGGTCGCGATACCCAGCTTGTCGGTGGAGAAACTGGTAAGCCTAGCCTCGGGCCGGTGCTACACTGAACGCAATAAGGGTGAGGCTTCTCTTGTTCACCTGTGCACACTCATTCCGATCTCATCCCAACCTCGGCGATGAAGTGAATCGCAACATCGTGCAGTCAGAAATTGAAGGGGACGTGTTCCTCAACGACCTGCCACCCGCGACTGTGCTGGAAATTCAAACGCAGCACCGCTGTTACCGGGTAGTGCTTCTGAGTGACAATAACGCGCTTAACTCAGGACGTCACCAGGACTGCCCAAAACCAATCTCGGTGGCTATTGCGGGTTCGACCTGGGAGGTTCCATGCTGAAACGGCGCTTCGTCGGTCGAGGTATGCACCTGGAGTTTTGTCATCTGGATTACCAAGACACCGATTGTCACGTCACCTATTCAGGAAATCCGAGAGCCACAGATGGAGTAGATCCAAGATCAATGCGCTGGCATAGATTGCCCGGATACAACGTCCGAGGGGTGCCAAGCCGCAACGGTTGAAAGAATTGGAAGTATTGAATGAAGCAGGCGGTTGGTCGATATGTCGTGTCGTTTCAAGCTGAGCGTTTTCACAAAGGGATGCGCTACCACTGGATGATTTGCAGGGCGCAGACTCCCGACAAACTGGTGTCTTGGGGATATGCTCCTACACAGGAACTGGCTGAGGTGGCAGCACAGAACGAAGTCAAGAACCTTTCTACGGGGCTGATTGAAGGTGGGCGGGTAAGCAATAAGAGCAAGTCGGCCACCGACAGACGCTGACTCGCATCTGGCATTCGCGCGGGCCGACGACACCCTCATCCACAGCATTGGCAGGCACTCGCGCAATTGGTTGGTGTTTCGGCACGACGGCCATTTAGAACTGGACACATTCCCAAAGTAGAGTAGCATCATGGCTGAGTCAGTTTTCCTAATCTCGTCAGTTCTGATTCGGAGTAACCATGAAGACAATGATTCGCTTGATGGCGCTCGTAGCTGGGCTTCTGGCTTTGCAACTTTGCATGGCACAGGCGCCTGCTGGTGCGCCCGCTGGTGCAACCGGACTTTGCAACGACGGTACTTACTACACAGGAGCAACGAAGCAGGGCGCTTGCAGTGGCCACAAGGGCGTCAAAGACTGGTACGGAACCCCAGCCGCAACGCCCGCGAAAGCTCCAGCAGCGGCTGCTCCAACTGCGGCTCCGGCCCCAGCGGCAACACCGGCAGCGACGAAGGCAACAGCCAAGACAACCGCTCCGGCTGCCGGAGGTGGCCCTGGTCAAGTGTGGCTAAATACTGCAAGTAATGTCTACCATTGCCCCGGTACGCAGTACTACGGCAAGACCAAAGCCGGTGCATACATGACCGAGGCCGAGGCGAAAGCCAAAGGCGCACATGCTGACCACGGCAAGGCCTGTAATTGATTTCTGAGGGCCAGTTAGCAGTGTAGGAATCAGGCTGACCACCCATACGCCGTTCGCGCGCTCTCGCACCGCTCTGCGCGACGCCCGCTGCCCGGCCCTGGTTCCACACCCCGCCCCGAGTCCGTACCCCGCGCCGTACGGGACCCTGTGCCGCGCCGTGGGCCCAGCCAAAGGAAAGATGCGCCGGAACCTCTGAGAAGGTATATAGTGCCGGGCTGTTGGGAAGTCTAAAACGAAACTTCCGGCTTATAACGCTCCAAATACCTTGATTGGAGAAGGAGAAAGCATGAGAAAACAGGGATTGTGGTGGACCGCCTTGTTGCTGTTAAGCACCTCGCTGGGTTGGGCGCAGTCCAATGCTGACAAGGTTTGCGAAGTCAACGTAACGGTTCCCAAGCCAGGAGCTGCCAAGCAATTCGAGGAAGCTCGCAAGAAGCACAACGAGTTTCATAAAGCCGAAAAGGACAAGCATGCGATCTGGATCTGGTCGATCTCGGCCGGTCCGGCAACCGGCAACTATTTGACAGCGACATGTGGGATGACCTGGAAAGAAATGGACGGTAACGATGCCTTTGACCAGCGAGACGAGGCAGACCGCCAGAAAACATTGACGCCGACCATAGCAACGAATCAGGCGGGGTATTACATCTTCCGGACCGACCTCAGTACGGGTACCGAGGGAGCCACCCCAACGAAGATGTTGACGGCGGTCGACTTCTTCGTGAAGCCCGGCGGACTGGCGCAATTTACCGATGCGATCAAGCGGATCAACGCGGCGATAAAGCAGACGCAGTATCCTGCAAAACCTTCACGGTGGTATCAGCTGGCGGTGGGAGGAGAAGGCCCGCGTTTCGTGCTGGTCACCGATCGTAATTCGTGGGCCGACATGCAGGGCCCGGAGCAGTCACTGGCCGACATGCTCAAGCAGGCCTACGGAAACGACGACAAGACTCTCCAGAACCTGCGCGATGCAACTGACCACACCGTGTCTCAGTTGATGGATTACCGTGCCGATCTGAGTTACGTGCCGGCGAAGTAAACAGACGAGTTCATTACTGGGCCCGCGATGAAAATCGTGGGCCCGTTCCCCGCTCGGCGCCCGAGTAGCGGTCCCGATCGCGGCTCCCACGCCTGGTTCGCCCACGTGTTTACTATTTGGTTAGATGTAGGAATTTCCCCCTCCAATAGCTATCCCCATCAGCTGTTTGCCCCCCGATTTTCTCGCCTGTTAGACTGCCGCTCGGACGAGCCCAACCCGCGACGGCTCAGTTAACAAATTCTTCGGGGAAATAGGGGCTGAATCGGGGCTAATGAACGGCTAGAAAGAGCGGAACCTAGGGCTCAAAATCCGCCGGGCTTCGGCCCTAGGGGGTTCGATTCCTCGTTTGGGCGCCATTAGGCACTGCGCTACAACGTTTCCTTGCTGCGCTCGACGAATAAATTTGGGCTCAGATTCGGTGCTATGCCATTTTCTATGCCGGTTCTGCCGGACCTCTGATTCTCGCACTGTTCTGCAATGGCCGCCTGAGAAGCAGTTGCACAACGCTGGCCCCGTGGCCGTGAGTATTGGATTGGCCCCTACGCTTCATGTGACGGGGTCGTTCTTGCCTTTTTTTGTTTGCGGATAGTTTGCGGATTTTGCTTTACTTTGCCGCATTCTGCAGGGCTAAGTTGTTGCAACTGTTTATAATCAGAGTCTGGTGGGTGACTCATAATCCCTTGGCCGGGGGTTCGAATCCCTCCGGGCCCACCAAAGGTTTCAAGCCGGGCGGTTTTCCTGCTTTTGACAATTTCGCCCTACGGCGATAATGCAGGGTCACACTTAACGAGAGGCCTAATGGTTCTGTGGCTGGTTCGCCATGCTGTCCTGGGCATAGCGACGATACCTTTTATCTATTACCTGATTGTTCTGTTCAGTTCGTGGCGCTTCTTCCAGACTTCCTCGAAGCCGAGCGAATCGAATACAGACTTTACCCCGCCAGTCAGCATTCTGAAGCCGGTGCGCGGGCTCGATCCCTGCGCCTACGACAATTTCGCCAGCTTCTGCCGGCAGGATTATCCGGAATACGAAATTGTTTTCTGCGTTGGCGACGCCAGCGACCCGGTTTTGCCGGCGATTGAGAAGCTGGTCCGCGACTTTCCCGAGCGTTCGATTCGCATTCTCTACGGCTCCGGTCGCGTTGCCGCCAACGATAAGGTGGCGAAGCTGGTGCGGCTGGTGGACGAAGCGCAGTACGAAACGCTGGTCATCAACGACAGCGATGTGCGTGCCGAACCTGGATACCTGCGCAAAGTCGTCACGCCACTGGCCGACCCCAAGGTCGGCGCAGTGACCTGCTTCTATGTGCCGACGCACGAATCAAGCCTGGCGCAGAATTTGCAGTCGGTGGGCATGCTATCGGATTTTTATCCCGGCATCCTGGTCTCATGGCAACTGGAGGGCGTGAGGTTTGCGCTCGGTCCGACCATCGCCACAACCCGCAAACGCCTGGCAGGCTTCGGCGGATACGAGGCGATCGAGAACATGCCGGGCGACGACCTGCTGGTGGGGCGCCTCATTGCCGAAAAGGGCTACGAGGTCAGGCTGCTGTCGTACTCGGTGCTGACCGTCGACGACTTCGCGTCGTTCCACGATCTCTTCCAGAAGCGCCTGCGCTGGATTGTGGTGATGCGGCACATGCGGGGCCGGGGACATATCGGCCTGATCTTCACCCTGGGCCTGCCGTGGACGCTGATCGGGATGGCCGCCAGTCCGTCGGCGGCAGTGGCGATTGGCTTCGTCGGCGTGTATCTGGCGCTGCGCTTCGCCATGACCTTGCTGATTGGCAACTGGGGGCTGAAGTACCCGGTTGGCTGGAAGAAGCTGATGCTGATTCCGGTGTGGGACGCGATGGCGTCGCTGATATGGCTGGTGAGCTTTACCCGCAGTACCATTCGCTGGCGCGGGCACGATTACTACATCCGCGAGGGACAACTGGTTCCGGCGGACGCCGCGGCAGTGGCGGAACTCGAGAGCTTGCGGGATCCGGCGATTAGCAACAAGCCGGCGAGCGTCAAATAGATCAGGCTTCTATCGCCGCAAGAAGCTCAGGCAGGGCAACAAATGCGAATCGGCGCTGTCATCCTGAGCGGAGTAAGGCCGCGCAGCGGCCGAACGCAGTCGAAGGACCCCTATTGTCACCCCATACTCTGCCCCGATAGGGGTCCTTCGACTCCTCGCTGCGCTCGTCGCTCAGGATGACAGCTTAACAAGTTTCATTGCGATAGCAACTGCACGGTACCCAGGTTCGTGAACAATCCGCACTAAACCAAACTCTTGTCCAACGCCGGCTGCCGGGTGTGCTTCTCGGCATGATGCCGCTCGTTGCGCGGATTGCGCCAGTTCACCTGCGGGGCAAACAGCGAAGCATCGATGCGATCGCGATAGTGCACCGCGATGTTAATCAGCGAGTCCAGCAACGACTTGGACAGCAGGTGCGGCTTCAAACCCAGCGCGATCAGGGTGGAGTGCTTGGCGTTGTAGTAATGCTCTTCGGCCTCGACGCGGGGATCAGGCAGGTGATCGATTTCGACCTCCAGCCCGACCTCCGTGCCTGCTTCCTTCACCAACTCGGCAAGCTGCAGCACGGTGAACTGCTCGGTGAACTGATTGAACACGCGGAACTCACCCTGCTTGGCGGGATTCTGGCAGGCGATCTCGACGCAGCGCACGGTGTCGCGGATATCGAGGAACCCGCGGGTCTGGCCGCCCTTGCCGTACACGGTCAGCGGATATCCCAGCGCCGCCTGCGCACAGAAGCGGTTCAGAACGGTGCCAAACACCTCGTCGTAATCGAAGCGGTTGATGAGCGCCTCGTCCATGGAAGTTTCTTTGGTCGTGGTGCCGTAAACGACGCCCTGGTTGAGGTCGGTGGCGCGAATGCCCCACGCCTTGCAGGTGAACGCGATGTTGTGACTGTCGTGCACCTTGGAGAGGTGATAGAACGAGCCGGGCTGCTTGGGAAAGGGAAGGCGGTCCGAGCGGCCGTTGTGCTCGATGGTGATGTAGCCTTCTTCGATGTCGATGTTGGGCGTGCCGTACTCGCCCATGGTGCCGAGCTTCACCAGGTGGCAGTCGGGCACAATTTCGCGAATCGCGTACAGAAGATTCAGCGTGCCGACGACGTTGTTCGTCTGGGTGAAGACGGCATGCTTGCGGTCGATCATGGAATAGGGCGCCGATCGCTGCTCGGCGAAGTGCACCACGGCATCAGGCCGGAAGTTCGACATCACGGACGCCAAACAATCGTAGTCGGTAACGTCGCCCACAAACGATTCGATCTTCTTGCCCGTGAGTTCCTGCCAGACGGCGAGACGCTCGACCAGCGGCCGGATCGGGGTCAGGGTCTGGGCGCCCAGCTCGTGGTCCCACTGGCGGCGCACGAAATTGTCCACAATACCAATCGAGTGTCCCTGATTGGCGAGGTATAGCGCGGTTGCCCAGCCGCAGTAACCGTCGCCTCCCAGCACGAGAATCCTCATTTGCTTCCTCCTCACGGTGTATGGGTAACTATGAATTTCGGGGCGTATCCTTAAACCTTAGCAGAGTTATCCATGACTGCCCAAACCGTTCTTACTTGCGGCCCTCGCGCTTCTGCGCGATGACCATACCGCGCGGGGTGGGCAGCAGGACCACGGAAATCAGGCCTTCCTGCTCCAAGCGCAGCGCCGCTTCCCGCACTACTTCGAAGTGCGAACTGGCGTCATGAATCATAATCAAGCCGCACGGTTCCATCTGCGGCAAAAAGCGGCGGATCTCCTGCTCGCGGATGGAGAGCGCGCTGTCGCTGTACAGAATGTCGATGGTGCCTTTGATCTCCGTGTCCAGGCTCGACGTGTTGTGGTATTCGATGCAATCGCCCAGGCCCGAGGCATCAATCCGCTCCTTGGCCTTGGCGAAGATGACGGGGTCGTACTCGATGGTGATGATCTGGCCGAAACCGTTTTCCCGCAGGCCTTCCGCCATCTTCAGCGTGCCGTAGCCCAGGAAGGTGCCGGTTTCGACAATCAGGCGCGGCTTGACGGTGGTGACCATAGACTTCAGGAAATCGAGTATCTCGAGCTCCGAAGATTGCGAGTCCACCATGCTCCATAGTTCGGGATGAGGACATTCCGGAGTCGGCGGCGTGTATTCCTGCTGTACCGATTCGCCCTCGTCGTTAAGGCGCTCAAGGATGGCGCGTTCCTCGCCCTGCTTCAAATAGCGGGGCACGATGATGGCGATGAGAACGCCGCCGCCGAGAATCGCCAGGCTGCACAGGGCGATAGTCACCGGGCCGCGCGGAACCGCGGGATGATTGGGAAAGGCGACCGTCTCCAGAAGCTTATAGGCACCGGCAAGAATCAGGAATTCACCGAAGACGATGCCACGCGGCCGCTGGAACTGGATCTGACGGCGGCCTTCAATCCATAGGAATGCAAAAATGAGGATGCCGGCCGCCACTCCCCAAGTGAACAGCGAATGCAGCGGGATAAAACCATAGAACACCGCACCCGGAATGAACGCCATCAGCAGCGCAACGGTCATGCCAGCAATCAACGCAGGAGCCGTGACGTCCAGCGCCGACAAGGTATTCCAGCCCGAGCCGCGCGTGAGCGAGAGTCTGCGGCGGCGCAAGTCAGCGCGAAGGACCGCCACTACTGCGATGAGGCCTGCCAGCAGGATATAGAGGAGCAAGTTCACGATTTTAGACGATGGCTCTTCATTGACTTGGGTTCAACCTGCGTGGCTCGATCGGGTGATTGGTCAGCAGCACTTTTCCGCCGCTTTCGGCCACCAGGTCGAGTTGTTGGCGGCCCACCAGTGCCTCGAGGCGCGGCAGAGCGGAATCCTGCGCCAACACATAATATCGGTCTGGCTTGAGCCACAGATTCTTGAACTGTGGATCGTCGATGAACACATCCGGCGCTCCCGGCGCATAAGCTCCGTACTCTACCGTGTTCCACTTTCCATTCAACAGCAGCGCGCTGCGGTCGGTGTAAAAGAACACGGAAGAGAAAGTGTAATAGTGGTGGTCAACAATCAGCGTCCCGTCGGGCGAGCGCAGCAGAGCCTCAGCCAAGGGCCTCGAAGACAAATAAGGATCGAAGACCACCAGCGCCAGACGCGCCGCATGCAGGAACAACACCATCATCAACGCGGCTGCCAGGAATGCCTTTCGGCCATTCCACACGAAGCTGCCGATAGCGCCGATCGCAAACGCCAGCGCCGCCACCGCGAGTGGCAGTCGCAGATAGGCGAACGACGTCAGCGTCAGGTCTTCCATGTGCCCCATGGACAACGTGTAAACCTGAGGATTGTGGCTGAGAGCGCTCGCGATATCGCCGGGCGCAGGAACGTTGCGCACCGCCACGAGGATGGCAATCGCGGCAATCGCCGCTATGGCCGACAAGCTGGCCAGCGCCTTCGTCGCGCGCTTGATCCACACGCCGCCCGCTACCATCGCTGAGCCCAACAGAAGCGCCATCGCCGGATAGGCGGGCATGGAGTAATACTCCTGTGTCGTGGAGAGAGTAAAGAAGAGCAGCACGAATCCCGCCCAGCAGAGAGCCAGCAAGCGAGTGCGTCCGGCGCGGTCAACCGGCTTGTACGGGAGCTTGGCCAGCGCGGGAAAGTACACGCTCCAGGGAAACAGCCAGACAAGGTGGAACAGCCAGAAGTAGAAGCGCGGGACCGTGTTGTAGTCGCGTGGATAGCGCAGGTTTAGGAAGCGGAGCAATTGCTCATTGATGAAGTAGAACCACAGAAAGCCGTGGTACTGGCCGGAGACACTGCGCATGGTGAACACGAAATACGGCGGGTTCTGCAGCGTCGCTAGGATGTGCCATGGCGCGGCGATCAACAAAATGACGGACGCTCCGGTGACCAGGTGCAATCGCTTCCAGGTGCGGGCCACGAAAAACTGCTTGGTCAGCAACAAGTACAAAATTCCCGCCGCCACCGGGAACACTGCGCCAATCAGGCTCTTCAGCAGCAACCCCGTGCCCAGACTGGCCGCCAGAACGAATGCCCACAGACGCGGACGTGGCTCCGCTTCATCGAGCGCGCGCAGGAAGGCCCACATCGCCAGCGCGATGGTGAGGGTCAGCATCACATCGGGGATCTGAATTCGCGTGAAGAGGAACAGCCCGATGCAGGTCGCCATGCATAGCCCGGCATAGAATCCGGCGCGTTTGCCGAATGCCCAGATGCCGAACGCGGCGGTCAGCCCGCAGAGCGCAATCGCCGAGAGCGCCACGGGGATACGCGCGACCCAATCCTGCGCGCCGACTACCTTGAACGAGGCCGCCATCAGCCAGTAGATAAGCGGCGCCTTCTCCAGATAGATAATGCCGTCCAGGTGCGCGGTCACCCAGTTGCCCGAAGTCAGCATGTTGCGCGCGATCTGGGCCTGCACCGCGTCCACGTCGTCCATCAGCGACGGCGGTGAGACGATGCAGCCCAAATAAACGGCGGATGCGATCAGCAGAACGGCTAGATATATGTACCAGTGGTTGCGACTTGCAACTCCTGGTTGGCCGTTGCCGTGGCTGGCGCTTGAATCCGCCACTTTTTCATCCACAGCAACAGGATCATTAAACCCCATAGGTGATAACCAACGTTAATGCGCCTTTCCAAATGACGTTGCAGATAGGCCTGAATTACTTCCGAGTTGAAAACTCCCTGATACTCAGCCATTCCCTCGCGTAAGATTTCGGTGAGAAGCGGAAGCAGCGGCCCGCGAAACCATTCGTGAGCGGGAATATCGAAACCCATCTTCTTGCGCTGCAAAATGGCGGGTGGCAGCTTGTCCCGCATCAGTTCCTTCAGCAGGAACTTCTGCCGTGAGCCGCGAATCTTCAGCGAGTCCGGCAACGTGGCCGCGAACTCCACGATGCGATGGTCAAGATAGGGCGGCCGAACTTCCACCGCGTGCGCCATGCTCATGCGGTCGGACTTCACCAGGATGTCGTCGGCAAGGTAATACTGCTGGTCCCATTTCAAGTAATCGGCTAGGCGGGCCTCGGCCGGCGGCTGCGGGATGCTGCTCAAAACGCGCGCGAACGCGCCGGTGGAATCGGTTCGCAGGAGAAGGCGTTTCTCCGGTTCGGAAAATGTGCCGTTCCAGTACACGTGCGCCTGGTCGCTGGGCATCAGGCTGCCTTCCAGCAGCCGCTTCAGCTTGTATTCCAGGCTGATCTTGTCATCCGAAACGGGCCACCAGCGCAGCGCATTCAGCGCAAGCTTCAGGGCGCTCGGCGGAATTCGCCGCAGCGACCGCGCAAATTCGTTGGCGCGATACGTCAGATAGCCGCCGAACAACTCGTCGGCGCCTTCGCCGCTGAGTGCCACGGTGGTCTGCGTCTTGCAGAGCTTAGAGAGAAACCACACCGGCAGCGCGCCGGCGTCGGCGCTAGGCTCGTCCGAGTAGTAGGCGAACTGCTCGATCGCGCCGACCAGGTCGTGCTCGGGCGTCAGGTCAAGCTGCGCATGCTCGGTGTCGTAGGCTTTGACTGCCTGCTGGATATATTCCGTCTCGTCGAAGCTGCGGCCGCGAAAGGAAATCGAGAATGTCTTCAGCCGCGAGGTGGAAGCGTGCGACGCGTAATGCAGAATGGCCGACGAATCTACTCCCCCGCTGAGCCAGACGCCCAGCGGCACGTCGGACAGCAGGTGCTCGCGGACCGACTGGTCGAGCAGCGAGTCCAAGGCCTGTTTGGCGGAATCCAGCGTCCAGCGGCCATCTACGCCGTCGGGCAGGCGCCAGTAGGTCTGCGAGCGCATCGCGCCATCCTGCCACTCGACCCAGGTTCCCGGCATGACTTTCGTAATGCCCTCGACCATCGTCCAGGGCGCGGGAACGTAGTTCAGCGACAGGTAGCAGTCCAGGCCATCCAGGCTGAGCCGGCGTTCGATCTCCGGATGAACGAAGATGGCCTTTAGCTCCGAGCCGAAAAAAAGGTCTTCGCCTCGCCGCGTGATGTAGAGCGGCTTAATTCCCATACGGTCGCGCGCCAAAACCAGGCGGCGGGACGACGCGGTCCAAAGAGCGACGGCGAACATGCCGTGCATTCTTGCGAAGGCGCCGGTTTCCCATTGGAGAAACGCCCGAAAGACTGTCTCAGTGTCGCAATGGGACTGGAAGCGGTGGCCCAGTGTCTCCAGTTCCTTGCGCAGTTCGAGGTGGTTGTAAATCTCGCCGTTGAAGACGATGGCCGAGTTGCCGTCTTCGCTCTGGATGGGCTGGTCGCCACCTTCGAGATCGATGATCTTCAGGCGCGTCGCTCCCATCGAGCAAACGGCAGAACGGTAGACGCCCTGCTCGTCCGGTCCACGGTGGATCAACGTGTCGGTGGCCATCCGGATGCGGTCCGGATCGGGAACCCAATGCTTATGGGTGAAACCAACGATGCCACACAAAACGCTGAAACTCCTTGAGAAAAGCGAACCTATTGAGCGTGTAAGGGATTTGCTGGCCCGCAACCTGGCACGTGGACGCCAATACCTGTGCCGACTCGCCTTACCTGCAACCGCCAGCCGTCATGAGACTGTAACTAAAATTATATGGGAGCGCTCGGGCGCTGACAATCGCCGTTCGAGAGCGCAGACCGTGTTGTCGACTCCCCTGGCCTGCATTATTCATCAAGGGCAGTTGTCATCCTGAGCGACGTGAGGCCGCGCAGCGGCCGAACGCAGTCGAAGGAACCCTATAGATTCCCGTAACGGTAGCGATCCTTCGACTCCTCGCTACGCTCGTCGCTCAGGATGACAGGTTGAATTGCTGGTCGCCCAAGGTGACAGTTTGACAATTTTGATTGCGGAGGCGACTGGCACATTACCTAGGCTCGTGAATAATCCGGGCCAAGCGTGTTGTAGTATGGAGTTACGGCCTCATGGAATCTCACAAACGACTGCATCTGAAGACCTTCCTGATGATCGGCATCATGGTGCTGGCCGGCCCCTTGGGTAACGTGCTGCTGGGCAAGGGCATGAAGACCATCGGCCCGGTGACGGCCACTTCGCCTGCCGACGTGCTGCATCTTCTAGCTCGAGTTCTTACCACGGGATACATCTGGATGGGCATCGCTTCCCTGCTGACATTTTTTCTCGCGTACATGCTGGTGCTTTCCTGGGCGGACTACAGCTTCGTTCAGCCATCCTCTGCCTTTTCTTATGTCGTGGTGGCCACCCTGAGCGTCGTGCTGCTGGGTGAAGTCGTCTCTCCCCTCCGCTGGCTGGGCATCGCCATCATCTGCCTGGGCGTCTTCGTGGTCGGCCGGACTCGTCCCAGCACCACGGAGAACCGTTAGCGTGCGGGAAGTCATCTTCTTTGCCCTGATCGTGGTGGCGGGAACGTCGGGAGAACTCTGCGTCTCCCGCGCCATGAAGGAGACCGGCGAGGTGCACGACTTCCGTCCGCTGGCCATCCTCAAGGTGGTGCTGCGCGCCATGCGCGTCAAGTGGACCTGGATCGGCGTCGGATTGATGACGATCGGCTTCTTCTCCCTGTTGGGCATCCTGTCGTTTGAGAATGTCAGCCTGGTGGTGCCGGTCACGGCCCTGAGCTACGTGGTTGGGGCGCTCGGCGGGAGGTTTTTTCTCGGAGAACGAGTGAACCGCCGCCGGTTGCTGGGGATTGCTCTGGTGTGCGTGGGGGTTACGCTGGTTGTGCTAGGCAAGCGCTGAGCTCGGCCTACATCTAGTTCCTAACTTGAGCAGCAGCCTACGCAACGGCTGCGGATGCCCGCTCCACCGACTTCGCCGGAGCCAGCACGATCAGGGCTACACCGATGATGACAAGCGCAACCACTCCCATCAGTTCCCCGCGTGGGATCATATTGCAGAATACCTGCACCGCCATAAGCGCGGCGTGGGCAAAGCTCGACCAAGCCGTGAAAGCAATCAGACTGCGATTCGCCGATGGGTTACGGGCTGCCAGCAGCAGGAAAATGCCGAGTGTGACATAAAGGCTGAGCATCATCGCCAACGCAGGCTCTTGCCTCACAAACATGATCAAGGGATAAATGCCAGCCGAAAAGAGCAATCCCACCAATACCAGCACCACCTTCAGATCCCGTTCTCGATTCACTGCTGTCCTCCTCAGGCGACGTTCGATCCGCGGATTATCCTATAACAACGGTTGGCGTGAGACTTGAGCTTTATAGCAGTGCCCCCAGGTTAGCCCCAACAGAAGGGCGAACGTGGGGCACCAGGCAATACCATCAACATCAATTTCTGAGGTCATAAATGAAGCTTTCTTCTATTTCTAATCTTGGGCAGTCTCTTATTAGGCTCTGTGGTGGCGCAGGATAAACCAATGAGTGGCATCGAAATCAAAATCGCAGAAGTCTCGCTTTCAGGGGGCATCACCGTAAAAGTCAGCAACGCCTCCAAAGACGTAATTAAGGTCTGGCAGGAATCGAATAGCTGGGGAGGAGCTAGGTGGCGCGTTCTGCGTATCAGGAAAGGGCTGCTGGAGACCTTTTTCCAGAATCCCAACGAGCGTTTCACCAAAAACATACCCACTTTTACGCAGATCGCAGCAGGGGCACAGATCGGAACAGAAAGTCGATCTGAATGCGGGAAACTGGTGCGGCTTCGGCCGTTCCTCGTACAACGAACACGGCTTCGGAGGGCGAGAAGCTAGATTTGAGCCGGGTGACATCATCGTTGTTATCTACGACGTACCTCGCACAAATGAAGCAAGCAAGATGGGTGTCTGGTACGGGGTGACGGCTGCATTGACGACGGTTAAGTAGTTGTTCGACCGTAATCTAGGTGGGCGGGTGGCTGTGGTCTTTCAAGACGTTGTCCATTCGGTCGCTCCTCGGAAACTGGATTGCTCAGCACAATCAGCTTCTCTGGTTCGAATGGACAACGTCTTGAAAGGTCACAGGTGGCCCACCCAAGCTTCCTTTGCCTGGGTGGGTTCTCGTCCGCATGTCCGTCACCACACCACGCACTTCTGGTCGGCCGGGCGAATCATGACTGACCCGGGCTTGCAAGAGAATGCGCTGGCGAATGGCGGGAAGTTCGACAGCGGTCCGATCACGCGGAACTTGGCCACGGGATGCGGATCGCCCTGCACCATCAAGCGCTGCGTCTCCGGTCTCGTCTCGTCGCCGCGGAACTGTCCCCAAGCAATGAAGAACTGCTGATCGGGAGTGAAGCCGTCGATGGTCGGCGCCGGAGGCTTGCCTTGCAGCGACTTCTGGAACGCCAAGTAGGCAATCTTCACGCCCGCCAGGTCGCCGATGGATTCCCCCAGCACCAGCTTGCCCTGGTGATGAATGTTGGGCTCGATGTAGTAGCCATCGAACTGGGTCACGACGCAGGCGGTCTTGGCCTGGAACTTCTTCATGTCGTCGGCAGTCCACCAGTCTTGCAAGCGTCCCTGGGCATCATATTGCGCGCCCTGATCGTCGAAGCCATGGCTGATCTCGTGTCCAATCACCACGCCGATAGCGCCGTAGTTCACGGCGTCTGCAGCCTTCACGCTGAAAGCCGGCGGTTGCAGGATGCCCGCGGGAAAGACAATCTCGTTCATCAGCGGATTGTAGTAAGCATTCGAGGTGGGAGGAGTCATCCCCCAGCGGCCGCGATCCACCGGCTTGCCGATGGTCGAGCGGTCATCCGCCACCAGGAACTGCGCCGCGTTCATCACGTCGCCGAAGTATGAGTCGCGGGTAATGGTGACGCTGCTGTAGTCCTTCCACTTGTCGGGATATCCGACCTTGACGTTGAAGGTGGAAATCTTCTCCATGGCCTTCTTCTTGGTCTCGGGCGACATCCAATCCAGGCCCTGGATGGTCTCGCCCATGGCCGCCAGGATGTTGGTGATCATTACCTTGGCGCGGGCCTTGGCCTCGGGGGGAAAGTACCGCGCCACGTAGCCGCGGCCTAAGGCCTCACCCAGAAAGAGGTCGGTCGATTCGGCACAGCGCTTCCAGCGCGGCTTCAGTTCCGCGACTCCGCCAAGCTGCTTCTCGTAGAAATTGAAGTTCTCATCCACGAAGGGCTGCGATAGAAACTGCGAGGAACCGTGCAGCACCTGCCAGGTGAGATAGGTCTTCCAGTCCGCCAGCGAGGTCGAGGTGATCTGTTTGTTCACCTCCGCCATGAAATTCGGTTCCTCGACGTTCAAATCCACCTGCGGAATCTTGGCGTCGGAGTAATACGCCGTCCAGTCGAACGCCGGCGTCATCTTCTGCAACTGCGCGAACGTCGTCTTGTGGTCCGTCGATTGCGGATCGCGGCGCGCGACGTTGTCCAGGGTCGCGCCTGCCAGTCCGGTCTCGAACTGCATGACCTGCGCGGCGGCCTTGGTAGCAGCGGCATCACTGTACCCAGCCAGCTTGAACATGTTGGCCACGTGGACCAGGTACTGCTCCCGCGCCTGCTTGAAGCGCGGCTCTTCTTTGAAGTAGTAGTCGCGGTCCGGCAAACCCAGTCCGCTCGCCTGGACGTTGGCAATGACTTGCGCGGGATTGTGATTGTCGGGCGCCGCATTCACACCAAATGGAACCTGGAAGCCATAGTTCTGCAGGCGAATGATCATCTTCTGTAAATCGGCCTGGCTGTTGATGGCGTCAATCTCGGCCAGCGTGGGCTTCACCGGCGTCGCGCCCGCCTGGTCTACGCGGGCCACATCCATGCACGCGCCGTAATAGTCACCGATCAGTTGATGGACGCTGCCCTTGGGCTGGTTCTTCTTGGCGGAGGCTTCGTCGAGGATCACGCGCAGTTGGTCTTTGTTGGCCTCACCGGCCGCCCAGCGCCGGCTCCAGCGATCCATCGTCGAAGGAATGGGATTGTTGGCGCGCCATGCGCCGTTGGAATACTCGTAGAAATCGGTGCAGGGATCGGCTTTGCGATCGAGATCGGCAACTTCGATGCCAGCCTGCGCCTGTCCGAAGGCAGCGGCCGAACAAAGTGTCACGAGGAAGACCAGGAAGCGTCGCATATCGTCCTTTGATGGAGAGAGATGAAGGGCTAGTTCATTCTACGCAGTCTGGCTCTCCAGCGTGGAGCAGAGTGTCTCAATATTCGCGCAGTCTGCCACTTCAGCCAAGCGTTTCAGTGCAGCTTCGTCGTAAAGCGGGAATCGTCAGCGCAGGTGCCAAGCAGATTTTGCCGGGCGACGGTTTGCACGGGGTGTGGTTTCGTCTTGTACTAGTCGCGAAAGGACATGTTATGCAGCACGTACACTCGACCGATCCGGTGGATCTTGGCAATTTTGCCACCCGCATGGTGAATCCCATGCCGCTGGCCAAAATCGGCAAAGGCGGCTTCAAGGAATTCAAGGAATTTGCGCTGAAGGGCAGTGTGCTCGACATGGCGATCGGCATCATCCTCGGCGTCGCGTTCGGCAAGATCATCACTTCGTTCGTGGAAGACATCGTCATGCCGGTCATCAGCCGCATCTTCGGCAAGATGGACTTTTCCAACATGTTCGTCAGCCTTACTGGAAAGCACTTCGATACCCTGGCGGCCGCCAAGGCGACGGGCGCGCCTAGGCTGAACTACGGGGTCTTCATGAATGCCGTCCTGAACTTCGTCATCGTGGCCGTGGGCGTGTTCCTGCTTGTCCGGCAGGTGAACCGTTTTCGCAATCTACAGAACGTCGAGATGAAGGAATGTCCCTACTGCTTCAGTGGTGTGGTCAAAAGGGCGACGCGCTGTCCGTACTGCACGTCAACACTGGAGAGCCCCGGCGCTAAAGCCGCGCCCGCATAGCGGTTAAGAGCTTTGAATGCCGGGCAAGTTCGCCGTCGTCTCCGCGTCGGATGGCGGCGCCGGCCCGGGAGGAACCGCGGGATACTTCGCCTCGGGATAGATTCTGGCAAGCAACGCGATTCCGGCAGCCATCACCAGGAGGTCGAAGACACTTCCCTCCGGGCCCACCGTGCCCCCGCTTAACCACTGGGAGCCGCCAAGGGAGGCATTGAGCAGATGGCCAATTGTATGGGTCCCGCTATTAGGCACCGAGTAAAAGAAGCTCTCGCCCCAGTCGAAGGCCATGTGCCATCCGATGGCGAACCACAGGTTGCCGGTCCGCCGCAGCGCCAGGGACAGAAAGATCGCGATCAGGACAATGTTGGCCAGGCCGACCCACGTCTCGCCCGGGTTGCCCCTGTGGGCAAGCGCGAAGGCGGTACAGGTGATGGCAGCAGCGGGCCAGAACCCAAGGCCGGACGTCAGCGTGAACTGCACATAGCCGCGAAACAGTGATTCCTCGAACAGCCCTACCAGGAGGAACGCCACTGCCCACAAGAACGCGTACTTCAGAAGGCTCGCACCCGACAGCGCTAGGCCGGCCAGTGAGTACACGTGGGAGATTCTCATCATCCCCATAATGACGGTAAGCATGAGGAATCCCCAGAGCGCGCCAGCCCAGAAGTTTTTCCGGAACATCTGTCGGACGGGAAGGCCGTAAGTTGCAAGGCTGCCGTGCCCCAACCGCGCCATGATCGCCGTGGCGAGAATAACAACGATGAACCCAATGCTTTCGCTCAGGATGAGAGTGCGCGCGGTCAAAGCGTCGTAAAACTCCTGCGACAGCAGCCGGACTACGGGCGCGGCCAGTGCGGAGAACCCCGCTACAAGCAGGAGAAAGATGAGCACCCGCCACCCTGCCCGCTGGCCGTGAGGACCCTGGAAGATGACGCGCACTCGGCTTTGCGGGGTCGGGATCGTCGGAGTGGTGCTCAAGGCAGGATCGTCCTCGCAGATGCCGCCGCACTCATTGTGGAGATTACTTCTAAGTTCCGATTTCTAGCGCCTGACGATCAGTGCTTGATCAGCCACATCACCCAGGCGGCCACGATGACGCCGCCGGCGAACAGAGCGAAACAATACGCAGCGTACTTCAGCATGTCGCGCGGGGTGTTGCGTTGCGTGATGCCAAACACGGTGGAGGCGCAGAGCGCGAACAGCAGGGCGGCGTTGTAGTGCGAGAGTTCGAAGGTCATGGTTTCTTGCCGATCGCGATATGGTGTGCGTCAATGGCGGCGATCACGTTGAGCAACCCGGCCACCACGATGTACTTGGTGCCGTAGTCGGCCACTGCGCGATGAATGTTGCCGGCGCCCCAATTCATTGCACGGGCGAGGAAGTACAGGAGGCCCGAGCCAACGTCGCCGATGAATCCCAGGATGTCCAGCAGGTCTCCGACATTGAACGAGTACACCTTGCCCTGCATGCCCAGCCCGGCGAAGAACATGGTGCACACCGCCAGCATCAGCAGCAGACCGCGAATCCAGCGGCGCTGGATGAAGTGTCCGAGACCGGGGAACAACCACCCCGCAATCGGGGCGATGGTTGCCATGGAGGTCCACGAGGCTGCTGCGGCGTTCTCCGGTTGATTCATCGTGGTTGCGTTCTGCGCCATTAAATCTGCACCAACTCGTTCTGTACACGCCCGGTCACTTCGCCCTTGCCATTGCGGATCAGCATGTTGATCTCGCTGCGCACGCCGAACTCCGGCAGGTAAATGCCGGGCTCGACCGAGAAGCAGGTGTTGGGCAGAATGTCGCGGTCGTCCTTGGTCTCCAGATTATCAAGGTTGGCGCCGTTGGCGTGAATGTCGCGGCCAATCGAGTGTCCGGTGCGATGGATGAAATACTGCCCGTAGCCCTTGCTGGCAATGAACTCGCGCACAGCTTGGTCCACCTCCCAGCCGCAGATCTTGCGTTTGGCATCGAAGGCTTGCTGTACGGTGCGAATGCCGACGTCGCGCGCATTGCGCACAATCTCGAAAACCTCGCGCTGCTTGTCGCTGGGTGTGCCAATTACGCCCGTCCAGGTGATGTCGTAATAGACCGAATCCGGCTCGCTACATTTCGCCCAGATGTCGAGCAGCACGAAATCGCCCTGCTTGATTCGGGCCGACGTGGCCGACGTCGGCTCGTAGTGCGGGTCGCCGCTGTGCGCGTTCACGCTGACATTAGGCGGATCACACGTGACAAGGTCTTCGCGCTGAAATGCTTCCATGATCCACTGCTGCATTTCGAACTCGTGCGTGCCACCATTGCGCGTGCGGCATCCAACTTCCTCAAAGAACGCGGCAGTAATCTTGTCGATGGCGTCGCGCGCTTTCAGGTGCGAGTCCATCTGCGCTTCCGTCAGCGTGGCCTCGAAGCGCGCGACGAGGTTGGCCGAGGTGACAATCTCCTTGCCGAAGCTGCGCACCAACTCCAGCATGCCCGCATCCACCAGCGAGATGTAGGGGATCTGGTTGTTGGGCGAGTACTGCATCACGACCGTGTGATACGGCTTGAGCATCGCCTCCAGGTTCTGCCACAGTTCCTGCCATGCGGAGTACTCCAGCTTCTGGCCCGGCAGCGAATCGAGGTGATGGCTCTCGATGCGGTGTACGAGCCCAATGGGATCGCCCTCAGCAGGGATGAGATAGAACCAGCGGCGGGTGACCATCATTTTCTCGGGTAGACCAAGCAGATGATAGGCGATTGGATCGCGATGGTGATGATCGTAGAAAAGCCAGCAATCGTTGTGGCTGTCGCGCAGCGCAGCCTGAATAGCGGGTAAATTCATGCGAGAACCATTGTAAATGACAAATCGCAGAAACAATTGAACCGCGGATTTACGCGGATGAACGCGGATTTGCTTTTTTCTTGTTTCTGATCCGTGATGAGCCGTGTAAATCCGCAGCTGCTTTCTTCTCGAGCACTCGCTTGCGGGTATTGGCCGGCAGTGTCTCGCACGCGGTCCGCAGCACTAGCCGCGGTGTACGCCCGCGGATGGTCATCAGATATTTCACAGTCTGGTCTGGATTGGCTTTGGCCGCTTCCCGCAGCAGCCACCCCAGCCCCTTCTGCACCATGTCGTCATCGCTGGTCAGCAGCATCTCGGTGATGCGCCGGATGTCGTCGAAATTCTTGTGCTGCCGAGTGCTGTGGATGAGACCCGCGGCGGCTGCACGCTGGTGCCACGGTTTGCCGGTCTTCTTCTTGGCCCAGCGCGGCGGCCGAGATAAAAGCGAGTCATCAGCGGCGATCATCGGGCCGATCAGGCAATGCACCAAAGCATCGTGGTCGGCCCACGTGCTGACGCGATCCAGCCAGCTTTCGAACAGGCTGAATTCCGATCTGCCGAATTCACCGACGATCCCCTGCAGCATCAGAACGGCGAAGACCTTCTCCTCGAGAACGTCCCCGCGAAAGAGCTGATCGGCAACTTGCAGAAGATATCCCTGGTCGTGCTGCGCCAGAATCGTCTTCCGGAACCGCACCGCGACTTTGCGCAGCTCGTGGGTGTACCAGCCGCGCGACTTCACTTCCTGCTTGAAGAACCACTGAACCTCTGCCGAATGTGGCGCTGAGCCCCCGTCGCGAATCACGGTGCGAACGTGTTTGGCGATGTAAGCCGGGCGCTTCATACCCTTGTCGCCTCCGATCCGGATTTTGGCAGCACCCACTTGTCGTAGATCCAAAGCAGTAACGCCGTCAAAATGCCGATGGCCGTGATTACTACCCACATCATTCCCGGTTGGTGTTTCACCTCACCGTAGTGATGAATGAGAAATCCGCCGAAGTTTCCACCGATAAGCGAACCGATTCCCAACGGCAAAAAGGCGAACCCCATATACGTTCCCTGCTGTCCCGACGGCGCCAGCCGGGAAATGTATTCGTAGTAACGCGGGGATTGTGTAATCTCGCCGAGAGCAACCGCAACCAGCGTCAGTATGACGCCAGTCACCGTTGGCCTCACGATCAGGATGATCCATGCCAGGGCAGTCACCAGCGTGCCAATAATGATGGCGCTGAAAGCACGAATTCTCTGGGTCAGGATGTTGATCACCAGCGTAAGGGCAATGACCACCAGCGGACCGGTTACCAGCAGAAGCTCAGTGTCAGTGTGAGGGTTAATGTAATCGTGAACATAAATCGGCAGAGTAATGAACTCCTGCCAGTACACGATCCAGTAGCCGGTAAAGATTAGCAGGAACAGCATGAAGCGGGGATTGGTGATGACAGTCCAGAAATTCCGGCCGGCTTGCACCAAGCTGGCGGTCTCCACTTCGTCGTGCCGGCGCGGTTCACGGAAAAACAGCAGCACACCCAGAAACATCAGGAATACGCTCAGCGCCGCTACGCGAAAGACATTCTCGACGCGCAGGCGCTGGTGCACGTATGACGCAACATACGGCCCCGCCGCGCCGCCAATGTTTACCAGAGTGTAATAGATGGAGTAACCGATGGAGCGAACATTTTCCTTCGAGGCGCGAGCCGTAGTACCGACCACACTGGGTTTGACTAGCGCCACGCCCAGCGCAGGGAGCGCCAACACAAAGGCCACCAGAACCACCAGCGGCACGGCGTCGCGCACAGGAGCGAGCCAGGGCGATCCCAGCGACCCCAGAAGGAAGTAGGCGCAGCTCAGGATCAGATAAGCCAGCGAGAGGGCACGGCGGAATCCCATGCGGTCGGCGAGAGTTCCGCCGAACATAGGCAGAAACCACACCAGCCCACCGAAGAACCCGGTCAGCGTGCCGGTCTGTTCCGTGGGGAAATGCAGGACTTCGTGCAGATATCGCGCCAGCGAGGCGAAGGCTGCATAGTAGGAAAGACGCTCAAACAACTCGCTGATGTTGGCGACCCAGAAGGGACGCTCGAAGCCAGTACGAATGTCGTGCCATCGCTGCACAAAACTCAAAGGGTTTCCCTCATGAGCCAGTTGTCAGTAGCCAATCAGAAAGCCGCGCAACTGACTACTGACTACCGGCTTCCAGCAGCCTCGCTTCGACTTGCCTGGCCGAAAGGCAGCTTACCAGAATAGTTTTGTTACGACTGCTTTTGCCGGCGGCTATCGTAACCGACGAACGGGGCACACTCAAAACCTCCGCCAGAAACGCCACGCACTCTTCGTTGGCTCGGCCTTCGACGGGAGGCGCGGTAAGCGCTATCTTCAGCGCTTCGCCGATCTCGCCCGTGATGGCGTTCTTCTTGGCGCGGGGATGTACTTTTACCTGGAAGGTCGCGCCCGACGGCGTGTCGTGTATTGGAATCACGGCGTCGTCCGCGTCCCGAAGATCGCCGTGCCAAGTCGCACGCACGTCGAGCCTTCTTCGATGGCAACTTCGAAGTCGTGCGACATGCCCATGGAAAGAACATCGAGACTGACGAATGGAAGATTCCGCGCCGCCAGCCGGTCGCGCAATTCGCGAAGCTGGCGGAAGTATGGCCGCGCGCCCTCGGGATCTTCGGTGAACGGAGGCACGGTCATCAGCCCGCGGATGTGCAGGTTCTTCCATTCGGGTGCGGCGATAAGGATGCTTTCCAACTCAGACGAGTCCGGAGCGATGCCGCTCTTGGCCTCTTCGCCGCCGACGTTGACCTCAATCAGCACCTCGAGCGTCTTGCCAAGTTTTTCGGCGGCGGCGTTGAGCCGCTCGACCAGCTTCACCGAGTCAAGAGAATCAACCGCGCAGAAAATTTCTGCCGCCTTCCCCGCTTTGTTGGATTGCAGATGGCCGATCATGTGGAACTCAGCATCGCGCAGCTCTGATAAGCTGCCGAATTTTTCTGCAAACTCCTGCACCCTGTTCTCGCCAAACAGGCGCTGGCCGGCCGCGTACGCTTCCAGAATTTTTTCGGGAGGAAAAGTCTTGATGACGGCCATCAGCGCGATGTGCTCAGGCTGCCTTCCGGCCCGCTTGGCCGCTCGGGCGATGCTTTCGCGGATGGCAGAGAGGTTGGAGGCAACGGTCATCGTCGGTGGCGCGAGGCAGTTTCTGCGTTGGTGTTCTTTGAAGGAGCACAGATTCAGCTGTGCCGCAAAGCGTGAATCAAGAACCGGGCTTTAGCGCCTGAGGCGACTCGGTTTGTGAAGTCGAGGCGTACACACAAGGCGCTTTCACCCGGACCCCGAGAACGAGGTCCCCTCAGTGGCTAACGCCGAACGTATTTACAACCGTTTTCGGCACGCCTAAAGGCGTGCCCCTTCAAAGCGAGACGACCCAGTAAGAGGTTTTTCCAAAGGCGCATGGTACGTCGTAGAAGCCTTACATAATTGCCGTCGGTGGTGCGGGCTCATCCGGGCTGCCTGCATTCGCCAGCGGCACACGAGTCATCACGGCGATCAGCGCCGCCAGCGCAATCAGCGCCATGATGAAGGGCGCTTTCCAGGTGAAAAGAGTGACATCATGGCCTGAACCGACCAACCCGGCAATCACCAGCCCGCAGAGCGCCTCGCCGGCGATTAAGCCGGAGGCGGTCAGCACCCCGGCGTTGTCCACGCGCGCTTTTTGGGCATCGTTGAAGCCGCGACGGTCGCGCAACTTGTCCGTTGCCCAGCGAATCAACCCTCCGACGAAGATGGCAAACGTGGTGCCGAGCGGCAGGTACATGCCGACCGCGAACAACATCACGCTGCGCACCTCGATCATGACCAAAGCCAAGCCCATCAAAATTCCCACCACCACCAGGGGCCACGCCATATCACCGCCAACGATTCCCTTTGCCAGCATCGCCATCAATCCGGCTTGCGGCGCAGGAAGGGCGGAACTGCCAAAATGGTAGGCCTTGTCAAGGACCGCGAGGGGGAAGAAGAGCACGAGCGACGCCACCAACACTCCCATCAGGTCTCCGATTTGCATCTTCGATGGCGTGCCGCCCAGGATGTAGCCCACCTTCAGGTCCTGTAACATTTCGCCCGCCACAGCGGAGGAGACGCAGATAACGGCCGCGACTCCAAGCACCGCGGCGACACCACCTGCGCCCGAGACGCCCAGCGCCACCATCAACAGCGCTGCAATGACCAGTGTGCAAAGGGTCAGGCCTGACACTGGATTGTTGGACGAACCGATCATGCCGACCAGGTTGCCGGAAACAGCCGCGAAGAAGAAACCGAGGACGATCATCACAACGGCGGCGACCAGCGCGCCTGCGATGATCTTGGATTGCGTAAGATTTCCGCCACCAGCGATGAAGTAGTAGTAAAGGGCGATCATCGCCAGAAACACGACCGCAACGCCCAGGAAGACGACCTTGGAGGGCAGGTCGCGCTCCGTCCGATTGCTGGTGGCGTGCGCTGCAGCCGACTTCTTCAGGTCAGACACGGCGCGCCCCATGCCGATAGCAAGCTGCTTGCGCATTTTGAACAGCGTGTAAGAGGCGCCCACCAACATTCCGCCCACGGCGATGGGCCTGACAATCGAGAAATAAATGGCCTGCGCCAGCAAGCTCCACGAAAGCGTCTGTCCGGCGGGCAGGTCTCTCTGGATGTAAGGGCCGAGGAGGAAGGTTAGAAGCGGAACCAGCAGCCCCCACGCCAGCACGCCCCCGGCAAAGTTGAGCGCCGCCAGCCGCGGCCCAATGATGTAGCCCACACCGAGGTAAGCCGGACTCACGTCAGGTGCGGTCAGCAGCGAAGCGCCGCCGGTGATAGTTGTTGCGACGCTAGGATTAGTGCTGGTGCGCAGCAGCAGCTTCTTTCCCAGCGCGCTGATGCTGACGGGAAAAGTATTGTTGGCCGAAAACACGTTGATCGCGCCCAGCAGATACATCAGGCTGCCAAAGCCCATGTTGGCAAAAAGGATCTTCGCTGCCTTGGAGCCCTGCTGCCCCGCCTTGTGAATTTCCGAGGCGGCCACCGATTCCGGAAATGGCAACTCGCGGTCTTCCACCATCACCCGGCGCAGCAGCGTGACCAGCAGGATGCCCAGCGTGCCGCCGATGACCATCAGCACCACCGAGTTCCAATACTTCTCACTGGTCAGCCCCGGCCACAGGCCTGCCATCACAAAAGCGGGAATAGTAAACACCGCGCCCGCCGCCACCGACTCGCCGATGGACCCGACAGTTCGGGCGATGTTCTCCTCCAGCAGAGAGCCTCTCATGAGCCTGAGCAGGGCCATTCCAATGACCGCTGCAGGATAGGTGGCGGCGATGGTCATGCCGGCTTTCAGTCCCAGATAGGCGTTGGCGGAGCCGAGAATGGCCGTCATGATCAGCCCGATCAACAGCGCCCGGAAGGTGAATTCCTTCATCTCCATGCGGTGGGGCACGTACGGGCGGTGAACTTGCTTCTCGGTTTCTTCGTTGATGGTAATGTGGCCGGCCATGAAAACCTCGTCGATGAATGCTACCGCCGCGCAGGATGGAAAATATGGCGACGGCGCAAGTTAGCACGTCCGCGCCACTTGTTACAAGTGCAGGCAAGAGCGGAGAGGAAGAGGCTTTGTATGCCTACATGAAATCTCGATGAAATCGCGCTCAGGTACCCTTCCTGTCAATTTGCGTGCGGGCATCCAATGTACATATACTGACCTGTCACGGTGCTACGGGACCGGAGATAAGCCAAACAGCCCTTCGGCATCCCGCGGCGCCGGCGACAAGGGTTCAATCTTGCGCTGGGTTTGCGCAAGAGCCGGTTGGAGGGTCGTCTTCAGCAGTGGTGACTCGCTAGCAATTAAACGACGACTGCAGCGCGCCGAGCGACGCGCCGTCCTCGCCGCGCTTTCACAGACCCTTCTGCGCAGTTTTTTTTCTGTCCTCTTCCCTTCCGATTGCAGGCTTTGCAATACTCCCCTCGACAACATTTCCCGCATTCCTGTCTGTGCCAAATGTCTGGCGGCCATCGAGCCGGTTCGCGGTCAGCAGTGTGTCATCTGCGGCGATCGCCTGGTCAGCGCGCAGCTGCTTATGGGCGATGGACGCTGTCATACTTGCCGGGATTTCGAGCCTGAATTAGTGCGCGCGGTTTCTTTCGGCGAGTATGCAGGCGAGCTGCGTGGCCTCATCCATCTACTGAAGTACGAGGCCGTTTTTCCGGTCGTCCAGCCGCTGGGCAGCATGACAGCGCATGCCATCGAGGAACTGCTACCCAGTTGCGGCGATGGCGGTGCCTCTGGTCATTGCGGTTCCCCTGCACCAAAGCAAGCGTGGAGCGCGCGGCTTCAACCAATCGGAACTGATTGCCCGCACGGCACTCAAGCACCTGCCCAAGCGGCTGGAGCTGGCCTCTGGAGTGTTAGTCCGGAAGCGCGCTACGGTTTCGCAGGTCGAACTCACCCGCGAAGAACGTCTCGAAAATATTCGGGACGCGTTCCGCGTGGAGGACCGCCGGCGGGTACAGGGCCGCACGGTGATCGTGGTGGATGACGTGATGACCACCGGCACGACGCTCTCGGAGTGCGCCCGCGTCCTGAAGAAGGCCGGTGCGGAAAAAGTTTGGGCAGCGACCGTGGCCCGCGCCTTTCATGGCGCGGTTACCAGCGGCGATGCCAGTCATGGGGAAGAGGAGGCAAGCGAGGCAGTGGAGGTGGCTGCTTCGGTCTAACACGCATGTCGATGCCGGTCCAAAGCGCAGCGTCCCGATACGGCAAGTCCCTTGCCGGTTGCATGCATCAAGCCCGCGTCGCGGGCGACGAGCCGCCGCAGTGGGCGGCGCTGCACGCGCCCGTGCTGGTGTTGAACGCGTCGTACGAGCCCATCAATGTGTGCGCGGCCCGGCGCGCCGTCATCCTGGTGCTCAAGGGTGTGGCCATGATGGAGGAGGCCAACGGGCACTACCTGCATGCCGCGCGCCTCGCCATGCACGTGCCGTCCGTCATCCGCCTGCTGGAGTACCGGCGCATTCCCCACCAGACGCGCGCCCTGTCGCGCAAGAACATCCTGCTGCGTGACCGCAACACCTGCCAGTACTGCGGCAAGATCCTCGCTGCCGGCGAGTTGACGCTCGACCACGTTATTCCGAGCTCGCGCGGCGGAGCCTCCACCTGGGAGAACCTGGTGGCGTGCTGTCACTCCTGCAACCGCAAGAAGGGCAACCAGCTCCCGCACGAGACCAACATGAAGCTGATGCGCGAGCCGCGCGCCTTCAACCTGCATACCAGCCGGCACATCATGCGCCTGATGGGCCGCTCCGACTCGAAGTGGCGCAAGTATCTGTTCTACTGAGCGGAGCGTCGGATCAGAGCGCTCTCGCCATCAGCTTGGCGAAGAGGAAACAGCAGGTTATTTCTTCGGCGGCGGCGTAGTGCCCGGCTGCGACTGATCCTTCGAGATCTCCTGTCCTTCGTAGGTGATCTTCACGTTCGACCCGAAGCGCTTGTAGTTGCTGTACTTCACCACCTGCCTGACATGGATGTCGCCATTGGAAAAGTGCAGCTCGTCGTCCACCTTCGTGTAAACCGGGAACCAGTACTTGCCGTCAATCTGCTGCCGCCAGGTGGTGAAATTGGGGAACAGGTTCTCCTGGCCGCCGCGGTGCTTGCCCACGATGTCAGGCACGTTCTTGCCGTAGGTCTTCACGATCTGGAAATCGTGGTCGTCCACCCAGATGCGGCCTTGAAAGTACCGCTTGTTCTTGTCGATTGTCTTAGGCGCAATGTCGAAGACGTATGTGCCCAGCTCATCTTCTTTCTGTTTGCCGACGTAGAGAATCTGGTACTCGGGAATCTCGTCGCTGGTGAGCACGAACGGCATGCGGTGGTTGATGTCGTCGAAGTCCTCGCGCGTCATCTGGATGCGCACCAGCGAGGACTGCGGCGCGAACACCACCTGGTCCAGACGCCTGCCTTTGTCGTCGAACAGGATGTCATCCACCTGCTTGTACTCGCCGTCGACCGTGTCTCCTTCAAGGGTCTGCACGGTCACGCTCTGCCGGTAGGTATATTGCTCGCGCGCGATCTTGAACTGCTTTTCCTTGGCGGCAAAGCGCTGGATGATCTCCTCCACCGTGATGCCGGTCGGCTGCGACGGGTCGAGAGGGCCCTCGCCGCGGTCGCTCGCCAGCGCGGGCAGCGCCAGAACCGCGGCAAGGGACAGCAGGAGAATCGGCTTTATAGCTGGAGAAGCTTCGGAGTACTTCATTAGGATCCTTGCCAGTATTGTATTCGATGCCAGGCGACCGCGCAGCGGCGGTCGGTTCGCCTCGGCGCGCCAGTCCCGCCCGCGTATCTTCCCTTTAGAGCGACACACCTTCTAACCGGGACCTAGCATCGACCGGCGTGTTCTAGCTTGTTCTAGTTGGACCCGCGAAGCCCGCCTTGGGTTTCGCCAATTCCCTTCCTCAGGTTTACACTACCCAGTTTCTTAGACGCGCATCTTCGCGCTTGGTTTTGGTCCGGAGGTCTCATGGTTCGCCGCATTCTTCTCGTTCTTCTCTGCTTCTCGCTTTGCGGGCTTGCCCAAAGCAAGCGTCCCTTCACCTTCGAAGATATGATGCAGCTCAAGCGCGTCGGCGAGCCGACGGTTTCGCCCGACAGCCGGTGGGTGGGCTTCAGCGCGGTGGATGTCAATCTCGAAGAGAACACCCGCAAGACCCATCTCTGGATCGTTCCGCTCGGCGGCGGCGAGGCCCGCCGTCTGACTCCCGCTACTGGAGCCGGGGAAGACCGCATTCGCTTCGCACCTGATGGCAAGCGCATCCTCTTCGAGGCCAATCGCGACGGGGCAACACAGATTTGGGTGCAGGACTTTGATTCTTCCACCGGAGCTCTGACTGGCGAGCCGCGCAAAGTGACCGCCATCTCCACCGAAGCATCCGGCGGCACCTGGTCGCCCGACGGCAATAGCATTCTG
Organism: Acidobacteriota bacterium; assembly: GCA_031296115.1. Lineage (GTDB taxonomy): Bacteria > Acidobacteriota > Terriglobia > Terriglobales > Acidobacteriaceae > Bog-257. Next base: position 41,118 of record JARLGI010000038.1, on the reverse strand, counting down.
TTCGTCTCGTCTGTGTATCCCGATTGCAAAGACGACGCCTGCAACCAGCAGCGTGACGAAGAGCGCGCCAAGTCGAAGGTGAAGGCCAGTGTCTTTACGGAATTGATGTTTCGCCACTGGAACCACTACTTCGACGGCAAATACAGCCACCTGTTCATCGTCTCTGCCGATGGCGTGGCCCGCGATCTCACCCCGGGCGCCCACGACGTGCCGCCGTTCAGCCTCGGCGGACAGGACCAGTATTCGTTCTCGCCGGACGGCAAGGAGGTCGCCTACACCAGCAACCTTGACGAGGTGCAGGCCATCAGCACCAACAGCGACATCTTCATCGTGCCGACGGCGGGTGGCGAGCCGAAGAAGATCACCACCAATCCTGGCAGTGACAGCACCCCGCTCTATTCGCCCGATGGCAAGTACATCGCTTATCGTGCGCAGCTGCGCGGCGGTTACGAGAGTGACCGCTTCTGCCTGATGCTCTACGAGCGCGCGACCGGCAAGATTATCGACGCGGCGCCGAACTTCAACCGCTGGGTGGACTCGATGGCGTGGTCGCCCGACTCGAAGACCATCTACTTCACCGCGGAGAACGAAGGTGAGGCGCCGATCTACCAGTTCAACGTGGGCGCTCAGAACCCATGGCCGCAGGAACTGGTCGCCGGGTTCAACGACAGCCCCACGCCCACGGCCGACGGCAAGACGCTGGTCTTCGATCGCATGTCCGTTGCCGCGCCCAACGAAATCTACAGCGCGCCGTTGCGGTTTCCGCAGTGCAGAATCGCCGTGCCCGCAAATTCCTACAGCGTTCTGGGATGCCTGCTCTCCCAGGCGCAGCCCGTCACCAGGTTGAACGACGCCGTTCTCTCGCAGGTCCAAATGCAGCCGCTGGAATCCTTCTGGTTCGACGGCGCCGCGAAAGAGAAAGTGCAAGGCTTCCTGGTGAAGCCGCCGAACTTTGACGCCCGCAAGAAGTATCCGGTGAAGTACCTCATCCACGGCGGGCCGCAGGGCGCGTGGGGCGACGACTGGTCGTACCGCTGGAACCCCGAACTGTTCGCCGCCAACGGCTATGTGATTGTCGCGATAAACTTCCACGGCTCAACTGGATACGGGCAGAACTTCATCGACGCCATCAACGGCGACTGGGGCGGCGCACCCTTCCAAGACCTGATGCTCGGGCTCGACTACGCCGAGAAGACCTATCCCTTCATCGACAAGAACCGCGAGTGCGCGCTGGGTGCCAGCTACGGCGGCTACGCCATCAATTGGATCGAGGGCCACACCACGCGCTTCAATTGCCTGGTCTCGCACGACGGGATGTTCAACACCGAGTCGGCGTGGGGTACGACGGAGGAGCTGTGGTTCAACGAGTGGGAGTTCAAGGGCCTGCCTTGGACCAACCGCGAGATGTACCGCAAGTGGTCGCCGCACCTCTCGGCCGCCAACTTCAAGACACCCTTATTGGTCGTTCACGGCCAGCTCGATTACCGCCTCGATGTCTCCGAGGGTTTCCAGTTATTCACGACGTTGCAGCGGATGAAAGTCCCATCGAAGATGCTGTACTTCCCTGACGAAGGCCACTGGGTGCTCAAGCCCCAGAACAGCCGCCTGTGGTACCAGACGGTGAACGGCTGGGTGGATGAGTGGACCAAGCCGGCGAAGTAGTCCTTTAGGTTAATCCGCTGGACGGCCGGCACCTGTCGGCCGCCTTCTTCTTTTTCTGCAGCGCGGTGGGGCCGCGCACGTCTGATGGTCGAAACCCGCGCCCCGCCGCCGCGTACTGGAAAATTAATGCGACGTGAATCCCGGCATGGAATCTCAAGTCACTGTTGCGTACTTTCGCAAGTCGGAAAGGATGGCCGGATGAATACGACCTCGGTTTTGTTGCTCACCATCAGCATCGGGATCGTTGTGGGGCTTCGTACCTTCACCGGGCCTGCCGCAGTTAGCTGGGCCGCCCACCTCGGCTGGATCGACCCACATGGCACCTTCCTCGGGTTCATGGGTTCGGTAATCACCGTGGGCATCCTGACCTTGCTGGCTCTGGTGGAATACGTCACCGACCAGTTGCCCTCGACTCCGGCGCGGACGGTCCCGATGCAATTCGGTGCGCGTCTCGTCATGGGAGGCTTCTCCGGCGCCTGCCTCTACACGGCGTATGGCCAAACGTGGTTGATGGGCGTGTTGATGGGCATGATCGGAGCGGCAATCGGCACCTATGGGGGCTATCACATTCGCAAGGCGCTGGTCAGCAGTCTCAAGGTAAAGGACATCGCGATCGCGATTCCCGAGGACCTGGTCGCAATCGGCCTGGCCTACTTCATCGTGTCACCGCGGTAGCGCCGTTCATGCAAAGGCGGCGGGTGCTCCTATGAAATATAACGCGATCATCCTGGGCAGCGGGCAGGCGGGGAATCCGATGGCCGGCAGTCTTGCGGACCACGGCTGGACCGTCGCCCTGGTGGAGAAGGCCCACCTCGGCGGCACCTGCATCAACACCGGCTGCACTCCGACCAAAACCATGGTTCACCGCGCCCTGGTGGCGCACTATGCGAGCGATGCCGCTCGCTGGGGCGTGATGACCCACGACGTCAAGGTCGACCTGGCGAAAATCGTCGCCCAGAAAAACCAGCTGGTGCAGTCGCGCCGCGACGGCCAGCAGCGATCCATCGATCAGCGCCCCAACCTCCATCTGTATTGGGGGGAAGCCCGCTTTACCGGGCCGCACTCCGTCACCGTGGGCGAGCAGGTACTGGAGAGCGAGCACATCTTCATCAACACCGGTGGGCGTTCGTTGGTCCCAGCCGTCCCCGGACTCGACGCCGTCAGCTATCTCACCAACGAAACCATCATGGAGCTGACCGAAGTGCCGGAGCATTTGCTCGTGCTCGGCGGCGGTTACATCGGGCTGGAGTTCGGGCAAATGTTCTCCCGCTTCGGCAGCCGCGTGACCATCATTCACAATGCCGGCCAGATTGTTCCGCGCGAAGACCCCGAGGTCGCGGCGGAATTGCAACGTGCATTGGAAGCGGAAGGAATCAAGTTCCTGCTCAATGCCGAGACTACGAAGGTCGCGAGCAAAGCGGGTACCATTTCGGTCACCATCAAACAGGGCGCGACGGAATCAATCCTGACCGCCTCGCACCTTCTGGTCGCGACGGGCCGCCGCCCCAATACCGACGAACTCGCTCTCGACAAGGCGGGCGTTGCAACCAACAAGGACGGCTCGGTGAAGGTTAACGATTGGCTCGAAACCAGTGTGGCGGGTATCTGGGCACTCGGTGACGTGAAGGGCGGGCCCGCTTTCACCCATATTTCGTACAACGACTTTCAGATTCTGTACGGCAACCTGATCGAGGGCAAAAGCCTGTCCACCAAGAACCGGATCGTCCCCTACTGCGTCTTTACCGATCCGCAGCTGGGCGGCGTGGGCATGACCGAGAAGGAGGCGCGCGCCAAGGGATACAAGTTGAAGATTGGCAGGGTCCCGATGTCGCAGGTAGCACGCGCCTATGAGCGCGACGAAACTGCCGGGCTGATGAAGCTCATCGTCGACGCCAGCAACGACCGCATCCTGGGCGCGAGCATCTTGTCCGGCGACGGCGGCGAGACCGTCCAAATTCCCTACACGCTCATGCTGGCCGACAAGCCGTACACGCTGCTGAAGGGCGCGGTGTACATTCACCCGACGTGGGCCGAAGGTCTGTTCTTCCTGATGGACGCGGTCAAGCCGGTGGACTGACGGACGTTCCCGCACGGCGTACTAGTGCCGCTTGAAGTATTGCACCGCCTCTTCGTGCGCTTCGGCCTTTTCGCGTGAGGGCGAATGTCGCCAAGTTGCGCTTCTCGCCGACTTCGGGTGTTTCTTGCAAAAGTACAGCCGGCATTCTCCCGACTTCAGTTTACGAACCATCTTTGTCCTCCAACGGATTGGATGTCTCCGCCGCCCGGAGGGTCGGCATTGCACTTTTGGGGGACAGCGATTGACGCCCTGCCAAGGCGAGCATTTAACATGGTTGAAGCGTGCAGACACCAGCCTCCAATCAGCGCATTGATGTCATCAACGCGCTTCGGGCTTTCGCCGCGCTCATCGTCGCCTGGGGGCACTTCGTCGCCGGACAAGGCAAGTGGCTGAGTCTATCCGGAAAATACGGATACTTGGGCGTTCACATTTTCTTTGTGATCTCGGGGTTTGTCATTCCCTGGAGCCTGTATCGCGCGCGCTATGCTCTGCGCGATTATCCTCGCTTCCTGCTGAAGCGTAACGTCCGCCTGTATCCGCCGTACATTGCGTCGATCGCTATCAGTATTGTTGCGGCCAATTACATCTTTGCGCCGCTGTTCCATCTGCCGGCGGTAACGGTGACCGCACGCAGTTTGCTGCTGCACTTCGCTTATCTCAACGACATTGTCGGCGTGCCCTGGGTGAACGTCGTTTACTGGACGCTGGCCATCGAGTTCCAGTGGTATCTCTTGGTCGGTCTTATGTTCCCATTGCTGGGCAGCCGCAATAAGCTGGCGCGTTTCGCCGGAATTGCCGGCATGATGCTGACCTACTTCGCCGTCGGCAACGATCACCTCATCTTCCACAGCATCCCGATTTTCCTGGTCGGTGTGTTCGTCTTTCAATACCGCATCAGCCTCATCGGCGCGCGCGAAATGCTTGGCCTGATCGCCGTGATGGTACTGGCCATGATCGGCCCTATTGGCTGGATTGTCGCCGGCGTTTCCGTAACCACGGCGATGCTGATTGCCTTCTCCGCGTTCCGCAACCGCGCGATGGACCGTGTTGGCGACGTCAGCTACTCGCTATACCTGTTGCATCTGCCGATTGGCGTAACTGTGATTGGTCTGCTGTCGCACTACCTGCCGTATTCCGGCAGCTACATGATCGTGCTCGACGTGGTGGGCGTTGCTGCTTCCATGGGGGCAGCGTGGATGATGTATCAGGCGGTGGAGAAGCCATCGCAGACCATGTCGTCAGCCATTCGCTTCGTGCGGCCAGAGCGCGAACGGCCGGCCAGCGGCGCGGTAGCTCCGGTGGCCGCCGACTGAGTCCCCGCCGTCTCGCCAGGCGGCCAGGCGGAATTCCCACGATATGCCACCCCGGCGATTTCCAGACACAGAATTGCGCGGCGCAGCCCCAGTCGGGGTATCCTTCCTACGCAGCCAAGGAGCACGGCCATGAGTGAAAACACACCCAAGCAAATCGGCGATTATGTAATCCTCCGCGAGTTAGGCCATGGCGGAATGGGCAAGGTGTACCAGGTGCGGAACGTGCTGTCCGACCGCATCGAAGCAATGAAAGTGGTACTGCCCGATCTCGCCGGCCGTAGTGAGTTCGTCAGCCGCTTCATGCGCGAGATCAAGGTGCTGGCCAGCCTCGAGCATCCCAACATCGCCGCCCTGCGCACTGCGTTCACCTCAGGCGATCAGTTCGTGATGATCATGGAATACGTCGAGGGAGTGACCCTGGGCGACCGCCTAGAGCAGGGCGCCATCTCGCCCGCCGACGCCATGAACTACATCGACCAGGTACTTTCGGCGTTGAGCTATGCCCACAGCAAACACATCATTCACCGGGACATCAAGCCCGCCAATATGATGCTCACTCCGCAAGGCGTGGTGAAGTTGATGGACTTCGGACTGGCCCGCTCCGCCGACGAAGTTGGGCTCACCATGACTGGCTCCACGGTCGGATCGCTGGACTATCTGTCGCCCGAGCAGGTGCAGTCGCGGCCCACTGACGAGCGCTCCGACTTGTACTCCGTCGGCGTCTCGCTATACCAGATGGTTACGCACCAGCGCATGTTCAGCGCTACCAGTAGCTATTCCATCATGGAGGCGCACGTTAAGGAGACACCGCGCTCGCCCATCGAACTGGTGCCATCGTTGCCTAAACCAGTCAGCGATCTGATGATGATGTCGGTCGCGAAAAACCCGGCGGAACGCTTCCAGACGGCCGACGCTTTCCGCAGCGCGCTGTCGCAGGTGAAAGATCTCTGCCCGCCTTCATTGACCGCGCCGACCGCTGCCACCATTACGCTTCCAGCTAGCCAGGCCGTAGCCGCGCAGCCCGCGATGGAGTCGCGTCCGAGTCAAAGTGTGCCCGTCGTTCCGCCGCCAGTAGCGCAGCCCGTAGTCACCCAGTCTGGGCGAGGCGGAGTCATTGCCGTGGTAGCCGTACTCGTGTTGCTGGTCCTTGCCGGAGCCTGGTATTACAGGTCGCGGCAGAACAACCAGCAGATTGTGGCCGGCATGCCAGTGGCACAAAACACCGGGAACGGCGTGCCGCAGCCGCCATCGCCTCCAACTGAACAGCCGCTGCAAGCGGTGCCGCCCGCAGCCGCTCCAGTTGGCCCTGTGTCTTCTCAAGGCCCAGAACAAACCCAGTCTTCCCCGGCTGGTCCGACTTCCTCTCAGCCGCCTCAACCCACGCGGAGCAGGCGCGCGGTTTCCACGGCCAACGCCGGGATGCAGCCGGGTGGCGCAAGCCTCGATCAGCCGCCGCAACAGGCGGTGATTGACCAGAAGAAGCTGTTGGACGATTTGGAGCGAGAGAGTGACCAGGTGAACGGGCGTGCGGCTGCCGTGGAAAGTAGCCTAAGTACCCTTGAACGGCAGATGCAGAACCAGGGTCTGGGCTTGCGCGGGGACATGGTCGCCGCCCGCAACAACATGCACAACGACCTTGCGAAGGCCAAGCAGGCATTGGATGTTGCAGACACCGAGCGCGCGAAGCATTTCCTTGAGCTGGCGAACCGCGAAGTGGAGAAACTGGAAGCCTTCATGGGACATCGCTAGTGCCCGATTCCAACAAGTCCGAGCGCGTGCTCGACCCGCTGGAACGGTTCTCCGAAGTCCTGTTCGGACTGATCATGGTGCTTACTTTCACCTGCTCACTTCGCGCCGGCTCGGCGGGGCGGGAAGAGATTCGCACCATGCTCACCGGCGCGCTGGGTTGCAATCTGGCATGGGGCCTTATCGATGCGCTGATGTATCTCATGGCCTCGCTCAGCGAGAAACGCCACGGCTTGGCAACGCTGCTGGCTGTGCGACGCGCCACCAACCCTGCGCAAGGACAGCAGATTCTCGCCGACGCCCTGCCGCCAGTTGTGGCTTCCGTTTTGCCGACGCATGACTTCGAACTCATACGGCAGAAGCTGAACGAACTGGCGGTCCCGGCAGATTACGTCCGGCTGAATGGCAAGGATTGGAGAGGCGCGGTCGGCGTGTTCCTGCTGGTTTTCCTGTCCACCTTCCCGCCGGTCATTCCGTTTATCTTCATCACACATGTCCGGCTTGCCCTCCGTATCTCCAATGCAATTGCTATTGCGCTCCTGGCCCTAACCGGTTATGCCTATGGCAGGTACGCCGGACATCGCCCTTATGCCTGGGCATTTTCCATGGTGTTCGTGGGTGGAGCGATGGTCGGACTGGCCGTCGCGTTGGGCGGATGAAACCTCCTCGACCATTCGCCGCGCTACTGTTCTCAGCCGTGCTGACGTGCGGAGCCTTTGCGCAGGAGGCACCGCCCGTTCCGCCGCCGAAAGTTCCGGTCGCGGCTTCCGCCAACCCCTGGCAGTACAACTTCACGGTGGATGGCTATGTTGTGCCCAATGCTCAGTCTTACGTCAACCCGACTTTCACCGCCAACCGAAACTGGTTGCACCTGGAAGCCCGCTACAACTCCGAAAATCTGTACACCGGATCGCTTTGGGCAGGCTACAACTTCAGCGCCGGTAAGAAGCTCGTGCTCGACATCACCCCGATGATTGGCGGCGTCTTCGGGAGGACCACCGGCATTGCGCCCGGTTGCGAGGCGTCGCTGACCTACAAGAAGGTCGAGCTTTCCATCACCAACGAATATGTGTTCGACACCAGTCATAGTTCCGGCAGTTTCTATTACAGCTGGGTACCACTGACCTATTCACCGCTGAGTTGGCTCCGTGTTGGTCTGGTGGCGGAACACACCAAGGCCTTCCAGACCAGTCTCAGCATTCAGCGCGGATTGTTAGTCGGCTTCTCGCACAAGAAGGCGGAATTCACAACCTATCTCTTCGACCCAGGCCAGGCCGACCCAACGGTCGTACTGGAGGTCGGCTTCAGTTTCTGAAGCCTGGTAACCGAATATGATTGCAATCTCGGTCTTCGTTCTTCTCCTGTTTGCCTACAGCCTGGTATCGCAGCGGCTGGAGCGGACCATCCTGACCGCACCTATGGTATTCACCATTGCGGGGATGGTGACTTACGCTCTCTTGCCGTTGCTCCGCGACGTCAGCATGAACGCCAGCTTCTTTCTCCACTTGGCTGAGCTTGGCCTGGTGATGCTGCTTTTCACCGACGCCAGCCGCACCGAGCTGACGGTCTTGCGGAGCATGGAGAATCTCCCCGCGCGCCTGTTGAGCACTGGCCTGCTGCTCACCATTCTGCTGGGTGCAGTCGCAGCCCGGCTGGTGTTTCCGCAGCTCTCCGTCTGGGAAGCCGGCATCCTGGGCGCGATCCTCGCCCCCACGGACGCGGGGTTAGGACAGGTCGTCGTCGCCAGCCCGCGGGTACCGGTGCGCGTTCGCCAGGCGCTGAACGTGGAAGCCGGCCTGAATGACGGGTTGTCCGTTCCCTTTCTCTTGTTCTTCATCGCTCTCGCCGCGGCCCGTACCGAGATTGGAAAGGCCAGTCTGCCGCACTTCGTTGCCCAGCAGCTCGGCCTTGGAGTATTGCTGGGAGCAGTCATCGGCCTCATGGGAGGATGGTCGCTGGCCGCCGCATGCCGCCGGGCATGGATCGCCGGACCCTTCCTGCAAATCGCGGTCGTGACCCTGCCTCTCCTCTGCCTGTTGGTCTCGGAAGTGCTGGATGCCAGCATGTTCATTGCAGCCTTCGTGGCGGGTCTGGCGGTGCAGGTGCGATTCAAGGACGCCGGCGTACACAGTGCGGAGTTTGCCGAGGAGTGGGGCCAGCTTATCAACCTCTCCGTGTTCTTTCTGTTTGGCATGGGTGTGGTGCGGAACGGATCTCAATTCGGCTGGATTTTTTGGGTTTATGCCGTCATCAGCTTGACGATAGTCCGCATGCTGCCGGTGGCCCTGGCGCTCATCGGTACCCGTCTCAGTGCAGCCAGCGTCCTGTTCATGGGATGGTTCGGGCCGCGCGGGCTGGCCTCCATCGTGCTTGGGCTGGTTTATCTGGAGCAGGAACTGCACTTGCCGGGTGAATCGACTATGCGGCTGGCGGTGATGGTGACCGTCGCACTCAGCATCTTCGCCCATGGTTTGAGCGCCGTGCCCGGTATCAGCCTGTATGAACGCAAGGTCACATCGCTGCCCGCGGCCGCCCCCGAGCACCAGGAGGCGGTGCTGGCAGCGACGGCCTCCGGCAGGGGATAAGAGCGCCCACCTTAAGTTGACACTTTGGGGCTACGCCCTTACAGTTCGTGCGGAACCGTTTGCCATCGGCTTACGTACTTAAGTCCGACGGTGCAATTGCGCCTGGAGGCTGCATGTTACGGAAACTCGCCCTGCTTACCTGCATTAGCTTTGTTCTCGCCCCGCTGCTCTCAGCACAGACCGTTGACGAAATCATTGCCAAGAACATCCAGGCCCGCGGCGGCATGGACAAGATTAAGGCTGTAAACACCATCCGCTCCACCGGGACCATGACCATGGGCCCGGGCATGGAGGCTCCGGGCTCCATGATCGTGAAGCGCCCGGACATGGCACGTCTGGAATTCACAGTGCAAGGCTTGACAGCCGTGCAGGCCTACGACGGCAAGGACGCCTGGCAGATCATGCCGTTTACCGGCAAGAAAGATCCGGAGGCGATGTCGGCCGACGACAAGAAGGATCTGGAAGAGAATGCCGACATTGACGGCCCACTGGTGGACTACAAGAGCAAGGGCAACAAGGTCGAGTTGCTGGGCAAGGAGAAGCTGGAAGGCACCGACGCTTACAAGCTGAAGGTCACGCTCAAGAATGGCGACGTCATCACCATGTACCTGGACGCTGACTCTTACCTCGAAGTCAAGGAAGAAACCAAGCGCATAGTGCGCGGTACCGAGCGCGAGGTCGAGTCGGTGATGGGCGACTACAAGGACGTCAATGGTCTTATGTTCGCCTTCGCCGTCGAAAACGGCGTCAAGGGCGGCCAGGAGAAGGAAAAGCTGACGATCAGCAAGATCGAACTCAATGTACCCGTGGATAACGCCATATTCAAGATGCCGCCGCCCGCTCCGAAGGCTCAAGAACCGAAGAAGTAGGGGCTAGTGGTTAGGCGCTGTCGTGATGACAATTCATAAAGTTAGCCACGGTCCCCTTGAGGTGTACGCCATGTTCAATCGTCTGCGTTTTTCTGCCATCGTCCTTGTTATTGCTGCCCTGGCCACTCTGGCCTCTGCGCAAGAAGTCACCGTCGATTCCGATAGCTTCAGCGGACTCTCCGCCCGTCCCATCGGTCCTGCGGTGATGGGCGGCCGTATTGCCGACATTACCGCTGTGCAAGACGGCCAACGGCTGGCCATTTACGTTGGCTCCGCCGGCGGTGGCGTGTGGAAGTCGGTGGACGGCGGCACCACGTTCAAGCCCATCTTCGACAAGCAGTCCACGCAATCCATTGGCTCGCTGGCCATCGATCCCTCCAATCCGCAGACGGTTTGGGTCGGCACGGGCGAATCGTGGGTGCGTAACAGCGTCGGAATCGGCAACGGCATCTACCGCTCGCGCGACGGCGGCGACAGTTGGGAGAACCTCGGCCTCACCGACTCCGAGCATCTCAGCCGTATCGTCATTCACCCCAAGGATGGCAATACGGTTTATGCCTGCGCGCTGGGACACCTTTGGAATGCCAACCAAGAGCGCGGCGTCTTCAAGACCACCGACGGCGGCAAGACCTGGACGAAGGTCTTCTTCCGCGACGAGAACACCGGCTGTGCCGAGATGGTCATGGATCGGAAGGATCCGAACGTCCTCTATGCCGCCATGTGGGACGTGCGGCGGCAGCCATACAACTTCCGCTCCGGCGGACCGGGTAGTGGGCTGTTCAAGAGCACCGACGGCGGCGCCACCTGGCATGAGTTGCGCAAGGGGCTGCCCTCGGGCGATCTGGGACGCATCGGCATGGCGATTCCGGTGGCCAAGAACACCCGTATCTACGCGGTGGTGGAAGCCCAGAACCACACCGCTCTCTACCGTTCCGATGACGCCGGTGACAGTTGGGCCGAAGTCAACAATTCGTTCAACATCAGCGGCCGTCCTTTTTACTTTGCCCGCGTTATCGCCGACCCCAACAATCCCGACCGCGTGTACAAGCCGGGATTCGCCCTCACGGTCAGCGAGGATGGCGGCAAAACGTTCAGCGCCGCCTTCTCGACGAGTGAGGGGTTCGGCGGGGGCGTGCACAGCGATCATCATGCCCTGTGGATCAATCCCGCCAACTCCGAACAGTTGATCGACGGTAACGATGGCGGAGTCTACCAGTCGTTGGATCGCGCCTCGCACTGGCGCTTCCTGAATCAGCTTCCGGTTTCGCAGTTCTACCATGTCAGCTACGACATGGCCGATCCCTACAACGTGTATGGCGGCCTGCAGGACAACGGCACCTGGATGGCCCCGTCGCGCGGTGTGGGCGGCATCGCCAATCGTCAGTGGCGCAACATCGATTTCGGCGACGGTTTCTGGGCCTTCTCTGATCCCAGCGACGCCGATTACGCCTACGCCGAATACCAGGGCGGCAAGATCTCGCGCTTCCGCAAGTCCACCGGGGAATTGCGCGACATCAAGCCTTTGCCGCGCGCCAACGAGCCCGAGTTCCGCTTCAACTGGAACGCGCCAATCGCCTTGAGTCCCAACGCCCCGGGTACGATTTATCTAGGCGGACAATTTCTGTTCCGCTCGCGCGATCACGGCGAATCCTGGGACCGCATATCGCCCGATCTCACCACCAACGATCCCGCCAAACAGCACCAGGAGACTTCCGGTGGACTGACCATTGACAACTCCGATGCCGAGAAATACGAAACCATCTTCACCATTGCAGAGTCGTCCAAGAACGCCAGCGTGATCTGGGTTGGCACGGATGACGGCAACGTGCAGATTACCCGCGACGGCGGCAAGCACTGGACCAACGTCGTGAAGAACATTCCCGGCGTGCCGCCCAACACCTGGGTCTCAACCATCGAGGCAAGCCATTACGATCCGGCGGTCGCCTACGCCACCTTTGACGGCCACGCCACCGGCGACATGAAGACCTACGTCTACAAAACCTCCGACTACGGCAGTACCTGGACCTCGCTCTCGACCCCGGAGATTAAGGGCTACGCCCATGTGGTCCGCGAAGACCTGGTGAATCCGCGACTGCTATTTGTGGGCACCGAGTCCGGGCTTTTCGTCTCCATCGACGGCGGAGCCCACTGGGCGCAGTTCACCGGCAAACTACCCAATGTCGCGGTGCGCGATGCCGCCATTCATCCACGCGAGTCCGACCTGATTATCGCCACCCATGGCCGCGGCATCTTCATCGTTGACGATCTCACACCATTGCGCGCCCTCACGCCGGAAATCATGGCCAAAGACGCCGCGTTTCTCCCGTCGCGCCCCGCGGTACTCACATTGCCGGCCGGTGAGCAGCGCTTCGACGGCGACTCCGAGTTCGTCGGGCCGTCACTGCCCGAGTCCGCCGCCATCGTCTACTGGCAGAAGAAGCGTCACATCTTCGGCGACTTGCGTATTGAGATTTACGATCCGCAAGGCAAGCTGGTCAGCACCTTTCCCGGAGACAAGCGCCGCGGACTGAATCGCGTGCAGTGGCCCGAGCGCGCCAAGCCACCCAAGGTCCCGCCTGCCGCCGGCCTGGTCGAGAACGAATTCGCGTTCCTCGGCCCGCAGGTGCAGGAAGGCAAGTACACGATGAAGTTGATCAAGGGAAAAGAAACCTACACCACCACCATCGACATGGTGCCTGACCCTCGCACCAAGAGCACGGCGCAGGACCGCGCGCTGCAGCACAAGACCGTAATGCAGCTCTACGACATGCTGGGTCAGCTCACCTACGTTGTCGACGCCACGGTCGGTCTTCGAGACCAGACCCGCAAGAGCGCTGCCGCCACCACCGATGCGCAGCTTAAGGCACAGCTCGAAAAATATGCCAGCAGCTTGGAAGATTTCCGCTCGACCCTGGTGTCGGTGAAGGAAGGCGGCATGATTACCGGCGAGAAGAAGCTGCGTGAGAATCTCGGAGAGCTTTACGGTGGCGTCAATGGCTATTCAGGACGTCCGACGCGGTCGCAGATTGAAAGCACTGCCGTGCTGAAGAAGCAGCTTGACGACGCCACGGCAAAATTCCAATCGCTGACCGCGCAGGTGCCGCCGCTCAACATGCAGTTGGAGAGTGCCAAGCTGCCGCCGCTGACCATGATGTCGCAGGAGGAGTGGAGCAAGAAGTAGCGGGCGATCAATTGCACCGGGCAACGCACCATTCGCTGTGGCGATAGCTAACTGGACTTGGGCGCGTCCCCGACGTACACCCGATTGGGATTGCCCGGCTCGACCCCGTTCTTCTCGAAGCTCGCCTTGATCCGCCGTCGCAGCTCGCGGCTGACGGCGTACTGTGCGCCTGGCTTGGTCTTCAGCAGCATCAAGTAGTCCACTTCGGCCCCGCTCACCTTGTCGATACCGGGGACTTCCGATTTGGCGACAATCATGTCGGCGTACTTAGGATCGTTGGCAATCTCTTCGCCGACCTCTTCAAGCAAGCGTATGACCCTGTCCGTGTCCGCGCCGTACGCGACCGAAACGTGCATCGGCACCTGGGTCCAGTCGCGGGTGAGATTGCTGACGATGACAATTGCGCTGCTGGGCACGTTGTGTATGGCGCCGTTGTCGTCGCGCAGCACGGTACGGCGCAGAGTCATGGCCTCGACCACACCCTGCACACCGGCAATTCGAACGGTGTCGCCAATGTCGTATTGGTTCTCCACCAGGATGAGGAAGCCGTTGATGAAGTCCTTCACCAGGGTCTGGGCGCCAAAGCCGATGGCCAGTCCCGCGATGCCGGCGCTGGCTAGCAGCGGCCCCATGTTGATACCCAGCAGGGGCAGGATCTGCATGGCCGCCAGGAAGAGGATCACTGCCACGCCTACGCTGTAGATGACGCTCGACAGCGTTCGCAGTTGTTGCGAGCGCATCGCCGACGGCAGTCCCTGGCGCTTGCTGAGATCTCCCAGGTGTCGCGACACCACCTTCAGCAGGCGCGTCAGAATGAACGCAATAATCAGGACGGCGAAGATTCGCGGCACCCGCAGGCGCACGAACTGGAAGCTGTCATCGCTCCAGTCGTCCAGCAACTGGAGAATGTTGTGCCTGGGACCCAGCACCACAACAAGGGCCGGCAGGCGATAGAGCAGGATCGATAGCATTCTCGCGGATTATAGCAACCAGCGGCTGTCTATGACGTGGGCCCGCGGCGGCACAAGTTGCTTCCATACCACCCCAAGGCACGTCATATAATCGCGATATTCTTATGCGACTGCCCGCCCTTTCCCTTCGCCGTTTTCTGTGGTCCACCATCGTCCTATCACTGCTTTGTTGGGTCCAGCCCGCTGCCCATGCGCAAGGGTTAACGCCGCAGCAAGGCAACACCGCCAATGAGGCCGCCTGGGAAGCCAGGCAGCAGCACGAAATGGCCAAGCAGCAAAATCTCAAACGCGAAACCGACCTCCGGAAAGACACGGAAAAGTTGCTGCAACTGGCCACCGAGCTGAAGCAATACGTGGACAAAACCAACGAGCACACGCTTTCGGTCGAGGTGATCAAGAAAGCTGAGGAGATCGAGAAGCTGGCCCACAGCGTGAAAGAGAAAATGAAAGGCCCGTGAGGCGAGAGTGACGCCTTCTCGGTGGTCGTTTTATGCTGTCACCCTGAGCGAGCGGCCGCTTTTGCCGCGAGTCGAAGAGCCCCTATTCCTGCGACAAGCTCTTCGATGTCATAGGGGTCCTTCGACTGCTCGCTGCGCTCGTCGCCCAGGATGACAGACCTAGGAAGTCGGCGGTTTCGAGCCAGCACAATATCCTCGCCCCGCAATCGCGGTATCATTCCTAACCAACGGACTTCTTCAGGAGCACACTATGGCTTTCGATAAGTACGTGAAACTGCGGGGCAGCGAGCGCCAGCCCATGCCGGGCGCGACCCAGGCCGGGGCGCTTGATCCCAACGAACCAATCCAGGTGACCGTGGTCCTGCGGCCGCGCGCTTCAGCCAAGAAACAGCCGTCGCTGGACAAAGTCGTTGCCAGTGGCCAGCGCCTTACGCGCGAGGAATACGAGGCGCGCTACGGCGCTGACCCGGCCGATGTGCAGAAGGTGCAGGCTTTCGCTGCTGCCCGTGGACTGGCAGTCGCTGAGGTGAATCTGGCGGCGCGCACCGTCCGCTTGACCGGCGCGTGTGCCGCCTGCGCCCGGGCCTTCCAAGTGCCGTTGGCGAGGTACGAATACCAGGGTGGTGCCTATCGCGGGCGGACTGGCGCGGTCAACATTCCGTCCGAACTCAGCGGCATCGTGAAAAGCGTCCACGGGCTGGATGACCGGCCGCAAGCGAAGGCCCATTTTCGCGTCGCCAACAACCAAACCGTGATCCCCGCAGCTTCCACTTCCTTCACTCCGCTGCAGATTGCCAAGGCCTATAACTTTCCTACGGGAATCAACGGCAAGGGCCAGACCGTCGCCATCATCGAACTGGGCGGCGGCTTTACCCAGAGCGATCTCCAGACCTACTTCCAGGGCCTGGGCATCTCGCCCGTTCCTTCCGTGGTAGCAATATCGGTGGACGGCGCGCAGAACGCGCCCACCGGTGACACCAGTGGTCCCGACACCGAGGTCATGCTCGACATCGAAGTGGTGGGCGCAGTCGCCCCAGGTGCAAACATAGTGGTCTATTTCGGCCCCAACAGCGATGCCGGATTCCTCAACGCCATCAACCAGGCGGCGACCGACCCGGTCAATAAGCCCTCCGTGATCTCTATCAGCTGGGGCGGCCCGGAATCGAGTTGGACGGCGCAGTCTCTGCAGAGCTACAACAGCGCGCTGCAAGCCGCGTCGGCACTGGGCCTGACCGTGTGTTGCGCCTCCGGCGACAGCGGGTCGGACGACGGCGTGGGTGACGGCAAAGACCACGTGGACTTTCCCTCATCGAGCCCGTATTCGATGGCTTGCGGCGGCACCAGTCTCGCCGTCAGCGGTAGTTCCATTTCCAAGGAGGTGGTGTGGAATGGCGGCTCCAGCGGTGGCGCCACCGGCGGCGGTGTGAGCGACACTTTCCCCATTCCCACCTGGCAGGCCGGCGCCGGAGTGCCGCCGTCGAACAACGCCGGCTTTAACGGGCGCGGCGTACCCGACGTTGCCGGAGATGCCGATCCCGCGACGGGATACCAGGTGCAGGCCGACGGCTCCAGTTTTACTGTGGGCGGCACCAGCGCAGTGGCCCCGCTGTGGGCGGGGCTGCTGGCGCTCTGCAATCAGTCGCTGGGCAAGCCGGTGGGCTACCTGAACCCGAATCTGTATCAGACGATCGCGGGCAAGGCGGGAACTTTCCGCGACATCACCTCCGGCAACAACGGAGACTTCAGTGCCGGGCCGGGATGGGACGCCTGCACCGGATGGGGCAGTCCCAATGGCAACGGCATCCTGCAAGTCCTGAAGACTTTCACATCTGCGCCCACGCCAACACCAACTCCGACACCGACGCCAGCTCCAAAACCCAAGCCCAAGCCGAAACCGAAGCCAAAACCAAAGCCGAAGAAGCCGCCGAGACCGCCCAAGGGGCCCAATCGCGGTCGCAAACGCTAGGGCGGGGCTCTTAGCTTGGATCATTCATGAGTGCCGAAACCGGAGGACAAGGCGTTTTGAAAGGGCACGGCTTCAGCCGTGCCGTTGAGTGTGCGGGGAGAGTCGGGCTTTAGGCCCTGGGGTCGTCGTATTCCATCGCGCCGCGAAGTCCCTCAGTGGCTAAAGCCATTGTGGTGCATCAGCTTCACGGCACGGCTGAAACCGTGCCCTTTCAAATCCTGAAGCCCTCATGAATAATCCAACTTAGGTGTCTGAGTAAGGGCGATGTGTTATTTGCCTCAGTAGAATGGAACGGCAAGAAAAGAACCGCGCAGCTGCAGCCTTGCCGTTAGACTAGCCCAGCACGGAGCCGCAGGCGGAGTGCTGTGGGTAGGCTGGGAAATTGCCCAAACCCCTTAGGGGGCGGCAGAGGTTCTTGCCCGCAAGAACAAGAAACGCCACCCCTTGCGGGGTGGCGCTTTCCTTGGCGGCTGTTACTTGGCCAGTTTCAGCGCGGGGTCTTTCACGATCCGCATCCCGTAGAACGACCGGTACACGAAAACGAACGATATGGCGAAAAAAATGACCGCCAGCACGTGGCTGAAGGCCGCTCCCTTGCTCGCGGTCAGGCTGACCGCCAGTTCCACAGCCAGCAACCCGAACAGCGTGGTGAACTTGATGATCGGGTTCATGGCCACCGACGAGGTATCTTTGAACGGATCGCCGACCGTGTCGCCCACGACGGTGGCGTCGTGCAGCTCCGTGCCCTTTTGTTTCAGCTCGACCTCGACTATCTTCTTGGCGTTGTCCCACGCGCCGCCGGCGTTGGCCATGAACATCGCCTGGTACAGGCCGGAGATGGCAATCGCGATCAGGTAGCCGATGAAGAAGAACGGCTCCACGAAGGCGAACGCCAGGGTGACAAAGAACACCGCGAGGAAGATGTTGAACATGCCCTTCTGCGCATACTTGGTGCAGATTTCCACCACCTTCTTACTATCCTCGACCGAGGCCTTCTCCACGCCCTCGAGCTTGATGTTCGCCTTGATGAACTCCACCGCGCGGTAAGCCCCGGTGGTGACCGCCTGCATGGAAGCTCCTGTGAACCAGTAGATGATGGCGCCGCCGCTGATCAACCCGAGGACGAACGGCGCGTGCAGCAGCGACAGGTTCTCTTTGCCTTCCGTCAGCCCGTGGGTGAGCGCCATGATGATGGAGAAGATCATGGTGGTCGCGCCCACCACCGCCGTTCCGATCAGCACCGGCTTGGCCGTGGCCTTGAAGGTGTTGCCCGCGCCGTCGTTCTCCTCCAGCATGTGCTTGGCGCGCTCGAAGTTCACGTCGATGTTGAAGTCCTTCTTCAGTTCGGCCTTGATGTTCGGCACCTGCTCAATCAGCGACAGCTCGTACACCGACTGCGCATTATCCGTGACCGGGCCGTAGGAATCGACCGCGATGGTCACCGGGCCCATGCCCAGGAAGCCGAACGCCACCAGTCCGAAGGCGAAGACGGCGGGCGCCAGCATCAGCGCGCCCAGCCCGTAGGTGCTGACATAGTAGCCGATACTCATCAGCAGCACCATGGTGAACCCAAGGTAGTAGCAGGAAAAGTTGCCAGCCACCAGTCCCGACAGGATGTCGAGCGACGCGCCGCCCTCCTCCGCCGAGGTCACCACTTCTTTCACGTGGCCCGAATTGGTGGAGGTGAACACCTTCACCAGCTCAGGAATAATCGCGCCCGCCAGGGTCCCGCAGGAGATGATCGTGGCCAGCTTCCACCACTGCGAGGCATCGCCCGCGGAGCCAATCACCGGGATGATGAGATACGACACGATATAGGTGAGCACAATCGAGATGATCGACGTCAGCCACACCAGCGAAGTGAGCGGCGCTTCGAAGTTCATCTCATTGGCGTTGCCGTAGCGTGCCTTGGCGACCGCTTCATTCAGGAAGTACGCCGCCGTGCTGGAAACCAGCATCATGACGCGCATGACGAAGATCCACACCAGCAACTGGACTTGGACCTTCGGGTCCCGGACGCCCAGCAGGATGAAGGTGATCAGCGCCACGCCGGTCACGCCATAGGTCTCGAAGCCGTCGGCGCTGGGGCCCACCGAGTCGCCCGCGTTGTCGCCCGTGCAGTCGGCGATGACGCCCGGGTTACGCGCGTCGTCTTCCTTGATCTTGAAGACGATCTTCATCAGGTCGGAGCCGATGTCGGCAATCTTGGTGAAGATACCGCCGGCAATACGCAGCGCGGCCGCGCCCAGCGACTCGCCGATGGCGAAGCCGATGAAGCACTGCCCGGCGTAGTCAGCCGGAATGAACAACAGAATGCACAGCATGATGAGCAGCTCGACCGAGATCAGCATCATGCCGATGCTCATGCCCGCCTTCAGCGGGATGGCGTAAATGGGATACGGCTTGCCGCGCAGGCCGGCGAACGCCGTCCGCGAGTTGGCAAACGTGTTCACCCGGATGCCGAACCACGCCACGCCGTAGCTGCCGCAGATACCGACAATGCTGAACAGCAGAATGACGGGAAGCGTCACCCCCACCGGCTTGTTGGGAACCGGGGCTAGCCATCCGAAATAAGCCACGATGACCACCGCAATGAACGCCCACAGCACCATCAGGAACTTGCCCTGCGTGATCACGTAGGTCTTGCACGTCTCGTAAATCAGCTCGGAGATCTCGCGCATGGAGCGGTGCACCGGCAGGTTCTTGAGCTGGATATAAATCGCCAGCCCGAACAGCAGGCCGAAGGCGCAGAACAGCAGGCCGATCAGCAGCAGGTTGTGGCCGGTCATGCCCAGGAAGCTGACGGACGACAGGTCGGGCAGCTGCAGCGTGGCCTCGCCG
Organism: Acidobacteriota bacterium; assembly: GCA_031296115.1. Taxonomy (GTDB): domain Bacteria; phylum Acidobacteriota; class Terriglobia; order Terriglobales; family Acidobacteriaceae; genus Bog-257. The sequence goes on along the minus strand of JARLGI010000038.1, from coordinate 21,449 downwards.
CCAGCCTCGCTCGGCTGCGCGAACGCGGTGGCGGCGTTCAGCAGGAAAAGCGTCAGCGCGGCGGTGAACAGCGTGGCCGGGCTTGGGGTGGATGATAGCCGCCGCAGGGCGGCGAGCCAGGTGTGCATATGATTCCTCCGTTGGGCGCGCCCCCTAGCGGCGAGAGCCCTTATATATGACATTAGGTTGTTCCGCTCTCCGGCGCTCGCCGCCGGCAGCGTTTCCATGAGATCGATGACCGCCCAGCCGGTCAGGCGCGTGCAGAGTCCTCGCTTGCGTCTTCGCAGACCGCTCGTCGAAACCATGCATTGGGACCTGCTGGAATCCCGGAAACGCGCTTCCACTTCAAGACAGAAGGGCTGAGGTTTGGCCGCGTCGGGAACACTTGCACCGGTTCGTGTGCATTTTCAAGCACACCACCAGCGCAGCACCAAAGGCGAGTCTTTATAACATTTCGAGGACACGAGGGTCAATCACATGGACGTCCGCGTGGTTTCTCCGCTGATCACGCTTGCAAGGTGACCCCAGTCACTGACAAGCGAACCTGAACTGCTCTATGTTTAAGCTGGAAATTGATCACTGGCCTGGAGACGGGCAACGGCCGGTGATCCAGCAGTGGCTACTACGCCGCAAGCGCAGTCCTACTGGTACCGGCACCGCTCCTCCTGAATTCGCGTTGTCGCAGACACGCGCGGCCACCAACGAACCTTCGTCTAGCGAGGAGGTTTCATGTCCTTTCGTTTGGTGCATCCAAAGACGTTCAATCCACTGGGCCTATTCGGTGTGTTCTTCATGCTGTTTACCAGCGCGATGCTGGCCGTGGTACTGCTCGTTTTGTTCACGGCTCGGCAATAACCTCCAGAGCGCACGAAATGGCAACCGGGCCCAGTCGAAGATATGAGGGATCGCCCGGGGCCGGTCATCTTTCGGAAATCACGCACGCAGATGGAGATATTTCTCCACCGCCTAAAAGGAGGCAAGTATGCCGCTCGACAGATTTGAAGTTCGAGTTTCCCTGGAAAAGTTGCTGATCCTGCTGATTGTCATTCTGGTTCCGCTCAACTTCATCGGTCTCTATCTGGCGATGCAGAGCCATACTGCCCTGGAGCAGACAACGGGCAGGCTTCTCCGCGGCATTGCGCAAAGTGACGCGATCGCCGCCCGCCAGTTCATTGACGACCGCATCACCGATGTGGCCGCGATCGCCACTCAGCCTTCTGCCGTGGACGCCATTGTCGCCGCGAAGCGCGCGTCGGACCGCAGCAACGCAGCGGCAACGGCCGCGAAGGTAGCCGATATCGAAAGGAAATGGGACACAATGGCCGCCGATCCGGTCGTGGCGGGCATCCTGGCCTCCCGCGCCTCGCAGGCCTTGCGCCGTCATCGTGAGCTCGATCCACGATTCCTGAAAGTGATTCTCCTGGACACCAACGGCGTGCCCGTGGCCGCCACCGACAAACCCGTCCACTATGCCCCCGTTGACGAGGTGTTCTGGCAGGGAGTTTCCGCCCAAGGCAAGGGCGCGGTCTACGTCAGCGAAGTGCTTTATGACGAAGTCAGCAAGACCAATTACGTGGGCGTCGGTTTCCCGGTACTGGATGCCGCCTCCCGCCGCTTCATCGGCGCGGTGCACGCCCTGGTAGATGTTTCCGGGCTATTCGCGCCGCTCAACCGCGAACAACCTGGGTTGTCCACTGGAACCGTGCTGGTCAGGGACGATGGCACCGTTATCAGCGCTCCCAACGTCACGCCCTCGATGCGCGTGAAGTCGGAGGAATACGGTGCGGTCCGTGATGCACTGGGGACCTTGCAGGGACGGCAGGCTAGTTATGCCATCGCCGGCATGCGCGAAGGCAACCGCATCGTGGGGTTCGCCGACACCGGTCTTAGCGAGAGTTATTCCAACCTGCGATGGTTTGTGATGGTCAGCCAAAGCGAGCGCGAAGCCCTGGCCCCGGTTCGCGCCGTCGGATACTTCGCCATCCTGATGGTGGTGGTTGGACTGCTGATGGTGACCTTGCTGGCTGCCTATTTCTTCCTCTATCGCACGCAAGAAATGGCAGATATCGAAGTACCCAACCATCTTCCGCAGGAAGACCACGAAGAGGAGCACGCTCGAGCGCGATAAACAAGCCCGCTCAACTCTGGGAGGAGTTGGCCATGCCGGTCTATGATTACATCTGCAAGGATTGTCAGCACTCGTTTGAGGTGGTCCTGACGCTGAAGGAGCACGACACACAAGCGGCGACCTGCCCGAAGTGCAAGAGCCCTAACGTGGAACAGGATGTGGCTGAGTTCTATGCCGTGACTTCGAAGAAAAGCTGAACAGGCCTCGGTATAGGTGCCGCGCGCCATGTGTCCTGCGTCACAGACAGGCTTTCCAAACCGCGCTAACGTGGAATGTAGTCCGGAGGTGTGTATGGCAGCACCTTGGGCCCATCGGTACGCGCAGCGTACCAAGTCCGCCAAGAGTTCCATCATCCGCGAGCTGCTCAAGCTCACGCAACGTCCTGAAGTCATCTCTTTTGCCGGTGGCCTTCCGGCACCGGAGGTGTTCCCGGTCGAGCACTTCCGCGAGGCTTGCACTAAGGTCCTACAGACCCAAGCGGCGACCGCACTGCAGTACGGGCCGACCGAAGGTTACCGTCCACTGCGCGAGTTGATCGTCGCCCACATGGCGCGCTATGGCATTCTCGCCACCGTCGAGAACGTAATGATCACCTCGGGATCGCAGCAGGCGCTGGACCTGATCGCCAAGCTGCTCATCAACCGCGGCGACCGCATCCTGACCGAGTGCCCCACTTACCTCGGCGCGCTCCAGGCCTTCGACCTGATGGGCGCCGAGTATGTCACCATCCCCATCGACGACGACGGCCTGCAGACCAGCGAGATGGAAAAGGCGCTGCGCTCCGGCCCCAAGTTCATGTACATCCTGCCGAACTTCCAGAACCCGGGCGGCGTCACGCTCGCGCGCGAGCGGCGCGATGAGCTGGTGCTGCTCTCTGACAAGTACGGCATCCCTATCATCGAGGACGATCCTTACGGCCAGCTGCGTTACGAAGGCGAACATCTTCCGCCGCTGGTGGTGCTCGACCGCACCAACCTGGCGCGTGACAGCGGTTACCTGCTGGGCAACGTCATCTACCTCAGCACCTTCTCCAAGGTGCTGGCGCCGGGCCTGCGCCTGGGCTGGATCGTTGCACCGCCTGACGTTATCGGCCGCCTGACGCAACTGAAGCAGAGCGCCGACCTGCATACCAGCACCTTCGCGCAGATGATCGCCTACGAGGTTGCGCGCGACGGCTTCCTCGACGAACACGTCAAACTCATCCGACGGGTTTACGGCGAGCGCCGTGACGCGATGCTGCAGGCCCTGCAGGATTATTTCCCGCCCGAGGTTTCGTGGACGCATCCCAAGGGCGGACTGTTCCTGTGGGTCACACTGCCGACCGGCATCGACACCATGAAACTGCTGGACACCGCGCTGCGCCAGGACGTTGCGTTCGTGCCCGGCGAGTGCTTCTATCCCGGCGGCGAAGACGGCTCGCACATGCGGCTCAACTTCTCCAACGCTCAGCCGGAGCAGATCCGCGAAGGCATCCGGCGGCTGTCGATTGCGGTGGCACACGAGTTGGAACATCACACCCCCGCCATGGTGGTGGTGGAAAAAATGTAGTCGGGATTTCTCCATGGTTATCGCCACCGAGTTGAAAACCGGCACGGCCCTCCGCGTGGAGGGCCAGGTCTACAAGGTGCTCGAGGTGGAAGCGAAGGCCGGGGCCGCCAAACTCGGCGGCGTGGTCAAGACCAAGCTGACCAACGTCATCAGCGGACGCCTGTGGGAACCGCACTTCCGCCCACAGGAACGGTTGGAAGACCTAGAACTGGAGCGCCGCAACCTGGAATTTCTATACAGCGACCACGACGCTTCCACCTTCGTGGATCCCAATACCTTCGAGCAGATAGAAGTGCCGCTCGCCGTCGTTGGGCCGTCCGAAAAATTCCTGCAGCCGGGAATGCAGTTGCCGGTGGAATTTTCCGATGGCAGTGCCATCAGCGTCGTCTTTCCCGGTATTGTCGAAGCCGGGTGGCTGACACCGCGCCTGCGGCTCACTCCCAGCAGGACAGCACATTCAAGGCGGCGACCCTCGACAATGGCGTTTCCATCCGTGTGCCGCTGTTCATCGGGCCAGGCGACCTGGTGCGGGTAGACATTCGGACTTTGCGCTACGTGGAACGCGCCAAGTCAGAGCGCAAGCACGGCGTGTAGGGCGACCCGGCCGGCGCCGCGAGCTGGCGAGAGAAAGTTCAAGGCTAGGAGGCAGCTTATGTTCGCCATCAGGTTGGTTCAACTTATCGAGACTCATGCCGATCAACTTTCCGAATCCCTCATCCGAAAACTCAAGAATGCAGAAGAGTGCAGCGAGTTGTTGAGCAAGGTACCGGCTCATGAATTGAAGCACCGGACTTACGAGATCTATAGCCAGGTGAGCGAGTGGCTTCTATCCAAAACGCTCAACGAGGTCGAAGAGCGGTACATCGGCTTGGGCGCGCGGCGCGCTCGGCAGGGAGTGCCGTTCAGCCAAGTGATGTTTGCCGTGCATGCTACCAAGCAGAACTTGTGGGATTACCTGTGGGAGGAAGGCCTGCTGGAGCCGGAAGACCTGATTCACGAAATGGAATTGCTGCGCTCCTTGAGCCAGTTCTTCGACCGCGCGCTCTACTATGCCGCCATCGGCTACGAACAGCTGTGGAAGGCCGAAATGGAGGCGGCTTCTGCGCAACACTTGGCGGTGCACCGGTAGAAGGCGGCTAGCGTCGCGTTTTGCGAGCTAGAACGTGAACAGCATCTGCAGGTCGATGCGCCGGTTGGCCGAGCCCGACGAAAACGGTGGTCCGGCAAGCGCGTTGGGTGTGCCGAAGATGGTGGAGTCGAGATTGCCGACTGGCGGCGCGTAGTTCACGTTGTTCAACAGGTTGCGTGCGCTGACGCTGAACGTCAGGTTGTACCTGTGGCTGGTGTCGCTTCCAAAAGTAAAAGGACTGCCGGCGGGTCCACCGAGCCCGCGTCCGCCAAGACCGCCGCCGCGACCACTGCTGCCGCCCGGCCCTCCGCCTCCTCCCGGACCTCCTACTCTGGCTGCAGCACCACGCTCCAGTTTGGGTCCCAGTCCAAATGTCTTGCTGAGGCGCAGATTCAACGTGAACAGACTGGTTGCGGTGCCGGTGTTGATGGGCGCGATCGGCTGTCCCGGAATCGGCACGGTGTTGAATGTGCCCCACGGCGTGACCTTGACCACACCGCCCGGCCCGGCGGTCGTCCCCAGCGCGGGTCGGTCGTTGAAGATGGAGTCGCCGTTCAGGTCCTGTCCGACGATGATGTTGAAAGGCGAGGCCGAGGTGGCCAGGATGAACGGGCTCAAGCGGAAGGCGTGAGGCAAGGAGATGGTGCCGCCCATGAAGAAGCGGTTGCGCACGTCGAAGGCGGCGCGTCCCCAGTCTTCCATGGGATCATAGGAGTTCATGATGAACGCCGCCGAACTGGAGCCTCCGCCGAAAAAGCTGCCGCCTCCGCCGCCTCCGCCCGCGCCCAGGTCGCTGTTGGCGAAATTCAGCGTGTAGTAGGCAAACAGCGACACTCGCTGCCCGACCTGAAACCTCACGTTGGTGATGAGCTGGTTCTGCAAGAAAACGCCGTCGGAAGCGTACTGGTAAATGTTGGTGGTGCCGCCGAACGGACGAATGCCGCTGGTGGGATCGTTTGGGTTATACGTACCCGGGAACGGCGCGTTGGCGTTGCGCATAATCAGTTGATGTTCGCCGCGGGAATTGATGTAGGTGACGGAGACCGTCGAACTCTTGGTCAGTTGCCGCTCGACGCTGAAGGCCGCTTCCATCGTGTACGGGATCTTGAGGCTGGGCGAAACCTGATAGACCGTCGGCGAAGTAGTGGCCAGCTTCTGCAACTCACTGGGCGATGGGATCCGCGGATAGAAATCCGGCTGCGCGACGATGTACTGCGTCTGCGTCGTCCCGTTCAGGCGCTCCGCCTCCAGCAAGTAGTTGTAGGAGAAGCGGTCATAGAAAATGCCGTAACCCCCTCGCAGAACGGTCTTGGCCGGGTTCTTGCCGCGGGCGAGTCCCCACGCCAGGCTGATGCGCGGCGCCCAGTTATCCTCGTACGGAATTCCCGTCTGCGTCTCGTAGCGCAAGCCCACGGTCAGCGAAATGTTGGGACGGATCCTCCACTCGTCCTCGGCATACAAGCCGACGTCGATCATGGAGACATAGCTGAGGGGCTGTCCGGTGGTCAGCGAAAACTGGCTGGCTGCCTGCCCTCCCTGCTGGGTGATCTGGTATGCGTTGATCGACGAAAAGTTGTACGCACCGTTGAAGTTCGAGTCCAGGTTGCTGGAATACTGCGTGCCCCGCAGCCGCCCGCCGAACTTGATGAAGTGCTTGCCGTGCGCGATGGAAGTGTAGTTTTGCAGTTCGTAATGGTCCTGGTTGGAAACGATCCTACCTTGCGAGCTGCCGCCGCCGGTGAATGCGCCCTGCACGACGATCGTGGGATCGGTGCTCAACGGAAGCTGGTTACTGCTCTGGCGAATGTATTGAAAGCGTGTCTCGTTCACCATGGTCGGGCTGATGACCTGCGTGTCGCTGATTTGCACCGTCTGCTCGCTACTGTGCGAGTTGTAGCCGACGGAAGGAAGCGAGAACTGTCCCACGCCTTCGTTGTTCTGGTTCTCCCGCTCGTACTGGTAGCGCACGGTCAATGTGTTGTTCTGCGAGAGCTGGAAATCGGCCCGCGGACTTATGTTGAGCCGCTGTGAAGGACTCGGCACCGTCTGGTTGAAAGGCACAATCTGGTTCTGTGGGTTTAGTACCTGGGCCACAACGACCGAGACGTTATCGACGTTCCTCTGTTGGACCGTCAAGAAGTAGGACGCCTTCTTTCCCAAGGGCCCGCTGACGTTGCCGTTGAATATCTCCGAGTAGTAGCCCGGTGTCTCTTCGACGAACGGGTTCAGCGCGTTGAAGGCCGACGAATTGCCGTTCATCATGAGCTGACCGTGCACCTGGTCGGTTCCGGGCTTGGTAAAGACCTCGATGCGGCCATAACCCAGCTTGTCGTATTGCGCCGAGAACGGGTTCTGGTTGACGCGAATCTCCCGGATCGCGGACTTGGGAGGGAGCTGTCCGCCGGTGAATCCGTCCACGTAGATTTGTCCACCGTTCGGTCCAGCCGAGGGGCCGGCGAGTGCCTCCAACTCTGACTGCAGTTCGTCAGGGTCATCCGAAAGAGCATCGAGGTCCTTGCCCTTAAGGACCAGCGTGCCCGCGTTGTTCTCCGAACTGATGCCGACCGTCGGCGTGTCCTCTTGCACCTCGACATGCTGCTGCTCGACAGCTATCTGAAGACCGATGTCGAGCTCTTGCACCTGCCCGGCGGCAACCTTCACTTCCGCCTCCTGGTCGGTCGCGAACCCCTTCGCGATCACCGTGAGAGTGTAATTTCCCGGACCCAGTGCCCTGAATTCGTAAACGCCTTGACTGTTGCTGACGGTCTCGACGGTCTTGCCATCGGACGAGGTTGCGGTGACGGTCGCTTTGGGAATGACCGCGCCGGAAGGGTCGGTAACCCGGCCACGCAGAGTGCCGCCGGAAGTCTGGGCGACCGACGAGGTCGCGAGAACCATGAATGAGAGAGCGATGATTGCCAAAGAGCGCATGAATGGGTTTTCAGTGTCGTCGATTAATGGACCACAGGCTTTGAAGAGACACGGCTTGCCCGTGCTCGTAAAGCGTGAGAAGGCTATGTACCATTTCACCCTAAGGCGTGTCCCCCGTTCCAATATTTCCGCCGGTGGACAGGTTCCACGGCGACAGAATGGTGCTGGCCTGGCTTGGCGCCGCGGTGAGAATCGGCTCAACACCGCTAAGCAAAATGATGGCGGAAGATGGCGTCTCAGCGCTGCCCTCAGTGGCCACGATCATCACCGCTTCACCCTTCTGCAACTCGGCCAGCGTGACTGCCGGCATGTGGTTCAACATCTGCTGGAAATCGGGCGGGCCGCCACCGCCCGGACGCGAACCGCCCGGGCCCATCCCGCCCGGAGCTGCGTCGCCGTTGCGTGCCGCGGCGGGAGAACCGCCGCCATACCCTGCTCCACCGGGAGCGCCAGGGACGCCCCCCTTCAACCGTATGGCAATCCGCTGCGCCACCGTCGGAGGCAGTTTGTGGAGCTGCGAATCGGGGATGACCTTCATAGTCACCGGCCGCTTCGTCGCCAGGTCGTTGACCGTGATTGTGCTGTTACCGGCGTCGGTCGAAATCACCGTGCCCGCGATGTTGCGGAATGTTCCAGAAACAATTTCGTCGGCCACCAATTCCTTCCCGTCGTCGCTTTTCGTTCCACGCGCACGAAGCTGGTCTCCCGGCTTGATCTGGTCGAGCGTGCCCGGCTTGGCATCGTCAAACTTGACAGAGTCAAGCGCGTAACGGCGGATGATGGTTGTCTTCGAGACGTGAACGGCGAGAGAGTTAGTTGCGCCCAGGGCGCCGGTCGAGATCGTGATGGTGCCGCCAGCAGGATCGATGCTCTTGACTACGCCTCCGACACCACGCTTCTGCCAGTCTTCGCGCTCGTGCTCCTGCCTGGCTTCGATGTCGGCTTTCTTCATGATGACAGCAGAGGAGGCGTTGACCGCCTTGCCGTTCGCCGACAAAATTCCTGCGGTCAGCAGACGATCCCCGACCTGCACCTCCTGGAGTTGAGCAGGTATCGCCGACTTAAGATCGGTCTGCCCCGGCGCCATGCGCAGCAACCGCGTCGTCGGCTCAACCACAACGCTCATCTCTGATCCCGTGTCGGTCATCACGACGACGGTGGCGCCATTGACCGCCTTAACGGTGCCTACGACCCGGGTCTTGCTCTGCGGCGTTGTGGTCTGAGAGGCTTGCGGTTGCAAGGCAAGACTCTTCGATGAAACTGCCAGGCCGGACAGCACAATCAAGGCGATTGCTGCCGTCGACACCAAACCCTGCATTGGAATCCCGGATCGCATATCTATGCTGATAGTAGGGTAAATACCCGCATCGCAGCCCTGATGTTAAGAAAACATAAGTTTTGTAAACCTTCGGCAAAGCTCGTTGTATATCTCCACGTCGCGCTCCGTACCAATCGTTCGACAATTCCGGTGTGCTGGAAGCCACAACTTGATCACTGAACAAGAAAATGTCTGGACTTGGAACTCGGAGGACAAGATGAACGCCAAGTTGGTGCGGGGACGTTATACGGTCAGCGTGATATTCCCAACCTCGCACATTTTCAAGTTGGAAGCGGACGTCGGCGCAGGCCAGTACATCAGGATTTTGGAAAGCAAAGCAGCCAGGTCGAAGTGGGCTTGCGGGCCGCCGTCATCCGGCAGCCCAGACGGAACCATTTCACTTGTCGTTGAGTTGCTGCGAGAGGTAGGCGCCGATCCCCATCTCCTTAATGGAATGGATCTGCGCCTCGAGAAAGTCGGCATGACGCTCCTCGTCTTGGATCATGCCTTCGAACAGGTCCTTGGAACCGGCGTCGCCCACTTCGCGGCAGAGCTTGGCGGCATCGTTGTATTGCCGCACCGCCCCAGCTTCGTCGGCGTAGTCGATTTCGAGCTGCTGCTGCACGGTGGCGCCGACCTTCGGGGTCAGCGGAATGTCGATGGCGGGAGTTCCGTCAAGAAAAATGATGCGCTCGATGAGATGTTCGGCGTGATGCATTTCCTGGATCGCGCGCGCTTTGGTCAGTGCGCTCAGCCGATGGTAGCCCCAGCTTTCGCACATTTCGGCCTGCACCATGTACTGCGCAATGGCCGTCAGTTCCGCGCTAAGGGCCGCATTCAATTGCTCAATTACTTTCTTGTCACCACGCATGATGGCTCCTTGTCATCCAAGGTTCGCCTGATTGTGCGCGGAATGCTGTGATGTGCGTCACATCAGCGAATGATAAGAGCAGTGACTATTCGTTCATCAGGAGGTCAGCCTCCTGCTCGATCCGGGAAATTTGGATTGTTGCCATGCCAGCATGCGACAGTGCCTGGTTGAGCTTTGTGAGTTCACCGTTCTTCAGTTGCGTCCAGGCGGCGATGCTCCGCTTGGCCGCTTCGTCGGATTCTTGGTAAAGCTCGATAGATTGCGCTGGGATTGCACGGTCGCTACTCTGCACGACGCGCAACGCGGACGAAAGTCCCGAAGTAGCGGTTTCCAATCCCATCGAAGGCTGGCTTCCCTTTTCGATGGTGCTGATCGTGGACTCCAAATTGGTGATGCGCGCTTGCAGCTCGGAATTGTTGGAACCAAGCTGCTGACTCACCTCGCCAAGACGTTTCTTGATCGCGCCAATCTCGGCCAGCATTCGCCGCGCGCTGCGCACCTTGCCAAAGATTTCCAACCCCAAGCGCAGCTGTTCCTTAAGGTGGGCCGCCGTGACTTGCGCTCGGGGATCCATCTCAACCTTAAAGTCTTGGGTAAAAGATGAGCCGTCAACCGTAAGCTTTACATGGTAGGTGCCTGGCACGACACGAGGGCCGCGCGGAGCGCCGAATCCCTCGTCTTCCTCGGCGTCACTAGCTCCGGAACCGCTCCAGCTCAGGTCCCAAACAAAGCGATGGGCGCCTGCTGAGTTTTCCAGCAAAACCGGCTTCGGCAACCAGCGCTCCGCGATCGGCAGCGGCAGTCGCTTTTCATCCCGCTTCTGAGCGCTGCTGTAACGGCGCACCAGCTTATTGCCGGCGTCGAAGATTTCCAGCGTCACCAGTTTGGCCTTGGATCTCAGGTAGTAATCCAGCACCGCTCCGTCGGGCGGATTCTTCGCCGCAGGCTCTTCCGGTGGCATCGGCGAGCCGAGAAAGCCATCGTTGTCGATGCGGATTGCTGTGGCCGGCTGATACAACCGCGCGTTGCCATCATGGGTCTGCATGTCCATATACCGCAGCGGCGTGATGTTGTCGAGGATCCAAAACGACCGCCCGTGGGTCGCCACGATTAGATCATCGCCATGGATCGTGATGTCCCGGACCGATGTGGCCGGCAGGTTCAGTTGCAGCGGCTGCCAGTGGTCGCCATCATCGAACGACACATAAATGCCGAAGTCCGAGCCGGCAAAGAGCAGCCCACGCTTCTGCGTGTCCTGGCGGACTGCGAGCATTGGCGCCTTCGTATCGAGGCCACTCGTAACGGCCTGCCAGGTCTTGCCGTAATCGCGAGTTCGATAGAGATACGGTCTGGAGTCGTCGACGCGATGCCCATCGACCGCAACGTAAGCTTCGGCTGCGTCGAAACGCGAGGCCTCGATCATGGAAATTCGGCTCCAATCGGCCACGCCTTTGGGAGTGACGTTCTGCCACGTCTTGCCGCCGTCGAGTGTGAGATGGACTAGACCAGTATCACTGCCTGCCCATATCTGCTCGGCCTTGAGCGGCGATGGCGCGATACTAAACACCACTCCAAAGCCGCGCTCTTTCGCGTTACTTACCGTCACCGGTCCAGCGGTCGGCGCATTGGGTACGGCTCCGGTCAGGTCCGGACTGATCTGGTGCCAGTGGAGCCCCCCGTCGGTCGTCTTCATCACGTACTGTGTACCGAGGTAGAGCGTGTTCTTCTCTACGGGCGAGAAGACCAGCATCGGCGTCCACGGATCGCGGTACTTGCGTTCGTTGATCTCGCTGTTGAAGCTCGACATTGGCCATGGTGTGACGTCCTGACTGAAGGAAGTGCGGCGGTCGTAGCGCACCACGCTGCCATAAACGCCGGTTGCGTAAAGAACATTAGAGTCGTTGGGATCGGGAGCGATCCATCCGCTCTCGCCGCCACCTACCATGAACCAGTCGCGCGCAGTGATCTGTCCGTGGTCGGTGCGGTTGGGTACGCCGAGTGAACCAGTGTCCTGCTGCGCGCCGTAGACGTGATAGGGAAATTCGTTGTCGGTGATGACGTGGTAGAGCTGCGCTGTCGGCTGGTTGTACCAGGACGACCAGGTCTGGCCATAGTTCAGGCTGACAGAAGTCCCTTGGTCCGTTCCTATAATCAGGCGTGCGGAGTTCTTGGGGTCGATCCAAAGCTGATGATAGTCATCGCCGCCGGGTGCGCCGCGCAGAATCGTAATGGTCTTGCCGCCGTCTTCGGAGCGATACAGCGCGATGTTTGGGACGTAAATCACGTCGGGATGATTGGGGTCGACAGTAATCCAGTTGAAGTACCAAGACCGGCTGGTGAGTCGGGGATCGCCGTTGGCGAGCGTCCAACTATCACCGCCATCATCCGAGCGATACAGGCCGGACTTCTTGGCGGCCTCGATAAGCGCGTAGACGCGCTTGCCATCAGGCGCGACGGCAACGCCCACGCGGCCCCAATCGCCATCGGGCAGACCCTGCCCGTCAAGCTGGGTCCAGGTAGCGCCGTGGTCGGTAGAGCGATAGAGCCCCCCTCCCGGGCCTCGCAACGGGGCATAGGTGCTCCACGGAGGACGGTGTGCATTCCATGTTCCCGCGAACAGAACCGCCGGGTTCGAGGAAGCCATCGCCAAGTCAGAAACGCCAACTTCCGGGCCTTTGTTCAGTGGGCGAGTCCACGTCACACCGCCATCGAGCGTCTTGTAGACACCGCGCTCTTCGTTGGGTCCGTAGGCATGGCCAAGCACGCCGACATACACGACATCTGGATTCTGCGGGTCGACTACGATGCGGCTAATCTGCTTAGAATCGTGTAAGCCAAGGTTTTTCCAAGTGGCGCCGCCGTCGGTTGACTTGTACACACCGTTGCCCGAACTGAGGTCGGAGCGGATGTCAGACTCGCCGGTCCCGGCGTACAGGATGTTGGGGTTGGATGGGGCCACTTCGAGCGCACCGATGGATGCGACTGGCTGCGAATCGAAGATCGGCGTCCACGTCACACCGGCAGCGGTGGTCTTCCATATGCCGCCCCCGACCGAGCCAAAATAGTACGTGACTCCGTCACCCGGCACTCCGGTCACCGCCACCACGCGACCACCGCGGAAGGGGCCAATCATGCGCCATTGCAGGGCGCTCAGGCGGTCAGGCGAGACGGTCTGCGCCCCCCCGGAGAGGCTCAAGAGGCACAAAGAAATGCACAGGAATTGGCAATGCAAGCGGGCGCTCTGTCTCAAGACAACGGTCCTCTACCTGCAAACATAGGTCTCGATAGATTACACTTTCGCGGGGCCCCAGCGCGATTGGGAGACCCAGCGCCCAGGTGATTGATAGATGATTCGAAGTCTCGTTGCAGTCCTTTCTCTTCTCTTTGTCGCCTCTGCTCCCCCCATCGTTGCGCAACAGATCGACACCCGCGCTCTCACCGAGATGCGGTGGCGCAATGTTGGCCCTTATCGTGGAGGCCGCACCCGGGCCGTCTCCGGCGATGCCACCCAGCCGAACGTGTTCTACATCGGCGCGGTGAACGGCGGAGTCTGGAAGACGGACGATCTCGGGCGTACGTGGCAGCCGATCTTTGACCACGAGCCCACCGGCTCGATTGGAGACATACAAGTCGCGCCCTCGGACCCGAACACCATTTACGTGGCCAGCGGCGAAGGCCTGCATCGCCCGGATCTTTCGGTCGGTGATGGGATTTACAAGTCCATCGACAGCGGCAAGACTTGGAACCATCTTGGATTGCGCGACGGCCTGCAAATCGCCCAGATGGCGGTGGACCCGCGCGATCCCAATCGGTTGTTCGTCGCCGTCGCCGGACATCCCTACGGTCCAAACCCCGAGCGCGGCATCTACCGTTCCACCGATGGCGGCAAGAACTTCGAGAGAGTCCTCTACAAGGATGACAACATCGGTGGCAGCGACGTAAGGATTGACCCCTCAAACTCTGACTTTGTGTATGCCACACTGTGGGAAGCGCGGGAAGGACCCTGGGAGAACGGAGAATTTATGGGGACCGGCGGCGGAATCTTCAAGTCCACCGACGGGGGCACAACCTGGCATCCGCTTGCCGGAGGCCTGCCGAGCGGAATTGCGCAGGCCCATATTGCGATCGCGCGTAGCAATCCTAAGGTCTTGTTCGCCTCGGTGGCAACGAAAGACAAAATCGAACTCTATCGCTCTGATAACGCCGGCGAGACGTGGGCGGTTGTAACCAAAGACCCGCGTCCTGCCGGGCGCATCGGGGGCGGTGATTTGTCTGTGCCAATGTTCGATCCGAAGGACCCGAACGTGGTTTACGTCGCCAGCACGGTGACCTGGAAGTCTACCGACGGTGGCAAGACCTGGACTGGTTTCCGCGGTGCGCCCGGCGGCGACGATTACCAGAACATCTGGATCAATTCCGACCATCCCAACATCATCATCCTCACTAGCGACCAGGGCGCAATCGTCACTGTGAATGGCGGACAAACCTGGAGCTCGTGGTACAACCAGCCCACCGCGCAGCTGTATCACGTCAATGCCGACAACGCGTTTCCCTACCGGCTGTGCAGCGGTCAACAGGAGAGCGGCTCAGTCTGCATTTCCAGCCGCGGCAATGATGGCGAGATAACCTTCCGCGACTGGCATCCCGTGGCAGCGGAAGAGTATGGGTACGTTGCGCCCGACCCGCTGGACCCGGACACTATCTATGGCGGCAAGTTGTCACGCTATGACCGACGCACCGGGCAGGCGCAGAACATCATGCCCGTGCTCCTCGGCTCCCCTGACTTTCGCGTAATCCGCACTGAACCTGTCGTTTTCTCGCCAATCGATCCTCACCTCCTCTACTTCGCGGTAAACACGCTTTGGGCGACGCGCGACGGCGGACGCAGTTGGAAACAGATCAGTCCCGACCTCACGCGCAAGACCTGGGAAGTACCCGCCACGGTGGGGATTTTCCGGAGCGAACCATCGGCCCAGCCGAAACAGCGCGGCGTAATTTACGCGCTCGCCCCCTCCCCGCTGGACATCAATCGCATCTGGGCAGGAACGGATGATGGCCTGGTTTGGCTAACCACTGACAGCGGCGCGCATTGGAGCGACGTAACGCCGCCGCAGTTGTCGGCGTGGCAGAAGGTCTCGGTGCTCGAAGCAAGTCATACCGACCCGCAAACCGCTTACGCCGCCATCAACACACTGCGGCTTGACGACCTTCGCCCCCACATTTACCGCACGCGCGACGGCGGTAAAACCTGGACCGAGATCGTCAACGGCATTCCCAACAACGAAAACGTGAACGCCGTGCGCGAGGACCCCAAGCGCAAGGGACTGCTATTTGCCGGCACCGAACGCTCGGTATATGTCTCGTTCGACGACGGCGACCATTGGCGGTCGTTGCGGCTCAACCTGCCCGCTACCTCGGTTCGCGATCTAACCATCAAGAATGATGATCTTGCCATAGCTACCCACGGCCGCGGCTTCTGGATTCTCGACGACATCACGCCCCTGCGGCAATTAGACGACAGGGTCCTTGCCGGCAACGCGTACCTTTTCGCGCCAGAGGCAACCTATCGCGTTCGCTGGGACTTGAACACCGATACCCCACTGCCGCCGGACGAGCCTGCGGGCCAGAATCCGCCGGATGGCGCCATCTTCAACTACTACCTGAAGTCTGCCGCGTCGGGTCCCGTTACGCTCGAGATCATGGACAGCGCAGGCAAACTTGTGCGCCGCTACTCCAGTGCCGATCCTCTTCCTAAGCCTGATCCTGAACTACCTGTTCCTGCGTACTGGCTGCGGCCGCCGCAAACACTGTCCGCAGCGGCAGGCTTCCATCGCTTCCTTTGGGACTTGCACTACGCTCCTGTCCCAGGTATTAAGCCTGAATATCCAATCGCTGCCGTTCCTAACAACACGGTGCCGGTACCGACTTCGCCGTGGATCATGCCCGGCCAATACATGGCTGTGCTCACCGTGGACGGCCGGAAGTACACCCAACCATTAACGGTAGAGATGGACCCGCGTGTAAGAACTCCAGCCGCCGACTTGCAGAAGCAGTTCGACCCGTCCCAGCAGGTGTACCAGGACCTGCTGACGCTGCAGCCCGTAATTGAGAAGACAAATGCGGCGCGCACGCAACTCAAAGCCATGCGCGAGAAGGCCCGTGGAGCTAACCTTGCCAAGCTCGACGCCGCCAGCAAGGAGCTGGAATCGCTGGAAGGCGCCGAAAGTCGGCGCAGACGCGGACCGCACGCAGAAACCTTGTCGGGCACACGCGACTCCTTGCTTCAGATGCTGAACATGCTGCAGGAAGTGGATGCTGCGCCCACGACGCAGGCGGCACAAGAGGTGCCCAAGCTGCATGAGTCTACGGGGGTGTTGGTACAGAGATGGCGGGAAGTCCAGGCACAGGACTTGGCGCCACTGAACGTGCACCCTTGAAGCGGCTTAGAGTTTGTTGAGCCCATCCAGCGCCGCGACCTTGAATGCCTCTGCCAACGTCGGATAGTTGAAAACCGTGTCGCGGAAGTACTCGATGGTGCCACCCAAGGCGAGCACTGCTTGGCCAATGTGCACAATCTCCGCGGCGCGGTCGCCGATGATGTGCACTCCCAATACCTTCAAGGTGGTGGGATCGAAGATCAGCTTCAGGAAACCCTGATCGTCGCCCAGCATCTGGCCTTTCGCCAGCTCTGCGTACCGTGCTATGCCGACCTCATAGGGAATCTTGTCGCGCGTGAGTTGCTCCTCCGTCGCGCCGACCATTGAGATTTCGGGAATGGTGTAGACCCCGTAAGGAATGAGATTTGGTGGGATGTTGGAGGCGATGCCAAATATGTGCGAGCTGGCCAATCTTCCCTGCTCCATTGAGGTACTGGCCAAGGCGGGGAAACCAATTACATCGCCAGCGGCCGAGACATGCGGCACCGAAGTGCGAAAAGTCTCGTCCACGATCAGCTTGCCACGCCCATCCGGCACCAGACCAATGGCTTCGAGGTTAAGCCGGTCGCTGTTGGCCTGCCTCCCAACGGCGTAAAGCAGCGCTGCTCCGTGGACCGCCTTGCCGCTCTCCAGCTTGGCGAAGACCCGATCGCGCTCGGCATCGAAGCCAACCGACACGACCTTCTCCCCCAGCCGAAAAACCGTGCCCAACTGGCGAAGCTGAAAGCACAGGCTTTCGACGATCTCCCGGTCCGCGAAGTCGAGCACTGTGGGTCGCTGATCCAGCAAGGTGACCTTGACGCCCAGTGCAGCGAACATGGAGGCATATTCCAGCCCGATGATTCCTGCGCCTACGACGATCAGTTCGCGCGGTAATTCCTGCAACCCGTGTACCTGGTCGGTATCGAAGATGCGCTGGCCGTCTATGGGGATCCGGGCATCGTGTGTTGGCCGGGTGCCGCAGGCGATCACGAAGTTTGCGCCCTGCAGCACCGTGAACCCGGCGTCGTCGGCGACTTCCATAGTATGCGCATCGAGGAAGCGCGCATTGCCTTCGTAGACGGTCACGCGATTGCGCCGCAGCTGTGCCTTGATGACCTCAACCTCGCGCGCCATCACGGCGTCAGCACGAAAAATCAGGTCCTGCATGCTGATGTTGTCCTTCAGCGCGTAACCGCGCCCATAGAAGGCACGTTGCCGGAGGCCGCTCAAGTAAAGGATGGCCTCGCGAAACACCTTGCTGGGTATGGTGCCGGTGTGTACGCAGACGCCGCCAATCGCGCGTGTGCGTTCGACCACAGCCACCTTCTTGCGTAGTTTGGCGGCGCAAATCGCGGCCTTCTGTCCTGCCGGCCCGCTGCCGACGACAATCAGATCGTAAAAGTTGTTGCTGCTGGTTGAGCTGGCGGACAACGCGGCGTTCTCCTGTGCAGGATGCCGTATCTCGGCTATTCGTTTGTACCCGGCGGAACGAAGCTATCACCAAATGGACAGCAACGGAAGAACCAGCAGGCGCTGCCGGCGAGCTTGAAGACGTCAAACGCTAAGGAATTAACCGGTCATTCACATTACCTGGCGGCAGCTGTGCAAATGCTGGATTGCTATGCCCCGCCGGCGACTTCCTCGTGTTCAAACAGATCTTGCAAGCGGGTTATTTCCACTACATCCTGCACTCGCTTGTTGGGCTTCATAAATTTCAGGTCGCAACCGCATTTTTTCGCGGACGCCCACACACTAACGAATGCCCCGATGCCCGTGCTGTCCACCAGGTCCACCTCGCTCAAGTCCACCCTGATGGGCTTGCCTTCGGAAATGAGGTCGCGAACCGTTGTGGAAAAGAGGGGCCAGGTCTCAATCATTACTTTGCCGGTGCAGCGGACAATGGTCACTTGGGGAAGCTTTTCGGTCTTTAATTGCAGTTCGGGAATTGTATTAACGTCCATAAACCTCCCTTGTATGAAGCATCAGTTTACACCTCGCATTTGGGAGGTATGGAACTGGATTGCGTTTGCTCTTATCTATTTCCCAAGCCGGTCTTTAGCCACTGTGTACAAACGGCTTATGGCCAGGCATTCTGCGGTATCCCCAGCAACCTCCATCGTTGGCAGGGGTTACAAAACCAACAACCGGAAGCCGATATTGTGAAACCGTCGGAGGTTTTGCGCGCTATCGTGCGACGTGCTACCTTGCAAGGTTCGGCGTATATCGTCGCCTAGACGAGGGGACTCGCGCCTTTCGATGACTGTCTGCACGCGATGGATCAGTACGGCGCTCTTGTGGGCGAGTTGCCTCTGTGCACAGCCGGTTCTAGCAGCCGGTCAAGCGCAACCGCCGAAGTCCCCGGACATCACAGATCAGATGCCGGCGAGTGTGGCTGCTCCTGAAGCTCAAGGGCCCCAACAGCAGAAGGCAGAGAGGCCAGCCGCTCCAACTGCTGCCAAGGACAATAACGAGGAAGATCAGCAAGTCGAGCAGATCATCCAGCAGCAACTGCAAGCCGGCGAGCCGGAAAGCGGTCCACCGCGACCAGGCACAAACGTGGCACTCGGGCGCGACGAGGTGTTGATCCGCGGGGATGAACAAGATAAGGACCAAGACATCTACCACGTCCGCGGACACGTGGAAATCCGGTTCCGCACCTACACTCTGCACGCAGATCGCGCGACTTACGATTCCACCACGGGGCAGGTAACCGCCGAAGGCCATGTGGTTTTTGACGGCGGTCCCCACAGCGAGCATCTGACAGGGACACGAGCCACGTACGACGTCAGCCGCGATACGGGCACGTTTTATGACGTTTCCGGCTCGACCGGTGTGCGGGTCAAGAACAAAACGATGTACTTGACCTCCTCGACTCCTTTCTTTTTTGCCGGGAAGGTTGTGGATAAACTGGGCCCCGACCGTTATCGTGTAAACCACGGCTTCGTGACTTCCTGCCAGCTGCCTAAACCCAAATGGGAGTTTGAATCGAAGACCACCTTCGTCGAAGTGGGCGACGAAGCCAAAATGCATCATGCAACGCTTAAGATTCACGGCATTCCGGTCTTCTACTTCCCCTATGTTGAACATCCCGTCGACAACCTGGGACGGAAGAGTGGCTTCCTGATTCCGGAGATCGGACAATCCAACGTTCGCGGCTTCATTTTTGGAGACGGCTTCTACTGGGCCATCAACCGGAGTTCTGATGCAACAATCGGGGCTACCCTCTATTCCTCAATTGGTTGGGCGCAGCACGCAGAGTACCGTTCCGTCGGTTACAAGTATCGCTTTCAGGCGCAGTATTTCGGAGTCGTCGACAGCCACGGGCCGCCTGTGGATGGCCAAAACCCGGGGGGACACGAACTCAAGGTCGACGGTTCTTGGGAGCTCCCGAGTAATTTTCGAGGCGTGATCTCGGTAGACAACCTCAGTTCTTATTTGTTCCGAGTCAGGTTTGCGCTCAGTTACATCGAAGCCATCTTGTCCGAAGTTCGCTCCAGCGGTTTCCTGACCAAGAATTGGAATGGTTACGGCTTCGGATTTGTCGTTGCCCGTTATCAGAACTATGAAAGTCTGGCGCCGGGTGATTACATAGACATCGCCCACACTCCAACCTTTGAGTTCTCGTCGGTGGAACGCCCCTTCAACCGCTCCCGTTTCATGTATGCCTTCGACACCGCGGCCGAAGGTGTTTCCCGGCACGAGATAGGATTTGAAACTGCGCCGGTGGTTGGAAGGCTGGACGCCAAGCCATCCATTTCGATGCCGACCTTCCTGCATGGCTGGACTTTCAGACCGGAAGGTAGCTTCCGCGAAACCGTTTACACGCAGCGCCTGCAACCTGGCGAATCAACAGTTCTGATCGGGACTGCTGTCGACAACCCGATTAATCGCAACGTTTTTGCGGGATCGATGGAGGTCCGGCCGCCTACGCTCTCCAAGATTTTCCACCGGAAAATCTTCGGTGATGTCATCAAGCACACGATTGAACCGTTTATGGTCTATCGCTACCAGACGGGCATCGACAACTTCAGCCAGATCATTCGTTTTGATCAGCGCGATATTCTGGCCGACACAAATGAAGTGGAATACGGCATCGTGAATCGCCTGTTTGCCAAGAAATCAAAATCTACAGCGGAGTGTTACCTGCATCCGAAATATGCGGAGGCCGCGGAGCCGCGGCCGCCAATAACCTCCCTTCAAGCCGATATCAAGAAAAAAGATGAGACGAACCAGGGAATGTGCGACGACCAACAGGGGGCCGCGCGCAATGTGATCACCTGGGAGTTGGCAAACAAATACTTCTTCAATCCGAACTTCGGCGGCGCGCTGGTTCCCGGGACGCGCAACGTATTCGACAGCACCGTGGATTTCACCGGAATTGCCTTCCTCACCCAACCCCGGCGTTTTGCGCCTATCATCTCCCGCTTGCGTCTGCAGGACAAAGCCAGCGATGCCCAATGGGCGCTCGACTACGATCCCGTGCTCCATCAGATCAATGCCAGCACGCTTTTCGTCGGACGCCGTTTTGGCAACTTCTATTTGTCTGGAGGACAGACTTACATGCGCCTGCCCGCCGAGATCTCTACCAATAACCAGATCCTGCCGGCGGAGACCGTCAATCAGTATCGGGTCGGACTTATTTACGGAGGTATCGCCAAGAAGGGGCTGAGTGCAGCCGTCAGCATTGGGGTCGATTCTGAACTTTCGTACATCCAGGGCACGAACACACAGATCAACTATAACTGGGATTGTTGCGGCGTCACGTTCTGGTATAGCCATTGGGCGCCCGGCGCCGGTCTCACCACCGAGAATGCATATCGCTTCACTTTCAGCCTCACCAATGTTGGGACTTTTGGCAACATCAAGCGGTTACAGAGGCTCTACTAGACGTCCGACCCTGTCGCCGAGCGTGACGAGTCGTTTCCTAAAATGGCACTGGTCTACTACGGCCGCCGAGAAGAAACCCGGCGGCGCAGAGAGGAGCAAAAACAACGCACCCTCGAGGCGCGCCTTCGGTACAATCTGGGGCGCAGCGAACCATCATCAGAGGGCGACTCAGGACTCCAATCCGTAGCTTGCCCCTAGCGGCAAGCTGTCTCATAGGT
>JARLGI010000037.1 GCA_031296115.1 Acidobacteriota bacterium | reverse complement strand
GGAGACCGGGATCGAACCGGCGACATTCAGCTTGGGAAGCGGGGTAGGTAACATATTTTCAAGAGCTTACCCCGCCTTTGTGAAGATTCACGAACCAGTAGAACCAGCAATTTGCAAGGGACGGAAAAATTTGGACCAAACTTGGACCAAGGTCATTCTGGGAAGCGTGGATCACGATTGATGTAAGCAGGAGAGACTTTTTTTGCTCTCCGTTTGAACGAAACTGCCGCTACGACGGACGATCTGTTCTCAGGAGCAATCCAACCGCCACCTGCTCATCTGTCCGGAAAGCCGACTAATCGTCCATGTGGATCCGCTTTCTCGATGAGTGACTTCGCGATTTGTTACTGTCCGAAAAGCTAAAGAGCAACGGGATACTACTTTATCGTGGCTTAGGTAGTCTGGAACCCAGCCTTCCAGTCTCTCGCCCTCACCACTCCCATCGCCCGACTTAACTCCTCCGTACCAAGCCTCCGGAAATGCGGATCCGTGTCAATCGCCGGCGCTGAGGCCCGGGAAAGGATTCTTCCCGGGCCTCAGGCAAAGGTCGCATTCTCCCGGTTTCGAAGACTCCGAATTCGAAGGTTTCACGATGCCATCAAGGCACGGTCCGAATTCAAGCGGTCTCTGGCTCTCCCGCCTCGTCTGTGACTCGGTGCGGAAAGCGGCATCGTGGTGCAGAGGCCCCGGAAGCAGAAATTGGGGGAGCAAACGGGGGTGAGATTCCCCTGCTTGCGGCCTTCACTTTCACCTTCACTTACGCGCAGAGTTCTGCGCCGACTGCAATTTCGTTTGGCCTAAGATTAGTGGCTCAGAATGCTCTCTTGAGGAGTACTACCAAGTTCGGTTGAAGGAGTCGCCCACACTTGCGACCAACCTGGAAGATTACCGTTGGATGAGGCTGGGGCAGTAGGGAGTGTCCGGATCGCAGGCATCGTAATGATTAAAGCAATGCGGCAGCGAGACATTCTCCCATACCGCGATTTCGTCGCCGCGCCAAACCTGTCATGGCCCATCCAGCGGCCCATGGCAGTACTCCCAGCCAGAATCCCGGCGAAGCGAAGCGGAAGAGGCGGCTGCGCCTGCGAGGAATGGATACGCCACGCAGGCGAGCATAGAGAGGCTGGCCTGCGTAGTCGCTGCGACTGCGGCCATCGATGCTAGAAATTGACAGCGCGATGGATTGGAGAATGTATGTGACATAGCTGTCCGAAATTGCACGTAATGGTCTGCCTTTTATTTGCTCCGCAAGGTAGTTCACAGTTGCTTTATACTTCCGATCTGCATCCCGCGCTCGCTTATCGCGGTTCAGCATTCACTACCGAATAGCGACAGGCTCCGTCGTGGTGGCTTCGCCTGCACCGGCTTCGTTTACGGCTGCGACGCGGAAGGTATAGGTACCGGGCTTCAGACCGGAGATCACTTTGAAAGTGACGTGCCTTCCGTCCAGAGTAACGACATTGCGCCCTGTGAAGGTTACCTTGCGCCCGCCCGGTTCCACCGTGACCACATAGGCGGTAATGGGGCTGAGCTGTTCGTCCTTGCGCTCGACCGCGGGACTCTGGAAGTGAATGCTGACATTCCCATGCTCGCCGGGATATGCGGAAACCGCGGCGGGCGCTGGCGGTGGAGCAACTGCCTGATTCTCTGGAGTTATTGCGGTCGAGGGCATGGATGGAGCGCTGATTCCGGCAGCGTTGGTAGCAGTGACGGTGAAGGTGACGGGCTGCCCGTTGGCGAGCGAGGGAACGCGCAGATAGGCCAGTTTCAAGAACTCTTCTGCCGGCACCGTAGCCTTGGCTCCTGACGATGCGGTCACGGTATAGGAAAGGACGGGGAGATTGCCGTTGGCTACCGGAGGACTGAACGTAACGTAGGCGAAGCCATTTCCAGGCGCCGCGGCGACGCGGCTGGGCGATTCCGGCGCAGTCTTCGGCAGCAACTCCGCATAGCGATGCTCCAACACCGTCTTATAGGCCGGGTCGGGGCCTGCATTATCGAGAATGGAGTGAGGAACCTCCGCGAGAGAAGCGATTAGATGATTACCTTTCTCCGTCACGTTGCTTTTGGAAGAGTCCCTGTCTCCCTGCTGCCAATAGTTATCTTCGACGAGAATAGGATCGAAGTCCGAGCCATCTCGACCGTCATAATAATTACGGTGGCGTGATCCCCAGTTATCGTGATTGGTATTGAACATGACATTGCCACTGATCGTCATCATCGAAGACCCGTTGTCGGAGTAAATCTCGTGACCGGAACCGTACTGGTTGTAGATCACGTTGCCGACTACCTTTTCTCCATCCGCGAGGTCTTTGCCTGTAAGTCCCTGTGTGTAGATTCCACCACCGTCTGAAAGCACAAGCATGAGGTCGTGAATCAGATTGTCGCGGACCACATTTCCAGCCGAGTGATTGGCTTGTCCAGCTTGTTGGATCTTGTCCGGCCAGCCGCCCCAGCCCATTGAAATGGCAGCATAGGGTATGTGATCGATCTGGTTGTGTGCTATGACGGTGTTGCGAGCGTATCCAACCACGATTGGAATGCCGCCGCGATACTCGGCTCCAACATTGCGAAAGAGGTTGTTTTCGATGCGATTGCCCAATGTGAACTCCGCAATCGGCGCCAGCGGCGTGTCTACACCGCCAAGTTCCAGTCCGTTACCGGAGATGTCCGCGAAGATGCAACCTTGGACCAGATCGTTCTGAGCGCCGTCGCCAAGCGAGAGCCCGGCCGCGCCGAGATGAACGAATGCGTCGTTGAGAAATTTGACGTCGTGGGCAAAGCGAAAGTCAAGGTTGCCCGGAGCCGGTGTCCACGCGCCGAAGGGACAAGCACCGTTGGGCACCAGGGAACAAAGTCCTTGGCGGGAGTAGCCATCCGAACCGGTCACCTGGTAGTTGGCCTGAATCTCGGAGAATCCTTCGCTGCTGCTGGGGCCGAGCCAAGTTGCATAAGAAAACTGCAAGCCGAAGAAAACAATATTATGTATAGGACTTGCTGCACTGCCGCCAGCGTCGATGAGTTTTTCAAGCACCGGCATCTCCACGTCAGCGGTCCGCATGTCTTCGCCGGCGCGCGGAACATAGTCTATCCGATGTTCGCTGCGGTCAAAATACCACTGGCCCGGCGTACCCATTAACTCGAAGGCGTTCTCGACGTACTCAGGCTGCTTGCCTACACTCATGGGGCCCACCAGATTCGCAGTGCGAACGCCGCTGGGCAGCATGACGCGCTTGGTCGAGTTATCCCAGCACGGCTGCGCCATGGTGATCGTCGTACCGCTGATGGACTCGATCGGGCAACGTGGCTCCGTCCATGAACCTAGGCCTTCGGAGCGCTCTGACCAGATGCTGTTTCCGCCCGTATAGACAAACTCCAGGTCAGTTGGATTCTTCCAGCCAGCCATGGTGCTGTCGGCAGCGATGTATCCCGTAGGGGTTTCTTTGAGAGCAACCGGCACACGGCCGCGCGTGCGCGTCGCGCGCAAACCATTGATATATAGCTGGCGCGAATTGGTGACGGAAGATGGAACCGAAGCGCTCCAGATATGTTTTGCTGGGTCTATCAGATGCCAATGCTCAATGCGCACGGCGCCGCTGAGGACGGGGTGCTCGCCTGGGGCCGAGGCAAAGACCAAATCGTGGCTGCTGCTGCCTGAGTCGGCGGGTAGCAGCCTTAGCGGCTCGGCTAGTCGATAGGTTCCTCCGCGCAGCACGATGCGGCGAGGACTAGAGGTACGGCTAAGTTCGAGGGCTCGTTCAAGCGTGCGCACAGGACTGGCTTCGCTTCCCTTCTGGGCATCGTTGCCCTGCGGAGAGACGTAGACCTGACCCAGTGCAATCTGGGCTGCGAAAACAAGCGGAAGAGCCAGTAAACG
>JARLGI010000004.1 GCA_031296115.1 Acidobacteriota bacterium | reverse complement strand
TTGGCGGAAACAGCGGTGCCGGGAGCGTTGCAGACAGCCTTGGTGGGCCGTGGCATCCGGATGACGCGCCAGCGCCGGATCATCCTAGAGATCATCGAAACCGCCAAGCAGCACCTGGATGCGGCGCAAATCCTGCGCAAGGCGGCCAAAATCGATCCCGACATCAACCGGGTGACCGTCTATCGCACCCTGGCCCTTTTGAAACGCCAGGGACTGGTGGATGAGCTGGACCTGCTGCACGTGAAGGGGGAAGGCCATTTCTATGAGCGCCGTACGCAGCGTGACCACATGCACATGACCTGCTTGCGCTGCGGCAAGGTGCAGGAATTCGAGAGCGACCTCTTTGACCGTGTCAAGGGGCAGGTCGAGCGCGACTGCCACTTCCACATCCTGATTGCGCGCTTCGAAATCGGCGGTTACTGTGTGAGCTGCAGGAAATATAAAGATCATGACCAACTACTCGGGAGAAGCAGTGGCAACTAGATTTGTGGATTCCACATTAGCCAGGATCGTTGTGAGTGGTGCCGTAGTCCTTGGAGGAGTTTGTACCGCAATCGGCTCTGTCGACCTTGCTACGACAAGCGGGGAAGACTAAAGCAGACGGAGAAGCTCGTAGCGAAGCTGCGCTCCGATGGTAAGTCTGTGCCACCCCGTGCAGACTTCGAACTCAGAACTCTTCGCCATGCCGCCGTTAGCTGCAAGCGGTGGGGCAAGGTGCTTGACGGGGTGTTGGCGCCAGGGAGTTCGGCGCTGGACTTAGAACATGACCTAGACTGGCTCAGTCGGCGAATCTGCCATAAGAAGCTCTTCTACGGTCTGGCGACCCAGCTAGGCTGGGTCTTTGGTCCCGAGCACATCAGATTCCTACGTTGCATGATTCAGAAAATTATTGATACCGACATAAGTCGTCGCAGAATGGAGCGAGCTCGCAGCGATGCAATCTTGGGGGAGGCTACCGAATAAAACGGCCGCACAGGTAGTCTCCGCGTTCCCTCGAATTCTCGTCAGCGTTGAAGCCTATCTTGCACCCACCGGCTCCGCCGCCTCGTAGATGCTGTACCAGGGGGTAGCGGCCTTCAACGCGTTGTTCACGTTCTCGATGTTCTTCACGCCCTGATCTTCAAGCCAGGCGCGAAACGCGGCGGCGCCCTTCTCGGCAAAGATGGGGATGCCGTCTTTCCACGTGGCCCGGCCGCAGAGCACGCCGTTGAACTTGACGCCCGCTTCGGCAGCGAACTCCAAGTCCTCGATGAACTCAGCATTGCTGACCCCAGCCGACAGGTAGATGAACGGCTTGCTGGTGGCGCCGGCAGCGGCACGGTAATGATCGAGCGCTTCCTTTCGGGTATAGGCCTTCGTCCCCTTAAATGACTTCGCGCCTTCCACGAACTGCAAGTTCACGGGAATTTCGACCTTCAGCACATCCACCCCGTAGCGGGCCTTCGAAAACTCTTCCATGGATTTGGCGACCACGCCGGGCTTCAGCGCTGCATACTCGGCACCCTTCTCGTCAATACCTTCCTTGTAGCCAATCAACTCCAGGAAGAACGGGATGTCGTTGGCCTTGCACTCATCGCCGATGCGCTCCGTCCAAGCCTGCTTGTGGTCGTTGATCTTCTTGTCGTCGAAAGTCGAGTAGTACAGCAGGATCTTGATGCAGTCAGCTCCGGCTTCCTTCAGCCGTTTCACCGACCACAGATCGAGCAGGTCGGGGAGGCGTCCGGGCAGCGCTTTGTCATAGCCGGTCTTTTCGTAAGCTAGGAGCAGGCCCGAACCCTTGGCGCGGCGCTTGGCGGCAGGCAGCCCCCATTCGGGATCCAGCAAAATCGCGCTGGCATGCTTGGTCAGCACCTCGGCAACGTTGATTTTAAAGTCTTCCAGGCCGGCGTCAGTAGCATAATTGCCCAGCGCCTTCTTGAGTGACCCGCGCTGGTCCATGGCAGCCGCGGCGATGACTCCGCGATCGTTCGAAACAGCTTTAATACCCGCAAGTTTTCCAGGAGTAAGCTTCACGGTAAATCCTCCGCAGGCGCGGCGCGCCCGTTATGAAATATTTGAATACTGCCCCACAAGCATGGCGATCGGCCATCCACAGGACAGACCATTCTAAATGAAGGCCTTGGGCCGGGCGAGAAAATCACGGTTCGCCCCCGCTGCGGGGCTACCGTCCTGTCCCCTATCCAGTAATCTCAGCTCACGGTATGCTGGAAGCCTAGGCATGTCTCGAGATCGCCCACTCCGCTCCTTGAAAAAGCCCCTGAGGACGGTACTTAGCGCAATCACTCTGGTTCTGCTGCTGGGACTTTTGCCGGCCGGAATCGCGTCCGCCCAGACGCAATCGCCGAGCCAGCCCGCAGTTCCTGCCCAGCCCCAGTCGCCACCCCAACCGCCCGCCGCGCCGGTTCCAGGCGCGGGCGCGGCCGTTCAGGAGCAGCAGGGAAGTGCGCAAACGCCGTCGGGCGCGCCACCGCCCGAAACCCGCATCACCAAGGCGCAGGCCAAGGAACTGTTCCGCTCGGTGGACGAGATCCTGGGGTTCGCGAGCCAGGATACGGGCCTGCCCATCACGCACAAAGTGAAGCGCAACCTGATCACGCGCGAGTCGATGGAGAAGTATGTCGACAAGCGTATGAAGGACGACAAGGACGCCCAGCGTCTGGAGCAGTCGCGCCTGGTGCTGATCAAGTTTGGTCTGCTTCCGCAGGGATACGATCTGCACGCGGAGTTTCTTCGCCTGCTGAGTGAGCAGGTCGCGGCCTACTACGATCCCAAGACCAAGAGCGTGAACCTGCTTGATTGGGTGTCGCTCGACACGCAAAAGCCGGTGCTGGCGCACGAGCTGACGCATGCGCTGCAGGACCAGAAGGTGGATCTCGAGAAGTGGGAGTTGGGAGGCGGCCCCAAGAACGGCTCTCCGCTGCCCGACCAGCAGGAATATACCGTGGAAGAGGCGCAAGCCGCGCGCCAGGCCATCACGGAAGGTCAGGCGATGGTAGTGCTGCTCGATTACTCTCTGGCGCCGCTGGGCAAGGACGTTGTGAACGCGCCCGACGTGGTGGACGCCATGCGCGCCGGCATGTCCGACAACAAGGACTCGCCCGTCTTCGCTGCTGCGCCCATGTTTCTGCGCGAATCGCTGATGATGCCCTACACCTTCGGGCTCGACTTCGTGCGCACCGTGCTCACGCAGAAAGGCAAGGAAGCGGCTTACGGCGGCATGCTGGACCATCCTCCGGCGGACACTCGCCAGATCATGCAAGCGGAAACGTATCTGGATGGCCAGCTCGTACCGCCGCTTACTATACCTGACCTGGACAAACTCGTGGCGCCGGATTACGAGCGCTTCGATTTTGGCAGCATGGGCGAATTCGACGTTTATCTGCTGGCCAAGCAGTACAGCGACGGCGATCCCAAGATGCATTATCCCCACTGGCGCGGCGGATACTATTTTGCCGCTCGTGCCAAGGCTGCACCCAAAGACCAGATTGCCATGCTGTACTTGTCGCGCTGGGACTCGCCGGAGTCTGCACTGGCCTTCGCAAAGCTGTACGCCCACTATCTGCCCCGGCGTTACAAGAAGACAATCCTGCGGCAGTCGCCCGCCATAGGTTCGCCCAATCTGTATGTGTTCGATACCGACGAAGGAAGGGCTACGCTAGAAGTCCGCGGCAGCGATTTGCTGATTCTGGAAGGCTTCGACGACGCCGTTGCGGCGAAAGCGCGCGACGCGCTACTGCGCAGCGCGCCTCTGCCTGAATTGGGCGTGAAGGGAAATCACTGATGAATCGTCTGAGTGCCATCCACGTTCCGCGACCAGCGCGGTTGTTTGTGCCCTCACTTCTGGCATTGGCCTGTGTGGTTCCGGCCGTAGCCCAGAAATTCGATGCCAGCAACTGGGGAAAGAACACAGCCGGGGTGACGCTGGCCGCACATGAGGGTTCGCGTGACCACACGGATCGGGGCACCGTGCTCTGGTACAACCTCATCGGCAAAGGTTTTCCGGACGGAACGGTCTACAACCTGTGGCGGATGCTTCCCGGAAAATCGCCCGAAGTGCTCATCAAGGGCGTTAGTTTCGACCAGCGCGGCGTGCTGGTTTGTTCCGGCAAACCAGGCTTCTGCTCAGGCCAGGAACCGGACGATCCGGTGAATCTGAAGACCACCGCCGCCCTCGGCGAAGAAAAACATATGGCAGTGATCTCCGGCGATGGCAAGAGTGCTGGCTTCGCTGACGCCGTCCCATTTCCCATCGAGGCCACCGACAAGGGTTGCAAGCTATCGGTGGTTCGAATGTCGGCGCAGGCGGACGTCATGCTGGCACGGGCTTCCGGGCTAAAGCCGAACCAGGGAATCACGGTCGCCAAGCGCTACGGATACGAGACAGGATCGGGGAAATACACGGCTGGTCCAGATGGAACATGGGAGTCTGTGGTCAGCACGCAAAATGCGATGCAGCCGAGCGGCAAGGCCACTATCTCGGTGGAAGGCGGCAGTTGCCTAGTATCAGTGACCTTCGATTACGGCCCGGAAAGCAACAAGCCCCAGTAGTTGTCGGCATGTCACAAATTGCGGTGACAAAAGTATTACAAACGAAAACGCTCTTGCCTTGTTAGTCTGAGATTGGCTTTCACACCAAACGCAATCCAGGAGCGCATGCCCGCAACTACTCGCAAGGACATCACGAATTTCAGGGAAGTGAATTGGCTGACCACCAGCATCATGGTCATTTTCCATATCGGCGCTGTAGCGGCGCTGTTCTTCTTCAGCTGGAAGGCATTCTTCATCGCCCTGGTCATTTACTGGGTTGCAGGCAGCCTCGGCATTGGCATGGGCTATCACCGGTTGCTGACACACCGGGGCTATAAGTGTCCCAAGTGGTTTGAGTACTTCCTGACCGTGTGCGCCACGTTGACGCTGGAAGGCGGGCCGATCTTCTGGGTGGCGACGCACCGCGTTCACCACCAACTGACCGACAAGCCGGGCGATCCGCACTCGCCGCGCGACGGCGGCTTCTGGGCCCACATGGGATGGATCATTACCGGCAAGACCTTCCATAACGACAACACTGATTTGCTGGCGTACGTTCCCGACCTCCGCAAAGACAAATTTCATCTCTGGATCAGCCAGTACCACTGGGTGCCGATTACCACCCTGGGCATCGTGCTGCTGATTGTCGGCGGTCTGCCGGTCCTGCTGTGGTCCATTTTCTTCCGCACCGTGTTCCTTCTGCACGCCACCTGGTTTGTAAATTCCGCGACCCACATGTGGGGATCCAGGCGCTTCGCCACGGATGACGATTCCCGCAACCTGTGGTGGGTGGCCCTGTTGAGCTTCGGCGAAGGCTGGCACAACAATCACCACGCCCATCCGCAGTCGGCACGCCACGGCCTAGCGTGGTACGAGTTCGATATGAACTGGTACGGCATCAAGGCGTGCGAAGCCATCGGCCTCATCCGCGACATCAAGCTGCCCAAGCTGGGTTCGGGAAGGATCCAGCCGGTTGTGGAGCCGGTGCTCGAGCCAGAGGAAGAGCTGGTCAGCGTCTAGTTTCCAAACGAGTAATATATTGCAAGAGGACGGCGTCAAGCGCCGTCCTTTTCGTTTGTGATGGTGACAGCGCTGTCCTTCGTTTGGCCAATCGCTGCGATACAATCTGCCTCTGAGGTCGCATGTCCAAACATTTCATTCCCCGGTCTTCGGACT
Source organism: Acidobacteriota bacterium (assembly GCA_031296115.1). GTDB lineage: Bacteria > Acidobacteriota > Terriglobia > Terriglobales > Acidobacteriaceae > Bog-257. Next base: position 25,778 of record JARLGI010000004.1, on the reverse strand, counting down.
CATCCGCGCGAATCCTAGGCTTTCTTCTATCGGCGGTTATCGTTCTCTTGATTCCGGCTGCGCAGGCGCAGCAGCAGGAGATTGTCTGGAGCGCGCAGGAAGCGCCGATCCACGACCAGATTCGCAAGCTGCGCAGCATGCCCGACAACGTGCGCGCGACCACCACGAAAGAACTCGCGCTCCAGATTCGACAACTGCCCGCGACGCCCAACAAGGTCCGGCTTGCCGTCGGACTGGCGAACCTATCCACCGAAGGCGACTTTGGCTACGACACTTTGCAGGAAGTGGCTACCACCCTTGCTGACACGCTCCGCCAGCAGCCACAGCCTGATGATAAGGGCCAGCCTGCCAGTCCCTACGTGGAGTTAGCGGCGCTAGTGCGCTACGAGCATGTGCAGACTTCGCTGGATGTCCCGCAATTCAAGGCTGCGGTGGCCAAACTGGAGACGGAAGATCAGCGTCGGCAGCACGTCGATTTCACGCTCAAGGACTTGCAGGGAAGGTCGTGGAAGCTGAGCGAACTTCACGGCAAGGTCGTGCTGGTCAACTTTTGGGCAACTTGGTGCCCGCCCTGCCGCAAAGAGATGCCCGACTTGGAAGCTCTGTACAACCGCTTCAAAGAGCAGGGCTTCGTGATCCTGGCGATCTCCGATGAGGAACTCGACAAGGTGAAGCCGTTCCTCGCCGAGCACAGCATCACCTATCCTGTCATGCTCGATCCGGGTCGGAAGGTGAACGAACTCTTCGAGGTCGAAGGCATTCCCAAGAGCTTCATCTATAACCGGGAAGGGAAGCTGGTGGCGCAGTCCATCGACATGCGCACCGAAAAGCAATTCCTAGAGATGCTGGCGCAGGCGGGCTTGCAGTGAAAGCATGATTATCCATTACACACTACCCACTGCTCCGCGGAGGTCGCTTGGCTTCGTCAGGTGTACGATCCGGCAGTAAGAAGAAGGTCCAGCAGTCGAGGGAGCCCAGTCCTGCAACTGGCTGGCTGGGTTCGCCGTTCCGCCAAACGATTCTTCTCGGCCTTCTGTTAGCGATCACTGGCACCATCGCCCTGTACTATCGCGTCGCCCACCATCCCTTTTTGGACTACGACGACAATGAGTACGTCACCGACAATGCCCACGTCAAAGCGGGCCTCAGCGCCGACACCATTACGTGGGCCTTTACCACGTACGACGCCGCCAACTGGCACCCCCTAACTTGGTTTTCCCACGGTCTGGATTTCCAACTCTTCGATCTCAACCCCGGCGGCCCTCACGCCACCAACCTCGTGCTCCACGTAGTGAACGTGGTATTGCTGTTCTGGGTTTTGTGGCGCGCGACCGCATACGCCGGCCGCAGCCTGATGGTGGCTGCGCTCTTCGCGCTGCATCCCATCAACGTCGAGTCGGTAGCATGGATCGCTGAGCGCAAAAACCTGCTAAGCATGCTGTTCTTCTTGCTCGCGCTGGGCGCTTACCGCTGGTACGCGCGGCAACCCGGCATCGTGCGTTACCTTGTCGTCGCGCTGTGGTTTGCGCTGGGCCTGATGGCCAAGCCGCAGGTGATCACCTTGCCGTTGGTTCTGCTGCTCTGGGACTACTGGCCGTTAGAACGCATGGCGATGCGCGATACGCCAGCCTCGGTGCCAGAAATGTATCCGCGGAAGACCTTCCGCTGGCTTGTCGGAGAGAAAGTCCCGCTTCTGGCTCTATCAGCGGCCAGCGCCGTCATTACGATGCGCGCGCAACGGCTGGGCGGAGGCATCAATCCTGATGTCGCGCTGAGCAGCCGACTGGCGAACGCCGTTGTTTCCTATGCGCGGTATCTCGGACAGGCATTCTGGCCAACCCATCTGGCGATCTTCTACCCGCTGCCAAAGACGTCACCTGCGGCAGTGATTGTTGCAGGCTCCGCCTTGTTGCTGGTCGTGATCAGCGCGCTGGCCATCGCCGCGCGCAAGCACAGCTATCTGCTCGTGGGCTGGCTCTGGTTCCTGGGCACGATGGTCCCCATGATTGGCCTGGTGCAGGTGGGCCGGCAGGCAAGGGCCGACCGCTACGCCTATCTGCCCTTCATCGGCTTGTTTCTCATGCTTTGCTGGGGAGCGGCGGATTGGGCGCTCACGCGGAAGATCACCGTGCCTCGGCAGGTCGGCGTCGGCACCGCTGTGCTGTTGGTTCTGGCCGCCGTTACCCATCGTCAGATTTCCTGCTGGGATAACAACGTGCAGCTCTGGACGCACACTTTGCAGGTGACCGGCGACAACTACATCGCCGAGGACTACCTGGGCAAGGCGCTGGAGGCGGAAGGCAGGACACGGGAAGCCATGCCGCACTTCGTTCGCGCAACGGAGATCGAGCCGTCTTTTGTTTTCCCTTACATTTCTGTGGCGATCTATGAGCACCAACAGGGGAAGTTTCAGCAAGCGCTTGAGTCCTACCAAAAGGTCATAAGTCTGACGCAAAACGACGTTCTGCACTTTGCCGAGGTTCGGCACCGCGTCTTTGCCAACATGGCATCTGCTTACGTCGGCCTGGGAGATTGGCCGCACGCGAAGGACAGCCTGGAATTGGCGGTCAGCCTGAATCCCGACAACGCCGAGGAGTGGACGAACCTGGGGATTCTCGCGGAGAGAACCGGCGACGTCACTCGGGCAATCCAGGCGTTCTCACACGCAGCAGAAATCCAACCGACGCGGCGGCGTTATCAACTGCTGGCGCGGGCTTTGGAAGCGAGTGGCTTGCACGATCAAGCCCAAGCGGCCATGCAGCAAGCCGCGGCGTTTCCTGCGGACTAGCCAGAGCACCTTGTCACCGGCAGGAGTGACGTGCGCACTTGCGCTTGGTTTGTTGCCAGCCCCAAACTGAACCGCGGCGAGGGAACTCCCCATGTTTCGTCGCTGCTCGCGCCCAGTGCGCAAGCTGAGAAGCTCTTTGACAAGTCATGGCAATTGAAGGTGCCAACCGCCCACTGAACTGGCCTGCCTAAGGCTGACCGGCGGCATTCTGCTTCGCCGAAGCCCATTCCATTCGCACCTTTTTCCAGGCGTAAGTCCTTTTAGAGCAAGACTTTGCTTATAAGGGATTTAGTTTGAATATTTTGCGCATTGAACCATGCGTAATCCATTGATTCTAAGGAACCGGGGAGGGGGGAGGGTACCGCTGTAATGACGCGGGTCTAACCGTCGCAGAATCGATAGCAGTCTGGTCGGTTACGGTGCCGTCCGTCCCTCCAGTACACACTCGGCGGTGCTCGAATTGCCCGGTGCTATCCTGACCCTCTCTCGCCATGCGCATCACCAGCCGCAAGACGACGATCGCGTTCTTCATTACGCTCGGCGTGTGCCTGGCGGCGGCCGCGACGGTACTCAGCACCAGTTGGATCATTCTCAACTGGCGCGAGATCGTGCCGCTCATTCTGGGTGTCATCTTCTTCGGATTCATCATCGCTGGCGTCATTCTCAACACCATCTTTCTGGTGCGGGAAATCCGACGGAATGAGCAGCAGGACAGCTTCTTGAACGCGGTGACACACGAGCTCAAGACGCCCATCACCTCCATCCGCCTCTACCTAGAGACGTTGCAGAAGCGCGAGGTGGACGAGGAGAAGCGGCACGAGTTTTACCAGATCATGCTCGACGACACGCAGCGGTTGATGGGAACCGTCGATGGCGTCTTACGTGCGGCCCGCGTGGTACAGAAGAACGCGCTGCTGTCGCGCAGCGAAGTCGCGGTGGGACCGATTGTGCAGGACGCGGTCGATCTGGCGCGCTCGCGCCACCATCTTTCACAGCAGGCGATGGATTGGGCGCCGGATGGCCATCCCGCCGAGCAGCTCAGCGTCATGGGCGACCGCGAAGAGTTGTTTACGGCGCTGTCAAACGTGCTCGACAACGCGGTCAAATACTCGCCGGTAGACCCGCAGATCCGGGTTGAGGTACTGACGCCGGACCTGCAGCACATTCAGATCCGTGTGCGGGACAATGGCGTCGGTATCCCGCGCGGCGAGTTGAAACGGGTCTTTAAGCGTTTCTATCGCGTACTGACGCCGGGTTCGGTGCAGGTTAAGGGAAGCGGGCTAGGTTTGTTCATCGTGCGTGCTATCGCGTGGCGCCATGGTGGCAACGCCTATGCTGAGAGCGAGGGTTCGGGAAAAGGTACGACGGTGACTATTGAATTGCCGAGGAACTCGCGGTGAGCGAAATTCTGCTAGTGGAAGACGAAGAGCACCTGGCGCGGGGACTGAAGTTCAACCTCGAAGAGGAAGGTTATCCGACCACGGTTGCCGGCGATGGTGAAACTGCGCTCGAATTGCTGTTACAGAAGCGTGAGCAATTTGACTTACTGGTGCTGGATGTCATGCTGCCGGGCAAAGATGGCTTTGTGGTAACTAGCGAATTGCGTAGAGCCAACAACTACATTCCGGTGTTGATGCTGACGGCGCGCGGCCGGCCGGAGGATGTGCTCAAGGGTTTCGCCTCCGGCGCGGACGACTACCTGCCCAAGCCGTTTGATCTTTCTATCCTGCTGGCGCGCATTCGCGGCCTGTTGCGCCGCCGCGATTGGGGACGAACGCTCCTCACCAATCCGCCTGCCGAAGCGCGGGTCGCAGAGCCCAAAGACGCGAACGCACTGCGTGAGTTCGATGTTTACGCTTTCGTTGGAAAAGAAATCGACTTTGGCGCACTCGAGCTCCGGGCTCACGGCATGATGTTTCGCCTGACGCTGATGGAGGCTGAACTGTTGCGTTACCTCATTCGCAGCAGTGGCAAAGTGGTTTCGCGCAAAGCGATCCTGGAAGAAGTTTGGGGCTTGCGCGAAGATACCGACACCCGCGCGATCGACAACTTCATCGTGCGGCTGCGCAAGTACATCGAGAAGGACCCTTCGCACCCGCAGCACCTATTGACGGTGCGCGGCGTCGGCTACCGGTTTCTGCCGGAGCCGGCGACCGGGAAATAGAAGCCGGGTAAAGAGACTTCGTTAGGGTGGACAGTTCTGGAGATGTCACATCATGCGTATTTCCACGCTTCTTGTCTTATTAGTGCTTAGCGGGATTCTCCTGTCCCTACCTCTGACCGCCCAGAACGGCATCAGGCTGACGGTCAGCGTCACGACTGCCGACGGCGCACCAGCCCGGGATCTTAAGAAAAGCGATTTCTCCCTCCAGGAGACCGGCAAGGCCCAAGCCATCACCAGCTTTGTTTCACCGGAGACGTCGTTTGTCGCTCCCCAGTTGGCTGCGAATGAATACTGCAACGCACCCATTGCGAGCCAGTCCGGGGCTATCTTCGTGGTGCTCGACACCATCCATACTCGCTTTGTTGAGGAGCGTAACCTGCGAGAACTGATCCTGAGGTTCCTGGGGCGAGCCGCACAGGCCAACCGTGATGTCGCCCTCGTGATCCTCAACCCGAAGGGGCTTCGCGTCTACCACGATTACCGCACCAGCTCGAATGTCTTGCTGGCTGCACTGATAAAAACCGGACTGGGCGGCATGAAAGGAGGAACTCCCCCTGCCGGGGTAGACCAAGCGGAGGTTGGGGCCGAGGCTGCACGACTCACCGCCTTCAGCAAGGCAGAGCTCTCCAACGCCATCGCGCCGGACAAACCTCTCCTCGCCAACGTCGACCTTCCGCTAATGATGTTTCAGAATGTTGGGCATGCTGTTTACGGTCTGCCGGGACGCAAATCCCTGGTTTGGGTTACGAACAACATTCCGTTCGACATTGATGCCAAGAGCTTTGAGTTCGCCTCACCCAAGGAACCGAATTATGGAGCCCCGGTGAACGGTGCACAGAGCACTGGAGTCCAGGATGTACTCCCCAGCGATCAGGTCAAACGGCTTATGCCCGTCTGGCGGAGCAGCTTGCGTGATTTGTTGGAGGGTGGGGCCGCGGTGTACCCCGTCGCAGGACAAAACAGTGCTTTTGCGATTCAGACCTCTCTGCCCAGCGAACGCGCTCACCTGAGTGAAACTGGGGGCCGCCCGGGGGTATCTTTCAGCGGCAGCGATTTCTTTACTCAGGTTAGGATGCAGACACTCGCACAGATGACGGGCGGGAAGGCGTTCTACGGCAGTAACGATCCCTTTCCCGAAATTCTTCAGATCAGTAACGGCAATGTTGCGGGGTATGTTCTGGGGTTCACCACCGAAGCGAATGCCAGTCCCGTATTCCATCGCTTGGAAGTGGCAGCGAACAAGCCGGGAGCGGTGGTCAGCGCTCCTCAAGGCTATTTTCCGTCTGAGGGCAGCCTGAAATCTCGCGCCCAGGACGACGTTAGCCTGGCACTGCAATCGCCACTGGCGTTCACCGGGCTCGTGTTCAAGCTTAAGTTCACAGGCAACGAAGACAGTGCCGGCAAGAAGAAGGTGAATATGGTGATTTCTCTGGCAGGAGACTCCGGGGTTCTGAACGAGGCCACGCGGTCCGTTGATCTCACACTCATCGCTGTGGCCAAGGACGGCAACGACAAGATTGTAGGCAAGCTGAATGAGAACGCTGGCGGGCAGTTTCCCTCCGAAGCCGTAGCGACCATCAAAGAACTGGGATTCCAATTGAAACGATCGATCGAGCTTCCGGCTGGAGATTTCGCGCTGCATTTCGTCATCCGTGACAATCAGAGCGGGCGGATGGGAAGCCTGATTCTGCCGTTGAGCGTGAAGTAGGGATTACTTGCCGAATTTCAGCAGCGTGATGCCGGTGAACTGGCGAACGTACGGCGGCCCGAAAACAGCGTATAGCTTGTCGACAAGCAGGGGCGAGGATTGGTTCATCTCCTGGCCAAGAACTGCGACCCAGACGTGGCGAAACTGGTTTGGATTTGTATCAAGAGCGTGCAGCAAGTCGCGGTCATCTTCGCCGCCTCCGTAAAACTGGGGCGCGAAGACGTGAGATGCTAGTCCAGGCTGAGGCGCCACTTGAGCGTAGTAATCGAGCATGATCTGCGAGTAAAATGGAAAGAAGACGACTGCGTCTTCTGGTTGAGCAAGAGTCAAGAGCGCATTGGTCGCGCCGCGCCAGTCTTCCCGTGATTTGCCGCTGTTCTCGACAACCGCTAAGGTTGACATTACACAGAGCGCGCCGACCAGCCGAATTCCGATGCGCTTGACACTCTGACATTCGGCGCCCAACGCCGCCAGGATCACCGTCGCCTCCCGACTAGCGCGCACGCGCGAGAACGAGTGTGATATCGTCGGGCTGTTCGCCGCCCGCGATCCAGTCAGTGACTGCGCTGGTGACGATGTCGCTAATGCGGGACAAGGGCTCGTCGCGGTGACGCTGAATCAACTCAATCAGCCGTCCCTCTCCAAATTCGCCAAACTCGTTCTCCGGCTCGGTGACGCCGTCGCTGTAGGCGACAAAAATATCGCCGGACTCCATGCCAACCGTGCTCTCGTCATAGCTCATTCCGTCGAACAGCCCAACCACCGTTCCGGAGGTTTCCAGGCGCGTAATTCTGCCGTCTCCGCCCAGCACCAGCGGCGGAAGATGGCCGGCGTTGGAATAGATCAGGCTGCGTTGTGCGGCGTCATAACAACCGAGAAACATCGTGGCGTATTTTTCCGTGGGCGTACTGCGGTAAAGCTGGTAGTTGAGCGTCGCCATCAGCACTCCAGGACACAGTTGGGAGTCGCCGGTGGCGTTACGATACTTCATGGGCAGGACTTCAGGACAATCCGGGCTGGCGGCCAAAGCGACTGAGGCCAAGGTGCGCTCCGGCTCGAGAGAATAGGCGCGCACAAAGGCGTGGACGGTCGCCATCAACAAAGCTGCAGAAATACCCTTGCCACTGATGTCGCCTACCGCGAGCACTAAACGGTCTTCATGTAAGGGAATGAAATCGTAGTAGTCGCCGCTGACGGTTCGCGCCGGACGGCAAACGCCGTGGACTTCCAGGCCTTGCAGACCACTCAAGTCGGCAGGGAAAAGCAAAGTCTGTACTTCGTGGGCGATGGCCAGTTCGCCTTCGAGTCGTTGCTTCTCTTTCTGCTCCGCGATGAGCTTGGCGAGCGACTCGGTCATGGAGTTAAACGAGTGTTCCAGAGCCGCCATCTGGTCGCGGCTGCGGACACGAATGCGGTGTCCGAGGTCACCGCGGTTGACGTGTTCCGTCGCGCTGTAGAGCTCAGCTACCGACTTGGTCATGCTGCGCGTGAGTCGCATGCCGATGATCAGCGCCACCAGTTCGATAAGGGCGAAGAAGATCGCGATGCCAAGCAGACTGTCCAGGAAGATGCCGGACTTTTCTCCCAGGGTGCTGAATAATGTGCCGTAAAGCAGCGAAGGCCGCGTTTCGACCACCATGAGGCCGGTCAATGTCTTTCCGGTCTTCCAATCGACGGCGTTGAAGCGCGTAGCGAAAGGGAACTGGAAGTCAAGACTGTTAGCGGGCGGCGGAACGTGTCCCGCATCCACCCGTTGCGGACCGTTGGCCGGCTGTTGTCCCAGTTTGACCCGCGAGCGGGTATCGCCAAACTCAAAACTAATGGTGTCGTTGGATTGGCTCTTGGGCGTGATTATTTGGAATGATTTTTGCGGAAGCGGGGGTTTAGGAGCTGTTTCTTCTTCGGGCAGAAGGAGCGTCACCGAACCTAATTGCGAGCTTGCCTGGCGTAATAGCTCGGGAGTCATGGGCACATTGGAGATGACGGTGAGCGGACGGCCGTTCTCCTCTAGGCGCCTGACCACCCGAAGGTACAACCGATTGCCGTCAATCACGGCGCCGGCAAAGTCACCCTTGACGGAATCGGGCGGAGTAATTACCTGGAGATCGCGCCGCTCCGGCGGAAGCAGGAAGCTTCTCTCGCCCTCCCAAACGGTGACTGTGCGCTGACGGAAGTTTTCAGCCGAAGCGCTGGCAATCTCCGCCGCGATCTGTTCATTCAGCTTGCCGGCGCGCGACAAACTGCGTAGCTGCGCGGCCATCGACTTGTTCGCGGACTCCAGGTGTTGCAGCTCCGACTGCACGTCGGCCGCGGCGACATAGGTGGCGAATTGTCCCGCGAACAGATAACCGGCAAGGAGGGCCATACTGACCAGCAGCACAATAGGAATAACGCCGATGAATACATAGGTGACAATTAGGCGATTGCGCAGCCGCCACATGAGTTGGCGGCGCACCCAACGCAGCATCACCAAACAGCCGCAGGCGGCAAAGACAAATACCAGGAAACTGGCCCACCCACTTAGCATGGTGCCCTGCGGGGAGCGGGTGACTAATTTCAGCAATTCCAGCAGAAGCGCCAGGCTGCCGAACCACAAGGTGGTCTTGCCCAACTTGGTCTTGGGGCGCAAGACCTTGCGGAGCCAGAGTTTCACGTCGGCGGCATTGGGAAAGTTGGGCGCCATACGAGTCTTCGAAGTACGCTTCAGGATTATGGCTGTAGGGCAGTCTGTGCCGCCAGCCTCAAATTTCTACCGCTTCCCGGCGAATAGCGTTCCACGGTATGGTGTTCCGTACCGTTCATGCCGCTATACCTCAGATCTCGGGGTAGAGATCGAAAAACGCTTCCACACTACGCCGTAATTGCTTTTCAATGTCGTCCCTCGTTGAGGCCTCCAGAATGTGCAAGGTCACGTGGGCTTCCAGTCCGTTCTTCAGCTTTACCACGCCTTCCTCGACTTCAGCGATGTCATCGGACGGGAGGAGACGCATACCGTATACCAGGGTGAGCTTGGCCATTCCCTGATTCTAATCGTTTCGCAAGCGGCGGACACTTGTTAGAATCCAGAAGGCCCTTGGACGGAAGCCGCTGAACCGTAAAGTCTTACCTGTTTTTCCGAACAGGCGTGCCGGCCGGGCTTGCATCGTTCCGGTCCGTTGAGAATCAAAGTCACTTCTATGCTAGACAATGTGCGCAACGTCATTATCCTCGGCTCCGGCTGTTCGGGGCTGACTGCTGCTATCTATGCTGCCCGCGCCAACTTGAAGCCGCTGGTAATCGACGGCCATGAGCCGGGTGGGCAACTCGCTATCACTACGTTGGTGGAAAACTTCCCAGGGTTTCGGGAAGGCGTGCAGGGCCCGGAGCTCATCGACAACATGCGCAAACAGGCGGCGCGCTTCGGCACCGAGTACATGGCGGGTCACGTTGTGAAGTTAGACCTGAGCCAGAAAGCGGCTGACGGAAGCAGGAAGCCCATCGAGGTAAACCTGGGCCGCGAGACCTTGCTTACGCGCACCTTGATCATTGCCAGCGGCGCTTCGGCGCGGTGGCTGGGACTGCCCAACGAAGAGGCATTGATCGGCCACGGCGTCTCTTCCTGCGCCACCTGCGACGGCTTCTTTTTTTCCGGTAAAGAGATTGCTGTGATTGGCGGCGGAGACTCGGCCATGGAAGAGGCGTTGTTCCTGACTCGCTTCGCGAAGAAGGTCACGCTGATTCATCGCCGCAGCGAATTTCGCGCCTCGAAAATCATGCTCGACCGCGCCCGCAAGCATGAGCAAATTGAATTTCTTACTGATACGGTGGTGGATGACGTATATGAAGTCGAGAAGAAGGAAGTGACGGGTCTCCGCTTGCGCAATCTGAAGACTGGCGAGCAGTGGGACTTTCCCACCAGCGCCATGTTCCTCGGCATCGGTCACACGCCAAATGCGAGCTTCGTTGGCGATCAACTTGACCGCGACGGCGAAGGGTATCTCGTTCCGCAAGATCACGTGCGCACGCGAGCGCCTGGTGTTTTCGTGAGCGGCGACGTCGCCGACCGTCGTTACCGGCAGGCGGTCACAGCCGCAGGAACTGGCTGCATGGCCGCGCTCGAAGTGGAGAAGTACCTGGAAGAGATAGGAAAGTGAGCGCTGTGGCGCGAGGCCTCGGCCCGGTGTCCAGCCTTCCAACAATAAGGGGGCGCCGTAGGAGTAGCTCCGCTGTGATATATTCACGCCGTCTCAGGAGGCAGCATGCGTCGTAAACCTGTGTATTTCGCCATCGTGTTTCTCGCGACATTCGCACTCGCGCAACAACCCGCTGCGCCCGCCCCGGCTACGGCGCACCACGGACACGCGGCCCAGCCCGCACAGTCGCCGGACAAGATATGGTCGGACCTTATGGCAGGCAACCAGCGCTTCGTTGCCGGCAATCTGAAGCCGCGCGCGCTGGTGAGTGTTCGCGAGTCGCTAACGAAATCGCAGCACCCGAAAGCCATGGTACTAAGTTGCTCCGACAGCCGCGTGCCTCCCGAGTCGGTTTTTGACCAGACCTTGGGCGACCTGTTCGTGGTGCGCGCCGCCGGCAACATTGCTGGGCCGTTGGGGCTCGCCAGCATGGAGTATGCCTTCGACCACCTCGGCAGCACGGTGTTGGTGGTGCTGGGACACACCAAGTGCGGCGCCGTTACCGCCGCCTGCTCGGGCGAGAAGATGCCGACGGCGAACCTGCAGGCCATGGCGGACCAGATTGATCCTGCGGTGATGAAGGTGAAGGGTTCTGCGACGGGAGACGCCCTGATCGAGGCCGCGATCAAGGAAAACGTCCACCAGAGCGCCATGGATGTGCTGGCGCACAGCGACCTTCTGCGGCACGCCAAAGAACAAGGCAAGTTGACGGTCATCGAGGCGGAGTATCAGTTGGGTACGGGAGAAGTTGTCCGACTGGACAAAGCAGCGCACTAGAGACTGCATGGCCCGGGAGTTCTGAGGAACGAGCCACAACACGCTACGAGCTGCGTTCCAGCGCTGCGCAATTCCATGTAGCCCTTCTGACGTGTAACGTAGGGTTTTCCCTGTAATCCGCTTGGTCGATCTATGACGGATTCAGCACAAGCGACCCCAACCGACGATTTTTCCCGAGCCGATCAAGCTGCCCAGTTCGTGCTGTCCCGCACGTCCCTCCGTCCCCGCATTGTGCTCGTGCTCGGCTCGGGTCTTGGCGGCTTTGCGGACGCGCTGCAGAATGCAGTAGCCATACCCTACGAAGAGATTCCTTCGTTCCCAAGAAGCACGGCACTCGGCCATGCGGGACGGTTAGTGGTCGGCACGGTCGACGGAATCTCCGTGGCCGTCCTACAAGGTCGCGCACATTTGTACGAAGGGTATTCAGCCGCGCAGGTCGCCTTTCCGGTGCGTGTCTTGGGACGAATGGGAGTACGGGCCGTGGTGCTGACCAACGCGGCGGGCGGCATCAACCTGGAGTACAGCCGCGGCGCTCTCGTCGTGTTGCGCGACCACATTAACCTGCAGGGGACTAATCCGCTCATCGGGCCGAATGACGATCGCCTCGGGGTTCGCTTTCCGGATATGACCGATGCGTACAACGCTGCTTTTAGCCGGTTTACCCTCGAAGAATCCGAGCGGTTGGGCGGCGGTATCTACGAAGGGGTCTACGCCGCGGTGTCCGGTCCTAGCTACGAAACGCCCGCGGAGGTACGCTTTCTGCGCACGATTGGCGCTGACCTTGTCGGCATGTCTACGGTGCCTGAGGTGATCGCCGCGCGTCACATGGGGTTGAAGGTGCTGGCAATTTCGTGCGTGACGAACATGGCTGCCGGAATCACGGGAGAGAGGCTGACCCATCAGGAAGTGATGGAAACGGGTGAGCAGATGCGGGGAAAATTTCTCGCCCTGATTCGTGCTGTGCTTCCCAAGATCGAGCGCCACCTCGGGGACGCTTCCAAGCCCGATTAACCACGCAGTCACGTCGCCGTTCGTCCTCTGCGCTACACTATCCTGCGAATGTCCGGAGAAATCTATCTCATCGGCATTGCCGGCCCCTCCGGTGCCGGGAAGACCCACCTGGCTGTGCACCTGGCGGCCGCGCTCCAGGCTGACCTGTTGGCCCTCGACCGCTACTACCGCGATCTTTCGCACTTGCCTCTCGAAGAGCGGGCACGGGTCAACTTCGACGATCCCCAGGCGTTGGAGCATGAACTGTTGATTGAGCAGGTCGCCCGCCTGCGGAACAGCGAGACGGTATTTCTTCCGGTGTACGACTTTGCCACGCACACACGCACGAACGGAACGGATGTCTTGCAGCCGAGAGAGATCATCATTGTGGAGGGGCTGTTCACGCTGCATTGGCCTGGCTTGCGCGAGTTGCTGGGCACGAAGGTCTATGTGGATATGAATGACGAAGTCTGCCTCGACCGGCGCAAGGCTCGCGACGTGCGCGAGCGCGGGCGAACGCCTGAGTCCGTCATCGAGCAGTACAGAACCACGGTCGCTCCCATGGCGCACCGCTATGTGCGTCCGACCATCGCCCACGCGGACGTCGTGGTCGGCGGTGCTGATCGAATCTCTGACGGCGTGGCGCGGGTGCTCGACCATTACTGGCATGTTGCCGGGACCAAGTCACATCATGCGAATCTATAGGTTGACTCCCGTCTGGACCCATGCCGCCGCGTCACACGGTGTTTGGTGTCGTACCTGACGGAACGCGCGATTCTGGCGGCAAGTAATGTCCGCTGAAGTTCGTCAGGCGTGTAAAACGATGTTCGCAACGATCAGAGCGACAGCGCACAAGGCGGCCAAGCCTGTCGTAATCTTGGCCGCCCACCACCATTCGGGTCGGTCCGTCGCGAAGCCGGCAACCAGAGAGATCGCAAGAACAACGAGGGCGTTGGTAGCCAGGACCGCGGTCCTGGTTTCGAATGTCAGCAGGTTAAAATTCGCAGCCACGATGCTCGATACAGTTTACGCCGCGGTGTAAGTTGTACAATCCATTACCTTGCTCAACTTGGCTATGGTTGCGCCGAACTAATGCATTAGAATGAACCCGTGGCGGGGTCGCGCGGCTATCGGTGACGAATCCAATCCGACGAGGTCCGGGAAGGACGGTGCACCTCCGCACAACAACCAGCGCTTTGCCAAACTGAGCCACGGGCGGAGCGACGACTTGCCGGGAGAAGACGACACCGGGGCAGATGCGCCCCATTTTTCTATGTCTTCCTCTCAGTTTCCTGCTCAGGTTGGTCCGGCTGAAGCCTTACGGGAGGCCATTCTACGGCATATCCGCTATACTCTGGTTCGTCCCATATCGGAACTAGAGGCGGCCGACTATCTCAAACCGGTTTCCCTCGCGATTCGTGACCGCATTGTCGACCGGATGCTCGAAACCGAGTCACGCTACCGTCACAAAGACTCCAAAAAGCTGTATTACCTCTCCATGGAATACCTGCTGGGCCGTCTTTTGGGGGCGAATCTGTCGAATCTGCGGCTGGAGGAGCTTTGCCGGGAGGTGCTGGCGAGCTTTGGAGTGAGCCTCGACGACGTGATGGAGAGCGAGACCGACGCAGGACTGGGCAACGGCGGATTGGGGCGCCTGGCGGCCTGCTTCCTGGAGTCCATGGCCACCTTGGGAATGCCGGGCTTCGGCTACGGCATCGACTACGAGTATGGCCTGTTCAAACAGGAGATTTTCAACGGCTTTCAGCGCGAGAAACCGGACCGTTGGAAGGCCAACGGCACTCCGTTCCAGATCGAACACCCAGAGGAAGCGGTGAACATCCAGCTATACGGACGGCTGGAGGCCAAGCCGGAGGAGGACGGGACCTCGACTCCAACCTGGGTCAACTACAAAGTCATCCAGGGCATGCCTGCCGACATGCCGGTCGTCGGTTACCTGGGACAGACGGTGAACTGGCTGCGCCTGTTCCGCGCTCAGGCTTCCGAAGATTTCGACATCGAGATATTCAATCGCGGCGATTACATCCGGGCCGTCGAGCAGAAGATCGCCTCGGAAAACATTACCCGCGTGCTTTATCCATCCGATTCGGTCATGGCGGGCAAGGAGCTGCGTCTGATACAGGAGTACTTCCTGGTGGCTTGCGCAGTTAGCGACCTGATGCGCCGCTTTACCCTGAATCATCAGAATCTCGACCTGCTGCCGTCCAAAGTCGCCATTCAGATGAACGATACGCATCCTAGTCTGGCGGTGGCTGAGCTGATGCGTGTGCTGCTGGACCAGCACGGCTTGCCCTGGGAGAAGGCGTGGAGCCTTACCCATCAGACGGTGGCCTACACCAACCACACGCTGCTGCCGGAAGCGCTGGAAAAGTGGTCCGTCCCGCTGATGGAAAAGGTCCTGCCGCGGCACATGCAGATCATCTACACCATCAACGACAAGTTTCTGCGTGAAGCCGAGCAGGATTTCAGCCTCGACGAGCAAAGCCTCCGCAAGGTTTCCATCATTGAGGAAGGCTATGAGAAGCAGGTGCGGATGGCGAATCTCTGTATCGTCGGCAGCCATTCCGTGAATGGCGTCTCCAAGCTACACAGCGACCTCCTGAAGAGCACGCTAGTCCCCGAATTTGCGAGGATTTGGCCGCAGAAGTTCAACAATAAGACGAATGGAGTGGCGCCCCGCAGATGGCTGGTGCTGGCAAATCCTGGGCTGACGGAGCTTATCAGCCAAGCTCTCGACGAAACTCGCTGGATGACCGATCTCAACCGTTTGCATGATCTTGAGCCCTTTGCCGCCGATCCGGATTTCCAGGCAGCCTTCCGCGAGGTGAAACGCCAGAACAAGCTGAAGCTGGCGGGAGTGATTCACGAGCAGAATGGCGTAGTGGTTGACCCGGATTCAATGTTTGACGTGCAGATCAAGCGCATTCACGAATACAAGCGCCAATTGCTGAATGTCATGCACATTATCCGCGACTATCTTGGCATCGTTGAACACGGCGAGATGCCCGCTGTGCCGCGGACCTACATCTTTGCGGGCAAGGCTGCTCCTGGATACTGGGCGGCCAAACAGATCATCAAACTGATTCACAACGTGGCAGAGGTCGTGAACAACGACGAGCAGGTGAAAGCCCTCATCAAGGTGGCGTTCCTGCCCGATTACCGCGTCTCTCTCGCGCAACTCATCATGCCGGCTGCCGATCTGAGCGAACAGATTTCCATGGCGGGAATGGAAGCTTCCGGCACAGGGAATATGAAGCTGTCCATGAACGGTGCGCTGACCATTGGGACTTACGATGGCGCCAACATTGAGATCGCGGAAGAAGTCGGGGACGAGAACATCTACATTTTTGGACTGCGGGCGGAAGACATCCAGGAAATGCAGCAGAAGGGTCTATACAACCCGCGCGAACAATATGAGGCCCAGCCAATGGTCCGCGAGGTGTTGGACGCATTGGCTTCAGACCGGTTCTGCCCCAACGAGCACGGGCTTTTCCGCTGGATCTTCGATGAACTGGTGAATCGCGGAGACCGCTATTTCCACATCGCCGATTTCGAAAGTTACGTCGGGACTCAGGCCGTAATCGACGGCGAATACCTGACAGAAGAGGTCTGGTGGCGCAAAGCCATTCTTAACGTGGCTCGGATTGGGAAATTCTCCAGTGATCGCACGGTGCAGGAATACGCTCGCGACATCTGGCACATTGGGCAATTCGAGAAGAGCAGCCGTCCTGGCAAGCCATCAGCTCGCAAGGAAACGTCCGTCGCAAAGGCGAACGGCGGGAGCGCTAACGTCTCGGATGTTCCGCCGGAAGAATCCCGGCAAGTGGCTGACTAACGTGCTCGCGTGAGCTAGCTTCGTTCCTTCGCGTATTCAACCGGCGAAGGCAGTTCCTCCAAGCCGCGGCCTGCAAATATCTCTGCGAAGTTCTTCATCAACTCTTCGTGAATCAGGCCGTTGGTAGCGAGTACTTCACGGCTGTCCAGGCGAAACGGCGAACCGTCAAAACGCGTGACGAGTCCTTCCGCCTCTTGTACCAGAAGAACTCCTGCTGCAGTGTCCCAGGAATTCAGGTTGAACTCCCAGAAGCCGTCATAGCGGCCGCTGGCCACGTTGGCCAGGTCGAGCGCTGCCGAACCTGCGCGGCGCACTCCATGCGAACGCAAGGTGAGTTGGTGATAGAAGTGGATGTTGGGGTTCTTGTGACGTTTGTGACTGGGAAAACCGGTGCCCAAGATTGATTCTGCCAGCGTTTGTGTCGTGGAAACGTGAATCGGGCTGCCGTTTAAGCTGGCGCCTTTTCCGCGCTCGGCGGAAAACATTTCGTCGCGCGTGGGATCGTAGAGAACTCCAACCTCGATCTGTCCATCTTTCCGCACCAGTGCCATAGAAATGCAGAACACCGGATAACCATGCGCGAAGTTCGTGGTGCCGTCGAGCGGGTCTACGCACCAGAGAAAATCGGCATTCTGGTCGGTGCGCGTGCCCTCTTCCGCGACGATGCCATACTCCGGCCAGGGCGCCCGCAAGCGCTCGACCAGTAATCTTTCAGAGGCGCGGTCCGCTACGGTTACTAGGTCCACGTCGCCCTTGTACTCGATCGCAACGCGCTGCTTGAAGTAGCCCATCAGCAGCGCGCCGGCCTCGCGCGCAATCGCTTCCAGCGCGGGCAGGTGCGCGGTCATTCCGCCGCGCCCGCGACATTTCCGTTGCGGCCTGGACTGTCCGGACGCGTCTTACGAACTGCGCCGTCTTCCGCAATGTAGGCGATGTCGTGCTTAAAGATGAACAGGTTGGACTCGCCGTCGCGGGTGAGACGAACCATGCGGCGGTCGTAGTATTCAATCCAGCCGCGGACGACCTCGCCATCCAACATCTTGATGCGCACCGGACGCTGTTCCTCGCCCAGCAGCTCCAGGTAAGCCGCTTCCTCGCGCGTGTCCTCAAGTGGTGGCGTTCTGGCCTTGTGGGAGTTGAGATCGGTCTTGGGACTGCGAAAAGCCATGAGCCAATTCTACAGGAGGCAGCAGTTGGGCTTGCGGTTTCTACTCCGCGCGACAGCCTGTTCCTCGGCGTACTTTTCTTGGCGATGAGCTGGCAAATTGGCGTTTACCCGTTGGATAACCCCCTCCCCATCCCTCTCGGATGTGCAAAGTCGTCTAAACAAAGGGCCGGCTGAAACGTATCGCGGCAAAATATTGGAGGGCAGGGAATTATAGGTAGAGTCTTCTAAGTAAAGGATTTACTAGGGCAGGTTTCGCCGATCATTCGCCTTGCAGCTTGACAATTCCAGCAAGCGAAATTTAACTGAGTGGTTAACCCCAAACGATGTCCAGATTCGGGTCAACCGCGATCTACTGGCGCTCCCTGCTATCCACTATTCACTAATCACTATCCACTTTTCTTCAAAGAGCTGCTCACTCTGGCACGCCGGGTGCCGCGCCGAAGACACAACTATTTGTCCTCTGAGGAATCTGATACTCCGCGGCTCGGCGGATGCGCAAGGACGCAGGTCACTTGTCGACGTGACAGACCAATGGCCGAAAGGTGCTGTGGGGGATTACTTGTGCAATGCCGATTTTACGTGAGTAATCCCAGTTCAGGGGAGCCAAGGAACTAGCATCCCTCAGATGCGGGGATTACAATTCAATTATGATACGAAGGATCCTGATTACCTTGTCGGTGTTAGCGGCGAGCTCAGTCGCGTTCTTCATCTATGATCATTGGGCTGCCGAGACGGTTGAATATATCGTGGGGTCACGGTACCCCCGTTTACCGAAGTTCGTCTCATCCGCCGTCTCATTATTAACAGTAGAGCAAGTAGGGATCGTCCTCGTGGTCGCTGCTCTCGTGGTGGCGGCGATTATCCACCGGGGAAAGAACTTCGATACCTTCTAGTTTTTCGCTCTCTGTCTCGTCACTTGCTTCCGATAATAGAAAAGCGATTGAGCGGCCTCTGTTATTACACGCCGCGCCTCTTCACGGAGGAGTTCGAACTAGTAATCATGATCGAGTTGCGACCGAAGAGATGCATTTGTCGGACCGAGTTCCTGCCCTGAGAGGATTACGACGCGGACCTTGGGCACCCGGCACAAGTTCTGAATCCAATGCTATCTCGTAGTCGCCGCTACCTCTACTCGCGCCAGCGATTCCAGCCGTGACAGGCGTTCCTGTAACGCTGCATTCTGCACTTGCAGTTGCTGCCTGAGACCTTCGATTTCCTGCTGCTGAGCTTTGATCACGTCGGCCTGACCCTCGGCCCGGCGATACTGCTTCTGCACTTCGTTCAGCAGCATGGTGGTCAAGTACTGATAACGGACGGTGTACGGTTTGCCGTCCTTGTCATTGGCCAAGAGTTCGGGATAGACCTTGGCTACTTCTTCGGCAATCAATCCGTACTGGAGAGTGCGTTCGCCTTTGTCATACTCGGGCTTGTAGAGGAACGTCACCGGCCGCAGCTTCATCAGGGCGTTGGTGCTGTCACCCATGTCACGTACTTTCTCCTTGAAGCGAAGGGAGGAACTTTGCACGCCAAGTTGTCCCCTGGAGTTCACGTACACCGCCAACCCGCCGGGTGCCCCACTCAACCTTCTTTTGGTTGAGTGGGAGTTTTGACCTTCAGACCGGTAAGCTCGTTCCCAAATCGTGGTCTTGACGATCGTACACGAGGGAGCCTGCGAATCATCTCCCACTAATTCGCAAAACGCGCGAATGAATGGGGCACCCGGCGGACCTCGACGACGAACTCAGCCAAATCGAGCAGGAGAAAGCTCCCCTCCCTGCAAGTCAGGTGAAGGCGCAAATCCTGGCGGCCCTCAAGCAGAGCAAGGACATCGATTTTTATGCCCTCGAGAAAGCGTTGGCAACGGAGGGGACTTCAGTAGAAAAACTCCTGGATTGTGCGGTAGCTGAGGCCGAGGGACGCCCCTGCGAGGCGGCACAAGCCTCCGGCCGGGGACGGAGCAACTGGACCCTGGTTCTGGTGGCCGATCCCGCGCAGGACTGCAAGTGGGCTCCTGCTCCCCAGCCGGACTGCAAGGTTGCTCCTGCTCCCGCGCAAGGCCCCGACCCTAACTTGCTGCCCCTCGTAGTTGTCAAGGATTTCGAGTGTCTTGCCAAATTGGCACTTGATAAAGCCAAGAAAGACGGCCAAACCTTTGGGTAGTGTCAGGAACATTGCCCTCCATCTCGCCCGCGGCGACGCCCGCTTCGAATTTATGTCGAAAGGATGGTAACGGGTTCTCAAGCCCGGCGGGGTGGCCCACTCAAGCCGTACTTGCTTGAGCGGGAGTTTCTTGAAGGCTTGCATCAAGCGTGTTATAAGCCCGCTCGAATCCTCGATTTGGCTGGCGACCCTCTACGATCTGCCAGTCATTCGAAAACCACGAACGAGTGGGCACCCGGCAGCGGCACCGACAATCGATAACGCTGCCCGTGCCACAGAACTACCCAACATCACTGGCAGAAATCCGCCAGTTTCTTCAGATGGGTTACGTGCAGGACGACAGGGATGCCGGGCGACTTACTGGGAGTGTCTACGGTTCCGGTCACCTCAACCAGTTTGCCGTTGTAGCTGAACAGGGCGCTGTGGTGACCATTCAGCACACAGGTCTGGCCGGGAGTGAGGAGTTTGAACGACCCATTCATATTCACCACGCAGCCGGATACGGTAACGGTCGTGGGGCCGGCCTGTTGGCCCAAACACACTACGGCAAACAAGACAACAACGAGAACGATAGACGCTTTGCGCATTCTCGAACCTCCGGTAGAGGGTAAGAAAGACTGGAAATCCTCCCCCGGAACCTCCGGAGGATTCTGGACTGGTGCACCAGACCTTACTTGTTCTTCAACTCTGCGGGCCAGTTCTGGACGAGAGTCAACGACTGAGAGCTGCCTTCACTGGGCATGACGGCGATGAACCGATGACCATCGCGCGAGGGCGCATACTCACGGGCTATGATACCGCTCGGGTGCCCCGTCCAAGCCTGGCGCCCCAGATTTGCCCAACCGAGGCGCGAACCTGAGGCACCAGGCCAGAGGATGGTAATCAGACCGAAACGCCTGCTGCCCCAGCTGCACCAACGCTAATTACCGATTACCAACTACCAACTGCTGGATACTGAGTGCGTAGCGCCAACCACATAACATCCTCTTGCATCGAATAAACTGGAGCTTCTTCATGCGCTTTCGCCGTCTTGCCATAGTTCTGGCGCTGCTATTTGCAATCGTTGCGTCGGGGCCGGCCCTTTCGGCCCAACAATCCGCGGCACAAGCCCAGCATCGCCAGACCAGCACTCCTTATACCGGCGACCTGACTATCTTCGAGTCGCCGGACAGGGAAGCGAAGCTTCACATCCATCACGTCATGGACATTCTGGGGATCGCGCCGGGCAAGACAGTGGCGGATATCGGCGCGGGCTCAGGTTGGTTCACCGCGCGAGCGGCACAGCGAGTGGCGAACACGGGAACAGTCTACGCGGTGGACATCAACCCCGAGGCGGTCGACTACATCAAAGACCGCGCCGAAAAAGAAAATCTGCGTAACGTGAAGACCATTCTAAACCAGCCCGACGATCCGGGTCTGCCGCCGGGCAGCATCGATGCAGTCCTCATGCTGAAGACGTACCACGAGGTAGCGCATCCGGTGACGTTATTGCGCAACCTGCGGCCTGCCTTGCGGCCGGGAGCGCGCGTGGGCGTCATTGACCGCACCGGCAATGGTGTAGACCATGGGGTGCAAAAAGATGTGGTGATTCGGGAGGCGAAACAGGCAGGCTACCGCTTGCTGGAGGAGCATGACGACCTGGTAAAGGGCGACAAGATGGATTACTTCCTGGTGTTTGCGGAACAGTAACGGCCCTGGACCGTCCGGCCGCTGTTGCGGGACTATGCTCGCCGGACATCAGGTGTTGGACTTCTTGTGACAATCGGCGCATTTCACCGGCGCCGCCTTGCCGTTTCGGTTCTGCGTCTGGTGACACTCAATGCACAGCCCAGAGGTCGCCGTCGGATTGTGGAAGGCTGCCTGCAAGTTGGTGGTCACGGGCGGTGTGGCGGGTTTCGTATGGCAGTCCGTGCAGGCTTGCTGTGGGGCCAAGAGCGCCTTCTCCGGTTTCGATGCATGATGGCAAACAACACACCTGCCGGCCACCTTCAAGTGGGTGGTGTGCCCAAACTTCACGGCCCCCACGGGCGCGCCCTTGAGAATAATAGGGGCGGCCGGAGCTGTTTGCGCGAAGGCTCTGCCGCCGAACATGACACCGGCCAGGCATCCCAGCAGGACTGCCAACAGGTTCGTAACCTTCACAACGCCTCCTCACAAATGCCGCGCAGGAAACATGCCGCTCGGATCCGGCAGCCTCGATTCTAGGCCGAGATGACCGGTACATCTGTGACGCGAGATTCAGGGCTGTGTGACGAGGAACAGGAAGAGAGGCCGGCCAACGCAAGGCCTGTGCCTTGACGCATCGGCTCCTGCGCGGCTTTTTGGGTGGTCTAGACAGCGCTCGGCGGCTCGGGCAACGGGCGAGATTATTGCTCAGCGGCGCATCATCCGACTGCGATAGAATCAACGGCGCAATTCGGAGCGCCGATCAGGTTGCAGCATCGCAGGGATGGGACGGCAAGAGTATACTCGCACGGCCTTGCGTTGCCAGAGGAAACTTCTCCGGAGAGTTCGCGCGCGATTCCCATAAATGAGCAAAGGAGCAACCGCATGACCAGATGGCACGCAGGCGCAGTGGCAATCGTGTTGGCAGCAACCGTGACCGTAGCCATGGGCAAAGGGACGAAGCAGATGCCGCTGTTCACGCAGCAGCAGGTGGCGCAGGGCAAAAAGCTCTACGCCGCAAAGTGCGCGATGTGTCATGGCGAGACGCTGCAGGGCGGGGCAGCGAGCCCGCTGGCCGGCCCTGCCTTCGCGGCCGCGTGGACGAGGACCGGTCTAGTCGGAGACTGGGCCAATTCGCAGTTTACTGTGGAGGACCTGGACTTCATTATCCGCACGACTATGCCCAAGGGATCTGCGGGACAGATGGCCTCCGACGACTACACTGCAGTGCTGACTTACATCCTGCAACAGAACGGATATGAAGCGGGGTCAACCACGCCTCTACGGGCGGGCTCGCCGCGGATGAAGCAGGCGCGGTTGCGATTCGGCATCGCTAAAGAATTGGCGGCTGCACCGCCGCCGCTGCGTGTGGAAGGGGACGCGTCGGCTGTTCCGAAAGTCGGGGGGCCGACCCAGGAGGAGCTGATTCGGGCGGCCGATTCGACTCGGAATTGGCTCTATCACACGCACGACTATTCCGGCTCGCGGTATGCAGCACTGGCCCAGGTCAATGAGAGAAACGCCGGCCAACTCCGGCCAGTCTGCGTGTTTCAGGTGGGCGACGAAGGCAATTTTCAGACCGGCCCGATTGTGTATCAGGGGACGATGTACATCACGACGACGCGGAGCACGGTAGCGCTGGACGCGACCAACTGCCGGCCTAAGTGGCGATACACGTGGGCGCCGCGTGGCCACGAGGTTTGGCGGAACAACCGCGGCGTGGCGATCAAGGACGGCTACCTGGTGCGGGGGACATCGGATGGATATCTGTTGGCGCTGAATGCGGACGCGGGGGCACTGGTGTGGGCGGTGAAGGCGGCGGACGCCCAACAGGGAGAAACCTTTACCATGGCGCCGCTGTTGTTTGAGGATCTGGTGTTGATCGGGCCAGCGGGCAGCGAGAACGGAATCTCAGGCTGGGTAGGCGCTTTCCGGCTTCGCGATGGCTCGCCGGTGTGGAAGTTTCAGACGGTGCCGGGAGCGACGCTAGCGGGGTCGGAGTCGTGGGGGAACCCGAAGGGGATCAAGCTGGGGGGCGGGTCGGTCTGGACACCGTTCACGCTCGACGCGGAGAAGGGGGAACTGTTCGTCGCGGTGACGAATCCCGCGCCGGACCTGCCTGCCAACCTGCGGCCGGGCGATAACCGGTACACCAATTCGTTAGTTGTGTTGGACGTCCGCACGGGCAAACTGCTTTGGTACCGGCAGATGGTGCCGAACGATTCGCACGATTGGGACCTCAC
Organism: Acidobacteriota bacterium; assembly: GCA_031296115.1. Lineage (GTDB taxonomy): Bacteria > Acidobacteriota > Terriglobia > Terriglobales > Acidobacteriaceae > Bog-257. The sequence continues at coordinate 2,090 of JARLGI010000004.1, read as the reverse complement.
GCAGGTGAGTCCGCTGTTTCAAGCGAAGGTCGGGGGGCGCGACAGCCGGCTGCTGGCGACGGTGGGGAAGGATGGAATTCTGCGGACGGTCGATCGGGATAGTCACGAAGTGATCTATTCCACCCCCGTGACAACGATCAAAAACGTCGAGTTGCCGGTGACGAAGGAAGGTGTAGAGGTCTGCCCCGGCGTTCTGGGCGGGGTAGAGTGGAACGGGCTGGCGCTGAACCCGGCGCTGAACATGCTCTATGTGAACGCAGTGGACTGGTGCAGCAAGTTCACGTCAGCGGAGACGGTGCGGCACATTCCGGGGCGTATGTACATGGGCGGAACGGTGGAGTTCCGGTCTGAGTCGCAAGGATGGCTGACGGCGTTGGATGCTTCGACCGGGGCGGTGAAGTGGAAATATCAATCGAAGCGGCCGATCGTAGCAGCGGTAACCGCGACGAAAGGGAACGTCGTTTTCGCTGGCGAATTGACCGGCGATTTTCTAGCCTTGGACGCGCGCGACGGAAAAGTTCTGTACCGGTTCAACACCGGCGGAGGGATCGGGGGCGGCTTGGTAACCTATGAGGAAGCTGGAAAGCAGTATGTGGCGGTCATGTCCGGTAGGCCGTCGCCGTTCTGGGTGAACGAGATCGCCGGAGCGCCGACGGTGTTTCTGTTTGCCTTGCCGTAAGCACAGCATGCGGCACTCCCTGGGCGCCGCGAAGCAGTGGAACGCTGCTCTTACAAGGCGATTGCTTGCATCCACGGCGTACTGTAAATCGAGATCCGCCAACTCCCCAGTGGTCGGCAACCCTTCCTAATCCGGTCAACCTCCGGTCCGCCCGTCGCTCGGGAGGAATCTCAGCGCTTGTCAGTGGCAGATTTCCTACAAGCCGACTTCTGGACAACTTCCGGAGCCAGCCTCCGATGCGGGTCGCAGTTCAACAGCCGATGAGTCGCACGCCGAAGAGAATCCGACGGAGCGTTACTGGGTTTGCTCGTGAGTCGGAACTAGCCGCAGCGATGGGGACTAGCCGCAGCTGTGACGAGGCCAACGGGGAGGTGTGCGGGTCGTGGCGACGAAGATCCTGATTGCGTGTGAGATAGCTTCCCTTGACGTAAGAAATGCAACAGCAAGGACTTAAAGCCAGAACCGCCAGATCACAAGGAAAGCGGCGACGGAGGCCCAGTTATTGAACAGCACTTGCCTGATTGGCCGTTTGACGGAGGCGTTAATTGATGTAAGAAGCTCAGTTTTTTGTGGCTCAGCGGGGGCCCCCCTGGGAAAGCCACCTGGTGATTTTTTATTCGGTTTCTCCGGTCATCACACCCGTCTTGGTCATGCGTCACTGACCACTAGGGGGTCTCGGCTACGCTCCAGCCTTTCTTTAAAACCTGAACATAGAAGAAGCGCAAAGCTGCCAGCCGCTGCGTTACGGTGTTGGGGGTCAGCTTCCAGTGAGTGAACAGTGCGGCCTGATACTGGCGAATATGCTCCGGGCCAAGCTGATCAGGGGAACGATGGAAGTGCCGGCTGAAATGCTCAACCGTGTGGATGTAAGTCTCGATCGTGGACTCGGCGTAGTTGCGTCGCCGTAGTTCCTCCAGCATGATCTGGCGTAGATGGGTCACAGAGACGCCTCCTTCTCTGCGACACAACCTAGCTCAACTCACCTGTAACGCTGTCGGATCGACAACCCATGCGCACGCGTCCGCCGCAAAGCGGCTTCGTTCAAACCGGCTTCGAGGAGATGTGCCGCAGCAGGATCTCCCGAATACCGTGATGGACCAGAAGAGGACTAATGAGATGGTCCGCCGCCGAGTAGGATTACGGCTCGGCAATTCACAACAGGAGGATCATCGTATGCACATCACATCCATCGGCATCGATCTGGGGAAGACCACCTTTCATCTGTCGCACTGGGAGAGCGGAACAAGGTTCTGGTTCGCAAGAAGTTCTCCCGTGCACAGCTGTTAGCTCATACGGCGAATCTGCCCGCATCGCTCATCGGCCTTGAGGCCTGTGCCGGAGCGCACTTCCTGGGTGCCGCATTGAGGGAGCAAGGGCACCAAGTGCGGCTCATCCCTGCCCAGTTCGTCAA